>JBCCEA010000039.1:0-32928 GCA_039030515.1 Myxococcota bacterium | reverse complement strand
TCTGAGGGTTCGGCAGCGTCTGAGGGTTCGGCAGCGTCTGAGGGTTCGGCAGCGTCTGAGGGTTCGGCAGCGTCTGAGGGTTCGGCAGCGTCTGAGGGTTCGGCAGCGTCTGAGGGTTCGGCAGCGTCGCGGTCTGGGTTTCCGGCGTCTCCGTGCGAGTTGCCATCATCCGACGCTGTCCCGGCGTCGCTATCGGCACCGGCACCCGCGTCGGTGCCCGAGAACCCGTCCGAGTCATCGCCACCTTGCTCTCCGGAAAAGGGCGGCTCCGGTTGTGGTCCACCGACGCACCCACTAGAGGCGATCCATCCCGCCCCGAGGGCCAATGAAAACCCGACGACCCGAACCAACCCGACACTCACTGCCCCAGCCGCTTGGGACAAAACGAGTGCAGTGTTGAGGATTCGCTGGAGGATCACTTACCCAAGTTTGGATCGGAGTGACTCGGGCCTCAAGCCTTGTTTTTCTCGGGAGCGAGCCCAAAACACCTGAGAAAAACGCGCTGCGCGGCACTTTTCTCGGGGTCTGCTACCGTCCGCCCATGTGCCGAATTCTCTCATACTTAGGGCCTTCTCGTTCGGCGGATGAACTTCTACGTTCTCCCCCAAACTCTTTAGAAGTCCAGAGTTACCAACCGAAAGAGATGACGGAAGCGCTGCTGAACGCGGACGGTTTTGGGTTCGCTTGGTATACTCCGGCGCGCCCCGAGCCAGCGCGGTATCGCAGCGTGCTGCCGATTTGGTCCGACGACAATCTGAAGAGCATGGCGCCCCACATTCGATCGCGGTGCCTTCTGGCCAATGTACGCAGTGCTACGCCCGGGTTGGCTGTTCATCGTGCGAACACCCAACCGTTTATTCGCGGGAATCTCGCTTTCGTTCACAACGGCCTACTGGGGTCTTTTCGGCAAGCGCTGATGCGCCCTTTGCGTAAGACACTCTCCGACGCTTCCTATGCTGCGCTCGAGGGCAACACCGATTCTGAGCACATCTTCGCCTTGATCGCCGATGTGAACGCTGCCTCTCTTGCGGAGCGGGTCCGATGCGGAATGTACGCGGTTTCGACGATCGTCGAGGGGCTGGGAGAGCGCGCGCTGCTCAACGTATCGGTGACTGACGGCGTGTCGATCGTCTCGGTACGCTATGCGATTCGAGACGATCCGCCCTCGCTCTACCTCGTCGAAGAAACCCCTTGGGGAGAGGGCTCGCTAGTCTGTTCTGAGCCCATGTTTCAGCAAGACATTCATCACCCATTGAGGCCGGGCGAACTCGTCATTCAAACCGCAGAGGGAGTGGTGCGGGAATCGCTATGATCTCGGTGCTACCTCTCGAGAGGGCGCGACGGGACACCTACCGACTGATTCACGACCTGAGCGATCAAGAACTCCGCGCCCAGCCGAATCCAGAGTACAGCCCTCTTGGATGGCATCTCGGACATATTGCATTCACCGAGGCCCGATGGGTTTTCGGTGAACTTCTCGGGGATGGTTCCCTTTGGGAATCGCGACACACGGACTTTGCCCAGGAAGGCCGACCCAAGAACGAACGAGGCGACCTTCCTTCGCGCTCCGAGTTGCTCGACTACCTGGGATGCGTCCGGCGGGAAGTTCAGCGTGTACTGCTCGATGTGCCCGAGTTCCCCGGTGACAAGGCCCGCAGGCTTACCGAGGGAGGCTACCTCAGCTGGTTTCTCGCCGCCCATGAACGCCAACATTTTGAAACCATGGCGATCGTTCGGACTTTGATTCGAGGCAGTCTCGGGATCAGCGGCAAGCACAGCCGTCCTTTTGGCGAACCGCCGGCAGTTCGGAGAATTCGCTTTGAAGGCGGTAGTTTTCTGATGGGTACCGATGCGCTGTGCGCCTACGACAACGAAAAGCCCTCGCACCGGGTAGAGATCGCTCCTTTTGAACTAGACGCAACGCCGGTGACATGCGCAGATTTTGCTCAATTTATGAAAGAAGGCGGATACCGACGTCCTGAGCTTTTCAGTGAAGAAGGTTGGGCCTTGGTCGAACGAGAAGCACTCGACCGCCCCTTCGGATGGCTGTCCGACGGCTCTGGTGGTTGGTTTCAAGCGCGTCTTGATGGAGTGCGTCCCCTCTACGGTGCTGAGCCCGTGATCGGGGTGTCCGCCTATGAAGCGGAGGCCTACGCTCGCTGGTCCGGGGCACGCTTGCCGACCGAAGCCGAATGGGAATATGCACTGTCGTGTCTTCATCAACCCTACGCGGGTTCTTTTCTCGATGCCCGAAATGCAGGGCCGATGCCGGCGGTGGACGGAGGGGGACAGCTTTCGTCGATGATCGGAAACTGCTGGGAATGGACTGCGACGCGATTCGGTCCGTACCCTGGTTTTGTCAGCGGACCCTACGAAGGATACTCCGCACCGTACTTTGACGGGGAGCATCGTGTGGTACGCGGTGGCTCTTTTGCGACCCATACAGAACTCCTGCGGTCCAGCTTCCGCAACTGGTACCCGCAGAGGTTGAGGTCGAGCTTTGTGGGGTTCCGTATCGCATATGACTTGTGATTCGAAGGCTTGCGATTCGAACGGAACCGGCAGAGGTCCCCCGAAGCGCGCAGATCGCAGCTCGACTGGACGGGGCCGGAGGTATTCGCTAAGCCGTAGTCCCCGGCGCGAAAACCCCGGTGAACAGCAACGCTTGTGACTACTTTGACCGTACCCCTACAGTCTGCGGCACGTGCGCTATCGCGACAGGTGCTGCAGCGTTTCGAAGATCTCAGAATGACGGCAACGTTCGCCTCAACAACGGGCCCGATCGCAGTCCGGGTTGCCCTTCGCAGGGCGCTACGCGGACCGAAGTACCCTACCTGGGGAATCGCTCATGAAGTGCTGGCGGAGACGATGCAGTCTGAAGCAAAGCTGCTCATGAGCTTGGATCCCTCGGCCATTCGGCGCCGAATTCCGACTACTCCGCTGATGCCCTCTTTACGACGACGGGTTCGGGTATCTCATCGGGAGCTTGCCGGGCGTCCGGCGATGGTGCTGCAGCCGCGAGAGATTCTCGCCCCCGATAGGCCGGTTCTTCTTTATTTCCACGGCGGTGGATATGTATTTGGGTCCAATCAAACCCACAAAGACCTGATGACGCGTCTCGCCGTTGATGCCGACCTCATGTGCATCGGATTCGACTATCGGCTCGCGCCCGAATGTCCGTTTCCGAGCGGTCTCGGAGATTGTCGCAAGGCGCTGTTGGCGCTGTACGAAGAGGGTGTAGCGCCCAAGAACGTGTTTATCGGTGGTGATTCTGCCGGTGCCGCCCTTGCCCTCTCCACTCTGATCACGATGCGCGATGCAGGAGAACCCATGCCCAGGGGTGCGGTAGTGCTTAGCCCGTGGGTCGACCTCTCTTGCACCGGACGCAGCATCGAAGAGAACGCTACCTTCGACTATCTGGGCACCGAGGTGCTCCGACATTTTGCCTCGATGTACCTGCCCGAAGGTATCTCCGTACGCGATCCGCTCGCCTCTCCACTGTACGCGGATCTTCAAGGTCTGCCCCCCCTCTTTCTCCAGGTGGGAGGAGCCGAGGGATTGCGGTCTGAGGTGGAGCGCTTTGCAGAGCGGGCAGAGGAAGCGGGTGTCGACGTCACCTTAGAGGTTTGGCGAGGAATGACCCACGCCTTTCAGGGGCTGGCAGTTCTCGTTCGTGAGGGTCGGCATGCGCTTCGCTCTGCGGCCGATTGGATCGATCATCTTGCCTCTGGCGACCCCACCTCCAGCGAAAGCTAGCAGACGCGAAACAAGGTTTGGTGGCCGATGGTCCACGGAGGATGCGGTTCAAATCCGAAGCATCTGACTTCGTACGAAGCTTGAATTTGAGTAGATAGCTCAGATTCAGAAGGATTTGACAGGTCTAGTCCAGTCCCTATACTCGCCCATCTTCTCGGCCGACGTAGCTCAGGTGGTTAGAGCGGGCGTTTCATACGCGCTAGGTCCGTGGTTCGAGTCCACGCGTCGGCACCCCCGACATCCGCCAGAGAATTCCCACCCGTCTCCCGAAGCCGTTCGAGATAAATGACCCAAGGCTCCCCCTAAGCTAGGGAGACCAGCTCACGGTCTCTGCAGATCCGGAAAGGATTCGCGTTTGATTGTAGCCCCTGGGATTCATGATGTAGAGGCCGCCTCCATCGCGACTGCTCGAGAACGCAAGCATTCTGCAATCAGGTGACCAGGCAGGGTCCTTGTTTTCTCCCTGTCCTTGGGTAAGTCGCAGATAGTCTTGAGTCACGGTGTTGACTATGAAGATGTCGAGTCCGCCCTGTCTTCCCGTGAAGGCCAGTAGAGGTTTGCTTGGATCGGGGCACCATGCCGGCGTTTGATTGTGATCGCCTCGGAACGTCACGCGCTCTACGTTCGATCCATCGTAGTCCATTGTAAAGATTTGCGGTTTTCCGTGCCGAGCCGAAACGAACGCCAGTTTGCCGCGTGGTCCGCAGCGAGGGCTGACGTCGATAGCCGGATGCCGGGTAAGGCGACGCACGCGACTGCCGTCCAGTCTGGAGCTGTAGAGTTCACTGTTTCCGTGCCGGGTCGATGTGAAGAACACCCGCCCCTCGCAGATTGTGGGCGACATCGTAAGCCCGTCGCCCTCGATCACCGGAGCGTCTCGGGCGCCCGCGCGGGTGATGAACATGCCCACTTGGGTGAGCACGGAGTACCAAATCTCTCCGCTCGGCGCGAAGCTCGGCAGCATGGCGATCGCTGACGTGCTCACGCGTCGGTCGTTGAACCCGTCGTAGTCTGCCACCCGGACGTCTTTTCTGCCCGGACCCAAGCGGCTCGCGTAGGCGACCCTGGTATGAAAGTGGGCTGCCTCGCCAGTGAGTTTTTCTACAACTTTATTGCAAAAATCGTGTACAAACCCTCTCAGCTCCCCCGGGGTGCCTTGATAGGTTCTCGTCCACGTCGGGCGTGGACCGGCAGATATTTCGAATAGGTGCAGTTCGAGGGTTTGTTGCGACTCGGTTCCGGAGATCGATCCTTTGATCACCGCCTGAGTCTCCATTTCCGCCCACGGGCCTATCCGAATGGCCAGGCCCTCGGCATCCGCTGAAGGATATTGACGTGCGGGCAGTACTTCAAAAAGAGAGATCAAGGTGAGGTCGTTTCGAGCAACCTCTGCAGCAGGGCCCGTTAAATGGCTCGGACCCATGAAATTAGGGATGCCGATGCGGATCCGCGTTCGTTCTGTAGCATCAACGTTGATGACAACAGTATGAGACGGTAGCTCGGGCTCCTCGTCGGTTTCAAACGCATCATCTCGGGTCTGAGCTCCGTCAAGTTGACCCAGTGCCGGTATCGTCAGCGCAGCCGTGGTCAGAAGAAGGGACCCCAGCAACATCGCGCTGGAGCATGTAGAGACTCGGCGTTTCTTGGGTTTTTGATTCTTCATATGGACTGAGAGGCGGGGTTGGATGTGGGTGCAGTAGGGCTCGGATCGGCCTGTATCGAGTCGCTGGAGCTTTCAGTGGGTGATGGCTCACGAGGTGGCGGCTCAGTGGGTGATGGCTCACGAGGTGGCGGCTCACTGGGTGGCGTAGGTGGTTCCTCTGCAGGAGCAGAGGGTGAGGTAGCCTCAGAGCGGTCTGTGCTGCGCTCAGCCGAGAGGCCGAGCCGACCGGTGAAGTTGATGCGGTAGGAGTTACTGAAGGCAAGCTCTTCGATTTCGAGTGCGGGTGGCGGCAAACGCAGTCCAGACAGGCGCTGCATCTGCTGGCGTACTGCCGTGTCGAAATCATCATTTCCGCTGGAGCCCGAGAACGTGTACTCGAACGAAAGGTCGGGCCGAATACGCACCGCCACCGGAAGATTGAGCCGAGACAACTGAGCTCTGGAGAGCGTCGCGGGCCAAACCAGACCGCGGCGGAAGAAAGCATAGAGCCTCGTGTAGTACTCATTTTGAGCGGTAGTCTCGGTAGTGGTCCCCTCCTGAATACCGATTTCAGCGCCTTCTATTTCGCGCTGTCGTTCCAGACTGTCGAAGACCTCGGCCCGGTTGCCAAGTTTCGTAAGGGCGTCTTCCACCGAGTCGATTTGCCTTGATTTTGCATCAGGGCTTCTGCGTTTCGCTCGACGCTTGGAAATCATCTTCTCGGGGTTCGCCTGCGATGTGGCTGCTTGGGGTGCCGAACGATCCGGCAGTCTTCCCGGGTCGAGGGCCTCGCCGAGCGTGAGCAGCTCTGCGGCGATGACGTGCTCTTCAGGCTGTTTCTTCAGCGCGTGCTCCAAGCGCGGATGTCTCGGTGGTGAGACGTCTGCATAAGCCGAGAACGCAACCAATATCAGCGCGTGGACCAGGCCGCTGCCGAGCGCGCCCAAGATCACCTGGGAACGTGAAATGCCTTGCCGGTAGAAACCCTCGTTCGGCCTCATCAAGCTTACTCGGACCCAAGGGGATCCGTGACAAGACCGAGCTCTTCGATGCCGCTCCGCTTGATGGCTGCAAAGATCTTCATCACTGAGCCGTAACGCGCGTTTTCGTCTGCATAGATATAGACCTGATCGTCGCTTTGAGCCTGCTCGTGGTTGCGGAGTGCCGTTTCGAGCATGTCCAGCTCCACGGGCTGATCTTCGATGAAGAGCTCGCCGGAAGCTCCGACCGTGATCAGTACTTTTTCTTGGCTGATGTCCATTTGCGGAGCGCGTACCTGCGGCAGGTCGACCGGAACACCGGTCGTCATCATGGGAGCCGCCACCATGAAGATCACCAGCAGTACCAACATGATGTCCACCATAGGCGTGACGTTGATTTCTGAAAGTGGCGCGCGCCCGTGCGAGCCTCTTCCCCCGCTGCTTATCCCCATGATGCGTTCCCGAAGCTTCTTTTTCTATCTCTCAAGAAGCGATCAACTCCTCAAGAAATGGCGCCGTACGATGTTGAGGTAGTCATATTGAAAAGCGTTCATTTCGCTTTCGAGCACTTGAATCTTTCTCACGAAAAAATTGTAAGCCATGACCGCGGGAATCGCTGCCAGTAAGCCGATGGCGGTGACCACAAGAGCTTCTGCGATGCCCGGAGCAACCGCTTCAAGTCCGGTTGAGCCTTCGTTTCGGATGCCGATGAAGGAGTTCATGATTCCCCACACCGTACCGAACAAACCAATAAAAGGAGCGGTCGCTCCCGTAGTGGCCAAAAAGGGGAGCATGGCCTCGAGGCCTGTGAGTTCGTTGTTTGCGGTGCGTCTTAGAGCCCGTTCCACGTTCTCAATATCGTAGTCACCCGCCTGGCTTGCCTGGTAGTGACCCGACGACGATTGTCCCGCGCCCATGACCCGAGCTAACTCTACGTAGCCGGAGCGGAACACCGCCGCTAAGGGCGCTCGGCCAAACGCGCGCACCTGGGCGTAAATGCCTTCCAAGCGTTCCGCATCCCAAGAAGCAGCATCGTCTCCCCAGAAGCAATCGAGGAACCGTGAGCTGGAGCGCCCTGCCGCCACGAGTTGGATGGCCTTCGAAAAGACGATCAGCCAGCAGCCGAGGCTCATGGCCACGAGGATGAGCATCACGCCCTTCACCATGGGAGACGCTTCGAGGACGAGCTGGCTGACGTCCAGGCGGTCGCTCGCGCCACCCTGAAGCAACAAGAGACAGACGTGATTCCACATGCGCGGCACACCGTTCCACGCAGACTGCTGGTCTGTCAATTAATCTCCGGCAGCCCTTCGACCTACGTATTTCAGTCAAGGGATGGTTCGTGCGTTTGTGCACCGAGTCCTCTGACATCGGAGTCCGGATCGTGCTAATGACGCAAGGCGATAGCGCGATTGACGCGATGCGTTGGTGATTCGGCGATTCGCGTACATGATGCAGACGTCATCACTCGGGAACAGAGTGGGTTTATTCGAAGCTAGTTCCTCGGAAAAACAAACTGTTTCTGGTCTTGACCCGCTTAAAACGAATGGTTAATAACAAACCAACGCACTGCGTCATGCAGGCGCCCAATCACTGCAGCGAATGCGACGGGAGGTGAAGATCCATGGACACTGTTTCGACGAAGTTGGCGACGACACGGGCTTCAGTGCTGGCCGAGGGCCAGAAGTTCATCGAGGCTACCCGAGACGCGGGTAGGTCTCTTGTCGAGGATACGGTCGATGCGGGTGCGTCGTTCGTGCGAGAAACTCGAGATGCCGGAGTTAGTTTTGCTCGCGATACGCGCTCGGCGAGCTTTCAGATGTTCGAGTCCCTGGCTTTGGAAGCACGAAACTGGGCTGAATTCCTAAAGCAGCCTGCTCCCATCCTGACGCCGGAACTCAACGGCGCACTGCGAAACGGAGCGTTCGATACCCGAGCGGTTGAGATGCGGCTGCTTCAGGGGATGCGTCAGGCCCTGCGAAGTCTCGCGGGTCGGCTCGAAGATCGTCTGGGGGCGCTATCCGGTGATGAATCGGAAGCCGATACGGATGATTCAGGGTTCGCAAGGTCGAACGGGGTTCGCACCATGTCGACACGTTCGGACGCCATGGATTCCGAGGCGCCGCTCAATGACTACGATGAGCTGAATGCGCGTACGATTGTGACCAAGCTGCAGGAGATGTCGGTTGACGAAGCCCAGGCTGTCTTGGAGTGGGAAGCGCAGCATAAGAAGCGAGCGACCGTGCTCAAGGCTGCCAAACAGCGCCTCGCGGCGTGAGAGAGGCTTGCCCTCTATTAGGTGAAGGGATGCCCGCCCAGCGAATGCCTGCGCACGGAGCCGGTATCCGCTTTGCAACGACCATATTTCTAGTATCGCGGCTTCCCACTAAGTCGTCCTGTTGCCCCACTAAGTCGTCCTGTTGCCCCAGACCAGTGCTGAAGTTGGCCAATGCCTGGGATTTTGCGCTAGGGTCCAGCGCTATCTGGCCACGAGCTCGACAAGCGATCACCTCACCGGCCTACGGTGCGATCCAATCATCTCGCTCTGCGCCAGTGGCCGTTTCCCGAAACTCACAGGCTTTCAGCTCGCAACTTACAGGAAATCGATGACCGAACGCATGAATGCCGGCTCTGTGGCCTCGCTGCCTTATCCTGTTTTTCGATCTGTCCGATCCGGCACATCGACACCTGCCCTGCTCGTCGTGATGGTACTCCTCCACAGCACCTCAAATGTAGGTTGGGCCCAGGGGCCCCAAAGCCGGTCGGCACCGCCAGACTCTGCTGCCGACCGGGCACAGGCCGCCGATCGGGCACAGGCCGCTGATGAGGAAGGGCCCACTCGGATGTCCACCGAGGGCCTCGATGACGATCAGGCCCGCACGCTTTATCGCGTGGCAAAGAATCTCTACGACGCCGGGCGATATCGCGAAGCGGGTGAGGAGTTCGAAGCCGCTTACGAGCTGAGCCGGCGACCCGCGTTGCTGTACAACGCATACGTTGCCTTTCGCGATGGTGGCGATTTGCGATCTGCTGCTGAAAATCTGCGTCGCTTTCTAGAAGCGGACCCGAGCAATGAGCAGGCGACAACCTTGGCCATACGCTTGCGCAGCATGGAAGATACGGTGGCGACGATGGAGCAGGAGGCCCGTCAACGCGAAGCCTCCGCGCAGGCGGCACAGCAAGCAGCCGCGGTTCAGGCTCGGCAGGAGCTCCTCGAGAGTCAGGAGTCGCACGGTCCAAATCCGATGCGCGTCACCGGTTTCTCACTGATAGGTTTGGGCGGCGCGGCGCTCGTTGCTGGGGCGGCGACCGGCATTCTTGCACTAAATACCCAGAGCGATATCGATGATCGCTGTCCAAACAACAGCTGCGCAGTAGGCTACGATCTTCAAGGCGAAGAAGATCGCTTGCGTGCGTTCCAGGTCAGCACCGACGTGCTTGTTTTCGGCGGCGCTGCGATCATCGCCAGCGGCATCGCGTTGGTGCTGCTTTCTCCTAACGATGAAGAACGGTCGGATTCAGCGTTGGCGGATTCTAAGCCTGAGGTGGGGGGTGCCTGCGGAGTTTCGGGCTGTATGGCAACCGCTCAGATGAGATTTTAGTCATGAAGAACAACCAGCGGCTTGGGCCTGAACAAAGAATGAAGTCCTATTTTTTTTCCGTTTACAAGATGCGAGTCGGCCTCGTGATGGGGCTCAGCGCGCTCACTCTGCCCGGTTGTTTCCTGCTCGTCGACACCGATCAATGGAGTCAGGAAACGACCTGTACGCCCTCGATCGCACTGGATAGTTTTGATCCGCACCTCGATCAGGAAAACCAGGTCCGCGTCATGTTTACCCAAGCAGGATCGGCTCCTCTTCTTCGAGCCCTGGCGGTCATGAATGAGCTTCCGTCGTCGGGGACCACGGTTCGCTTCGATGACGTCGAGTTCCTTCAAGGTAGGGATACCGAATTTCATTTTTTCGCCGACCTCGATCGAGACGGGAGCCTGAGCTCGATTCCGCTGGACCATCAGTGGATTCAGGAGTTCTCGTGCGCGAGCAACGAAGTCGAGTCGTTCACTCATGAATTCGAGTTCGATGAGTTGCCCATCGCGAGCGATCGTGCGGGCGACGGTGGTCGACCCGTGTTCACGCCTCAGACTGCAGATTTCGGCGCTTCGCTGCGCGGATTTCCTCCGGTGCTGCGTGTCGAAGTGCGCGTGCTCGAAGAGCGACAGCCCCAAGACCCTCGTATTCGTGACCTGACGCCGACTCAGCAGTACACCGTGGGAGTCTATCACTTCAGTAATTTTCGCGATGTCGCGCTCAATGAACCCGACGGTGAACCAAATGTGAACGTGTGGATACCCGGCATTCTCGACACCGGCGGTCCGATCGAAATCCAGATTTGGGTCGATACAAACGACAACGGATCTTTCGACGATACAGATGACCGCGTCGCGATTTCGGCGGGAAAGGACTCGGTGTTCTCGTGGAACCGAGGAGTCGACAGAATCTCAGCTGACGGTACGGACCCCACCAGCGCTGGTGAACGTTATCTTTCTGCGTCTGCGGAAGGCACGTTTTCCACTGCGGTCATCAACTACGCGGACGACGTAGAGGGCGGGCAAGATGAAATCTTCGCTCCATCGGTGACCGTGACCCCGTGAAGACCCGATCTTTACTCAAAAACGGATTCGGAAGGGACGACCTCTACCGAGCGAACGTTTGGAAGCTTCGCAAGGGAGTCGATCACCTGAGGGGCACTGGCCACCACTGCGATGACTAGATTGTTTGGATCGATGCGCCGCTGCACCGCTTCATTGCAGTCTGCGAGGCGAACGCTGCGTATCCGTTTGGCATATTGAAGGTGGGCATCACCGGGTAGTTCAAGCAGCTCGGCATCGATGCGGGCGCCCAATCGCTTGTCCGCCGTATCCACGTCAAAGCAGTGGCTGTTGATCAAGAAATTTTTAGCAAACTGCATTTCGGATCTCTTGATTCCCCGCTCCACCCACGACTCTAAGAGCTCAAGCTGAAGTCGCGCGCAGGCGACCAAGTCTTCCGAAGATGGATGCGTCCACATCGACCATGCATCCCGTCTTCGTCCAAGCTGTAGTGCGCTGCTTGCCCCGTAGCTCCATCCGCGTTTGCCTCGCACCTCTTCAGTCAGCCTTGAAGAAAACATACCTCCAAAGGCAGTATTCGCTATCGCGAGGGCGAACCGATCTTCGTCGAAAATCGATCCTCCGAGAGTCCCGATCTGCATTTGAGTCTGCGTACGCCCAGGTTTGTCGACTAGGACGATACGTCTCCCGGATCTTGATTTGGTTTTTGGAACGGTAGACTGAGGACCCACTCCGTTTGGTAGGACCGATAGCTTTTCGCTTACCAGCCTCTCGGCCTCGCCCCGATCTAAGGCTCCACCTAAGCCGATGATTAAATTACCGGAAACGTAGTGTGACGCGTGATGATTCTGAAGGTCCTTTCGACTCAACCGTCGAATCTCTTGTGAGCAACCGACGGCGGAGCGGGCGTAAGGGTGTCCGCTAAAAAGCGTGCTTCGAAACGCTCGAGCCGCTAGCAATTCATCGTTTTCACGAGCCGCAACGAGGTCTGATTCGGTCTCTCTCTTGATATAGCCTAGATCGGTCGTACGAAGCGCGGGTCGCGAGATCAAATCTCCAAGCAAGCCTACAAACGCTTCTACGTTTTTCTGAATGACCGTTCCTTGGAGTGCGACGGTGCTCGGTGAGACCTCGATGGAAAGCCGCCCGCCGAGTCCCGAGATCATCGATTCGATCTCTTTACCCTGCCGACGCCGTGTGCCCATTCGCACCATCCGAGCCAGCATCCGGGTCAGTCCTGATTTCTGCAGCGGGTCGCTTGTCGCTCCGGTCCTCAAAATCAGACATACGTCTACAAGTGGGACATCATGAGATTCCTCCAGTAGGACAACGACGCCGCCCTCCGACATAAACCGCATGGCGGATCGTCCATTGCCTGAGTTCATGCTGCCTGCTCTTCCGGAAACACTTCCAGTAGGACGCGACCTGCGGGTCTCAGGTATTTCTTGCAGACTCGCTGCACAGATTTGGAGGTGACCTGCCGAATGGCCTCAAGTCGCTCAAAGGGTCCCTCGGAAGTCCCGAGGACTGTCTCGTAAAATCCGATCTGCTCCGCTTTGCCGCCAACGCTGTCTAGCGACTGTAGGAGGAAGAGTTCGTAGCGGTTTTTCACGCGGTCCAGTTCCTCCGCATCGACGCCGACTCTAGTGATGCGATCGACTTCCTGGTCAAAAATCTCGAGCATGGCGTTACCCCGCTGGCCCGGCCTGGCCGAAAGCCAGACCTCATAAAGACCTGCGTAGACAAAGGGGGCGATCGATGCTCGACACTCGGACGCAAGCTCCTGTTCGTTGACCAGTTGCCGATAGATACGCGAGGCCCGTCCGCCGAAGAGCACTTCGTGGGCCAGGGTGAAAGGAACATGATCTGGATGACCGAACGGTGGAGCCCGGTACCCTAGCTGAACTTTCTCCGTTGATGCCGGCAGAAATAGCTGAAGTGGCTTGGTTCGCCGCAAAGCCGTTTCGCGAACGGTGTGCTCCTCGGGTAAGTTTGCAGCTCGATAGGTGCCGTAATGCTCTCGGATGCCCTCCAGGGCGGTTTGTTCGTCGAAATCGCCGACCACGATGACGACCGCGTTGTTCGGTGCGTAATAGCGCCGATAGAATTGGAGGCAGTCCTCTTTGGTTAAACCGCGAATGTCATCCATCCAACCGATCGTCGGCCATCTGTAGGGATGCTTTCGAAAAGCGGTTGCGTAGAGCTTCTCGGTTGCAGTGCCCTCGACATCGTCGTCCACTCGGTACATGCGCTCGTTGGCGACCACCTCTTTTTCGGAAGCCACCTGAGCCTGTTTCAGTACCAAGTTCGCCATCCGATCGGCTTCTAGTTCGATGGCTAGTTCAAGATAGCGATGCGGTAGATTCTCGTAGTAACAAGTCCAATCGGTCCAGGTCGCCGCATTGCTCTCTGCGCCCGCTCTCTCTAAGAGCGCATCGAATTCCCCTGCCGGACGTGTCTTGGTGGCGCTGAACATGAGGTGCTCGAGGAGGTGCGCCAGCCCCGTTTTTCCCGGTGACTCATGTCGAGAACCCACTCGGTACCAAGTATGGTAGGCGACAACCGGAGCGGCCTTGTCGACCACGGTGCAGATTCGTAGCCCGTTGCCCAGCTCGAATCTTCTCAATCGCAACCGTGGTCCAAACGGAGATTCGCCTACAAATCGGATGTGCCGGCGCTTGCTTCGAATTCCTCGATTGGCCGCGTCGAGAAAGCTGGGAACGTCTTGAATGGAGCCACGACGACGAACTACCATCGAAGCATCCTGGGTGCTTCTGACTGTCGGGTCAAGCGCGACGGCCGAGGTGAATCGGTCGAGATCAGTTCAGGTGTATCGGTATCTTGCGTAGGTCGTCTGCGACGATGATGTCGGGCTGCGTTCTATCTCTCACGTCCTCGATGCTTACATCAGGAGCATGCTCTTTGAGTAGTAGCCCGACTTCAGTTACCTGAAACACCGCAATATCGGTGACGATAACGTCGACACATGCGATCCCGGTGAGAGGAAGACTGCACTCGTCGAGAATCTTTAGTTCGCCAAATTTCGTGACCTGCTCCATCATCACGATGACCCGGCGAGCCCCCGCGACCAGATCCATCGCACCGCCCATACCCTTGACCTTTTTTCCGGGTATCATCCAGTTGGCGAGGTCTCCCGACGCAGAGACCTGCATGGCGCCAAGCACGCACATATCGACATGACCCCCGCGAATCATCGCGAAAGACTCTGCGCTGTTGAAGTACGAAGATCCCGGGACACCCGTAACCGTCTGTTTGCCTGCGTTGATGAGATCTGCGTCTTCTGCTCCTTCTTCTGGAAACGGGCCGATGCCTAAGAGACCGTTTTCAGACTGAAGGATCACATCCATCCCGCTTGGGATATGGTTGGCGATCAAGGTCGGCATTCCGATACCCAGGTTGACATAGTACCCATCGCGTAGCTCGGCTGCGACGCGCTGTGCCATTTGGTCGCGGGTCAGTGGCATACGCTTTCCTTTCGCTTGAGCACGGTCCGTTGCTCGATGGGTTTCTCGTAGTCGGTAGCTTGGATCACACGCTGAACGTAAATGCCGGGTGTGTGAATCTGGTCTGGGTCGAGCTCGCCGACATCGACGAGCTCTTCTACTTCGGCGACCGTTATCTTAGCTGCAGTCGCCATGATTGGATTAAAATTTTGGGCAGTTTTTCGATACACAAGATTGCCCCAGGCGTCGCCTCGCCATGCTTTGATGATGGCGAAGTCCGCTCGAAGCGCCGTCTCGAGAACACACAAACGGCCACCGAAGTCGCGCACTTCTTTTCCTTCAGCGACCGGTGTGCCGACGCCGGTTGGGGTGAAGAAAGCCTCTATTCCTGCTCCACCCGCCCGGATGCGCTCCGCGAGCGTACCTTGCGGGTTCAGTTCGACTTCGAGCTTCCCGTTCAAGAACTGATTCGCAAAGTTCTTGTTCTCACCCACGTAGGAGGAAGTCATCTTTCTCACCTGCCCGTTTTCGAGCAGAAGTCCGAGGCCTTCCAGAGTTGTGCCGCAATTATTGCTTATCACGTGAATGTTCTTCACGTTTTTTCGGCGAAGGGCACGAATGCAGTCTTCGGGATTACCGCACAGCCCGAACCCCCCACTCATCAGGGTAGTTCCATCGTGAACGTCGGCGAGAGCAGCCTCAGCTGAGGGAAGAACCTTATTCATGACAAGATATCAAAGCCTCGGAGGCATCCTGAGTCAAATCGGAGCGTGTGCAAAGGACCCACCCTCCGATACCCAACGCTTCTGCCTATTGGAAGCTGTAGGGTCCTGAAGAGCAAACCGCTAGCGGCGACTGCGACCGAAAGACACACAGGATGCGTCATTCATCACAGCGGAGCGAAGGCCGTCAAGATGCGTTCGAAGACTGCAGAGGCCGATTCCAGCAACGTTGTAGTGGTGGTCTTCGGCACGTTTGGCCCCGACTGAACCAGACCGCTCGAGCCAGACTAGACTGCTCGAGCCAAACTAGACCACAGCGCGTCGTCTCGCAGGCGCGCCTCGATGTCGACTCCGAAATGCGTGGCGATCGGCTCCAGTACAAAGGCCGATTGTCGAAACACCGTCTGCAGCGCCTCTCGACAAAGCTGCACCGCAGGATGCGTCATCCAACCGAGCGGAGCTCGAATATGCGCCGGGATCATCCCGAGTCCGGCCATCATCGTCTTGACCGGTACCGGATTGCGAAACTTGTCCTCTACTCGAAGCCTTCGTCCGTTCGGTAGGATGCGCTCAGAGGAAAGCGTACAGCCCACCCGCTCGAGCAGAGGTTGAATCGCAGCATGCATCCGCGCTGCTTCGTCTCGATCTCCCGTTCGCAATGCCTCCACCACGCGATGAATCGCCGCCGGCACGATGTTGCTCATGACCGAGATCGTTCCAGAGGCTTTGATGTTCGGATCGTCGACAAGCGAATGAGTGAGTTCGTCGTCACCCGACAGGATCTGCAGTTCCGGGGCCAGCTCGCGTTCAAGCTGCATGCGATTTACGTCTCCGGTCGCTTCCTTCACGGCGAAAACTCGCTCGGCATGGCTTTGATGTAGATGAATGAGGTCGGCGATCGAAAGCATGCACCCGGTTCTGCCGGGGATGACGTAGGGCACAAGCGGTATATTCGGTACCGCTGCGAGGACTCTCTCGTAATATTCGGTGCGCAGCTCCAGACTGCTTGGTCCGTTGTAGTAGCAGTCGACCAGCAGGACTGCGTCAGCGCCGAGCTCCTTTGCTTCTCGCGCCCCACGAATCGCCTCGGCCGTATTGTTGCTGCCGGTTCCTGCGAGCACCCCCAAACGTCCGCCGGCCAGGTGTACCGCAGACTCGATCAGTGTCCTGCGTTCCCCTGCGGATAAAGTCGGTGACTCTCCGGTCGTCCCACAAGGCACCAAGCCCTGAGCCCCCTGCTGAATTTGAAACTGTGCCAGCCGAGTAAACGCTTCCAGATCCAGCGAGTTGTCCTTGGTAAAAGGGGTAGCGAGTGCGGTCCAGACACCCTCCGGTACAAACGGGATAGTCATGGCGCTACTTAGCATAGGAATCACCGGTCGGCGTCCTGCAGTGAATGCACACATTCCGCGCAAACGCTGCATCTCCACTAGGGTTGTCCGCCGGCGCTGTGCATATGCTCTGGCTGCCAGAGAAAGACTTTAGGTTGGCGC
The DNA here is from genome assembly GCA_039030515.1 of Myxococcota bacterium. Classification (GTDB taxonomy): domain Bacteria; phylum Myxococcota_A; class Polyangia; order Polyangiales; family Houyiibacteriaceae; genus JBCCEA01. The sequence goes on along the minus strand of JBCCEA010000039.1, from coordinate 16,262 downwards.
TCGCGAGTCGGGATGCAGCGAAGATTCTCGGTCGACTACCAGAAGAAGATATACAGGCTTGTAGTGCACATGATGATCACGAGACTCGCGATTTTGATGCTCGGCGAGCCCACAAAGAACTCCTTGAATTCGCTCTGAGACTGCACTGCTTCTTTGGGTGGTACGGGTTCTTTGGGTGATACGGGGAATACATGCGAAGTGACGATAACCAATATAAAAGTGCATAGCGCGGCGAGCGCTGAGGCGTTGAGGTACTGTCCCTCAAGAATTGCTAAGAACACGGCATACAAGGGAACCGATGCGATGAGGCCAAGGACTGCCGCGCTTGCCGTGGTTTTCTTTGAAAGGATTCCCATAGCAAACACAGCCAGGGTGCCTGGCCAGATAAAGTTCCATGCAGACTGCATATAGTCGTAAATCGATCCCATGTGCCGAAGCTCAGGGGCGACAAGACAAGCGATCGTCACGAAGGAGGCCGTGGCCCATCGACCAATGCGCACCAAGTCTTTATCGGTCGCATGTGCGCCTGCCAGGTAGCGGCCATAGAGGTCGATGGTAAAGATTGTCGATGCAGAGTTGAGCATCGAGTCCAGTGAGCTCATGACTGCACCCAAGAGGGCTGCAAACATGATTCCGTGGAGCCCCGGTGGAAGCAGCTCTTGTACAAAGTACGCGTAGGCGTGATCTCCTTTTGCGATTTCCTCGCCGTAGAGTTGGTGTGCCATGATCCCCGGCAGCACTGCGATAAAGGGAATCCAGAGTTTCAAAAAAGCAGCAAAGAGGATTCCTCTTTGGCCGGCTGCCAAGTCCTTCGCCGCCAGCACGCGCTGGGTGATGAACTGATTGAGTCCCCAGTAGCAGATATTGGGTATCCAGATTCCTAGTGCAAATATGCTCCAAGGCATCTCTGCATGGTCAAGAGGCAATACCATGTGAAGTTTGTCGGCATTGACTGCTAGAAAGTTTGAAAACCCACCAACCTTATCGAGCCCGAGCACGAAAACAAGCGTTCCGCCTGCAAGTAGGGTCAGACCCTGTATCAAGTCAGACCAGACTACCGCTTTCAATCCACCATAGACCGTATACGCTCCGGTCAGTAGGCCGATTCCCCACACTCCGTAGTAAAGATTTACCCCGAATATGCCTTCGAGTGCTAAACCGCCGGTATAAAGGATTCCAGCCATTGCGGCGAGTACGTAAAGTACCATTAGGTAGAAGGCCATAATGGCTCTGGCGGTAGAATTGTATCGCCACTCAAGGTACTCAGGGAGCGTATAGATTCGACGTTCTAGAAAACGCGGCAGTAGAACGAGTGCGACGGGTACCAGGGCTACTGCGGCGATCCATTCAAAGCTCGCTATTGCGAGTCCAAGCTCAAACCCTTTGCCGCTCATCCCTACGAGATGCTCAGTAGAAATGTTGGACGCGATAAGGGAAAGTCCGATGAGCCACCAACTCAGGTTACGTCCAGCGAGAAAGTATCCTTCAGTATGTTCTTTTTGCCTGGATGCCGTAAGGGATACGACTACAACAACTGCGATGTAGGATACGAACGCTATTGTATCCACCCCGGATAGACGCACCTAGACCTCCCCAGATCGGACCGATAAAAGTCGCGTTGTCGCTTCCGAGAGTACAGTCGACGACTCTGTTGCCTCCTGTGCAACACTGCAGGTGTCGTAAGAGTTTGATTTAGTCGGCCAAGCACCGAAATTTAATCGTGACGAGTTAGGCACGTAGTGTGCAAAACTTGTACTGCATGATGGACTTCGATGTGATCGACGAAATGCTTCGGCGGCAACGGAAGAGCTGGAATCTCGAAGACTCTCCGAGGCAGATTCAGCTGGAGCTACCCCAGTCTCGACAAGAGCCAGGCGCACCGGGCGAGCCGTCTCCGGGCGAAGAGCGAGGAATCGTAGTGATCGATCTCTGGTAGCGAACATGGTTGCCGTCCCCCTGGTTACTCCGTGGGCATTGGCTCTCTAACGCTTCTCGGCGGTTGATTCCCTGCAGTTGAGTGAATCGCTGTTTCGTCATGGTCCTTTGACGGATCCATACCGAGGTGGTGCTCCAGAGCTCGGATTCGCTCATGTATCTGCGCATACGCGTCCTTGAGTGAGCGGAGCGTGCTCGAGATCGGATCGGGCAGCGCTGCATGATCTAGATCCGCATGAACGCGGCGCGTCCGATCGCTCTTGCGGTCCACGATTCGTCCCGGCACTCCCACGACCGTTGCATTTTGCGGCACAGATCGGAGCACCACCGACCCAGAGCCGACTCGTGCGCCGTCTCCAATTTCTATATTCCCCAGGATGCACGCATTGGTTCCCACGACAACGCCCTGTCCCAGTTGCGGATGGCGCTGTTGATGTGTTCGATTGGTTCCTCCGAGCACCACGCCCTTGAATAAGATGCAGTCGTCTCCGACCGTTGCGGTTTCGCCTATGACGACTCCCATTCCATGGTCGATAAACACGCCGCGGCCCATTCGAGCTGCTGGATGAATCTCGATGCCCGTAAAAAAGCGACCTAGATGGGACAACACACGTGCGCTCAGTTTATGTTTTCGTTCCCAAAGGATATTCGAGATTCGATGTACGCATAGGGCGTGTAGGCCAGGGTAGGTCAGGAGTACCTCGAGAAGACTATGCGCGGCCGGATCGTGCTTCAGCACGGCTTGGATATCGGCGTGCACGCACTCAAGGCAGGCGCGTAGTCGCGATAGCAGGCCTGGGGGCAGAGATGGCTCCTCTTCGGCTTCGTCGTTCATGGGGACATGTGCTTCGTCAGGAGACGAGTCCGTACACTTTGGTTCCTTCGACCCCATGCGATCGCGCCGAGTTTACAATACCCTTGTCGAATGGTCAGTCGCATAAAACGAGATCGGGCTCGGCCTGGCGACTCTACTGCGGTCTTCTCGAACCGACCTTTTGAGCGACTTGCGAACGACATGCCTGAGCGCTCCGAAGTGCCCGAGTTCAATTCAAACCCGGCGGTGCCAAACAAACCGAAGGCTGCCCGGTGCCCGACCAATGCCTCCGCTCGTGCAGACGCCAAAAAACAGAGGCCACGCGAAAAGCGGCTTAAACCTGAGCAGAGCGAGCATCGGCTGCGCGAAGATCGTGCGGCACTGCAGAGGCCACGCGAAAAGCGGCTTAAACCCGAGCAGAGCGAGCATCGGCTGCGCGAAGATCGTGCGGCACTGCAGAGGCTCTATGCGGATGTCACCCCGCTTGCGAACAGGCCTTCCCCCAAGAGAATACGCGCGGAGACAGAGCTGAAACAGCAGCGGTTCCGAGTCGAAGGGCGCGGCAGGCAGAGACGTTTGCGTGCTTCAAATAGGCTTGATGCGTTTCGATTTCGCGTAAGTTTTGATGAAGATGGCGGCGTGGAAGCCATTCGGCATGACGCAGATCCGGTCGCCTTGCGCGGGCTTTCGGAGGAGCAATCAGACACAGAGATCGATCTTCACGGGTTCACCGTAAGAGAGGCGGAGCATGCATTAAACGCGTTTCTAAGACGCGCACACCGTAGCGGAACGCGGGTTGTACGCGTGATCCACGGCAAGGGACGTCACAGCTACGGAGGTCTCGGCGTGCTTGCAGACCTCGTGGTACAGACGCTCACCGAGGGAACTCTGAGCGCCAAGGTGCTTGCCTTCACTTCGGCAGGTCGGCGTCAGGGAGGCCGCGGCGCGCTCAACGTACGGCTTACGCTCCGCAAGCAGCGCTCCTAGATGCGGCAGGAGCATCGTCCTCCTCGTCCATGCCGGGCGCGGGATCCCCGGTCGTCCTTCGGCGGCCGACGCTGTGCAGGGTGCGACCTGTGACGCGCAGGAAGCATGGTGTTTCTCACGCAAGTTCCATGGTACGAGGCCCCCATGCTCACTGATGAACTGAAACTTGCGACGCGGATCGCAAAGGAAGCCGGCCAGAGGATTCTCGAGCTCTACCACGGGGAGATCGAGGTGAAGATGAAGGGAACGGCGGACCCGGTGACCGAAGCCGACACCCGAGCGAATGCGTATATCGTGGGTCAGATTCAGCAGGCCTTTCCTGGAGACGGCATCGTAGCCGAAGAAAACGTGGATCACGGGGATTCCCTCGGGAAAGAACGTATCTGGTACGTCGATCCTCTCGATGGAACTAAAGAGTTTATCGCGAAGAACGGTGAGTTCTCGGTGATGATCGGTCTCACCATCGGCGGCAACTCCAAGATGGGAGTCGTCTACCAGCCGGTGGGCGACAAGCTGTATTCGGGTGTGGTTGGAGTGGGCGCCTCCTTACGGGTCGGGGATCGAACGACAGCGCTGCAGGTGAGCGAGACGGCTTCGATGGATTCCGTTCGTCTGGTGGTCTCTCGCTCGCACCGCAGTCAAGCAACCGATGATTTGGTCGCTCAGTTGGGGATTCAGCACGAGGTTTGCAGCGGGTCGGTGGGCTTGAAAGTGGGCATGATCGCCGAGCGTCGGGCAGACCTCTATGTCCACCTATCGGATCGATCGAGCGCTTGGGACGCCTGCGGTCCCGAGGCGATTTTGGTGGCCGCGGGTGGCTGCTTTAGGGATCTCGCGGGCGAGCCGTTTGTGTATGGCGGAACCGAGATGGCGAATCGACGAGGTATCCTCGCGTGCAGCTCAGAGATTCTCGATGAGGTTTTGCCGGTCGCTTCGAAATTGGGTCGTCAGCTGAAGCTTGTTTGAATCGTCGTGCGTCTCGACCCCGTGTGTTCAGAGTTCGTTCGACACGGAGATAGCTCCCGGGTCGCCAATATTCACTGATGGTGCATAATCGTGGGTGACTAGTGGTGCATAATTGCGCGCGCGAGTGCAAAATAGACCAGTAGCCCTAGCACGTCGATGAGCGAGGCGATGAAGGGGGTCGAAGAGACGGCCGGATCGAGTCCGAGCCGTTTGATAAGCATAGGCAATAGCGAACCGAGTACGGTGCCAAGGGCGACGATACAGACGATCGAGAGGCCTACAACCAGCGCGATCGAGGTGGGATCGATCGCTTGACCGAGTAGAAATGCCCTGAGGAATCCGATGGCGCCCAGGGTCATTCCAATGCAGCATCCGATCACCACTTCGCGGGCCAACACCGACAGCCAGTCTTTCGGACGGATTTCTCCGACGGCTAGAGCGCGGATGATCAGTGATGAAGACTGGGCCCCTGCGTTGCCACCGGAGGCGATGATCAACGGGATGAACACAGCCAGTTCCAAAACGAGCCGGAGGGTTTTCTCGTTGGCCTCCATGACGGAAGCCGTGAGGAGCTGCCCAAAAAAGAGAACCACGAGCCACGTGGCCCGCTTCCAAATGAATTCGACGAGCCCGGTCGCAAAATAGCTGTCTTCCAGGGGAACGACCCCTCCCATTTTTTGTGCGTCTTCGGTGGCCTCCTCGATGACCACATCGACGACGTCGTCCACGGTACAGACGCCGAGCATCACCCCGTTCTCATCCACCACGGGAAGGGCAGCCAAGTCGTAGCGAGCGATGATTCGAGCGACCTGTTCCTGGTCGTCCTCAGGTCTGACTCGAACCACCTTTTCGGTCATCAACTCCGAGAGTCGCGCCCCCGGATCAGCCAAAATGAGATCCCGCAAGGAGACCACGCCGAGGATTTTCTGTCCGTAACCACAGACGTACATGTAGTACAGCGTCTCCGCCTCGTCGCGCTGGCCCACACCTCGTAAGTGCTCGATCGCCTCCCAGCCCTTGGTTTCAGGCTCCAGGGCGACGAACTGCGTCGTCATGATGCCCCCCGCGGTCTCCGGTGCCCAGGCGACGAGCTCGCGGGTCTCTTCACCGACCTCTGGATCGGCCTCACTGATCTCTCCGAGGACCTTTGCCGCATAGCTTGGATCGGAAAACTCCTGGATCACGTCCACCCGATCGTCCGGATCCATCTCCGCAAGCAGCTCGACCCGTCGTTCTTTGTTGAACGAGCGTAGGATGGTTTCTCGGCGATCGGACTCTACCCGTTCGATGATGTCGGCGCCCAGCTCAGCCGGCAGAAGCCGCATCAGCTGAATGGCGTCCGCGTCGGGTAGACTCTCGATCAGCTCGGCGATGTCTTCGGCGTGAAACTCCTCGAGAGCATCCAGCAGCCCCGCCGGATCGGACTCGATGGTTGCGCGCAGGTCCGGTCCCAACAAAGTGGAAAGGCGCATCAGCCTCACTCCTCTTGGTGCGCAACGCTCGGAGGCCGCACTGGGATCATCGTGCCGGTGTCCTCGGCCGTGCCGGTGTCTCGAACTCGGTTATCGCGCGCGACGAGATTGCGCTGTCGGCGAATGTTGACCAGTTCCAACGTGAGCGCAAAGCCCATCGCGAAGTAGACATATCCCTTATCCACGTGACCATCAAAGGCTTCCATCAGGAGGAGCACCCCTATCAGGATCAGAAAGGAAAGCGCGAGAATCTTCACCGAGGGATGCCGATTCACAAAATCGCCAACGGGGCGCGCGAAGGCCATCATCACGAGCACCGCGGTCACGATAGCGGCGACCATGATCGCCAGCCCTTCGGCCGTGTCGCTGTTTTCGATCATGCCGACAGCGGTGATGATCGAGTCCAAAGAAAACACGATATCGAGCACGGTGATCTGCAGTACGATCGACCAGAGGGAATGTCGGACCGCGTGCGGCCTCGCCCTCCTTTGGTGGGGCTGCAGTTCCACTTTTTCGTAGATTTCCTGAACGCTCTTGCCGATCAGGAACAGGCCTCCGATACACAAGATCAAGTCGCGACCACTGACTCCATAGCCCATCCACTCAAAGAGATCGGCTTTCAGTCCGATCACCCAGGAAATGCTGAACAGTAAAGCCACTCGAGTGATCAGTGCGCCTGTCAATCCCAGCTGATAGGCGATTCGCTGTTTTTGCGGAGGAAGCTTACCGGCGAGAATCGCAATGAATACGACGTTGTCGATCCCGAGAATGATCTCGAGGCAGGTCAAGCTCAGCAGAGCCATCCAAGCATCGGGATTCTGAAGTAAAGAGAGCACGAGTGCGATCAATAACATGCGCTCTGCGAAGCAGCACACCACGCTCCGACTGAATTCCCGTTTCGCCCGGCTGCCATATTTCAGGATGTACGGCGCTCGAGGGTTTGTGTGTACCTCAACCCTTCTGAGCTTCTTGGGAACGAGCTCCGAGCCACAAGGGCGTATTCTGCTCGAAGTTTGCGAGGTTTTTGTGGAAGATAACCCACGTGAACAAGAGAAGGATCGGCGCTTGGCGCTCGCGAAGTTCCAAATCCCAGGTCTTGGTTTCGCAGTTCTCTGCGGCTGCAATACTCGCGACGGGCTGCATCGGCAGCTCCGCAGCGCCTTGCCCAGCACTCACTTACCGAGACACCAGCATTTCTGGGCCGATTCCAGAGTTGACCAGTCTCGAAAGCGATCGCGGCGTAGCACAGGCAGTTTCTGGAGCGACCGACCATCCCTTTCAAGAAGACGAACTCTGCATTCATCGGGCGGAGGGTCTTACGGAACTGATTTCTATTTCCGGCTACGCTCCGGGTCTCGGCTGTGTGCCTCTAGGATTGATTTTTCAGCGACACTACTACGCGAATATCCGCGATGCAGCGGCCCAAGTCTTGCCGGCGCTCGGCTGGCAGGGCGTGACGGAGTCTGTGCGAGGTCAGATCGCACTCGCTTGGGTTACGGAAGTATTGATTCCGCACCGTAACGTGCTGACGCATGCTCCCCCCGATTTCCCTTTTGAGTTTGCCGCGCCGTCTTTAGCGCCGCCCGACGAAGGTGGTATCGTGGTTCGCCTTTGGTCTGCAAAGCAGTCTCAATCCGCAGCATCACCGGGTGAACCTTCCGATACGCAAGGCGCTTCAGCCCAAAGTGACAGACATGACTATCAGCTTCGCGAGTACCGGTTCGATACCGCCGGCGCCCTCGTTTCCTCTGTGATTCTTCGATGTTCGAACGGAGGAGGTTAGGGTGAACGACGTTCAAGCGAATAGAGCGCGCCAAATTTCTCGAGCAGGTAGGTCATAAAGTCATCGATAGCGAGGGGTTTACCCGTCGCCTTTTCGATCAATTCAATTGGCTCGTAGCGCGCCCCGTGCTGATAGACGTGTGCGGTAAGCCAGTCTCGCAGCGGCTTAAAATCACCCTCCGCCACGCCTTCCGCAACCTTGGGCTCCGATTGGATCGCGGCATAATAAAACTGCGCGCTCATCACGTTGCCAAGAGCATAGCCTTGAAAGAGCCCTCCAATGGTCTCGCAGTACCAGTGCACGTCCTGCAATACCCCGAGTCGATCCTCTGTGGGTTTTAGCTGGAAATCATCGCTCATTCGCGCGTTCCAAGCCTCGGGCAGGTCCGAGACGCGCAGTGTGCCCTCGAGCATTTGGCATTCCAGTTCAAAACGCAGCATCACATGCAGGTTGTAGGTGACCTCGTCCGCTTCCGTGCGAATCAGGGAAGGCTCTACTCGGTTGATGCTCGAGTAGAAAGAATCCAGATCCACCTCTTGAAGCTGCTCAGGAAAGTGCGTTTGCAGTTCTGGGTAAAATCGCTTCCAGAAAGACAGGCTTCTGCCCACAAGGTTTTCCCAGAGCCGAGACTGACTCTCGTGCACTCCCGCAGAAGCACCCTCGCCGAGAGGGCTTGCGTCAAAGTCGGCGCGTATGCCCTGTTCGTAGAGAGCGTGTCCCGTTTCGTGGATCGTGCTGAAGAGTGAATATTCGAGGTCGTTCGGCAGAACTCGCGTGGTGATGCGCACATCCCCCCCAGACAGCCGAGTCATGAACGGGTGATGCGTGAGGTCTTGGCGACCTCGCTCAAAATCGTATCCAAGCGCCTCTGCGATGTATCGACCTACCGCCAATTGCCTCTCCTCATCGAACGGTACGCCGGCGATGGAGCTCTCTTTTCTGGGCTGGTCCACGATTTTGCGAACTAGAGGCAGAAGTTCACTTCGGAGCTCAGAAAAAAGCGAACGAACGGTAGACACGTTCATTCCCGGATCCCACTGGTCGACCAGCGGATCCATGGGATGGTTTTCAAACCCCAGGTACTCGGATTTTCGAAGACTGAGCTCCAGTGTTTTTTCCAAAAAAGGCTGGACGCTTGCAAAGTCGCTGTGCTTACGCGCTTGAGTCCAGCACACGTAGGACCTGGATAGATGTTCTTTGAGCTCCGAAACGAACTCCGAGGGCATGCGACGTGCTCGCTCGGCCTTGCGGGCGGCTTTTCGAATCAGGGCTCCGTCTTCGTCGTCGCGATCCGAAATCGGTGCAAGCTGCCGGAGCAGGGATCGCATTTCATCGGAGACCAGCTGCCTGTGGGCGATGGTTTGGATCATGGCCAGTTGGCGTCCACGTGCCTCTGCACCACCCCGAGGCATATAGGTATTTTGGTCCCACTCCAGTACTGCGGCGATCGATTCGAGGTCGGCCACCTCCCGGAGTTGGTGACGCAGTCGCTTCATTGGTTCATTCATACTTGAAGCTATCCCTTTTGGCTTGGTTTGCCCGAGTGATGGTTCCCTGCCTTGAGAGCACTACCGTGAAAGCAGATCCACGATAGCCTGGGCTGCCGCCGCCGTCTCTTGACGGTCTAACTCTTTTTTCACGTCAGTTGAAATCGTTTCGATCAGTCCTTCGGGTATGCCGTCGAGAAAACGGGTAGGGGTTACCGGACCTGTTTTGCCTCGCAGCATCTTTTGCTTTACCAAGGTCAGATAGAGGACCTCCCGTGCGCGGGTGATCCCGACGTAGAAGAGTCTGCGTTCCTCGCTCACGTCGCTTGGGGCTGCCTCGGTAACTTTGGGTTCGAGTGAACGGTTGTGGGGGAGCTGGCCTTCGATGCAGCCCACGAGGAACACCACGTCGAATTCTAAACCCTTAGCGGCGTGAAGAGTCGATAGGGTGACGCGGTTGCCTCTGGTTTCTTCCTCTTGATCGAAACGGAGTCCGATTCGAATCAGAAATTGCGCCAGGGTCGGGCGGGTTGCTTGGGGGGTATTTTGGTAACGGTTCAGACTGCGCAGCAGAGATTCTATATTTCCCCAGCGCCTTGGAGTTCCCTCCGCGTCTTGAGCGCGGACTTCACGCTCGAGTCCCGTTCTGGTGAAGAGATCTCGGGCTGCAGACGCCAGGTCCTCTCCTCGCTGAAAGCGACCCCTGGTTTCTCGAAGTGTTTCCTGCAGGGCCATGATCCCGCGTCTGGCTGGTTCTGGCAGGTCGTTCATCGACGGCGCGGCTGCAAGTGCGTTTGCGAAGCTGATTTCGTTGGCGAGTGCGTAGCGTTCCAGTCGCTTGACGGTCGTTGCACCGATGCCTCGGGGAGGATGATTTAGGATGCGCCGTAGCGAGAGCTCATCTTGCGGATGAACTGCCGCACGAAGGTAGGCGAGTGCATCCTTGACTTCTTTTCGATCAAAAAACTGGGTCCCGCCGTAAAGCTGATAGGGAATCCCGGCAAGCCGCAGTTCTTCTTCCAAAAGGCGCGATGTACCAGCGCTGCGATATAAGAGCGCGATCTCCGCAGCCTTTACGCCCTGTTCGAGATGCTTGCGAATCTCCATTGTGATCGCTTTGGCCTCGGTGGCCGAATCCGCGGTCTCCATGCGGCGCACTTTCGGGCCTTCTCCACGCATGGATACGAGTGTTTTGCGATGTTTTTTCTTGTCGCTTCCGCCGATCACTGCGTTGGCAAGATCCAAAATCGGTTTTCGGCTTCTATAGTTTTCCTCGAGCTTGACGACCAGCGTGCCCGGGAAGTGCCGATCAAAGTCGATGATGTTGCCCACGTCGGCGCCGCGCCATCCGTAAATTGCCTGGTCGTCGTCGCCGACTACACAGACATTTCGCAGGCCGTTGACCAGAAGCTTGAGAACTTCAAACTGGGCCGCATTCGTGTCTTGAAACTCGTCGACCAGGATGTATCTGAATCGCTGTTGCCATTTGGCCCTTAGTTCTTCACGGCCACGCAGAATTTTGGCTGGAGCTACTACCAGGTCGTCGAAATCGACCGCGCACATCGAACGCAGCGCCTCTTCGTATTCCGGGTAGAGTTCCCTAGCCACGGCGTCGTACTCGAAGTCACTTTCAGGGAGATCCGTCGCTGCAAGAAAACGGTTCTTCCATAGAGAAATGCGAGTGATGATGGCCATCGGGTCGAGTTTGCGTTCTTGTCTGCGCCTGAGGAACTCTCGAATTAATCCCAGACAGTCGCCCTGATCGAAGATCACGAAGCGTCCGGCGTATCCAAGGGCATCACGTTCCTCGCCAAGAAAACGCACTCCAAAGCTGTGAAACGTCGAGAGCCAAATCCTCTTCGCCACCTCCGCACCGACCATAGGCGCAAGCCGATCCCGCATTTCAGCAGCGGCCTTGTTGGTGAACGTCATGGCCAAAATCGCTTCCGGACGACATCCCGATTCGAGGAGGCGCGCGATTCGATGGGTGATCACCCTGGTTTTCCCACTGCCCGCGCCGGCGAGCACAAGCAACGGCCCATGCTCGTGTTCCACCGCCGTCTGCTGGGCTGGGTTGAGTTGAACCACCATCGATTCCGACCTGGTTAGCGCACGAACTGTTTCATTCAAGCCTGGACTTTACAGCGCCAGACGGCTGATGGAGAAGTCAGTTAGACAACGCCGTCAGATTCGTTCGACCTCGGCTTGATTGCGCCGATGGCAGCTTGGAATCAGGATGAAGCGCGCCGAAACTTGCGGATTTTGCTGGGTGTTTGCCACGAGCACCGTGGCTTCAAAACCTGGACATGTCTTAGAATGGGGTATAGCACCTTCTCTGGTTCGACTAGCTACCCCTAATTGAGGGGGGGATCAGCCCGAAGTTCATCTCGCGAAATGGGCGTACGTCGCGGCCGCGCGGCATGTCATGTCATCAGTAACGCGTTTTGGACATGTTTTACGCGTGTCGATTTGACCTCACCATGGGTCACGACAGGCTACCTCACCGAGTACGACAGCGCTGACCTCAAAGGCGGCAACCGAAGTAGCCGCACAATTCCCTACATATCACAAATTGCGGATTCTCAACAGAATTATCGCAGCGAGATCGGACGTAGTGGACAGCTCCTAGGTCCGGCACGCTCGTTGCTCTCTGTACGTCGATGTAGGCGCCACGAACAGGCGCCAAAGCGACACAGCGATGTATAGGAGTCCCGTAATGAACTCGAAGGAAGGTTCAACCCTTGTAGCCGGTTGGACACGGACATTAGTCCGATGCCTAAGCGATCATGGAATCGACCCGGATGAGGTAATGTGCGCGGTAGAAGGTACGGAGGAGCAGTTACTGCGTACCCACGGCCGGATTCGTCGGGAAGTAGATGATGCCCTCTGGGATGCGGCCGCGCGGGTGGTCGGCCATGAGTCCTTTGGGATCTACGTCGCTACGAAGTATGCGTCAGCAGACAGTTTCGGCCTGGCCGGTCTGGTCGCAATGAGCGGAACGAAACTCAGCGACGCCGTAGACACCGTAGAAAGATTGGGACGGCTTGTCGATCCGGAGGCGGTTGTAGATGCCGTTTGGGAGCCAAACGGTATGCGTATCACGACCCGGCCGACAGAGGAGACCCGGATTTGGTCGCGGCATTTCGCTGAGGCACTAGTGGCGAGTTGGGTAGTTCTCGCTCGAAATTGGACCGGGACCGAAGTGCGTCCACTCGCGGTTTATTTTCAGCACAGCAAGCCAGCAGACCTTTCAGGGTACGAAATGTTTTTCGGCTGTCCGGTACACTTCGACATGCACGGCAATGGGGTGCTCGTCTCTGGCGAAACGCTTTCTCTACCGCTTCGATCGAGCAACCAAGAGCTACGTCCCTATCTTCTCGAGTTGGCGGAACAACAGCTCGAATCTTTCGCGCCCGAAGGGGTAGCGGGTCAGGCAAGAGACGTTCTGCGGACGATGATTCGCAATGACGACTCGCCGCGTCTGGCGATCGTGGCCCGTCGGCTGGGAGTGGAGGCGCGTACACTTCAGAGGCGACTTGCCGCGGATGGCACTACCTTTCAGGAGATTTTAGACGAAGTCCGTCGAGAAGAAGCCTGCAAGCTACTTGCCGGCGGCGCCACGGCTGAAAGTGTGGCGAAGGAGGTAGGTTTTGCTGACTCGGCAGGATTTCGTCGCGCGTTTCGTCGTTGGACCGGCATGAGTCCCCGTGCGTATCGCTCCGCACATCGTCGACCGTAAAAATCGTCCATTCTAAACGTCGTCGACCCTAAACGCTTCGATGCCAGACACAGTGGATCTCTCAACAAAATGCGAAGGGGTCGTAGGTGTGGAGTGGAATCCTAAATCGGTGTCGATAAAACTCGATAACGATCTTAGGCTCCCTTTGCTCAAATGCTTTTGGAGTTTTCAGCTCGAAAATCACTCGAGCTGAAATCCTTCGAGCCAAGATCCTTTGATCTGAAACTCTGCGCTTTACTGCAAAATCCCGCCACGCTATTACTCCCCTGGATGGGAGTGCAGTACGCTGCTTGCCCGCAGGTCATAGGGTCGTCCAGGTGACACGCCTTTTTGCAAGTGCGCTCCCCTTGATGCTCCACGCAAACGCCACGCTCGCATTCAGTGTTGCTTTTACAAGACGCCTCTAGTGGTTTTTTACCACCCGTGTAACAGACAAACTCCTCTTTTCGCGTCGCAGAGGGAAGGCACGGTACATCCCCCGCGCAGATTCGATCGTCCGCTTTACACGAGTTCATGCAGACCGCGGCGCCTTCAGCCTGACGGTAGCATAGCGACGCCTCACCACATTCGGAGTCGCTCGTGCACTCCGCGCCCGTGGGCTTCCACATTTGGGTGCCAGACACGGTAAACATCGCCGTAGTTCCGAGAACCATCGAAAATAGTTCAGCCTTCATGGTGCATGGTCCTTTAGCGCCAACATTCCGGTCACAAGGTGATAGGCGAGGTGCTCTTTGGTGTGTGTTGGGAGTACATCCTCCTCTATGTGGGTAGCTGCCCGCAAGAAATCGACAAAGTTCTCTACGGTCGAATTGGTCGCTACAAAGGTACCGCTTGAGCGGCCTCTGACTTGCGTGGCCGTGGTGGAACGAGCTATCGACCTCGCATGAACAACTCGAATTGGGACAGCGCGGAAGCTGCGCTTGAAACACTGGCTATTCATGCAGGCCAATCTCCCGATCCGACGTCAGGGGCGGTGATGCCGCCCATCGTCCTCGCGAGTACGTTTGCGCAGTCCTCCCCTGGGGTGCATCAGGGTTTCGAATACGCACGAACGGACAACCCAACCCGTCGTGCACTCGAGACCTGTTTGGCTTCACTGGAGGGGGGGCACTACGGCCTAGCGTTTGGCTCGGGCTGCGCGGCCATGACGACCCTTTTTCTGACCTTGCGCCCGGGTGATCACGTTGTTTCTTGCGATGACGTTTACGGGGGTACTTTTCGGTTGCTCGACAAAGTCATGGGTCCACTCGGTATTGAGACGAGCTGGGTCGACCTCTCCAATCCCTCTGCGCTTGAAGCAGCGATTCGTCCGGAGACAAAACTCCTCTGGATTGAGACCCCTACCAACCCGATGTTGAAGTTGGTCGATTTGACCATCGTGACGGAGATTGCGCGTCGACACGGCGTGCTCAGCTGCGTCGACAACACTTTTGCGACTCCGGTCCTGCAGCGCCCCCTCGACCTCGGTGCGGATGTTGTGGTCCACTCGACTACCAAGTACCTCAACGGCCACAGTGATGTAGTCGGAGGTGCGATCATCACCCGAGACGAGAAGCTCGCTGAAAAGCTCCGATTCCTGCAGAATTCGGTGGGCGCCATCCCGTCCCCCTTTGATTGTTTCATGGTGTTACGCGGCATAAAGACTTTGTCGGCAAGGGTTCAGGCTGCCGGTGAGCGGGCGACAAAGCTGGCTAACTGGCTAGAAGGGCACGCCGGAGTTCAAAAGGTGATCTATCCAGGTCTAGCAAGTCATCCACAGTTCGAGCTCGCCGCGCGTCAGATGCGTGCTCCCTTGGCTATGATCAGCGTTGTGGTCCGCGGTGGGCTTGCCGGAGCCACGCGCATGTTGGAGCGGACAAAGATCTTCACGCTGGCAGAAAGTCTCGGAGGGGTAGAATCCCTCATCGAACATCCTGCCTCGATGACCCATGGCGCGGTACCGCCGAATCAACGCGCCGCGATCGGCATTGAAGACGGCCTCGTGCGCTTATCGGTGGGTCTCGAAGGTTTTGAAGATCTTCGTGCAGACCTCGAGCAAGCCTTGAGTTTCACCTAAGGGTGCCGTAGTTCTATGCTCCAGAAGGGGGAGCAAGTGTTCTCGGAACTCTTTCATCTACTGAGCGGGCTTCGGTTCTTAGTATGCGCGCTTGCGACGCTGGGCAGTTATGGGGTGATATTGAGCGGTTGTGGAGAAGACTCGGCAACCCCATTTGTGTCCGCTTCATGGCGGATTCGATGCCCAGAAGATACCTTCGGATGCGCCCTCGACGGCGACGATCGCGAAATCGAGGCTTTCGATGGCGAGCTTGGCTCTACAGTTCGCTGCAGCGTGACCGAACTGGCTTCAGTTGACGAACGCTCGCTTGAATTCTTTGTGTCCGCCGATGACGGGGACTACGCACTCGCCCTTTCAGATGCCCGAACGGGGAAGACCGGCGGAGCCGTGACCAATCAGTCTTGCTCTGTCTCAGTCGTGGAAGGCCCAAACCGCTACACCGGAAGTTGCACTGGTAGTGAGCCGATTGGCGTTGAGCGACCTTGCCGAGTGGACGGAATCAGCTTCGATCCAAGCAATGCCGACGGCCCTACCGTGCGCGTGTCCATCCTTTGTCGCCAAATGCCCAACTCAGCGAGCTCCTCTGAGCAGCTTTCACGAGACATGACGGCCTCAGGCGACGCGTCTGAGGCGGCGGATACTGGGGTGGATGTAAGACTAGTCAATTGCCTCGGTCTCTGAAGCACGCCTATGTCGGCCCAAACAGCTGCTTTCCACGTTGCTCGTCGTCGTCAGGTACCTAAAAGTACCCTCCTCCTCCTCGCCACGGGGGCGCTGGCTGTTTGAACCAACCTAGGCCCGCTTTTGAACAGCGTATGTCGGCCCAAACAGCTGCTTTCCACGTTGCTCGTCGTCGTCAGGTACCTAAAAGTACCCTCCTCCTCCTTGCCACGGGGGCGCTGGCTGTTTGAACCAACCTAGGCCCGCTTTTGAACAGCGTATGTCGGCCCAAACAGCTGCTTTCCACGTTGCTCGTCGTCGTCAGGTACCTAAAAGTACCCTCCTCCTCCTTGCCACGGGGGC
>JBCCEA010000038.1:0-33466 GCA_039030515.1 Myxococcota bacterium | reverse complement strand
TCAACAAGTGAGGTCGCTTGGTGCGATTCGGCATCGGCCCACATGCCGCCAATCGATCACAAGGCCGGCAAGAATGCGATCCTTTGTTCAACCCACTTTCTAAGTGATCGAAATTGAGCATCTTTAGATGCGCTCGCCCTGGGAGTGTAGTGGCTAGTGAGCGGTCGCGGCGAGGCGACCGCCCGGTGGTCAGTAGCGTGAGAAATGTGGTGATATGACGCTAGAAGCCCTTTTCCTCATCGGCTCCTTCCTCAAGCTGTTCTAGATCTGCATCAAACGACCCATTCGATGACGTAGGGGAGACGCCTTCTCCAGGCTGTCCACGGCTCGGGTCCCAGCGAGGGGCGTTTGGGCCGGCAAGAGGAAACTGCTTGTCGAAATCAGGGTCGACGAAATAAATTCGTCGCAGAGGCCCGCAAACAAACCATGCAAGAAACGAAGCAAACAAACTGTAGAGCACAAGTGGACCGACCCATGCTTCACTGGTTCTTCTTTGCTCTTCAGTTGCCCCGGTGCCAAGCCACTCTCTGGAGTACACGGTTGCCAAAAGCGGGAGTGTTGTCACCACTAAACAAATACATACTGCGCGGTTCCCAACCCAGCTGATCTGTCTCTCTTTTTTCCAACGTTCACTCTGTTTCTCATAACTGGTGTTAGTCCGCTCAATAACGTTTTGCACTTGAGTGCGGCTTAAATCCCTTTTAGGAGTTTGAGAATAAAGTTCTTCTGCTACCCGGTCATATACAGGATCTGTAAACTGCGGAGGAATCCCGTAGCCATACGGCGACGTGCCGCAAACAAAATCCAAGCAGTGCCTAAATGGACCTCGCTGCGAACGCATCCCTACCCCACCGTTACCTGTTCCAATGCCTCCTGGCTGTACCGGAGCATGACGTTGAAAGCCGAAGCAGTTCGGTGTCTCTGCCTTCTTAATACGGACGAGACAATTGCTCAGAGCCGTAAGCAACAGCTTCCCGTCATCTAAGGATACAAAGAGTGAAGCGGGATTAGACTGACACAGAAGCCCTTCGAGATATCTTACTAAAGCCGCTCGAGTACTATATGCGTTTATTCCCCGTATGATTGCTCCGACGCTCTGCGAGTCACGTCCATGCGCCGCGTACACAGCGGCATCCCGTCCACCTCCGTTTTGAAACACAATCGCAAGGCATCCCTGGCTAAGATCATCCGCGCGTCTTGGAATTATTATCGCTGATGTTGCAGGGCGTGAACAACACAAACGCCTTGAGGGCTCCATGAGGTTGTTTGCGACGCCGTTCAAAAAAGCTTGTGTATCTTGCCTAGGGTCTGGACCGCGAAAACGTCGCAGCACGAACTTCACGAAAGGCTCGGCGTGAACGACCGGCGGTCTTGGCGACGTTGGCGATCCATTTTGGTGCGGTGGCGGTGGCTGTCCTAGCTGCATAAATCGCTACGTACCTTTCTCAATTCGAATAAAGAAACAGTCGCTCAAGCATCAATGAGGTTTTTGCAAACCCAACAACACTCTAACGATGCGTATAAGAGATTCACGTAGCGTTATGAACGCCGGAACCATGTGAAGATAAGGTAGTTTTAGTCGGAGTCGACCTCCCTTATCTCACCTTACAAGCTGTCCGATTTTCGGTGTCAGTCAAGGAGCGCGTGTCGGTTTTGCCAAATATATCGAATGCCCTGGGGTTGCGCGTCGTCGCTGAGGGGTTTTTTACTGCGTTTGTCATTGCTTGACTGACTCTTATAGAGACGAATGAGTTCAGCATAGCTATTCCACTACAGACTTATTCCGGTCTGAGGGAATCTGTCGAGCTGGTTCAGCAGGTGGCGCCAAAGCAGGCGGCGAGTTCGCTTGCGCATTCGATCCCGAGATCAGTGAGGTCTCCGCCATTAAAGAAGACGTTGATCGCGCACTGGATCGCCTGATCGAGGAAAAACTCAGCGTCTGCGCATCCGGAATTGCAGGCGCTTAGGCAAGAGAAGCTGAACAGGCCCGTATCGAAGTCAATGCAGCCTAACGAGCAATTAAATACCTCAAAGCAAGTACGCACCGGACACACACCGCAATCCTCAGAGCAGGTACTGCACGTTTCAAAGTCCTCGGTTTCGCACACGCCGTTGCCGCAGAAATCACAAACGCCGCAGTCTCGCTGACAGCTGGCGCAGTTTTCGGTGCCTTCACACTGCCCGTCGCCGCAGCCGGCGCAAGCGCCGCAATCGTCGGGGCAGGTGAAGCAGTCCTCGGTGAAAGCATCGCAGCTTGCATCGCCGCAGGCCGGGCAGATGCCGCAGTCTGGCGCGCAGCTCAGGCAGTCCTCCCCGTCCTCCGGCAGGCAGAAGCCATCGCCGCAGGGGTCGCAGGTGCCGCAGTCTCCCGGGCAGCTATCGCAGGTCTCCGTATCGCTGCAGAGCAAATCGCCGCAGGTCTCGCATAGGCCGCAGTCGACGGGGCAGCTGGTGCAGTCTTCTGAATCGCTACAGGTGCCGTCGCCGCAGGAGGATTTGATCGAACCGTCGAGGTCGCCGTCTCCAAAGCCGCCATCGGTCGTGGTGAGCACGGTCCGCCCGCAGGCGGCAAGCAGCGTCATCACCACAAAGAGACCTTGGTAGATGGCGTACATGGCTCGATTGTTTCCCACCGCTGTTTCTCCTGAACAGGTGATCTTTTGCCGGTCCTCACCTCGAGGTGACGCCTCAGTTCTAGCCGCTAGATGACCATCCCGGCAACACATGCGGTCATGCAGGTAGCTAGCGAACCGCCTAGCATGGCGCGCGGACCCAATCTTGCGAGGTCCGCCCGTCGACTGGGGGCGATGGTTCCGATGCCTCCGATCTGGATGGCGATCGAGCCGAAGTTGGCGAAACCACAGAGGGCGTAGGTGGCGATGAGCGCGCCCCGCGGGCTGATCTCGGGATCTGGCGCTGCCAAAATCTCCGCGAGCTCCACAAAGGCGACAAACTCGGTCAGCACCATTTTCTGTCCGAGCAAAGTCCCGATCCTCATGCAGTCCTCGGGCGGGGCGCCCATCAAAAAGCCCATCGGCGCAAAGGCATAGCCGAGTATGCGCTGCAGCGTGATGGGCTCGAGGGTCGCATCGCCGGTAACGCTTGCGTAGGCTTCGACGGGGAGCCCGATGAGAAAGTTGACCAGCGCTACCAGGGCGAGAAATCCGAGCAGCATGGCGCCGACGTTCAAGGCTAGGGAGAGCCCGTCGGCGGCGCCTTTTGCCGCAGCATCGACTACATTCACCGTGTCCGGGCGCACGAGGAGCGTTTGGGCTTCCTTTGGCTTCGAGCTCGGCTCGACTACTTCCGGCAGCATGACCTTGGCCATGACCAGGGCCGCAGGAGCGCTCATCACACTCGAAGCGATGAGATGACCGGCGATGTCCGGGAAATGCTCGTGCAGCATGCCGACGTAGGCCGCGAGTACACCTCCTGCAACCGTGGCAAAGCCGCCGACCATCACCGACATCAGCTCGGAATCGCTCATCTTCTGAACGTAGGGCTGGATCACCAGCGGAGCCTCGGTCTGCCCCACGAAGATGTTGGCAGATGCGCTGAGTGTTTCTGGTCCGCTGGTTCGAAGCGAGCGCTGCATCACGTAGGCGACAGCGCGCACGACCTGCTGGATCAGTCCCAAGTGGTAAAGCACGCTCATCAGCGAGGAACAAAAGATGATCGTGGGCAGGACGTGCAGCGCGATGCTGAACTCCATATCGAGGTAGGGCCCAAAGATGAATCGAGAGCCCGCCTCGGTGAACTCCAGCAGGCGCACGACGGCATCGTTCATCCCGCTGAAGACCGCCCGGCCTGCAGAGGTCTTGAGGATGAGCAGGCCGAAGGCGATCTGCAGGCCCACGCCCCAGGTGACGATGCGAACCGGAAAATGACGTTTTCGACTGGAAAGCAGCCAGGCGAGCCCGATCATCACCAAGAGGCCGAGTCCGCTCATCAGCCGCTGGCGTACCGGAACGACCGTGGATGCGGCCCTTTCTGCGGTCGTGCGACTTTCTCGAGGATTTGCACTGAGCGTGCCATCCCGAGCTTCGGTGCCGTCCGCTGCCGGATCCTTTAAGTCAGAGGGGGTACGCTGCAGGGGGGCCTGAACGTCGGTCGCAGCAGTGCTCTTTGCGGTGGCGCGCGCAGTCTCGTCAGCATGGGTGGCCGGCTGAGCGAGTGCGGATGAGCCGGGGACGCAAAACCAAATCGCAAGCCACCATCCGGCGATGCACCATCTGGTCCCCGCAGCGACCTTCGTTCGGGCGGCGCGAGGTAGGGAGGTGGAGGTAGAGATCGCTCGACGATCGATGGTGCGCATCTTGGAGGGTAAAAGGACGGCCCGTATGCCGGTGAGGAGCCGCTTACTCCGCGTACATATTCTCGATTTCATTCGAGAAGTGCTCTGCTACTTTGTTCCGCTTGACCTTGAGCGTGGGCGTCAGTTCACCGTGTTCGATCGTGAGCGGTCTCGGCAAGATGGTGAATTTCTTGAGCTGCTCAACTCGGGCCACCTTCGTGTTCAGCTCGTCGATGGCTTTTTGAACTTCGGCCAGAACGTCACCGTCTTCGTGCAGGGCGTCCGTCGACCTGGCGTGCCGCTCGGCCCAGGCGCCGGCTGCCTCGGGATCCAAGGTGACCAAGACGCTCAGGAACTTGCGCCTGTCTCCAACCACAACGGCTTCGTGCACCAAAGGGTGGGTTTTTAGATCGTTCTCCAGGTTCTTGGGCGCGATGTTTTTGCCTCCTGCGGTGATGATGATGTCCTTTTTTCGTCCCGTGATGTGCAAAAAGCCGTTCTTGTCGAAGCTACCGAGATCTCCCGAGTGCAGCCATCCGTCGGTGAGCGCCGCTTGGGTAGCCTCCTCGTCGCGGTAGTAGCCCAGAAATACATTGGGCCCTTTGACTAGGATCTCGCCGTCCTCCGCAAGCTCGACTTCTACACCCGGTACCCTAGGTCCCACCGAACCGAGCAGCACACGCGAGGGCTGGTTGAACGTCGTCGGACCGGAGTCTTCCGATTGGCCGTATACTTCGAGAACATAGATGTCGAGGGAGGCAAAGAACTCCAAGATTCCCTTGGCGATCGGCGCTGCGCCGCTCACGCAGACGCGGGCGTTTCCAAGGCCGACCGCCGGCTTTAGCTTCGAGTATACGAGTTTGTTGGCGAGCTTATACTTCAGGGCGAGCAGTCCGGAAATCGGCTGCCCTGCCTGAACCTGCTGCGCCACCTCGCGACCGGTCGAAGTGGCGAACTGCACGACCAGCTTCTTGAACCCGGTGGCCTGAGCGATGTTGGCCTGAATGCCCGCGTGGAATTTTTCCCAGATTCGGGGTACGCCGAAGAAGATCGTTGGCTGCACCTCCTTGAGGTTTTCCGGGACGCGCTCGATCGATTCGGCGAAGTAGATCGCGTAGCCCGCGGTGATCGGTGCGTGGATCGAGAACATTTGTTCGGCGATGTGCGAAAGCGGGAGGTAGCTGAGGGAAGAGTCGGACCCGTTGGCGGAGACCATGTGGACGGCGGTCGCCGCGGTCCACGCGAGGTTGGCGTGTGAGAGCATCACTCCCTTGGGAGGGCCAGTGGTTCCAGACGTGTAGATCAGCGTGGCGAGACCGTCTGGCTGCAGTGCTCCGAGCCGGTCGTCGAAGGTTTGCTCCTCGGATTTGTCAGATTTTTCGAGAAACGCCTCCCAGGAGAGGACCTGCGGGTCGTCGATCTCCGGTGCTCCCCGCATGGTCACGACGTACTTCAACTCGGGCAGGCGTTCGCGCTCAGCCTGAATCTTCTGCCACTGATGCTCGTTTTCCACAAAGACCACCGGCGACTGCGCATGGCCCAGGATGTACTGGACTTCCTCCGCGGAGCAGGTGGTGTAGATCCCGGCTGGGGCAGCACCGACGCACATGGCGGCCACATCGGCGACGATCCACTCAGGTCGGTTGAAGCCGAGGATGCCGACGGTCTGGCCTGGTTCCACCCCGAGTGCGACTAGGGCTTTGCCCGCCCGGCGGACCTCACGGGCGTACTCAAGCCAGGTCGTCGGTGTCCAGCCGGTGCCTTCTCTAACGTAGTAGGCGGCTTTGCTCGGAGCTTTTTTGGCTTGCTGAAATAGGCGAGACGGTATGGTGTCGGTCATAGAGCCCCTAAAGCTGACGGCCCCCAGGCGAGCCGAGCGCTCGAGGAATGTACCGAAACGGCATTCAGAGCAAGAGACTCCTCACCGGAACCCGCCGATTTCGTGTGAACCCTCCCAGCATGGGCACAGCGAAGCCCAGTACGGGTACAGCGCAGCAGGGCGAGCGGGACAGCACGGCAGGTCGCAGGGGTGACTACAGGCGTTTGGCGCGTTTCCGCCAGAGATTTTTTCTGCTAAGCGAGCTCCATACGGAGGAGTGGCCGAGTGGTCGAAGGCAGCGGATTTGAAATCCGCCGGTCCCTCACGGGTCCCAGGGGTTCGAATCCCTTCTCCTCCGCCACCAACGGTATCTACCCGCCTCAACCGCACAGCACACGCGGCGGTATCAGATGCCGACGAGCTGAGGGAGGGTCCGAGTTTATGAGTAAGGCAGTCGAACGCGTCCTTTCGAACTATGCAGGCGAGCCCCCCGGCGTGCTCGGCAACTTGCGGCGTATGCTGCTGCACGGGGCGCTCGGCGGAACGGGTAAAATGGTCATCCTGCCCGTAGATCAAGGCTTCGAACACGGACCAGCGCGCAGTTTTCAACCCAATCCTCACGGGTACGACCCCTTCTATCATCCCCGCATGGCGGTCGAGGCCGGCTGCAGTGCCTATGCCGCCCCCTTGGGTTTGATGGAGGTGATCGCGTCTGAATTTGCGGGGCGGTTGCCGCTTATCCTGAAGGTCAACAACAGCGATGGACTGGGCGACCCGGGGGCCCCTTGCTCGGCGCTTACTTCATCGGCAGAGGACGCGCTTCGCCTCGGATGCAGCGCGGTGGGCTTTACCATCTACCCCGGCAGCGCGATGAGGAACGTTATGTACGAGCAGACCCGGGATCTCATCCGGGAAGCTCGTCAAGCCGGACTGCCAACCATCCTCTGGTCGTATGCTCGGGGAGCGATGCCGAAAGACGGCGAGACCGCGGTGGATGTGATCGCGTATGCGGCCCACATCGCTTGCGAACTCGGGGCCCATATCATCAAGGTCAAGCCTCCAACCGACCATGTCTACCAGGAGGCGGCTCGAAAGAACTACGAAAGCATTCCGCACAGCACGCTCGAAGAACGCGTGCGGCACGTGGTCCAGTCGGCCTTTGACGGTCGAAGAATCGTGATTTTTTCTGGAGGTCCCGCCAAGGCGACCGAAGACGTGCTCGACGAAGTTCGGGCGATCGCGAAAGGCGGCGGGTTTGGTTCCATCGTCGGTCGCAATGCGTTCCAGCGCACGCCCAAAGAAGGCGCCGAGCTTCTGCAGTCGATCATGCAGATATTCAAAGAACATCTCGACTGATGCGCAGTCTTTTCGGACACCCCCGGTGGCCGGGGTTCGGCAGTGTTGACAGCGTACGGGCCGGCGGCTATAGCGCCCCTCGATCGTCCGGAGAGAACGCGTCCCCCGACCCGCTCGAGGGGAGCTCAGGAATGTGGGTGGTTCCGGCCGTTGAGATTTTAGAAAAAACCTTTTGCACGAGGACGAACAAATTGGAGGGGTGGCCGAGTGGTCGAAGGCAACCGCTTGCTAAGCGGTCGTACGGTCAAAAGCTGTACCGAGGGTTCGAATCCCTCCCTCTCCGCTGCGTCAAAGAACGCCATCGATGGAGCTATAGCTCAATTGGATAGAGCACCGGCCTACGAAGCCGGGGGTTGGAGGTTCGAATCCTCCTAGCTCCGCCCATCGCATCCGTACCCAGTGCAGACGAGACCGACGAGCGCTTCATGCGTCTAGCGCTCCACCAGGCACGCAAGGCAGAAGCCGCGGGCGAGGTGCCAGTCGGATCGGTTGTCGTCTTTGAAAACAGAGTAATCGCCGAAGGGTACAACCTTCGGGAGTCCTCTCAAGATCCCACGGATCACGCAGAGTGCATCGCAATGCGTCGTGCCGCGTCGGCGCTAGGCTCGTGGAGGCTCATCGGCTGCACGGTATATGTCACACTCGAGCCCTGTCCGATGTGCGCTGGCGTCGCGGTCAATGCTCGAGTGGATCGAGTGGTTTGGGGTTGCGACGACCCCAAGGCAGGTGCACTTCGTTCCCTCTACCAGATCGGAACGGACTCGCGTCTCAACCACACCTTTTTGCAGGCGGGAGGCGTGTGCGCCGATGAGTCCGCGGAACTTCTGAAGTCGTTTTTCGGCCGGATTCGATCCAAAAAACAGAGTGCTATCGCAGCCTCCGCGATTCCAGTCACAGAGCACCACCGACTAAAATAGAGAAGGCCCCGCCACACGCTGGGAACCGCTACCGTTGCTCCCTTCCGGGCCTGGCGGGGTTCACGGGCCAGCGTTGGCAGGACCATAGTTCGAATACCTTGGTATTCGAGCGTCTTGTCGACGGCGGAGGGAGCGGGATTCGAACCCGCGGTACCGTTGCCGGTACACACGCTTTCCAGGCGTGCACCTTCAACCACTCGGTCACCCCTCCCAGGAGAACAATCTATTTCGGACGATGGCTCCCCTTTAATTTCTAAAGCCCGCATGTAGGTAGTTCAGCAGGTCTCAAACCCTGGCGGAGAGCGTGGGATTCGAACCCACGGCACCGTTGCCGGTGCACTGGATTTCGAATCCAGCGCCTTCGACCACTCGGCCAGCTCTCCGCGGCGGAAGCTAGCAAAAGAACGAACCCTGTCAATGTTGCTTCGTGTTTCCTGAAGTTCGGGCGGCGATCGCGGCCAGGGATTGGGTTCCACCCATAGCGTCTACCCACTTGCCCAGTTGTTCGAGGCCCTCCGCAAATCCGGTCTGGGCTGCAAAGTCGAGCTCGGTGAAGGCTTGGCCACAATCGAGGTGGCAGGTGCGCCCTCTGCGGGCGACATCCTCGCGGCGTAGGCCCGGCTGGGCGCACAACTCACGCACTCCGGCCTTGAGATATTCGATCCAATAAGGAAAGGAGGGTCTTGGGGGGGACAGTCCTAAGGTGCGACAAATGCCTCCAAAAAACTCTCTTGCAGAAACGAAGTCTGGATCTCCGACGTGAAAAGCGCGTCCCGGTGCGCAAGGATGGTGCGCTGCGCGAATCGCGAGCTCTACCAAATGATCGATGTAGGTCAGCGGCATGAGATTGTCGCCGTTGCCCACGAGACGCAGTCGACCGCGAACTGCGTCGTCCACCAGCCTTGGAAGACTGGTCTTATCGCCTGGACCCCATACCCAACCCGCCCGAAGTGCGGTCGTTTCGAGCTCGGACGAACCTCCCGCCAGTACGATTTCCTCTCCGAGCAGCTTACTCCGAGCGTAAGCGCCCAGCGGTGGTCCATCGAGCACTTGGTCTTCACTCCAATGAAGACGCTCTCGGTTTGAAAGGGTGACGTCACTGCATGAGAAGTGCACGATTCTAGTTACTTTTGCCCGCTCCGCGGCTCGCAGTACGTTTTCGCTGCCCGCGGTGTTGATCCACATCAATGCCTTCGGATCGGTATGCCGATGCGTCAGTGCCGCGCAGTGGAAGACGATCTCGCAAGTTTCCGCCGCGCGGAGAACTTCATTTGGGTCCTCAATGGAGCCGATAAAACACTTGGCTCCTTTGGTCTCGAGTGGGCCCGCGCTTCCTGGACGGCGCAGTAACAGATGAACCGTAGATCCTTCGTGCAGCAGGCGCTCAGCGAGTGCTCCTCCCACAAATCCCGACGCTCCAGTGACAAGTGCCCTCATCGTGTGATTACGGACATGGTGCTCCTCCTTCATCCGTCTCCTTAGTCGCCATGCTTTGCAGGGTACCCTCAAAATGGAACCGAGATGGCGTCTGCGAGGAAGATCAAGTCGGAGGAGTTCCGTTGACTCGAGCTTCATGGCTTCGAGACGCAGAGCCGTTTTTTTTCTTCGAGTTCTTGCCAGGTTCATCAGAGCTTTTCTCGGCTTGATGGGTCGTGCCGTGCGTTTCTTTGGGGCGCTCTTGGATGACTTGAGCCTTGGCGTTTCGACTCTCGACTTGTGCTCTCAAGTCGGGGTCGGAGATCAGAGCCTGCCTTGATTTTTCACGTCCATGGCCGAAGGTTTTGCCGTCGAACGCATAGTAGGCCCCGCTTTTCTCTACGGTGCCCCGCTCCACGGCGACGTCGAGCAGATCTGCCACCGAGTCGATACCCTCGCCGTACCGAATGTCGAATTCAACGCTTCTAAACGGCGGGGCCAGTTTGTTCTTCACGACCTTGACCCGCGTCCGATTGCCGAGCACCTCGTCTCCCTGTTTCAGACTGCCGATGCGTCGCACGTCGAGTCGGACCGATGCGTAGTACTTGAGCGCGTTTCCTCCTGTTGTCGTTTCCGGGGATCCAAACGTCACGCCGATTTTCGAACGCAGCTGGTTGATGAAGACGATGGTGGTTTCGGTCCGATGAGATACGCCGGCCAGCTTCCGAAGCGCCTGGCTCATCAGTCTTGCCTGAAGTCCCATATGGGTATCGCCCATATCCCCCTCGATTTCTGCCCGAGGGACCAGTGCAGCCACAGAATCGATCACCGCGAGATCGATGGCTCCGCTGCGAACAAGGGTTTCGGTGATGTCGAGCGCCTGCTCTCCTGTATCGGGCTGACTGACGAGGAGATGATCGACGTCGACGCCCAGTGCTTTGGCATATTGAACGTCAAGTGCATGTTCTGCGTCGATGAATGCCGCGACGCCGCCGGCTTCCTGTACAGAGGCGATCGCATGGAGGGTCAGCGTGGTTTTTCCACTAGCCTCCGGACCGAAAATCTCCACAACGCGGCCCCGAGGGTATCCCCTTCCACCGAGCGCCCAGTCGAGAGATGGGCTGCCGCTGGGAATGCAGGGCACCATCTGAAACTCTCGTTGACCGAGCGCCATGACCGCGCCCCTACCAAACTGCTTTTCGATGTTCTTTAGTGCTTCTTTGATCGCTTTTGCTCGTTCGCTGCTCATGAGTTCCCCCGGTTTCTGTGTCTATCGAGTACGCGGTACTGAATCGCTTCAGCGATATGAGATGCTTGAATCGCCTCGTTGCCTTCGAGGTCTGCGATGGTTCGGGCGACATTCGCGGTCTTGTGAAATGCCCGTGCGGACAGCCCCAGGCGATCGATGCTTTGCTCCAGTAGATCGAGCGCGTCGCTACAGAGGGTGTCCGTAGGCGGTTGCTCCCCGCGCGCGATTCTGCGCCGATTGGCTTCGGTAACCTGCGCCTGAACGTCCATGCTCGATGGTCCCGCTGGCGCTTCGCGCAACAATCGAGTGGGCACCCGAGCAGTGACCACATGAAGATCAAAGCGATCGACAAGGGGTCCGGAGATGCGCGCCAGATACTTGTGCACCTGCTGCATGGAGCACGTGCACAGACGGGTTCGGTCCCCTGCATAGCCACAGGGACACGGATTCATCGCTGCAACGATGAGGGGATTTGCGGGGAGGGTGATCCGGGCTCGGGCTCTTGCGAGGACCGCGAGTCCAGACTGCATCGTCGCTCGGAGTGACTCGGTGGCGCGCCTGGGAAACTCGGGTAGTTCATCGAGAAAAAGTACGCCGCGATGGGCCAGAGTGACTTCACCCGGACGCAGTGGATCTCCGCCACCGATGAGCGCGGCAGCACTCGCGGTGTTGTGGGGCGCTCTAAATGGACGGGTCAATTCGCCGAGTGAAGTCAGGTTTAAGGTCCCCTGGATGCTGGCGATGCTGGCGACCTCAAACGCTTCCGCTTCGGTTAGAGGCGGCATGATCGAGGGGAGTCTTTGAGCCAACATGCTCTTGCCCGCTCCTGGAGGACCGATGATGAGTAGGGCGTGTCGGCCCGCCGCAGCGATCGTCAACGCACGTTTCGCCGCCGGCTGTCCTCGAACGTCCCGTAGACACACCTTGGAAGAAGCGGTGGTGGAGCCAGCGCAGATGGCGATTGGTTCAAGTGGGCTGCTGCCGTCGAGATGCCCGAGGATGTCTCGAATACCGCTTGCCGCGAAGCAGGTGATGCCTCGCGCCAGAGAAGCCTCCTGCATGTTTCCCCGGGGTACGATCGCTTTGGTTCTGCCCCGTGTCCTTGCTCCCATGAGGCGTGGCAGAATCCCGCGCATCGAACGCAGCGTCCCCTGCAGGCCGAGCTCGCCGAGAAACAGATACTCTTCTAGCGCTGAGTCTGAAACTACTCCGCAGCTCGCGAGAATCGCCACCGCAACTGCGACGTCAAAGCCCGGGCCGCTCTTTGGCAAGTCGCCAGGCGCAAGGTTGATAACGAGATTGCGAGGAGGCAGCTCAAATCCCGACGAGCGTAGGGCTGCGGTGACTCGGATCCGGCTCTCCCGAATCGATCGATCCGGCAGTCCAACGATATCAAACGAGGGCAGACCTTTTCCGACATGTACTTCGATGCGTACTTCGCGGGATTCGGTTCCTATGAGGGTTTCTGAAAATACCGGTTGCGCCATTGTGCATCCAGGTACTTCATTTCCCGTTCCGCAGTTTGGCGACCTAGTTTCAGGTACTTAGCTGAGGAATTTGGCGAACCCGGCGCCGGAGCGATGGCGGCCGCCAGCACTTCCCTGAAGCTCTTATCCGAAGTCGCTGACGGTGAGACGGGCGTCTAGTCTAGTGGACATGTAGGGTTTTGGCAGATGGGATGCGGTGTTCCGTTCCCATCCGAACGCTCTCGGTCACAGACTAGGCTGCCTGGGCAGTCTGCATCAGCGTCGCAGGGGAACTGGCAGGTGGCGCTGAGATCGTCGCAGATCATCCCGGTCTCCGCCTGCTCCACGACATCAAAGCTGCAGAAACTAGTACCGCCGGTCCCGGGCTGGCACGGTGTGCCAAGTTGCACGGCAGAGGATACATCGTTACCGGAACTCGTGGTCGACAGCAGGCATTCCAGGCTGATTTGCACCCCGGAGCGCGGCTCTTGACCAACGATGTAACGCACCCGCTGCTGTTCGTTTTCGCTGCATTCATCGACGAGACTCGGGGAAAAGTTGTCGTAGTACCAACCTTCCTGCCCCACGAGGCTCGCTTCGGGGTTTGCTTCGTCGATCGGGATTTGGTTCACCTGGCAGATCTCAGCTCCGGTGGTCGCATCTACCCGGTTCAAGGTACGTCCAGGGATCGCATCGCAGCTCGTGACTTCCCCATCAAGCGGGAGCGTTTCGACGACATTACAGTTGACGAGCCCGTCGATTGAGCGGGGGAGCGCGCGAGGCAAACAAACCGATCCGAGCACATTGCCGATACGGTCGATAATCGTGTCGATCGCGGGCGAGAAGTCGTCGGTGCAGATCGATTGAACGACCCCATTGCTGCCTGCAAGCTCCAGTTTGATCGCCAGGTCGACCAGCCGGCGCGGCGGAAAGGCCTCTCCGCGGTCCACGCCCTCGGAACTGACGATCGTGCACGAGGGCACCAGTCCGGTTGCGCTTTCGTTGATCACTGGAGTCATGTTCTCAGTTTCAAGTAGGGCTTCCAGCTGCTGGATGTAGGTTCCCGGGTTTTCCTCACCGACCGTTTCAGCGAGGACTGCTGCATCGACGCCGCTGATGGTCGCGAACACGAGCAGCTCAGGGTCGTTGCGCAGAGCGAGAAAGCCATTGACGTAGCGGTTTACCGTACGAAGCGCCTGCGCCTCATAGACCGTGCATCGAATATTTCTATCGCTGGTGTACGTCGGACTGAACTCCTGGAACAGCTCTAGGTCGCTTGCACTGCAGTCATCTTCATCGGTGACTACGATGACCGCGAGTAGAGAGTTGGGCCGTAGAAAGCCGCTGTTGACGCCGCCACCTCCGTTGCCTGCCGTATTTTGACCTGACCCATTTTGGTTGAACTGTAGGGCCGAATCGTTCGGAGTGAGCGATTTCAGAGTGGCCTCGAGTTGTTGCTCAAAACCGCATCCGTCCGTGCCGAGATCGGCGATGCAACGGACATCATTTGCAAATTCGCCAATCGGCTGAGACATCCCCTGCTCGTACGCTAAAAAACGGGAAGGGTAGGTTGCGGGGCAGGGCGTCTTTAGCTCCTCGCTACCTCGGTTGTTGAGATAGCCGTCGTCCCCAATGAGAGGATTGCCGGAAAGAACGTCGACTTCGTTGCAGACGTCTTCGTTCACTGTGCCGATGCCCATATCGGTGGAGATCACTCCGACATGGAGACTGGAGATGGGCGGGAAGTCTTGGATGCCGTCCTCGTCCTGGTCTCCGGAAAGTAGAATCTCCACGAGCCGTGGGATCTGCTCTGAGAGTGAGATCTGCTCCTCTTCCATGGAGTTGGAGTTGTCCACGACGAATAGGAGATCGATCTCATTGATCTGATTTCCTCGCACGCTTTCGACGAAGCCGTTGACCACACAAGGGCTAAGCGGTTGAAGATCCCGACTGGTGCAGCCACTGCCTGCCGAGGAAAATGAAAACAAGCCGAAAAGGCCAAACAACCCACCTGGTAGCCATATCCGCCAGTGCATGATTCCTCCGCGTGTCGCCAACACCTTCGACACTCTCGGTCGTGATTCCTACCCCCACAGTACCCAGAGCCGGACGTTGCGATCAACGCCCATGGCGATCGGTGTTCTTCTATCGTGCAACGTTTATAAATTTATGCGAGATGCGTGCCAAATGTCAACGTAGCCGAGAAATGGGAGCGTGGACGTGGCAAAGGCGCTTTGAGTGCGGAGCATGGTGAGCGCGCATCCGTTCAGGCCCGTCGACACACTCTTTAGTGGCATGATTGGGCATGCCCCGCGTCATGGTCATCGACGACGAAGAGAACCTCCGGCTGGTGCTCGGCACTCTGCTGCGCAACCACGGCTATGAAGTTGATACCCGCTCCGGCGCCGAGGAAGCTCTCGACTCGATCGAAGACTGTGCTCCGGAGTTCGTCTTGGCGGATGTTCGCATGCCCGGCATGAGTGGCCTCGAGCTCTGTGAAGCACTTCGGCAGCGACGGAGCGACAGCACGGTGATCCTGATGAGCGCCTACGGAAACGTCGACTTGGCGATCGCAGCGATGAAGGCCGGCGCCTATGACTACGTGAGCAAACCGTTCAAGAAGGACGAAGTGTTGCTGGTGTTGAGAAAAGCCGAGGAGCGAGAGCAGCTTCGTCGAGAAAATCGAGCACTTCGCAAGGAAATGCGCCTTGGCCACCGGCTGGAGGAGATGCTCGGTAAGAGCAGCGAGATGCGCTCGGTATTCCGAATGGTTGAAAAGCTCGCCGGGTACACCACTACCGTACTGATCCAAGGACAAAGCGGTACGGGTAAAGAGCTCGTTGCCCGAGCGCTGCACCGGCGTTCACCCCGGGCACAGGGACCTTGGGTAGCGGTCAATTGTGGAGCGATACCCGCGGCGCTACTCGAGAGCGAACTGTTCGGGCACGTTCGCGGCGCGTTTACCGATGCGAGATCCGACAAGAAGGGACTTTTTGAGGAGGCTGACGGCGGCACGCTGTTTTTGGATGAGCTCGGCGAACTTCCCTTGGACGTGCAGGTGAAGTTGCTCCGCGTGCTCCAGGAGAGCACCGTACGGCCGGTGGGAGCTACGCGGGATCGCTCGGTTGATGTGCGGGTGATCGCTGCGACAGTTCGCGATCTTGAGGTCGAGGTTGCGGAAAAGCGATTTAGGGAAGACCTCTTCTATCGGCTCAATGTGGTCCAGATTCGTGTTCCACCCCTACGCGAGCGGCGAGGCGACATTCCCTTACTCGCAGAGCACTTCATCGATCAAAACAACGTACGTTTGCGTACGGATGTCCAAGGTATCGATGCTCAGGCGCTCAAACTTCTCATGGAGTACTCGTGGCCTGGAAATGTTCGAGAACTGCAAAATGTGATCGAGCGTGCGGTCGTGCTCACCGACGAGAATCGGCTGGGGGTAGCGGATTTGCCCGATCGTCTTCGGGTGGTCGAGCATCCGGCGGCCGAAGTGCTCGCTAGTGGAGAGCTTTCGATCAAAAAATCGAGTCGCTATCTCGAGCAGGAGCTGATCCGCCGGGCGCTCGACGAAACCAAGGGCAATCGCACGGCAGCTGCGCGTCTACTCGAGATCAGCCACCGGGCGCTGCTCTACAAGATCAAAGAGTACGAACTCAGCTGAGCGACCCGCGGCATCAGGGACCGAACTTTAGGTGGCGTCGTGTCCAGCAGCAGGTTTTGGAGGAGGGTCGGTCTTGATGGTCGCGATCTCCTCGGCGCTGCGTGCGGTGGCCAGCAGCAATGCGATCCACTTCAAATCGCTCGTGTGTGCGAAGTAGATCTTCGCGACCATCGTCAAAGGAACCGAGAGAAACGCGCCAACCGGACCCAGCATCCAGCCCCAAAATACCATCGATAAGAAGACGACGAGTGGCGACAAGCCCAAGGCGCGTCCCAAGATACGCGGTTCGATGATGCTGCCGATGATGAAATTGACCGCAAGATAGCCGGTTGCGATCCCGAGGGTTGCCACGGGCGAGAACTGAAGCAGCGAGAGCAATAGCGCCGGAATCGAGGCGATGATACTGCCAAGCGTCGGTATGTAGTTCAGCACGAAGGCGAGCGTCCCCCACACAAGGGGGAGGTCGAGACCCCAGGTCCCAACCCAAACGCCGACGAGCACGCCCGTCGCAAGGCTCGTCACCGTCTTCACCATCAGGTACTTGCCGATCTCAAGAGCCGCATGGTGCATGACCTGAGGTGCATTGGGCTCGTGCGAGAGAAGCAAGATCTTCGTCCGCAGGCCCGCGCCCTCAAGAAGCACAAAAACGACGATCAGCAGCACGAGCAGTAAATCGGAAAAGGCGGAGGCAGTGCGGCGCAGAAACTGCCCGACCATGCCCATGATCCAGCTGGAATTGAGCACGTCTTCGACGCTCTCCTCCGTGAGTGGAATGCCAGCGGAATCGAGCACTTCTCGAATCGCTCGATCGTATTCGGCAAGCCGGCTCTGGTAGTCGGGCAGATTAGAATAAAACGCGTTTACCGAACCTCCCACCAGGCTTACGAGCGTGATGAACGCGGCCAAGGTAGCGAGCACGACAAAAGCAACCGCGGCCGCATAGGGCCATCCAGCTCGCGTAAGCCAGCCCACAAGCGGGGCGTTGATCGTCGATATAAATCCCGCAAGCAGCAGCGGCACCACGATCGGTTGCGCAAGCTTCAGCCCAGCGATGATCACCACAAGGGCGGCCAAAAGGACCAGGCCCTGAGTGCCGCGACCTAGGTGCATTGCTGGACGCTAGCAGTTGTTCACCTGAGCCGCGACCGCCCAGGCACGCCATAGAGCCGCTTACCTTCGATGCTCGTCGCTCAACGTACCAAGAGTACGCCTTCGCTCCTGCGCTTCGAGGGCGCTGGCGCTCTGACGCACCTGGACGGCCGCGGGGGTTGCGACAAACGCACGCCATAGAGCCGCTTACCGTCTCGCGCCTCGTCGTCAGGTACCAAGAAGTACGGTCGTCCTCCTCGGCCCGGCGCGTCTCGATGGGTTTGAACGGCCAGCGCCCCGCACGCGCAGACGTGAAGGAGTATTAGCGATACTTCGAACGTCGAGCATGGGAGGAAAGCGGGCGTTCAGGCGTAGCGAGGCGTGCCGGGGGGGGCGCTGGCGCTCTGACGCACCTGGACGGCCGCGGGGGTTGCGACAAACGCACGCCATAGAGCCGCTTACCGTCTCGCGCCTCGTCGTCAGGTACCATTAAGTACCCTCCTCCTCGTTGCTTCCGGGGCGCTGGCTGTTTCGACCAACCTAGGCCCGCTGAGGGGTTACTCGCTAGGCCTGAACGCCTGCTTACTTCCCATGCTCGTCGCTTCGGGCTAGCAGCGATTGCATCTTGCTTACAACTCGTACAGAAAGGGCCCATGAGATACTCGGTGCAAGTTGCTGGGGAAGAGATCGAGTTGGATGTACAGGTCACTGAAGGAAATTCAGTGCAGGTTTCAATCTCCGGAAGGCAGGTGGAAGCGGACATTCAACCGGTGCCTGGGGGGGTGAATCTCATCGCGGACGGTAAGGTTGTCGATTTGATGGTGGGCGGCCCATCGCCGGACCTGCGGGTTGCCTCCGGTGGAACGCGCGCTTCGGTTCGGGTGCTGAATGAGCGAAATAGACGTCGGCGTCGCTCAGATTCAAGTGCGGACGGCACCGCGAAGGAACTACGGGCGCCCATGCCCGGCAGGGTAGTGAAGGTGCTGGTTGCGGAGGGTGAAGAAGTCGTCGAGGGACAGGCGCTGGTGGTTGTAGAGGCGATGAAGATGGAAAACGAGCTCCGAGCCCAGAGCGGAGGGAAGATAGCCCGCGTGAGCGTATCGGAGGGGCAAAGCGTCGAAGGTGGAGCGCTGCTCGTCGCGTTTGCCTAACCGATGAATCGGCGAACCCATGGAACCGGCAGGTCCCGCGTGTTCGGACGTGTTTGACAAAAGCATAGAGTGCTTAGGCAAGAAGAACACCGCGGTCCAAAGTTTCAAGCTCCTTCGGTCCGTGAAGGAGGGCCCTTTCGTTTAAGGCAAAAACCAGACCCGCTCGGCGATCTCGCGCTCACGTTCCCCGTCCTCCTCGTCTACCACCTAGGCATCCTGATCGTGCCGATACGCAATGGAGCCGACTTCCTCACCTCGACGCTGCTTAAGCTCGTCGACTACTCGCTTGCCGCCTATGCCGTGGTTTCCTTGCTCTTTTGCGCCCTGCTCGCCTGGATCGCTAGGAGCCGAGGGCAGCGAGGGATCGTCCGCATTCGTCGCATG
The DNA here is from genome assembly GCA_039030515.1 of Myxococcota bacterium. Taxonomy (GTDB): domain Bacteria; phylum Myxococcota_A; class Polyangia; order Polyangiales; family Houyiibacteriaceae; genus JBCCEA01. Next base: position 14,661 of record JBCCEA010000038.1, on the reverse strand, counting down.
TCCTGGGTTTGGTTCGAAAGCACCATCTTTGCGGTGGTGATGTGGCTAGGCGTGGGCTGGATTACGGCGCGTATCGTGCCAAATGCGCTTTTCTTCGATGAGGTTCCCCGAATCTCTGATCCTTTGGCCATCCCGAGAGAACCTACTCGATCTTCTCCGCTGACCAAGATCGTCATGGCTGCCGGAGCTGGCTTCCATGAGGAGCTGGTCTTCCGGGTGATGTTGTTCGGCGGCTCGATCGCTCTTTTACGCCGCAATGCGTGCGCGAGGCCCTATGCCTTTTGGGGTGCGACGTTGGCCTCCTCTTTGGCCTTTTCTACGGTGCACTATCTGGGACCCCTCGGAGATACGTTTGCTCTCGCCAGTTTTACCTTCCGCGCGTTGGCGGGCGTCTATCTCGCTTGGGTCTACGCTTTTCGCGGCTTTGCCGTCGCGGTCTATACTCACGCGTTTTACGATGTGCTCGTCTTCAATCTATAATGCAGGTTCTGATGCGAATTCCGTTTGTTCAAGTCCCGGTCTTTCCTCGCTCGCTTCTCCCGGCCATCTTCCTGTTTCACGTAGGATGTGGCGCGACGATGATTCCGAACACCTCCGTCGAAGACAACGACGGCAACCGTGAGGTCCTCGAGTTCATGGAGCGCTATCGCCATGCGGTGGAAGACCGTGATGTAGACGTGCTCCTCGGGATGGCAGCCGCATCATACTATGACGACAATGGGACGCCCCGCGGCGATGACGATCTCGATTACGATACGCTGCGGGTCAATCTTTCGGAATGGAACGATTCGATCGTCGATTGTCGATACGAGATTCGCTACCGGGACATCGAATGGCGTGAAGACCGCAAGGTCTACGTGACCTATCGATACACCGCGAGCTTTCAGGTGACCGATGCCGATGGGGAACAGCGCTGGGTGCGACGCCTCGGTGACAACCGGGTTGTGTTGGCCATGGACGGTTCGACCGGAACGTTCAGTATTCTGACCGGTATGTGAGTTCTGCCTTTGTGTCTGCCGCTACCGGGACGTGGGCGGATGTCAGAGCATCGGTAGATCAGCGCACGCAAAAGCTCTGCCAAACAGTGACCGTTCGAAAGCCATGACCGCACTCAGAATATATTCCGAAGGTTCTCGGGAATAGACTGGCGACACGCGTCAAGTATTTACGCTGGGATCACCATTGAACACCGGACGCGGTGGAAGGTATTCTAGTAGATGAGCGTCGATTTCGCTCCAAGCTATCGTTTCGAAGCTCGAATGTGCTCGCGGCGGGCCTCTCGAAACAGCACTCTTAGGATCAGGCACGCGTCCCGCCATGGGGAGTATACCCACGGAAAAAAAGCAACTAGGTAAGGTTCCGCTCAAGCGGAAAGCCGCTGAAGACCGTCAGCTCGATGAGCTGCTGAGCGGTCCCAGTATCGTCACTGCTGCGCCGTCTGAGTCCGATGTGCCAGGTCCGGTAGCAAAAAAAAAGGATGCCAGTACGTGCGATCTGAGTCCGCTACGCGCACTTAGCGAGCGATACGGGCTCCCAGGCATCGACTTGGAACAGATCGTGGTGCCGCTGGAGAATCTGGCGATCATTCCACGTCAAATTGCCGTGCAGCACTTGATCCTGCCGATATTGATCAAAACGGAGCATTTGTTCCTCGCCATGGCAGATCCCGGAGATCGCAGGGTTATCGACGAAATCGAGTTCGTTACGGGTAGAAAGGTCTTCTCGTACGTAGCCTTAAAAGAAACGATCACCTCGGTGATCGAAGAGGCTTACTCGATGCGTGAACGTGGAGCGTCCAACTATATCGGTCCGAATGCGCCGGAAGACTACCTTGTATCCTTGGGACTTGCAGCAGAAGGTTCGCCGAACCCTGCCGAGTCTGGTCTTTTGCAGCCTGTCTTTCGCTCCTCAGTCGGAGTGGTCACTGAAGCTAAATCGCCTGAAGATATGAACATCGACGAGCTTCAGACCGATTCAAGAAGCGTATCCTCAGCTGCCTCATCGGGCCTGCGGGGAGTCGCTTCTGGTCGTTCGACCTCGGATGACGTTCTCGCCCGACGATCCCGGACGGTATTGGTGGTCGATGATGAGCAGGATATCCGACGTCTTCTCAAAAGAGTTCTCGCCGAGCAAGGATTCCAGGTTCTCGAGGCCGACAACGGGTCACATGCACTTGAAGTGATACGTACAGAACAACTAGACCTTATCCTACTCGACGCGATGCTGCCTGAAGTCCACGGATTCGACCTTTGTCGACGTCTCAAAGGGAGCCAGCGCTATGGGGATATCCCGATCGTCATGGTGAGCGCCATCTATCGTGGATGGCGGGTCGCAGAAGACTTGCGTACGAGTTTCGGCGTGGATGCATTTGTCGAGAAGCCCTTCAAAATAAGCCATATTCTGGCAGCCGTGGAGAAGGCGATGCAGGGAGGTACGGCGCTCCAGGCCGCTTCTGAGACAGCGGAAGACGTCGCAAAACTGCTTCAAAAAGGTATCGATGCCTATAAGTCGGGAGATGCCAAAACTGCGATGGCGTCTTTGCGTGAAGGCCTTCACATTGACCCGCTGTCGTTTGAGCTCCACTATCACCTCGGCCTCCTACTAGGACGGGAGGAGCAGCTTTTCGAGGCCATACACGAGCTCGAAACCGCGAGTGATCTTCAGCCTCAAAACTTCTCGTCCGTTCGAAATCTAGCCATCCTCTACCAGCGCGCGGGTTTCAAACACAAGGCAGTCGAAATGTGGGAACGAGCCCTTGCGAACGCTCCAGACGAAGAAACCAAAAGAGGAATCAAAGACCATCTAAGGAACCTATTTTAGATAGGAAACATGCACTCGGATGAAGTTTCTTTGCGAAAAATGTAAGGCAAAATATCAAATCGCCGACGAGAAGATTATGGGTCGCACATTGCGTATGACGTGTCGCAAGTGTGGTCACGAAATCGTCATACGCAGCGGAGATACCATGAGGTCGAATTCGAAAAGCCCGTCCGTATCCGGCATGGGCGCTGGGGCTCGGAGATCGAGGGGAAATCAAGTTCCAGCAGCCTCCACGGCGCTGGTAGAAGCATGGCACATCGCCATTCGGGACGTGCCTGTTGGGCCGGTGACTAGATCTCAGATTCGCCACCAAATCCAGGCCGGAGATGCGAGCGGAGACTCCCTAGTTTGGCGCGAAGGTTTCGAGGATTGGCGCCCTTTGCGAGACGTAGAAGAGCTCTCTGCCCTCATCCACAAGCTGCCGTCTCCCCCTCCGAAGCCCAATGTATCGCCAGCGGGCACGTCCGCTGGATTGAGGCGAAACGTAGCAAAGCCATCCGCTCCAAAACAATCACATAGCAAGGGTGCCGCTACTGCGAACGGGGTCGAAATCACGGGTTTGGGGGGCGTCGGGGGGGAGAACAGGAGTCAAATCGACAATGTGATCCCCATCGCAAGCCGACTGGAAGGCACTGCTACGCTCGTCGAAGAGAACCCGTTCATCGGGAAGAACAAAACTGGCATCGGGAAGAACGAAACTAGCGAAACGCACCGCGGCTCTGCGGATAAAGTGAGCCTCGAGCAGAACGAAGAGGCCTTCGATTCCGTATTGCCCGTTTCGCTCGCTGGGTCGGGTCAGTCTTTCGAGGAAGACGTCGACGCCGATATCTCCGCGTCCCTGCCGGTTCACTCCAAGGATGCTCCAGCAGCAAACCAGACCGAGTCTAAAGAGTCGTCTGGCCGTCTTGACTCCTTGCCGGTCGAATCGGTCTCTGCCTCCGTACCCGCAGTGTCTCAGCGACGTCCCCTACCGATCGGAGCGTGGATGGGAATCGTCGGCTCGGGTTCTTTCGGTGTTGCGCTCGCGGTACTGCTTGCGCCCCGATTGATTCCTGAACCTGAGTCCTCGCCTCCACAGCCCGCTTCCGTGGCCACCGTGCCTACCAAGGATCAAGCCGCTCGCTCCGCGGTTCCGGTGATTGATGGCCTTGACGAGGGGCAGGCGTTCGGTTCCGAAAGGGATACTACTGCCGCGCCTGTCCAGAAACGCGGTCGAAGAAACAATGCTGCAAACCTCGCGAAGAGAAACCGGAGCTCCGGGGATTCTTCCGCAATCAGTGCTTCGTCTCCGTCTGCTACTTCTACGTTGTCGGCCCAGGAAGAAGCCCGACTGGCGCGCTTTGCTGAGGGCGCCGATCGACTTCCGGGAAATGTTCGGGTCCCTAGGGGCGCGAACACTGGTGGTGCGAATGCGCCGCGTGGCGAGGGACTCTCCGCTGCTCAGCTTCGAACGGTTGTAGGGCGAAACAGACCTGCACTTCAGCGATGTTATGAGCAAGCGATCCGCGGCATCGGAAGTCCTCCCGCCACCCGAATCAACGTCGAAGCCACGGTGAGCATGGGAGGGACGGTGACCATGGTCCGTGCCAAGGGCAATGGGATCGGCTCTCTCAACACCTGCATCGAGGGCGCTGTACGTAGATGGCGATTCCCTTCCGCAGGAAACGTGACGCCCCTGAGTTTTCCGGTCGTATTTCAACCCGGGGCCTAATGACAACTCAGGTATCGTCCTAGTGATGGAGCATGTGCGCACGCTCATCGACGCCGAACGGATTTCCCAAAGGGTTTGCGAACTCGGTCGCGCGATCCAGGAGGATCATCCAGACGGGGTAGTGCTGATAGTTATCCTGAAGGGTAGTTTCATCTTTGCCGCCGATCTGTGTAGGGCAATCCAGGGCAAGGTAACCGTCGAATTTCTCGGCTTACGAAGCTACGAAGGAACGGCATCCACCGGTGTGGTTCAGATCACCAGCGATCTCTCCGAACCGATTCAAGGCAAGGACGTGATCGTCGTAGAAGATATCGTCGATACTGGTTTGACGATGCAGTATTTGATGGAAAATCTCGGAACGCGCGGCCCCAATAGTATCAAAGTCGCTTCGTTGCTTCATAAACCCTCCAGAACGCAAGCGGAGGTTCGGATCGACTACCTGGGATTCACCGTCGAAGATGTGTTCGTCGTCGGATACGGCCTCGATCGCGACCAAAGATTCCGTAATCTCCCGTTTATCGGCCTTCTCGAACAAAGCTAGATATGGGGCTACCCTTCAAGTCGCCGCGATTCTGTCGTCTTTATTTGGTGTGAGTTCGAGCGTTCATCCGATGCAGCGTTACGATCCTCCGGAATTTCCAGGTGGAGGGGATCAGGACACGCAGCAAATCGTTACGCTTGCGGACGCTCCCGAGGTCAACAGTGCCGCGCCCGAACGCGACCGATGTACCCTCACCGTGCTTGCCGGACCGGTTTCAGACGCCGTGTATATGATGACCGATGAGGAAATGGTGCTCGGTCGAGGCACGGAAGCTTCTTGCCGGATCGATGACTCCGGTCTTTCTCGTCGTCACGCGAAGATCCGAAAAGTTCAAGATCGATTCATCATCGAGGATCTCGGCAGCACCAATGGAACCTGGGTTGGCGGACGCCGACTTCGAGGTTCACAGGTGCTGCAAGATGGAGATCGCATTCAGATGGGCAGAAACACGCTGCTCCGATTTCATCTGCACGATGTGGTCGAACAGCGGGCCGCGATGCGCGTTTGGGAGTCGTCGGTCAAAGACCCACTGACGCGACTCTACAACCGCCGGCACCTCGACGAACGTCTTCAGTCAGAGTTTTCCTACGCCAAGCGCCATGCAACGCCGCTCGCGGTGCTCCTCCTAGACGTGGACCACTTCAAGAACGTCAACGATACCTTCGGGCATCCGGCAGGGGACGCAGTTCTTCGTGTCGTTGGCAAAGCCCTGGAACGGATGCTCCGCGCGGAAGATCTGGTGGCCCGCTACGGTGGAGAAGAGTTTTGTGTCCTTGCCCGAGGCATCGATCCTCGCAACGCCGCGATCGTGGCAGATCGATGCCGGCGCACTGTGGAACAGCTCTCCTTACCTTGGGAAAGTCAGGAAATACGGGTGACCACCAGTGTAGGTTTCGCTATTTGGACCATCACGACCCCGTATTCGGATGTCTCGTCCATGCTGGCGGCTGCGGATGAAGCGCTCTACGCGGCGAAGTCCGCGGGTCGAAATCGGGCGGTCGCGGCGACATTTCCCTGAACCAACCAACGTCCGAATTTGCTTAAACCTGCATCCCTCTCACCCGTGCTGGATCGCCGCCTCGGGTGCGCGCACGCTTCCTTCACCAGTGAGGGGGTAAACTCCTTGATGCGCGCTGTAAGAGGTGCAACTTCGCCTCAATTGGTTATGCTTTTAATTCCTTGAGCATCTTGGCTTTCCCTCGGCAGACTCGCCTACTACTTGCACTCACCAGCCTGTGGTTGGGGTGCGGTGGCCGATCTGTCGTGACCGAGGAGGTAGATGGGGGCCCCTCCGAGACGCCCTTACCCGAAGCGGAGCGATGTGATGGGCTCGATCAGGATTTGGACGGCAACGTAGACGAGGACTTCCGCGACGGACAGGGACGCTACCTGACGAGCGAGCATTGTGGCGGATGTGGTCAAGAGTGCGTGCCTCTGCCCAACTCCCTGGGAGACCCCTTGTGCGCGATCGTAGAAAATTCGCCGAACTGTGTTGCCGCGGACTGTGAACCGGGCTTCGAGGTGTCGACTACGGGTCGTTGCGTCTCTGCGTACGAACGTCTGTGTTTTCCTTGCGTGAATACAGGTAGTTGCGGTGATGGCGTCTCGGCCGAATGTTCCGAGCTTGCCGGAGAGTTGCGCTGCACGATCGGCTGTGCGGCGGGGTGTCCCTCGGGTTACGACTGCATTGAAGAACGATGTGTGCCACTCGGGATGAGTTGTTCTTGTGAACCTGGGCAGCAATTCGACCTCGCTTGCGCCCTATCAGATCCAGAGGGCAATCTTTGCGCGGGAGCCGCGTCTTGCACCGACGGTGTGCTTTCGGAATGCATCGCGCCCGAAGAGACATGTGACCTTACGGACAATGATTGCGACGGTCTCGTCGATGAAGACTTTGTAAACCCGTCCGGCATATACGACACCGTCGAGCATTGCGGACGCTGCGGGATCGCCTGCGCCCAGCTCAATTCCGGAGGTCAAGACTTGGTCTGCGGTGGAGACCCGGCGGACCCGAGTTGTGTGCTGCTTTGTCCAGACGCTTTGGACGGATTGGACCTTGGAGATCGAATTGACGCGGACCGATCACTCGCCAACGGCTGTGAGTGTGTGTTCAGCAGTGAGGTGGATCTTCCCGGACCCGTCGGCGCTTCCGGTGAAGTACTCGACACCAATTGCGACGGTGCAGAAGGTGAAGTTCTCCGAAGCTACTACGTCGCCGCCTTTGGTGACGACCTCAATCCGGGGTCGCCCACCCGGCCTTTTCGTACGCTCCAACATGCTGTCGATAGTGCATCGGCTTCGCTGACCACCGATCTCCCTCGTCGATCCATCTACGTAGCGTCCGGTTCCTACGCGGAAACGGTCTCGATGCCGGACGGGGTGGCGCTTTACGGTGGCTATCGTTCCGACTTCCTCAGTCTCGATCCGACAGCGTTCCAGACTGAGCTGCGTGCACCTACCGAGACGGATGCTCCCGGCGGAGCTGCTTTGGTGCTCGAAGATGCAGGAGTCACTCCCACCGTGCTTCGATGGCTTTCGATTCGCGGTCGTGACGCCATCGCCCCTTCTGAGGCTGCGTACGGCATAGTCGTACTCGATCCGGGTCCTCAGCTTGCGCTTGTCGAGTTGCGCGTTTCGGCTGGAGTGGGCGGCGCTGGAATCGGGGGCGACGACGGTGCGGCTGGGGCGTCACCAACCGGCTTGGCTGAAGACGGGGACGTCCCTCGAGAGGCGATAGAAAATGCGGCTCGGGAGTGCATCGCTGGAGACGTGAACACGGTTGCTGGCGGCGTCGGCGGCCAAAACACCTGCAGCAGTATCGACGTCTCCGGAGGCGGCGGTGGTGCTCCCGCGTGCCCCGATTTTGCTGCCTTTCAGCCTGCGGGCGGCGCAGGTCGATCGGCGGGGTCGGCAGTTGGCGGCTTTGGGGGCACTGGCGGACAGGACTCGACAGGGCCGATCTCAGGCCCCAGCTGTCCACCTCCGGCTAGGGTGTGCTGCGGTTTAGCGGATTTTACGGTTCCGACCAATTTTCAAGGGCCGCAAAACGGTAGCGCAGGTCAGGATGGTGCGGCGGGTCGCGCCGGTGCCGGCTGCGCGGATCCCCTGGGGACGCTGAATGATCTCAGCTGGGTTGCTGGACCGGCGGAGTCAGGACTCGCCGGAGCTGCAGGCGGCGGCGGCGGAGGAGGAGGAGGAGGTGGCGGCACCGAAATGATCTGGGTTGGAGGTGTTTGCGAGTTCGCTGACGGTTTGGGCGGCGGCGGCGGCGGCGGTGGCGCAGGTGGCTGCGGCGGAGGCGCTGGAAGTGCGGGGATCAGTGGTGGCCCTTCAGTGGCGCTCGTCGTTTCTTCCTCGGCGTCTTCACCAGCGTTGCCGGATATTGCAGGGATCGTGTTCTCACCCCGATCTGGTGGCCGCGGTGGTCCTGGAGGCGTGGGAGGCGATGGCGCTCTGGGAGGATCCGGCGGATTTGGAGGAGCGCTACCTCGCGAGCTTCGCGCGACCCCCAACTTGGCGGCGCCGTTTCCCGGCGGACGGGGCGGACAGGGAGGCACTGGCGGGCCCGGCGGTGGTGGCGGAGGCGGCTGCGGTGGCTCTTCGATCGGGGTCTGGCTTAGCGGAGCGTTTTCGGGCGCCGACGTCGACCGACTTCGAACACAAAATCTATTCTCGCTTGGGGCCGGCGGCGCTGCTGGATCCGGTGGCGGAGGCGGCATCACGGCCGACCCCGGTCGCCAAGGGGAGGCGGTCGACGTTGTACTTCGCTAAGAGGAGACGCGCTTCGTTCGCACGGCCGGCCGGTGGTTTGTCTTTTCAGAGTTTGATGCGGCTGCGCTGGAATTGGATGTGGTCACGCTGGGGCACGGTTGGGCTGTTCCTCTGTGTCATGGTGCCGATGTGGAGTACGGGGTGTCATGAAAGCGTGCTCTGCGGCGGAGAAGAATCGTGTGACTACCTGGACAACGACTGTGACGATCGGGTGGACGAGAACTTTCGAGATGAGGAGGAGCGCTACACCGACGTCGCACACTGTGGAGGTTGCGGAGTTCGCTGTAGCGAGGTGTTCCCCACCGCTGAAGAAACTGCCTGCCAATTAGACGGCGAGGGGACTCCTGGATGTGTGCTTGTGTCGTGTCCCGCTGGATTTCGTCGCTCCGGAGCCGGATCCTGCGCGCCCGAGGTTGTGCCCACCTGTTTGCCTTGCACGCAGGATGAGGATTGTGACCTTCGGCTTAGCGGCTCCCGATGTGAGAGCGTGGGTGGTGAGCTCCGCTGTTTGCCGCCTTGTGGCGAAGGATGCGATCCCGGATTTTCTTGCAATCCGACCGAGGGGTTGTGCCAGCCCGACAATGGTGCGTGTTTGTGCGTCGCAGAGACGCTTGGAGCGAGCTTTGCTTGTTTGTTTTCCTCAGGTGACCGGACCTGCGCCGGCGTTCGCTCTTGCGGCAAGAAGGGACTGGGTCCATGTGAGGCGGCGCTCGTCGAAGCATGCAACGGTCAGGATGACGATTGTGACGGCTCGATCGACGAGTCTTTTGTGGACGCTTCGGGCAGCTATATCAGTGCAGCGCACTGCGGTGCCTGTGGTCGACCCTGTGTAGAGCCTGGTCCCAACACCTTGGCTGAGTGCCTCGCAGATTCGGGTGGGTCTGACCCAAGCGGCGTTATTTGCTCGATCACGTGTCTCGACGGATTCATCGATGTCGATGGTTTTGAATCCAACGGTTGTGAATGCGAGCGTTTCGACGGGCAGGGCGCGCCTCCAATAGGGACCGGCGACCTCGACTGTGATGGCGTTGTCGACGATGACGACAGCTTCATTTACGTTTCCACTTCAGGCAGCGACGGCAATCCCGGCACCTTGGCCTCGCCAATGCGAACTCTGGGGGCGGCGGTTTCACGGGGTCAAGCGAGCGGTCGAGATGTGCTCGTAGCTCGCGGCATCTACGATGAGCAACTTTCCCTCGTTGCCGGAGTTTCCGTATTCGGTGGTTATCGGACGGACTTTCGAGATCGCGATCTCGATCTCTATCCGACCGCCCTCGAATACAGCGCCGATCCGGGGGCTCCGGTGGTGTTGTGCACCTCGATCACCTCGGCGACCCAGCTTGACGGCTTTCTCATTATCGGTAGCGATGCGTCTATCCCCGGGGAAGGAAGCACTACGGTCTACAGCGACGGTTGCTCAGACGCGGTGCTCTTTGGTTCCTTGGTCGTTCAGGCAGGACGCGGTGCCGACGGTTTGCGAGGCAGCAGCTCCGCAGAAAACCTCGGAGCGCTGGGGTTCACCTCCTTGGCTGAGCTCGACGGTCCAGACGGCGCTTCAGGACGTCCCGGTACTCCGTCCGGAAGTTTCTGCGCACCGGTGATGTCCGGCGTAGGCGGCTCAAAGTCCTGCGGAGGTGTCGATGTGGGTGGTGGCGACGGAGGATTCGCAGACTGCCCCAACCTTGGCTGCGTCAATGGAAGTCCCTGCGGCAACGCGGGATGCACCGACTATACGGTGGACGGCGTCTGTGATCTCGATGCGGCTCTCGCAACTGCCGTGAGCAATCCGGCCGCCGCCGACGGTAGAGGGCCTGCTCCCGGGCTTGCGGGTGAAGTCACGTACAGCGCGCCCACAAATCGAGGGACCTGCAATTTTTGTGACGACAATCCCTCACTTCGGCGCATCGGCGACGATGGTGAAGACGGCGGGAATGGTCAAGATGGCGCCTCTGGCGCGGGATGCGCTGCGCCCCCCCAGATCGATTTTTCCTCCGGACGCGTTCGCGCATCGAACGGTACAAGCGGTACGGGCGGCACCGTCGGTTCAGGTGGAGGAGGCGGCACGGGAGGTGCGGGGTACTCGGTTATCGGCGGCACATTTCCTACCTGCTTTGATCGTTCCGGTGGCTCAGGCGGAGGAGGTGGCGCTGGGGGGTGCGGGGCTCCCGGTGCAGAGGCCGGTCGAGGTGGAGGTTCCTCGGTCGGTGTGTCGATCCGTCTACTCAATTTGTCGGGTCCGAGTTTCGACGAGGTGCGGATTCTGACCGCGAGTGGCGGCGCTGGGGGAGACGGTGGCGCAGGAGCGAGCGGTGGCGCCGGGGGCAGCGGAGGTAACGGCGGGACTGTCGAGTTTTTCTGCTCCCGAAATGGAGGTCGAGGCGGTGATGGCGGAAGCGGCGGAAGCGGCGGCGGCGGCGGCGGCGGATGCGGTGGTGGTAGCCACGGGATCTTCCTTGCAGGAACCGGGTCCTCTGCTTACCTATCGGCGGTAGAGGCGGAGATTGTCGTGGAAGAAACCGGGGTGGCCGGGCTCGGTGGTGCTGCAGGTTCGTCTCCCTCGGCAGCGGGGGGATCGGGTGCGACCGGCTCAAGCGAGGCGATCGTGATCCAGTCTCCGTAAGCCACGGGCCGATTCAACGGAGGGGCCGACTCAACGATCGTTTTGTGCTTCACTACCCATCGATTTGCCCTAAAGCCTAAAGGAAGCTTGACCTCGCTCAGTATCTCGCTAGCTTGGCGGGTTCAATTCGTCATGAGCTGCTCTCTAGATCGGTTCATGGCCTGCTTATCATCCAGATTCGTCGGTCAAATCAAGGAGCTTACCCCATGAGGGATGTCGTCAAACTCACCTGTCCCGACTGCGGTCGAGACAACTACGTGACCACTTGGGATAAGAAGAGTGCGAAAAAGATTTCAAAAAAGAAGTACTGCTCGCATGCAAAATGTCGGGGGCACCGACTTCACAAGCAGGGTCGCATTTCCAAAGGCTAGTCTCTTTTTGTAGACCCAAGACTCAGGTTTAGAGAAGCTAGCACGCTACTGAACTCCCGGTAACGGCGCACGCAAGCGGTTGTTTGTCCGGATCGACCGGGCTACGGCCGCCGCTTCCCTTCGCCGATCGCACCGACGTTTGGCGGGAGGAAGCGACTCATCATGCAAAGCATCGCAGCTCCTCGGAGCATAGCGATTGGCTTTCACATAGGCATCAAGAGAGGCTTCGAGGTCGCCCCGACGACGCAGGTCCCCGCCCACGAAACGGTAGTAGTCGAACCTCACGTCGCTGCACCAGATCGCGCAAAACATAAACAGCGCCGCGAGTACCGGTGACAGCTCTAGCGCCCGCGTGCTGATTCTTTTGTTACGCCTACTTCGCTTGTCTCGGGATAGGCGTACTATCCACGCTTGAAAGAACACCAGCAGGGCCGCGAGAAGGCTGGCTGTTCCGGCCCCCGGCAGGTCTAATTGAGCGCCAAGAAGTGCGGTCACCCCCACCGACAACGCACTCACCGCGAGGTCGACCACCAAAGGTTCTTTGTCGGATGTCTGGGCGGTCGCGCCTACCACCGAAACGCGAAAGAACCGATACGGAAAAGAGCTCCATCGGAGTGTGGACTCAAGCCACCTCGCGGGCAGAAACGCGACCGCGATCAGGGCAAACATGTAGTAGCTGAACCAGCCGAGTTCGAGCTCCATCGCTTCGACGCCGGCGTGAAAAAGCAGCGCAGGAACACCGAACCAAGGCAGGGTGCGATGCAGCCAACGAAGGTTTGGCGAGTTTGAGCACCGGTCCTGAAGCGGAGCCAGCACATACGCAAGGCCGATTACCAGCTGCAGCGCGATAGCTGAAGCTGCCATGAGAGGCCAAAAAAACTCGGCAGAGAGTCCAAGCCCGTGTTGCAGTTCGAAGGCGTTTTGATGCTGACTCAACAGCCGGCGCAGCGCGTTTCCTGCTCGCCAGTCGGGCTCCATCTTCGTGACGGCAGTGTAGAAATAGACGATAGAGCTTGTGCAGCAGACGGATACAAAACCCCAAGCTTCGATATGTAGCGGCGCACGCCGAGTCGATCGAGTGCCTTGAACCTTCGAAACCCGGGGTTCCGGGAGCACATCCTCGAGTCGCTGTATCGGCATCAAGGTGATCGAAAGGAGCATCAGCGACAGCAGGTAGTGGTGCTGATAGCTGTCGAGCATGCTCATCGACCATGAATAGGTGTAGGTTGCGGTTACCGTCGCCAGCCCAAATCGCGTCGGAGTGTAGAGCACCATCCCCATAGAGAGCATGCCGCAAAGAAAAAGGGTGCCGAGATAGATCGCGGGCGTCGGCGTAGGTTGAATCAGGTCTAGAATCTCGAAATGCGCGACATTGAATCCACCGATGCCATAGCGCCCTCCGTGTTGGACCATGACGATCCAGGTATCGAAGGCGAGCAGCGCTAAAAACACACGGACCAAGAGATAAGGACGGACTGCTGCGATAGGCCCGTACCAGTACGCATCAAAGGCTCGCCGCATCGCGATGGGGTCTTCTTTTGCGTTCACGGTAGGCTGCCTTCGCGGATTACGTGGCCGCTCAAGCAATCCATCCGATAGTGCAGCGGTTCGAGTCGTGTTCCAGCAGCCGAGACGCAGCGATTTTCGAGCTCCGCCGTCTCAGCTCCGTGTACACACCGGCTTGCCAGCACGGCGTGCACCACGGCACTGCGATTTCTGCGTAAATGATGGATCCAAGCGGCGTGGATCTCCCGTTTCAGAGGCACGACCGACCGCGTGCTTTGGTGGATCTCCGTCAAACGCGTATCGCATCGATGTAGGCGGACTCCAGAAAACATTCTCCAGGCGAAGCGTTCATCGTAGGGATCCTGGCGGTCGTAATAGGTTAGAGGGACGATCAGCTGCAGCGAGACGAACAAGAGGATGAAGATTCGATTCGCCGCACGCTTCCCAGGTGCTGGCGAGTCATCATGTTTCTCCGTTACATGGTCGCAGCGTTTGCCTTTTACGATGCGATCCTCCCTAGGCGACATCAACGAATCCAATCGCTTCTACCGGCAGTTTTACCGAAGTCGCCATCAAAAGATGTTTGCGATATCGTGGTCACCTCTGCTACCCCGATATCGCATGACGGCAGTTTCCAACGAATCGATGCGCGTCGGAACCTCGGCACCGAGTTTTCGGCTCGAGGGTACTGATGGTGCATGGTGGAGCCTTGATGATTTCGCTTCGTCTTCGGTACTCGTCGTTTTGTTCACCTGCAATCACTGCCCCTACGCTAAGGCTGCCGAAGACCGATTGATCGCACTTCAAAACGAATACGCGCCGGAGCAACTCCGCCTGGTCGCGATCAACCCGAACGACTCGGAACGGTATCCAGAAGATTCCTTCGAAAATATGGTCGTGAGGGCCAAGGAGCGTCAGTTCAACTTCCCCTATTTGATCGACAGAACGCAGCAGGTGGCCCGATCCTACCATGCGGTTTGCACCCCGGATCCCTTTGTTTTCGGACCGGATCGCACCCTGGTGTACAACGGTAGAATCGACGACCATTGGCGTGATGCTTCTAAGGTGACACGCACGGATCTCGCAGACGCAGTGCGTCAAGCCCTTACTGGAGCACCGGTGGAATTCGAGACTTTGCCGGCTGTAGGTTGTTCTATCAAATGGAAACCCTCCAGCGGGCCTATGTCGGCCTAAACAGCGGCTTTTCTCCGATGCTCGTCGCTCAACGTACTCAAAGTACGCCTTCACTCCTGCGCTTCGGTGGCGCTCGCTGTTTTGACCAACCTAGACCCGCTGGGTAGGCGTATGTCGGCCTAAACAG
>JBCCEA010000037.1:0-33610 GCA_039030515.1 Myxococcota bacterium | reverse complement strand
GACGAGCATCTTCGGTCAGCAGCTGTTCAGGGCCAGGGGGCCTAGGTTGGTTCAAACAGCCAGCGCCCCCGAAGCGCAGGAGCGAAGGCGTACTCTGAGTACGTTGAGCGACGAGCATCGGAGGTAAGCAGCTGTTTGAGCCAACCTAGGCCCGCTGGAGGGTTAGCCGCCGCTGCTTCGCATAGCCCGCACATTCAACCCCCGTAGTCTGGCGCGAGCTTCTACCGCCAAACTGGAACGTGGCCATCGTCGTAAATAGGAACGAAGCGCGTCTCGCGCAGTGTTGATATCGTCAAGCTCCTCAGCGCAGAGACTGAGTAACCAAACGGCATCGTCATGAAGATCGCGGTCGATGGTCTGGTCACTCACGTGGCGAATGTAGACTAGCGCCTCACTCTGCCGGCCTAATCGCCGCAAGGCTCTCGCGAGGTTGTACTTCACCGAGGGGATATGCGCGCCATCTTCATTGAGCTGCATCGATTCCTGGAATTTCTCGGCAGCCTCTGCAAATCGGCCCGTGCGCATCAGTCCGAGACCTTGCTGAGACGCGGCTACCGAGAGATCCCGGCGAAACCGCTCTACCGCATCACGAAAGAACGCGGCCTCGGCGCGGGATAGCTTTTCCTTGGCCACCGCATCATAGCCGGCGACGACTTCAGCTCTTTTTTGCTGCCGGATAAGCACATAGAACGCATTGGCTCTGGACTCGGCGCGATCTCGCTCTTCCGTCGCCGCAGTCTGCTCCACCAGTTCACTTCGGAGCTCCCGAGCTTGACGGGTGAGCCCTTCTTTTTCTGATTCGATCTCCGAGATCCTTGCATCGGAAGCGAGCTTCAAACCGACGAAAGAGAGCGTCGCGAACAATACGTATGCTGCTGCGCTATTCCAGTTGAAACGACGCTCGTAGCCTACTTGCCTTTTGGCAATAGACTTGATGTCTGCAGCGAGTGAGTTCGTGAGGTTGTTTGTTTTGATGATGAGACCTCTAGACTCGATAATCTCTTTCTTTATCTCTCGAATCTCCTCGTCGGCATCACGCATCGCGGCGGGCGTACCGCTGAAAAGCAAGCCAAGCAACCCAACACCACATCGCTAGAAACAAAGGACTTGTCGCAGTAAGCCCCGGCTGCGTCAGCCTTGACGACGGTAGCGGCAGAAGCGTACAAGCCGTCTCGGAGGTAGCGTGTCTATGTCGCTTGCCAGACCGAACAACTACCGGGTTTATTTCGCAACTGTGCTCACTCTTTTTCTCTGCGCATGCGGTGGAACCGATGAATACATCATCATTGGAACCGCTAGGATGGTCAGTGCCGAAGGACAGATCCGCCTGAGCAAGATCGACGAAGATGCGAGACGAATCAATTTGGAGCTAGAGCGTCTCCCTCCTCCGAGCAGTCTGCAGCCGGAGTTCCAGCGTTACACCGCCTGGTTCGTCGATGCGGCGGGACGCGCCACCAAAGCTGGCGACATGACCTACGATCCGAGTCTGAGACAAGCATCGCTGGTTACGACTGCACCCATGGATTCCTTCACGTTGAAAGTCACCGCAGAAGAGACAATAGAAGCGTCCTTACCAAGTCAGTTCGTGGTCGCACGCCAATCGATCCCGGAGTAGAGCAGCAGCATGTATGATACTTCAGATTTCCGTAAGGGACTCAAGGTTCTCATCGAGGGACAGCCCTACGTCATCGTCGAACACCAGTTCGTCAAGCCCGGCAAAGGTCAGGCCTTCACGCGCACCCGCTTACGAAACATGATTACCGGTTCTACGTTGGATCGAACGTACCGCTCCGGTGAGAAACTTGCGCCCGCCGACATGGAAGAACGGCAGATGCAGTATCTCTACCCGGAAGGCGACGACCGTGTGTTCATGGACACAAAGACTTACGAGCAGATCACGCTCACCGAAGAACAACTCGGAGCCAACGTATACTTTCTTCTTGATGGAACCACGGTCGACATACTGCTGTTTGAAGGGCGCGCGATCGGGGTGACGCCGCCGACCTTCGTCGAGCTGCAGGTGACCGAAACGGAACCAGGCTTCAAGGGCGACACCTCGAGCAACGTAACCAAGCCGGCAACGCTCTCTACCGGACTCACCGTTCACGTCCCCCTATTTGTCAACCAAGGCGACGTATTGAAGATAGACACCCGAAGCAACGAGTACGTAGAGCGCGTGAAAAAGTGATCTAAGAGGTGCTGTCAGACCAACGACTTGATGCGGTCGACATCAAGACTGTGCTTCAGCGAACGCCACCCGCATACGTTCGCGTCTCGGGCAGGGTCGCAAGCGTACAAAACCCGAAGGAGCCAAGGAGGTCGGTCGATTCAGGCGGTTCGATCGGCTCGAGCGACTCTGTCGTGATCCTCCGAGACCTTACCGGTGAGCTCCCGGCACAGTGTCTAGCGGCGCCACCCCTCGGCAGTTGGGTCATAGTCGAGGGCCAGTGGAACGGTGCCGAGGTGACGCAAGGCCGCTGCATGGTTCAGAGCGTGCCCAGGCTTCCATTTCCGGCAGCCGAAAGCGATTGGCGGTGGCTCCACGACGAGGTCTCGAGACGCGGTCGATACTTGATGCAACGGGCTCAGGTGATGAAGACGGTTCGTGCCTTTTTCGATCGACATTCATTTATCGAGGTGGAAACCCCTCTGCTCGTACCCAGCCCCGGACTCGACGTTCATCTCAGCGCTTTCGAGGTCGAGGACGCATCGCCGAGCAGATTCCTCATTACCAGCCCGGAATACCAGATGAAGCGACTTGTCGGGGGCGGGCTGCCGCGTATCTACCAGACTTGTAAATGCTTTAGGCAAGAGGAGCTTGGCCCATTGCATGAACCGGAGTTCAGCATGCTCGAGTGGTACCGAGCTCTGGCCACCTCGGGAGACTTGATGCGAGATACCGAGGAGCTAGTCACTGAAGTGGCTCGAGCGATTCTCGGGGGAACAACACAGATTCCGGCTCTAGGTAGGCCGGTGGACGTGAAGCCTCCCTGGGCGCGAATCAGGGTAGACGACGCCTTTAGACGATATGCAGGCGTCGAGGTAGACGACATCCTGCCCGACGAAGAACACTTTTTCCGCGTGCTCGTCGAAAAGGTGCAACCTCAGCTGGGAAGCCCCAAGCCGGTCTTTCTCACCCATTGGCCTGCATCCATGGCCTCACTTGCACGCCTTGAATCCGAAGATCCGAGCAGAGCAGACCGATTCGAGGCGTACATCGACGGGGTAGAACTGTGTAACGGGTTTGGAGAACTTGTAGACCCCATCGAACAGCGCCAACGATTGGAGGCAGACCAGGCAAGGCGAGCATCGCTCGGGCTTCCGGTCTACCCAATAGACGAACGCTTCATGAGCGCGTTGCAGGAGGGACTTCCGCCATGCTCGGGAAACGCCCTGGGGCTCGATCGTCTTGTGATGCTGACTCTGGGGGCGCCTCGGGTGCAGGATGTCATCGCAATACCTACCGACCGGGCCGTGCTGTAGCTGTAGAGCGGAGCGATGCAGCTAGCGAATACGCACTAGCGGTAGCCAGGTGGTGGTGTAGGCACCCCGGTCGGTCGCTCGGCCCCCGGTACAATAGAGAAGTTGTGCGCCGCCGCTGCCCTTTGCGCCTCAAGCGTCTCAACCTGCATCCGGTGTCGACGCAGTTCCTCAAGCGCCTCTGCGTATTCGGAGCGCGGGTCGAGACGTATGGCCGCGATAACTGCTGCTTCTGCAGCGTCAAATCGTAGCTTTACCTGAGCAGGCGAAGGGTCGAAACGACGCGCCTGGGCGAGCGTATAGAGGACGCGAGCCTGATCGGGATGAGACAACGAAGCAAACGAATCCTCCGAGATCTGACGCTCGAGGCGTAGGCGACCTTCCTTCCAGTTTCCACCACGAATGGCTTCGATCGCAGCAGACATATCCGGATGGTCGACCTCCAGCAGTGGGACCTCGACCCGCAAAGTTTGCGGATCGAAGAGAGTTCGTGCATCTCGATCTAACTCTTCAAGTACCCGGCGGCGCATTGAATACCCATCTCGTCCTTCTTGCTGGGCTCGTATCGTCACCCGCTGCAGTTCCTCCGCAGTCGCACCATCGGTCACGAGTATCGTCATTGAGCCAAGAACCTCCGGCAGGTCCTGTAGCCTTGTTCGGCGTTCGGTAAAACAGCCAACAGGACCGCAAACCGTTTCCGGCATCGTCGTCCAAGTAGGACGAGAGTGCTCGCGCACTCGAAGTTCCGCCGCGAGAACCACCGTGGACGGATGAAGCAAGCCTTGTTGCCTTGCCGCAGAGAGTTCGTCCGCACTGATCAGCCGAACCTCGCTCTCACCTCCCTCGGAAAGGTGCTCCGCCAAAGATCGACTGAGCGCAGTCGCCTCGCTGCCTTCACCAAGCAGCACCACGATCAGCGGAAACGCGCGGGCCGGGACCGCGGCGGGATACACGACCACCCCGTGACTGAGCACAGGACGACTGCAGCCTGCCGTTGCATGCATACCGAGCAAAAGCAGCAGCGTGACCTGGCCCAAATGAAGTGCTCGGGTCGGCGACCAGCTCGAGCGCGTGAATCGGGTGCGGGAGGCTTCAGAACTTGGATTCTCAGCTCTCTTGAAGGCGCGGTGCCTCACGCGGCGACCCTTCGACGGAATCCTTAGCCCGTTCCCAAAGTCGGTCGCGCTCTTCACAGGAGAGTTCCCGCAGACTCTTGCCCTCATGATCCACTTCACGTTCCGCCCATTCAAATCGGTCGGTAAATCGGGTCACGCTACCCCGAAGAGCCGCCTCCGGGTCCACTCCAGCCTTGCGTGCTAGATTCGCTACCGCAAAGAGGACGTCACCGATTTCACTTTCGACACCGATTTTACTTTCAACCGAGTCGCTGCAGCGCTTTTCGAGTGCGGCGTCGAGTTCCTCGAGTTCCTCGGTCACCTTGGCTCGAACGCCATCGACATCAAGCCAGTCGTAACCCGTTACCGAGGCCTTCTCTCCGACCCTGAGTGCACGGAGGAGCGCCGGAAGCGCCCTTGGAACACCAGAAAGCGCGCCACTCGGCTTTTTGTTCCCGCCTCGCTCTTTGGCCTTGATTTGCTCCCACTCGATTCGAGCATCATCAGCAGTTTTAGCATTAGAAGTGCCAAAAACCCAAGGATGCCTTCGAATCATCTTGTCACAAATCGAAGCGATCACCTCGTCGGTAGCGAACCACCCCTGCTTCGCAGCCAACTCCGCCATGAATACGACTTGGAATAGGAGATCTCCAAGTTCCTCTCGAATCGCATCTGGTTCGCCCCTATCCACCGCGTCGACGACCTCAAAAGCCTCCTCTAAGACGTAAGGACGCAGCGAGCTGACGGTTTGTTCCCGATCCCACGGACATCCCGAGGGGCCAAGCAAGCGCTGCATGATCGACACCAGCCGGCTCAGCGATGCGCCTCGAAGCTGCGAGCCCGGGTCAGCATCGGCCAGTTCTGGGCCGCCCAACTCTGAACCGTCGACGTCCTCGCGCATGAGCACGCGCCTAGCACGCACGGCCTACGCTGTCGATCTACCGGAAGAGCCCTCCTCCGGCGCCTTGACGTAACCTGTTTCAGGATTTCGAGCTAAGGGACGCTAGATGAGCGAGCGATCACAGACTCCGGAGGCTCCCCTACCTGGCAAACCATCGGGCGAACGATCGGGCCCGCTCTCTCACTTGCTCCCATCATGAGTCTGCCGAATTCACCCGCCGGGCCGTTCCAAGAGATTCGATCGCAATGCGGTGCGTTGCAGATCTTGGGAGCCGCGATCGACCGCGGAGCAGCCGCCTCGGCGTACCTCTTCGAGGGACCGAGCGGGGTCGGAAAGCAAAAAACAGCGATGGCGATGGCGAAACATCTGGTAGCCCGCGCCAGCAGCGCGATCGCTCAGAGAATCGATGACGGGAGCCACCCTGACATCCGCGTCTTCAACCCTCGGGCAGAGGGCGCTCGAAACATACCGGTGGAGTACCTCAGAAAAGAAATCCTGCCGATCGCCCGATTCGCACCCTTCGAAGCACAGTGCTCGTTTCTCATATTTCCCGAGGCCGATCTCTCCTTCCCCGTGCAGCACCCCGCAGCCGCAAACGCCCTTCTTAAGACGCTCGAAGAGCCCCGGGATAAGGTGCATTTCATTCTGATTACCGATCGACCCGAACGGCTCTTGGATACGATCCGCTCACGATGCCAGCGCGTGTCTTTTGGTCGGCTGACCACGGAGGACCTCGAGGAAATCTTAGTAAAGGCCGGTGTGGCGTCTGAGGACGTGGGACCCGCGATCGCCCTGTCCGACGGACGCGCGGACCAAGCCCTTCACCTAGCTACGGCCGGAGAAGCTCGGGAGCTCATCGGCCGTGCGCTACGTGCTCACGATGTGGTTCAAAGGGGGCATCCGGGCGAAGCCGTACTCCTCGCCGAGGAGATGTCACGCATGGAGGACCTCAGCCTCCTGCTTCGTGCGCTGGTCCAACTGTACCGCGACGTCGCGCGGCACAAACTGCACATCGATGAATCCACTTGGTCCCTTCGCGATTTCAGGTCCGAGGTCGTGGAGCGTGCCCGAGACCTCGAACCTTCCGAGGCTGGGGAGCGGGTGCGTCAGATTTACAGTGCCCGCGATCTTCTCGACGAGAACGCCAACACACAGATGGTGCTAGAGTCTCTACTTACCGGCCTAAAACGCTAAAGCATCCGTGACCTCGGTCTCGCTGAGCCCATCCAGTGCGCGCGAGCTTCGGCATCCAAACGCGCGCCCTACCCTAGGACCCACCGAAGTGAACTCTCAAGGCAACCTGATCGACACGCACTGCCACCTGGACGACCCCAAACTTGCGGCACATCTGCCAGCGGTGCTCCACCGAGCAAAGCAGTCGGGTGTGATCGGGATGGTCACGATCGGATGCGCAAAGTCTCTCGGCAATCTGGATTCTGCGATCGACGTAGCGCGTCGCCATCCTGATCAAGTGCGCGCAACCACGGGGATCCACCCCCACGACGCCGAGCACCAAAGCGATGCACTCTTCGAAGCGCTCGAGGAGCTTGCGCGCGACCCGCTTATCGTGGCCGTCGGAGAGACTGGGCTAGATTTTTTCTACGAGTACGCCTCACGGGAGGCACAGCTAGAATCGTTGCGGAGAAACATCGCGATCGCCAAGCGCGTAGACAAGCCGCTGATCATCCATACAAGGGATGCCGCAAGCGAAACCCTGGAGGTACTCAAGGAAGAGCACGCCCGTGATGTCGGTGGGATCATTCATTGTTTCAGCGAGGACGCGCACTTTGCCAAAGCCTCCCTCGACCTTGGCTTCGTCGCATCCTTCAGCGGCATCGTGACCTTCAAAAACGCGAGCGAAGTACGGGAGGCAGCCCGCAAACAGCCAGAGGACGCCATTTTGGTGGAAACCGATGCGCCCTACCTCGCGCCGGTGCCCAAGAGGGGCTCGATCAATGAACCGAGTTTCGTGGGCTACACGGCCGCGATGATCGCCGAGCTACGCGGTCAAACGACGGAAGAGTTGCATGCGATAACGACCCAGAATGCGCGAAGAGTACTCAACCTTTCTTTTGAGTCGCTCTGACGGGGCGGTTTGCTCTACCTGGACCTCTCGGTTCTCGACCTTCTCCGACAATCAAACACGGTCCGCGGGAGACCTCCTTGACGCCTGACCCAAGCCGAGTATGCTCCGCGACCTTTCGGCGAGGAGTATGCCGTGAATACGAATCTAGGTCTCATCGGCACGAAGCTTGGAACCACTCAGATATTTGACGAAAACGGCATCGTGCATCGGGTGACCGTGATTCAAGCGGGCCCCAACGTAGTTTTGGGCAAGCGAACCATTGATCAGGACGGCTACTCGGCATTGATCGTGGGCTTTGGTACGCGAACCGAGAAACACGTAAACAAACCGGAGCAGGGGTTCTTTAAGAAGAACGGCCAAACTCCGGCAAAGCTCGTCCGTGAATTTCGGTTCCCCACCGAAGCGGTGGAGCAGTACAGCGTTGGCCAAGAGATCAAGGCGGCCGACGTGTTCCGAGAAGGTCACTTTATCGATGTCACCGGCGTGAGCAAAGGTCGCGGATACACAGGAGTCATGAAGCGACATGGCTTCAAAGGATCCAAGTCTCTCACGCACGGCAACCACGAAGGTGATCGTCGCGGCGGTTCGATCGGCATGAACATGACCCCAGGTCGCACCCTCCGTGGCCAGGGCATGCCGGGTCAGTATGGAGCCAAGCGGACTACAAAAATGAATCTCAAAGTGGTTCGAGTGATGGGGGACGAAGGCCTTATCTTGGTTAGAGGCTCGGTGCCAGGAAGCCGAAACGGAGTGGTTACCGTTCGTTTGGCGGTAAAGAAGATTCAGGACGTCGCGGCTTAAAGATTGAAGCAGAAAGGTCGAAGGCCCGGCGGTCGAAAGCCTAGCGGTCGAAAGCAGTGTCCAGATTCTAGACGGCATCCTGATTCCTTCACCCGACGAGCAAAAAAACAGGGTTTTCCAGCGAGATCTGTATTCAAGTTGGAGGAGATGGATCGTCGTTTGCGCTTGCTGAGTCACGGCAAGCGCGTTCTCGATCTCGGAGCTGCTCCAGGATCTTGGAGTCTCTATGCTGCAAAAAGCGTAGGTCCCTCAGGCTCTGTGTTGGGTCTCGACATCACAGAACACAGGGGAGCGCTTCCTGACAACTTAGAAATGCGCGTGGTCGATGTATTCGACTTGGATCCAGAACATCTGCCGGGACCCTTCGACGTGGTGCTCAGCGATATGGCTCCAGCCACTTCCGGCAGCCGCGTTCGGGACCAATTTAGAAGCTACGAGCTGGTGCTTCAGGCGCTTCTCATTTCAGACAAGGTTCTGGCGAAAGGAGGGACACTGGTGGCTAAGATATTTCAAGGTCCTGAGTTTTCCTGTGCCCGGGATGAGGTTCGTACGCGCTTCAAAGAATGCCGCATCATGAGACCCGAAGCGGTTCGACGTGAAAGCTTTGAAACCTACCTCGTCGGGCTTGATCGAAAGATATCTTGCGGCGAGTCCTCAAAAACTTGAACGCGCGCATCCCTAAACCCGAACAACTAAATCCAAGCGACCGGGTCCACTCTAGAGCAGCACCGACATCGCCTCTTGGACCGCACTCTGAATGCGACTTAAGGCAACCGGACTGCGTATCTTTCCGCCACAAGACTGTTCGACATAAAAGGCGTCCGCAACCCGCTCCCCTTCCGTATTGACTCGGGAGAGTGCAATCGAGAGCCCCTCGGCATAAAGCGTTCGTGCGATGGTGTGCAGCACCCCGGGGCGATCTCGAGTGTAGACATCGACAACCGTAAACCGGGACGAGGCATCATTGTCGACCAGGACCGAGGTCGCAATGGTTGGACTCTTGCGACGGGCCCAAGCGCGGGAAGGCAAAGGCCGAGCAAGCAATTCCTCAGGCGTCGTGTCACCTGCGAGCAGTGCCTCCATATCCGTCAGCACGCTCTTACAGCGAATGCCATCCAATTCAGCTTCATCGGCAGCCCTGCGGACGTGAAAAATATCGATGGCTTCGTTTCTATTCGCACTGCGCGTGTATATCTGCGCGTCAACGACGATGAGATGGTTTGCCGCAAAGACAGCCGCAATATCCGCAAGAAGACCCGGCCTATCGTCAGCAATAAGAAGGATCTCGGCGAGGTCGGGGGCATAGCCCGGATTGATGTGTACGCTAACTCTTGCCGCCTTCCGATCCCGAACCGCCCGAGCATGCACTCGGATCCGGTCCACTGGATTCGCAAGTAGATATCGGTCCGGCATCTGGGCGATGTACTCCTCCAAGAGCGAAGTCGACACGTCGCCCACAAAACCGATGCGTACTTCATCCCGTATCTCTTGGGCCCGTCCCTCGGCAGAGGAAGTGTTGCGACCTTCGAGAACCGCAAGCGCACCGAGATAGAGATCGTCAAGCGTTCTCGCCTTCCAAGCAGAGAGCGCTCCTGGACTGGTGCTCGCGAGATCTGCCACCGTAAGCAGATAGAGATCCCTGAGTCGGTCCACCGTTCCTACCACCGAGGTAAACTCGGCGAGCGCATCCGGATCACTGGTGTCTCGCCGCGTCGCCCAGTGGTGGAAGCTGAGACTTTCTTGTACGAGCCACACGACGTGTTCCACGTCCACAGCAGACAATCCGAACCTTGCAGCAACAACTCCGGCGGGGCGGGCGCCGTCTCTCGCTGGATGACCTCCGACGGATGTACCGAGTTCGTGCAAGAGGATGGCGAGATGAAGTGGAGCAAGCCGAGGCGTCTCGGCAGCAAGTCGGGTAGACAGGGGCAAGTCCCTAGCCATCTCACCTCGACGAAGACGACGAAGCCAGTCGACTGCCAGAATAGAGTGCACGTCGATGGTATAGACGTTGTATACATCGTGCTGTACTCGTGCAATAAGTGGCTCAAATTCAGGAATCATGGCGGTGATGAGGCCCACATCGAGCAGCTCGAGCAGCACGGAGCCACGCCGCATCGGCGAGGGACTCACGTGAGTGAGCAGCGAGAGAAAGAGCTTTGCGGCCTCTGGAGACCCTCTTAGTTCCTCACGAAATGCGGGCTCGACCGTTCTTTGCACTACCAGATCTCGAGCCATGGAGTCCGGTGGCTCTTTCAAACGTAAGACCTGACTGTAGAGACGCAGGGCCAAGCACGGCTTGGCACTTAGTGCGCTCGAATCCTCAAAGCGAATCTGGCGATCAAAGGAAACCGTACCGTCGCCCAGCCGCAAGAATCTCTCGGGTGCACTACGGATGCGAATTCTGGCTCTTTGCAGTATTCGTTCGGCGGTTAGCGCAACCACGCGGGCATGCCGATAGTAGACCTGCATAAACTGCTCAACACCCAAAGTCTCAGCATCAACGAAACCAAGCTCAATCGAAGCGTCCTCTTGATCTACAAAGGTGAGGCGGTCATGCCGACGCCCCGCATCGACATGAAGCAGATTACGAACCCGCCAAAGCATCTCGGCGGCGGCGTCGAGCTCAGACCATTCGCGCCGCGACAGTGCTCCACACTCAACCAGGTCTGCGAGATCGGAGACATTCCAGCGTGCCTGAGCGGTCCAATGCACCACGTCTACATCTCGAAGGCCACCGCGACCCAACTTCATATTCGGTTCGAGCAGGTAAAGTGAGCCTCCAAAGCGCTCGTGTCTGTTGGCCGTGTCCTTTTGAAGGGTATCCAAAAATACCTCCAGTAGCTCAGGGCCAAAAATCTCCTCTCGTGCAGACTCCCGAAGCTCAGAAAGTATCGATTCATCGCCACTGACCCGACGCAGATCGAGGAGCGTTGTCGCGGTCCGAATATCCTCACGCGCAAGCGCGATCGTTTCGCCTACGCCGCGAACGGCATGACCGATATCGAATCCGAGATCCCAAAGGGGATAGAGCCATGCTTCAACCAAGTTCACTACAAAACGGTCGGTAGGATCGTCACAGAGGAACACCACATCGATATCTGAGTGAAGGCCGAGAATCCCGCGGCCGTAGCCTCCAACCGCAACCAGACAGACCCTGTCACATCGGCTGTGATGACCCGCGGCCGCATGTGCTGCACAAAACAATGCGCCAAAAAGGCCGTCGAGGATGCGTGCGTGCGTACGACAGACAGAGATGCCCGACTCCCCACGTTCGACTGCAGCGGAAAGATGCCGTCGATACCGTCGCAGGTACCGCTCACAAAAGCGTCCCAGATCTGGCGCTAGACCGCCGAGATCTACCGCGATCTGAGGGCTTTCCACCATCTGCGGAACATGCGCGTGAGTGTAGGTATTGGCAAGGTGGTGCAATACTTGAACGCTAGTGCTTTTCTCGAGCGTAACGAATGATCCCTTCGGCGATACCTTCCGCGAGCGACTGCCGGTACACCTCGGTGCGAAGCGCCTTAGCTTCTCTCGGTTGGGTCAAAAACGACGCCTCGACGAGTACCGACGGCATCGAGGCTCCAACCAATACGAAAAACATAGCTCGCTTCACTCCACGGTCTCGAAGCCAGGGAAGGACCCGCCGGGCCCCGGACACGGTTCCTCCCTGCACCAGCTCTGCGAGACGCAAAGAATCTTCGAGTTGGACCTCCCGATGCAGCCCTGCAAGCAGCCTCTGCATGCCAGTCACCTCATCGACAGAAGCGCCATTTTCTCTTGCAGCGAGTCGAATCGCCTGTCGATCGTTGCTGGTGTCGAGCACGAAAGTCGCCACGCCACCTCGGCGGACGGGATCATCCGCAGAGTTCAGGTGAATGCTCACAAAAATATCGGCTCGAACCGCGTTTGCCAGCGCGGTTCGGCGATCCAGTGCTAGCGGCTCGTCATCGCGCCGAGTCAACAGCACTTCGACTTCCGGAAGCCGCCTGCGAAGCGCAGCCTCAGTGCGCAAGGCGATATCGAGTGCGAGTCGCGCTTCGGTCAAGTCTTCGTAGCGGGCACCGTAGTCATCACCTCCGTGGCCCGGGTCCAAGACGACCCGCCGAATGTGGCTCAAAGCGGGAACGGGAATCGCATCCGCCCCAGCGGCACCTCCTGCAAAATCCAAGACGAGGCGGTAGGGACTCAAAAGAAAAGAAAGTGAGAGCGCCGCATCGTCCTCGATATCAAACGCGAGTTGGAGCTCTTCTTGGAGGTTTGGAGAACCCCGAACCCGGAGAAGTCCCCCCGAAGCCACGGGGATATTGAGCGGAACGAGTGGATCGACGATCGCATCGTCAAAAGTGAAGATCAGCCGGCGCGGCATCGTGGTCGTCGCCGGTACGTTTCGACGGGAAAACACCGCAACGCGATCAAAATGAAGCACCACCCGAACTCCGTTTCCTCCTCGCTCGGGATGGTGCACGACGATCTGTGAGAGAACGGGTGCGCCTTCGGCACGGCGTCGGTGCAGGTAGACGGACCTCGACGCTTCAGGTGAAGGGGAAAGTTGAAGGTTAGGCTCTGCCGTCTCGGCAGACCTCGACTCAGAAAACCGGCGATCCCGAAACGCCCTGGCCTCATCGGGATCCGAGTAGACCTCGGGTGACCTATCTGCAGAGGGGACATCGCAAGCCGGCAGCAAGCAAAGAGTGGCAGCCGCACACAGCGGCACCCGGGCAGGAGGAAGTCGCACGGGACGCGATGGAGCCATGCGAGAATTGGAGCGATAGCCGCGCCCAAGCGGTTCCAAGGTCGAACGTGTATTCAACTTAGAACCGACCAGCCGCCGAGGAGCCCCCGCGTGGAGCGAAGTGCGATGAAACTGAGCCAAGTGGTCTTGCACGGAAGCTGGTGTTAGACTTTTCGGTAGCGTTGGTTCTTGCGGGGGACTTTTCATTCCTGCGGAGAGACAAATCATTGCTGCAGAGAAACAACGCGCCCTTTTGAATATCAAGAGTTCGGTACAGTTCGCCGGCGGGAGATGTGGAGTACATGGGCGAGCAGGCCGCAAAAAACAATACAAAGGACCTCTCCGACGTCGAAAGGGAACCCCAAACCCACACCTCCATGCCGCCGTCAGGAGGACTCTCAGCAAGTGAAGCTGAGCGCTATTCGAAGTCATTTCGCCCAAGCTGGGAGCCACCTCCTCCGAGCGGGCGGGATAAGCCATCCGGAAAAGTCCGGCCGAAAAGCCACGATCTAGCGATCACCTCGGAAGAACTTCAGGCCCGTCCATCCGAAAGATCGGTCGCCCCACAATCCCCCAGTCCGTTCATCGCCGTGGTTCTGCTCTCGATCGTGGTGACGATCGCAGCTGCAGGATTCGCTTGGTTTTCCTAGTTCTGAGACTAACCTTCTGAGATGAGCGCGATGACCTACCGCGACGCTGGCGTGAATATCGAAGCGGGCCAGCGGTTGATCGACCGCATCCGTCCGCTCGCCGAGCAAACGCATACTTCGGAGGTCTTGGCAGGGCTGGGAGGCTTTGCCGGGCTTTGCCAACTGCCTCAGGGCGTAGAAGATCCGGTACTGGTCTCCGGTACGGACGGAGTGGGCACCAAGCTCAAGTTGGCATTTGAGATGGATCGACACGACACCATCGGTCGTGACCTGGTTGCGATGTGCGTCAACGACGTGATCACCACCGGGGCAAAGCCGCTGTTCTTCCTCGATTATTTCGCAACGGGCGCTTTGAACGTCGACCAGGCAGCAGAGGTCATATGCGGGATCGCTTCCGGTTGCGCCTCGGCCGGCTGCGCCTTGCTGGGCGGAGAAACTGCGGAAATGCCTCAAATGTATGCGCAGGGCGAGTATGACCTAGCCGGATTCTGCGTAGGCGTGGTCTCTAGGCGCGCACTCCTACACCCTCGCCTGGTTTCGCAAGGCGATCGACTCATCGGCCTGCCCTCTACAGGACTTCACAGCAACGGCTATTCACTAGCGCGCACCGCGCTGCTTGAACGAGGAGCCATGGCACTGAGCGATCCAGTCGAGGATGGTTCCCGCACCCTTGGTGAGGTCTTGCTCACTCCCACGAAAATTTATGCCCCCGTCGTTCGCGTAGCTCATGAAACCGGTCTTTTGCGAGGCATGTGCCACATCACGGGAGGGGGGCTCATCGAAAACATCCCTAGAATGCTGCCCGATGGCCATCAAGCACGGATCGATGAATCGACCTGGAAACGACCGTGGATTTTCGATTTGATAGCAGAAACGGGCTCGGTGGATCACGCCGAGATGTGCCGCACCTTCAATATGGGCGTTGGATATGTGTTTGCCGTACAGCCCAAGGACCAGGACACACTACTCAAAGCCCTGCAGGACGCGGGAGAGACTCCGATAGAGCTCGGGGAAGTCGCCCTGCAGCGTGAGGAAGAACCACCTGTTCAGCTGATTTCAGATTCAAACCTCGAACTATGAAACGCATCGTAGTCATGGCATCGGGCGCGGGCTCTAACTTTGCCTCCATACTGCAACATGCTGAAAACGGCGACTGCGATGTGGATGTGACCGCTTTGTTTTCCGATCGAGCTGAAGCTGGCGCCTTGGAAATTGCGCGCAAACGCAATATTCCGACCACGGTCCTACCGATCAGAAAGGGCGACTGTCGCTCGGAGTGGAACAAGCAAGTCGCATCGAGGATAGAGGAGCTCGAACCTGATCTCATTGTACTCGCAGGCTTCATGCGCATACTTGGTTCACCTATCGTCGAGCAGTACCGAGGGCGAATCCTCAACATCCATCCATCGCTTCTGCCGGCTTTTCCCGGTGCTCATGCGGTCGCGGAGGCACTCAAGGCAGGGGTTTGCGTGACCGGATGCACCGTACACTGGGTGGATGCGGGCGTAGATACAGGACGCATCATCGCGCAGGCTGCGCTACCGATTCTCGATGACGACTCGGTCGAATCCCTTCATCAAAGAATCCGCCAAGTCGAGCATCGACTGCTTCCCGCGATCCTGGATGCCGTCGCTCGACGGGATGGCCCTTCTAGACTTCTTCGGGCCTTGCTTGAAGAAAGGGAAACACGAGAAAGGGTCCTGATCGCAGCGAGTCTCGACTGTCCGGGGATCGACAAAGCCAAAGAAGCCCGTGAGGCAGGAACCCATCGGTCAGGTTTTGAAGGTAGCTAATGCCCACCAACTACTTTGACGTGGTCGTGATAGGGATGAAGCTGGAAGGGCTGCTCGTCGCATCTCTGCTCGCCAAACGCGGATTTCGGATCCTGGTGGTTGGACACGGAGATTCGCCCCCCTGGTATGAACTGAACGGAATGTCGCTGCCACGGAGCCCAAATCCGATCATCGCGATGAGTTCCCCGGTCGTTCAGAGGGTTTTGCGAGAGCTTGCCCTATTCCAGTCGTTTCGGCGACGCATGGAATTTCCCGATCCTTCGATGCAGGTCGTGCTGCCAGAACGCCGATTTGACTTCTCAAAGAACGATACGGATTTGGAGCGAGAGATCGACAGGGAGTTCCCGGAGGTCAAACGACCCGTCGAGGAGTTCCACAAAGCTTGCCAGTGCGTCCAGCGCATCCTCGACGGGATGCTCAGCAAGGATCTCGTTTGGCCACCGGAGTCGTTCTTTGAAAAGCGAGAGTTTTCAAAGGCAAGCTCCGACCTCGACTTGAATCAAGCGGACTGTCTCAGCAAAGAACCGTTTGGGGAGTTTTCAGAGCGTCATCCGTTCCGAATGATGGTCGATGCTCCGGTACGCTTCCTCACCGATCTCGATCCCGATCAAATAGGCCCCTACACCCGATATCGAGCGTATGGACATTGGCTACACGGTCCGGGCAGCCTGCGCGGTGGAACACGCTGGCTCTATGGCGAATTGCTGCAAAAAATCGGCAGCTGCACCGGAGAGGTGCGAAGCCAGGATCGAGTCGATCGAATTCTACTGCGCCGAGGCGCTGTGCACGCTGTTCAGCTCAAAGGAGTAGAGGGTGAAATCGGCTGTGGCTTCGTTATCGCGAACTGCCAGCTCGCCTCTCTGCTCTCACTGGTACCGAATCGAGGTTCCTTCGAAGAGCAACTTGAGCGATTGGGTGAGCCTCAGACGGCGTACGATCGGTATACGGTCAACGTCGTGCTCGATGCGGATGGAATACCGGAGGGAATGGGTCAGCGAGTCTACATGATCCGCGACACTTCAAAACCGAGAGTAGAGGACAACCTTCTACACATCGAACGGTCCGAACTGGCAAGCGGAACCCATTTGCTCTGCATCGAAACCCTGATGAATCGTCGGGGCATGGAAGGGGTGGCGGAGTATCGCGATCAGGCGCGAGAGCGAGTGCTGACTTCACTGCGTCAGCTGATTCCGTTCCTCGACAACCATCTACGTTGGGTAGATTCGCCTCACGATGCTCGGGATGCACAGGACACACGCAACAACCGATCGGTGGCATCGGAACAGCCTTGGACGCGCGGTCCGCACACCATGGAAGGTATCAGCAGTTTCCCTTTGCTCGGACCACTCGGAGCCTGTGCCCTGCCCGTGCGCACGCCCATTAGGCGACTGATGTTCTGTAACGCGCAGGTCGTACCGGGTTTTGGGACCGAAGGGCGTTTTCTAGCGGCTTGGACAGCAGCTCGCATCGTAACGAAAGCAGACTCGAAAAAAGACTGGATGCGGCGAGGACTCTGGACCCGGGTAGAGCTGTAGCGCATTCGGCTAGGTAGCCCGTCCCCCTTTTTCTCGCGCTAGTGGTAGTCTTGACAGCATGGCTGAAGGCTCCCAGTTGTCCCTTCGACAACTACTCCGCGTGATGGTGGATCGAGGCGCGTCCGACCTGCACATCACCAGTGCTTCGCCGCCTCAACTGCGAATCGATGGCGACCTCGCACCGCTCAAAACCGAGCCTCTATCACCGGTTCAGACCAAATCACTCTGTTACGAAGTCCTAACGGAAGAACAAAAGATCAAATTCGAAAAGCACAGTGAAATCGACTTTTCATTTGGAGTGCGTGGACTTTCAAGATTTCGGGCGAACTGCTTTATGCAGCGCGGGGCCGTTGCGGGAGCCTTCCGAGCAATTCCTTTTCGCATCCGGAGCTTAGATGAACTTGGCCTGCCGAAAGTAGTTTCTGAAATCACCAATATTCCGCAGGGACTCCTCCTCGTTACCGGACCGACGGGATCGGGCAAGTCGACCACGCTTGCGGCAATGATCGACAAGATCAACGAAGAACGGCGCCAGCACATCATCACCGTGGAAGATCCTATCGAGTATCTTCATCGCAACAAAATGTGCGTCGTTAACCAACGCGAAATTGGGATGGATACTGAATCATTCAGCGACGCATTACGGGCTATCTTAAGACAGGATCCGGATATCGTACTCATCGGTGAAATGCGGGACCTAGAGACTATTGAAGCTGCGCTAACGATCTCAGAGACAGGCCATCTTGTATTCGCAACCCTTCACACCGACGGTGCAGTCCAATCGATCAACCGCATCGTAGATGTCTTTCCTCCACATCAGCAAAACCAGGTGCGCGCCCAACTGTCGTTCTCTCTACGCGCGGTAGTCACCCAAATGCTGCTACCAAAACTAAACAGCAATGGGAGAGCTCTTGCAGCGGAAGTGATGATTCCGAATGCGGCCATTCGAAATCTGATTCGCGAAAATAAAATCCACCAAATTTACGGCACCATGCAGGCTGGGCAGGGCTCTTCGGGAATGCAAACCATGAATCAATCTCTGTATGCGCTCTGTAAGCTCAACTATGTCGATGTGGAGACTGCACTCAGCCGGTCGCCTGATCCCCTCGAATTGCAGACCATGATCAAATCTCAGCAAAAGCTACCGAACTGGGCTGCTCCCGCAGGCGGTTGACCGATATTGAAGCGGTGCATCGAACCCTCACACCGAGCCAAACTCCTAGAATATATAGAAAAATTCTGGGAGCTTTGACCAATTTGGAATCCATAGACTACGATAGTCGAAACATCCTGGAGGCCTAATGGCGGAATGGGTATGGGAGGCACGCGCTCCGACGGGGGAAGTCCGCAAGGGCGTTATGGAAGCGGAAAATGCGGAGCTCGTACAGGGACGCTTAAGGGCTCAAAAGCTTAGCCCGGTCAAAGTAAAGAAAAAGCCGGCCGAGTTAAACATCACCTTCGGCGCACCGGTCACTTCGAAAGAGCTCGTCGTGTTCACCCGGCAGTTTG
This sequence comes from Myxococcota bacterium, assembly GCA_039030515.1. Taxonomy (GTDB): domain Bacteria; phylum Myxococcota_A; class Polyangia; order Polyangiales; family Houyiibacteriaceae; genus JBCCEA01. The sequence goes on along the minus strand of JBCCEA010000037.1, from coordinate 15,002 downwards.
CCACCATGATCGACGCAGGGCTTCCGTTGGTGCAGTGCCTCGAGATTCTTGGCGCGCAATCGGAAAACAAAGCCTTCGCCAAAATGCAAAAAGATGTCAAAGGCTATGTCGAGCAGGGAGGGACCTTCTCGGAGGCGCTGCGCAAACACCCCAAGGTCTTCGATGAACTCTACGTAAACCTAGTCGCAGCAGGCGAGGTGGGCGGTATCTTGGATACGATTCTGAATCGTCTCGCGATCTACATCGAAAAGCGCGTCAAACTCGCAAGGCAGGTCAAGGGAGCCCTTGTCTACCCCGTTTCAGTGCTCGGGGTCGCCATCCTCGTGATCGTGGTGATGCTCACTTGGGTTATCCCCGCTTTTACCGCCATGTTTGCCGACTTCGGAGGCGAAGATCAACTGCCCAAACTGACCCAGTACGTTGTCGCGATGTCGGACTGGTTCATGGGTAACTGGTACCTCATACTACTCGTCGGTGGCATGATCAGCACCGCGACGTCCTACGCCTACCGGACGAAAGCGGGTAAGGAATTTTTTCATCGGCTCTTCCTGACCGCGCCCATCATCGGTCCGGTCATGCGTAAAATCGCGGTGGCTCGCTTTACCCGCACCTTGGGTACCCTTTTGAGTTCCGGCGTTCCGATCCTCGAGGCGATGACCATCGTCGGTAAGGCCGCGGGAAACGTCGTCGTCGAAGCGGGGATCAACCGTACCGCCGACCGCATCCGAGAAGGGCGCACCATGGCAGAGCCCCTGGCGGAAACCAAGATCTTCCCGGGTATGGTGGTGCAAATGATCGGAGTGGGCGAACAGACAGGCGCTTTAGATCAGATGCTCAACAAGATCGCAGACTTCTACGAAGATGAGGTCGACGTTGCGGTCGCAGCCCTCACCTCGCTCCTCGAGCCACTGATGATGGTCTTCATCGGCGGGGTCGTGGGCGTGATGCTCATCGCGATGTATCTGCCTATCTTCTCTATCGCCGGCAAGGTATCCGATCACTGAAGGTATTCGCGTCGTAGTCGGCGATGCAGTCTCCTCCCTGGGCGATGAGGTTCCACTCGATCGATGGCTTCATCGCCTCGTCGTTTGTCGACTGGCGGTGGTGTCGATCTTCCTCGGAGGGCTCTTCATCGTCTCGAACGGGGACGTGGACTCGTTTACTCCCCGGCTTCTCGTTGCAGCAACCACCTGCACCTACGTAGCTTCTCTCGTTTTTACGTTTGCAGTGCACAAAGGCATCCCTTCGAAGGTGATCGCCTCCCTTCAAATCGTATGCGATTTAGTGCTGGTCACCTTAGTAGTGTACGTGACCGGCGGGATCGGTTCCGCGCTCACCTTTCTCTATGGAATCATCATCATCTTAGGAACCTTGTTCGTCGGTCCGCGGTGGACACTCTACACCGCGATGGCGGCCCTGTTTCTTTACGCCAGCCTAGGGTTCGCACTGGCGAGCGAGGCGCTCCCGATACCTCCCGACCAGTCCCCCGCGCTCTACGAGCTCCGAAGTGGGGAGTTGGCTTTTGCAGCGCTATCAAACTGCCTCGGCCTTTCCCTCGTCGCAGTCCTTGCCGGGTCCCTGTCCTACCGGCTGAGCCGTGCTGGAGGAGCGCTTCGTCAAGCCACTGCCGACGTCAAAAAACTAGAACGGCTCAACGACAACATCGTCCGTTCAATCCGTTCCGGCTTGCTGACTACGAGCCTCGACGGACGTGTTGAAATGATCAATGAAGCGGGGCTTGAAATGTTCGCCACCGACCAGAAATGCCTGGTCGGAGCCTCGCTACGCGAGATTCTCCCGGAGGCGCACCAGCCTCTGCAAGATCAACCTCGGGGAGAAGGTCTTGCACAAAGCCCGAACGGCCATCGTTTCCCCGTCGGATTCACGAAGACACCCCTTCTCGACGGGCAAGGAGCCAGCACTGGGCAGCTGATCTCGTTTCAGGACCTGACTCAAGTGCGTGAACTAAAACAACAAGCCGAAAAGGCAGAGAAGCTGGCGGCGCTCGGACGACTTGCCGCCGGTTTGGCCCACGAAGTACGCAATCCCCTCGGAGCGATCCGTGGCTGCGTCGAACTGGTTCGCGATGGGCTGCACGTAAGCAACGAGGACCGGCAGCTGCTTTCCACGGTTTTACGAGAGGTAGATCGACTCGACGATCTTGTCGGTACAATCCTATACGCTGGACGCCCGAGTCCACCCGATGCCCGCATCACGAACCTTACCCAACTATCCGCAGAGGTGGTCGAGATGACCCGAAAAGGGATCACGTTCCCCGGAACGGTCGCCTGCACAAGCCAATCCGGCCACAGCGCAGAGGTGTGGGCACGTGTCGACGGGGACCAAATGCGTCAAGTCCTTTGGAACCTGATCAAGAATGCGATCCAAGCTTCAAGCAGTGGAGGAAGGGTACTGGTTGAAGCGTTCTACGATGACGCTGTTCCGTCGGTTCGTATCAGCGACGAGGGCGAAGGCATCGAGGAATCCACAAAAGAGAGGCTTTTTGAGACCTACCACAGCACAAGGCCTCATGGGATGGGGCTCGGTCTCACGATCGTAAAGCAGATCATCGATGCCCATGGAGCCACCATCGACATCCGTAGCGAGCCCGGAAAAGGGTCCGAATTCACTATTCAGTTTCAACCGGCGAACACCGAATGCTCCGGTGCGGACCGGCAGGACACCTCTAGGCAAGTCTATTCGGGCCTTGGCCTTGGTTAGGCCGGATTAGGTTGAGGAGACCGCGTCCTGAGAGCGGCGCGAAGGATGAATCCTAGGCGAGCCAACGCTGCAAACGCGCTCCCGGATCCTCAGCACGCATCAACCCTTCTCCGATCAATACGGCATCGGCCCGGGTCTGAGCGATACGTTCGAAGTCCTGAGCGGACCGCACGCCACTCATGAAGATCGCGATTCGGCTCTCGTCGAGCGTCTCGAGCGCCTCCGCTGCCAAATCGAGATCGACCGAAAAAGTCTGCAGGTCGCGTGCATTGATCCCGATGAGTTCAGCCTCAGTTCGAAGTGCAGCTTCAAGCTCCCTACGATCTGCGGCTTCGACCACTGGCTCCATGCCGAACGAACGCACGCAGGCACAGAGCTCATGAAGCAAGGAGACCGGGATCGCCCGAACGAGGAGCAAAACCATCGAAGCCCCCATCGAGGCCGCAAGTTCGACCTGCACCGGACTCAGGACAAACTCTTTGAAAAGCAAAGGTAAGGAGGTGGCTCCCGCCGCCCGACGGAGATCGAGAGGAGTGCCGCCGAAACCGGGACCGTCCGCAAGCACACTGATCGCCGCAGCCCCGCCTTCGGTGTAGCTTCGGGTGAGGTTGACGATCGAGCCCGGCAGACGCCTGCGTATCTCACCAGCACTGGGACTACGAAACTTGATCTCTGCAACCACTCGAAGTTGCGCTCCCGGAGGACGACGCAAACGCGTGAGCACATCGCTCGCTTGTAGAGGGGCAACCGGGGCACTGGGCATCGAAGTGCCGTCTGATGATCGACCGGCAGGCGAATTGTCGAAGGACGACGCACTGGATGTACGAGCGCGGTCCTCACGATGCCTCAAACGACGTGCAACCTCTCGCTTTTTCCGGGCGAGAATCTCATCGAGAAACACGGCGCTCGCCTCGGGTCGCTTCATGAGAAGTCTCTTGCTGCGTTCGTGCAAGACACCCACCGCTGAAGGGTACGAAGCACGGATCCGTCGTCAAGAGCTTGTTGCGCAAGGGCTGTAGCGTCTTTCCATTCGAGTTCCGGCCGAGCGACCACCAGGGCCGCCGCCGCGTTGAGTAGCACGGCAGGACGAACCTCGACGTCTTCTCCCTCCGCCAGGCGATGCATCAGAGACGCGTTCCAGGCGGCATCCCCGCCTCTCAGGATCTCGATCGGTTTGGTTTCAAGACCGAAATCCTCTGGAACACAAGTAAACTGCCGGATCTGGCCTTCACTTAACTCGGCGATCTGAGTTGGACCGCTGGGGGAGACCTCGTCGAGTCCGCCAAAGCCGTGGACTACCCAAGCTCGCACGAGGCCGAGCATTTGAAGGACCTCGGCCATCTGCCGCGTGCGGCTCGCGTCATAAACTCCGACCAGCTGATGAGATGCCCGAGCGGGATTGCTTAGAGGTCCGAGTAGATTGAAGAAGGTTCGCACTCCCAGGTCCCGGCGCATCGGCGCCGCGTGACGTAAGGCCTGATGATGCGCCGGTGCGTGCAGGAACGCGATGCCCGCGGTCTCGATAGACGTTTGTAACTGCGCTGGCGGCACCTCCAGACGAACCCCAAGCGCCTCAAGGAAATCAGCACTACCGGATCTTGACGAAACGGCCCGGTTGCCGTGCTTCGCCACGGTGATCCCGCAGGCGGCCGCGACCAACGCGGCAGCGGTAGAGAGGTTGAACGAACCCACCCCGTCACCACCGGTACCCGCCGTGTCGAGCAGTGGCCCCGGAGTCTTGAGCGAGACCTGAACCCCATGCTGCCGCATGACCCGAGCTGCGGCGGCAAGCTCTGTCGAGGTCTCTCCCTTTATTCTCAGCGCCACAGAAATGCCCGCAAGCTGCGCGATCGTCACCTGGCCTCGAAGAATCGCATGCATCAGTTCTTCCATCGACTCCCGCGCGAGGTCTTGACCGTTCAGCAGCGCTTCAAGGACCTCTCGAATCCGAGAAGCGGTCATGGAACAAGCCGAGCGTCGATAGCTCGAAGCCAATTCCGAAGTAGCGCGTGACCATGTTCCGTCAAAAAAGACTCCGGGTGGAACTGCACTCCCCACACAAGTCGATCCTGATGTACGACGCCCATAATCTCCTCTTCCGCCGTCCACGCGTTGATCCGGAGGACCTCCGGTAGCGTAGCGCGTTGAACGATGAGAGAGTGGTACCGAGTTGCGGTGAACGGACTCGGTAGTCCTTTAAAAATGCAACTGCCGTCATGGACCACCGGGGAGGTGCGACCGTGCATCAATCGGTCGGCACGCATCACGTTTCCTCCATAAGCCTGCACGATCGATTGGTGTCCCAGACACACCCCGAGAATGGGCGTGGTTTGTCCTAGCTCGTGAATCAGCTCGAGGCAGATGCCAGCGTCTGTCGGTGTTCCAGGTCCGGGGCTTAAAACGATACCCTTGGGCGCCATCTGTTCGAGCTGGGCGATCGTCACTTCGTCGTTTCGAAAGACCTCGACCGAAACTCCGAGCTCCGCCAAATACTGCACGAGGTTGTAGGTAAAGGAGTCGTAGTTGTCGATGACCACTATCATCGGGAACGCATCGGTTAGCGTGCCGTGAAGCAAACGTCAATAGGCTCAACTCCAGCCGCCCGGCAGCTTGGTTTGCTCGGTGTCGTGGCGAAGTCTTGACAGTAACATCAACGGCGGAATACTTTCACGGAGCGGAACATCATGGCAGAGCAGCCCAAGAAACCCCGAAATATCAAGGATTTAAAGGCTCGTCTGGGCCGCACGGCTTCTACAGGCAGCGGCGCTCCGGATCCGCTGCCCGCGCCTCACGTAGGCACGTCCAGTCCAAGCGGGGGAATCGTCCCGCCTTCCGGCGCACCTCAGGTCCCAGGTGTGCTTCCCCCACCAGGCATCGGCGTACCGCCTCATACCGTCGGCGGCTCTATCCCAGGGCTTCCTGGAGGCCAACAGATCGCTCCACCTCCCTTCATGCAGTCTGCATCGGAGCAAGAACAAAGACCTGCAAGAGCGGTGGATCCCTTTGCGGCCACGCCCGCGCCGGACCAACAGGGCCCTCGAGAGGTGCGCATTGTCCTCGACGAGAGCGCGGTCGACGAAGCCGAGATCGGACGACAAAAACGGTCCAAGAATTTCCTGCTCCTCGGTTTTGGGACCGCGTTAGGCTTGCTCTTCGGTGCGACGCTCGGCTCGGTCAACGCAGACCGGCGCCTCTACAATCAGGCGGTCATCGATGGAACCTCGATCTACCGGGAGGTTCAGACCGCATCTGAGACGGTCGAACAAGCGAGCGATCTTCTCGATCGAGCAGCCATCGCCGCAAGAGGCGCTGCCGGCGAAGCACCTGCTGTCGATTTTGAAGCGATCGAAGCGTTGCAGTCGATGGAGCGACCGTTCGCCGCCAATACCTTTAGTCGCAGACGCTACCGCGCCTTTGAGACTTCCTCGGTCGACCAGCTTTTTGATTACTACAACAAGATAAATCAGCTCTGGTCGCGTTTTGAGGCGCTCGGAACGATGACGGTTGGTGAGCAGAGACGCGCAACACTCACCGCGGCAGCCGAAGCGGTGGGAACGATGGCGTCTCAGCAAACTGGATGCGTCCCGATCGTAGACGACCAAGGATTCTTCTGTGGACTTGTGTTTGTGAGCCCAATAAGGCGAGACGAGCAAAGTGCACGTCAACCCCCCTCGAATCTACCGATGGTTCAGGTGACCGACTCCATAAGAAGTCGCCGTCCAGTAGAAAAAACGCTGTTTCGCGGCGGAGAGCTTGGCGAAAACCCCAGTGATTTCGTGATCCTTACCCAGACCCAGCGTTCAGTCGGGGTATTGGGACAGCAAGCCAGCCTATTTGCGGAGTACCAAAGCGATGTTCTCGCTACCAAGCGGCTGATGAGCGCAACGACGGAAGTGCAAGGAAGTCTCGAACAATCCCTCGGCAAAATCGCCGCATTGCAGCTCCAATGGTCGATACCGATGGACACCAAACCGAGAACCTCCGGAGAATGAAATCGGGTCTCAAAAAGGCACGATGCAGAGATTCCAGCCCGTCCGCGTATCTGCATTCTGACGGCAATAAGTTCGTGAACAGGTCTGCGCGGTAATGGCGATCTACCGTCTTCGATACCAATCGACCGACCTAGAAATGATCGTTGGGGATTTCGTAGTGGGTCGCAGCTCGTCATGCAGTCTCGCTCTTGACGACGCACTCGTTTCTAGACAGCACGCAGTATTCCGAGTGTCTCCTTCGGAAGTGTTACTCGAGGATATGGGAAGTCGAAACGGAGTCTCCGTCAATGGAGAGCGGGTCGACACACCTAGGCAGCTCCACCACCTAGATCAGATCACGATCGGCTCCCAAGAGATGGTTTTTATCGAAGTACAAAAGCCCAAACGGCGAGAAAAACCGACCGGGCGGATTCCTACTTTGGATCCAAGGACCACTCTGGAAGGGGAACTTCCCCGGTTCGCCAACGCCGCGAGCACCATGACGGATCCCGAGGAGGAGACGAGTCGGGCAGATACCTTCTTATTGATCGCCATGATCGCGGATAAAGCACTCGCCATGCAACGTTATGAAGAGGCAGAACGCATGGCACTGCCCCACTTGGAAGATTTGATGAGTCGTGCAAAGGAGGGGAAGCCGGTATCAGAACGGCATATGCAAACGGGAACCCGCCTTGCGCTTGCCCTAGTGAGCGGTCCAGAGAGACGACGCTACATCGAATGGGTACTTCAACTGTACACCGCGCGCGCGCGGCTCATGAAAGCCGACGATATCGACCGTCTCTATGAGCTTGTGCGCACTGCACGCTATACAAACGCTCGTGCGGTTCGCGACTATATCGATACGTTAACTCAGGATGTCGACACATTCGGCGCGAGCGAAAAATTTTTGATGAAACGCCTTGAAGGTCTTGAACGCGTAGTTGGAGCTTAGCATCAACGAAGCTGCAGAGGCGATCTCGCCTTAGCAAAGCCCTACCCGGCCCCTGGATGCAATCCGATTAGGTCACCCAAAGGCGCATGCCGATCAACCGGGGCAGTTCGCTACAGGACTGAAAGAACCAAGCCGTTGGAGCTGAGCGAGTTCACCCAAAGGCGCATGCCGATCAACCGGGACGGTTCGCTACAGGACTGAAAGAACCAAGCCGTTGGAGCTGAGCGAGTTCACCCGGATGTTCGCCATTACCTTCTTCCATCCACCACGCAACAAAAGCATCGACGTCTTGCTTGAGAGATGGAAGCTCTCGAACGTCCAGCTGAGCAAGCTTGGAGATCACTTCTTCGGGCGGCATCAGACGAGCTTGCCGGTAAAGACTAAACACGTCGTCTAGCCACTCACGTTTGGGAGTCTGCCGGGCTACTTCGAGCGCCAGGCTAGATAGCTTGGCAAGCTGAGTGCTGTCGATCATCACTTCGCACTCGAGTCGACCTCGCATTTCACTGAGCGCGCGGCGCAACAGTCGATCAGCTTCCTTGACCCGCCCGGTCGCCAAAGCCCGTTCCGTAACGTCTGCCAGAAGTTGAAAGGTCCAGTTTTTCACAGGAGGAACCGCCAGTCCGCTGATCGTGTCATCGTCCATCGCGGCGCCGCAGTGCGGACAGCGAGCTGCGCTCTTTGGATAGGGTGTCGAGCAGCTCGTACAGACCTTCATGAAGCCGGTGGTGCGGGAGTTGCGCACTGCTTGATGAACTACCAAAAACACGAGCTCCTGGGTACCGAGCCGAATCCGGTCGCCGTGATTCAGCGCGGTTCGCCTCTCGATGATTCTACCGTTGAGACGCACTCCATTTCGACTTCCCAAATCTTCGAGTTCAGCAGTCTCCTGATCGACCCGAATCCGGGCATGCTGCCTGGAGATGAGGGGATCCTCGATCGTGACCTGACATTCTGGACTTCGACCGATCACCACTTCCGGGCCGGATAGGTCGAACTCTTGCAGAAGAAATCGTAGTCGAAAGCGTGTCAACTCTATGTGGCCCTTACGATGAGGATAGCAGCTGTTGGAACGCAGGAATAGCTGATGTTTTTCCGCTCTCTCGATCGACACATGCTACCTTCTTCCGCATGGACTCTGCAATTCGAGCGCTCTTGAGCGAGGTCATCCGACCGATTATCGAAGCAGACGGAGGAACCATCGAGCTCGTTCAGACCGAGGGGAGAAGGATCACCATCGAGATGGGTGGGGCCTGCAGCGGATGTCCGGGACTGCACTACACCCGCACACGTGTGATCGAGCCGTCGATACGGGAGACGCTCGGTAACGACGTTGAAGTAGAGCTAAGGCGAGCCAAACCGTCCTCGGGTTAAGGGAGTGAGCCAAACTGGATTCCGGCTTCTGCTCCTCTGTGTGCACACATTCCTGATGAGTTGTGATACGACGCCGAGTCGATCTCCGGGTCTTTTTTCCCCGGTCAGCCCTCGCCCACTGGGGTCTTCAGACATAGGTTACGCGCTTTATCAAACGCTCTCAGACCGCGGTGCCAAACGGAGCGAGCCCGAGCTTCACCCGTCACAACCGAGCGTCACCCGCAACAACTAGCCAGGATTCCCCGTCGCAGGACGCCGCGTGCGTCCAGTGATCCGGTCCACGATATCCGCATTGGCCGTGCTCGGAGCCTCGTCGTTTTCTCGAGTCACCGACTCAACCAACCGACTGGATCGCGTTCGCCCACGTTGCTCTGGGGCGGTTCGCAGATGGTCGAGATTATTAAGCGTTTCCCTATCTTCGAACACGAGACAGTAAAATCCGTAGAACTGATTCTCGTCCACGGCCCTCAAGCGCGTTCGCGCATTTTGCCACCCAAGCCAACGATTCGGTCGGACCGACTCCCGAGCGGTATGGGTGCGCTCTTCCGCCGCACCAAATCGACGCTGTATGGCCCCCGCGAACTGCTGAAAAGAGTGTCCTCCGAAGACGTTCGCATGGAATGCCCGGTACCACTTCCACAGTCGCCCTTGGACAAAAAAGTAATAGTTCTGAGCATTTCGATCGGAAACTGAGATCATCGACTCTTGGTTGTTGTGCGTAAATTCCCATCGCAAAAAGGAGACATCCAACCCGGTAGTCTGACCTTGAAAGGCCACATAACTATCCCTGATACGACGAATTTTCTGATTCATCTCCCGATGAAGACGGTCCTCGTGCATCGCATCTCGAGCGTTCGCTATGCGCTCTTCGTAAGAACCTCTAATTCGGCGCGCAAAGTGGGCCAGCAGTTCTTCCTGAGTCATGCCCCAACGAATGTCGCCGAGAGCCTCTGAGATCGGGTCTGCCTCGCTCTCTAGCTGCGCTCCGACCGGCGCTGGCGCACCAGCAAACGTCGTCATCAGTATCAAGCTAGACATCAATGCGATCCAAAATCTTTTCACGTATGCCTCCAGACCAGGCTCGAATAGGAGAATGTAGGACCCTGCATAGTACGGAACAGTTCTACGCAGAATTCCACTCCTAAACGAGCAATACAGAAATATCTGAAGGCACTATTCATGCCAATCGATCCGAATTCAGAAGAATTCGCGCCCAGTCGAAATTGCGATGGATAGCCTAGCCGGGAAGTCAGCCGCTGAGGAGCGTCGCTGAACGGCTAGGCAGCAAAGCCTCGTAAGCGAGTGCCTGTCTGGCCCTAGCCGGTTCGGGACACGGTGGCCATCTAGTTGGAGCCGGCGCTCGCTACAGAGCCGCCTACGAGCGCCAGGATTGCGGCCAGGTCCGAGTCGTCAAATCTCAACATCGCGCCAAGAAAAAAATCACGGGATTCTTCATTGAGTGCGTCATCGATACCGCCCTGAACCCAAAACTTATCGACTACCTCAAAGCCTAGGCGAGCGCGTAGACGAGGAAAGGTGCGCTCTCCAAGTGCGAACGCGTCGAGGTTAAGCTCGAACCGCTCGTCGAGTAAGTGGATGTCCGCGCCGAGACCCCCCGTGGACTCGATGATGCCAAATCGAAAAGTCGCAATATTCACTTGCTTTGCAAAGAGAAGAGAGAACCGCAAAGCGTCCGTCCTTGCGATACGGGTTTCCTGGTACACTGAAGGGTCGCCTTCTCGCGGCGGGCTCGTCCGAACCGTCGTCTGGGTGGTATCCACTGATCCTCGCGGGTCATCGACGAACTGGATGAAGTAATAGCGATCCTCAGCCGGCTGGAGTCGAATGCCAAGGTAGGTCTTAAAGGTATTCGCCAGAAAGTTGTATTCGCTTCTGAGTTCCACGACGGTGCGCAAACGAGCCAAGCCACCAACCAGGTTGTTGATACCTTCAGCGGCGCCTTCCACTTCGTCGATGAGCACGTCATCTGAGGTCAGTCTACCCACCGTTCCTTCGCCGCGCGCAGTACGGTCGGTGACTTCGCCGACATCCTGCAGCACTTGCTCGAGTTCGTGTGCGGAACGGTTGATCGCGGCCACAGTTTCATCGGCCTGTGTCAGCGCTCCGTCGAGGTCGTCTCGGTTGTCTCGGACCAGCTCTCGAACGTCCAAGGTAGCGGCCTCTACGTTGTCCAGAATGCGAACGAGTCGAGGCCCGGCTTCAGCGGTTGCGCTTTCTACGTTCTGCAGGGTGCGTCCGATCACAGGCTCGTTATCGAGCAAAACTCGATTCACAGTTTCGAGTGCCTCGCTCACGTCTCGCAGCGCCCCCTCGAGTCGCTCACCCGCCTCATCCGTTCCGAAGGAACGCGCCAACTGCTTGGTCACGGCCTTGACGTTGATGGCGATATCGTTGACGTTCGAAAGAATTTCATCGGTCGTCGTAGCCTCTGAGACCGTGGATATCTGGTCACCCTCGCCAAGCACGGCCAGTTCAGCAGTTCCGGGGCGGATCACGAGTATCGATTCACCTAAGATCGAAACGCTCCGCATCGCGACGGCGGCATCTTCATGAAGGATAATGCTGTCGTTGATGTGAATATCGACCCGCGCCTTCGCACCCTGTAGCTGGATCTCCTCGATATATCCGACTGAGATCCCCGCGACTACAACGCGACTCTTGGGAATCAGGCCTTGAGCGTCGCTAAAAAGCGCATAGACCGAATACCCTTGTTCGCCGGTAGCCCGTTCATCCACGTAGCGATAGACGAATACCGAAGCGGCAATGCCCAGCAACACCATCACGCCGACCCGCGCTGCCTTCCAATTATCCCTCATCCAGTCGGCGGCATCGTAAACGACGAATGCTTGCGTGGCCACCGCGCGCTTGATCGAACGATGCCGCCAAGTCCGCTCCGCTGGCCCTTGACGGTCTTGTCAGAGGCTCGAGTCGTCTCTCGGGCAGTTTAGGTCAACCGCAAGACGCTTCGAGATTCGTGAGTGGTCGACTGTGCACGTGTTATACGAGCACGCAATGGCTGGAGTGACCGATGCGTGGTCCGGGGCAGTGCTCGGGCTGATCCAGGGGCTAACCGAATTTCTACCGGTATCGAGCAGCGGACACGTTGCTGCAGGCGCACTTTTGTTCAACCAACCCGCAGCCCCTCTTTCGCTGGTGGTCGCCCTACACGTCGGCACGTTGCTCGCGACGTTTGTGGTTCTAGGTCCTGAGATCCTGCAACTCACAAGACGCGCAATCCAGGGATTTAGATCTCCGCAAAGCTATCTGACGACCGAAGAAGGGCGCACCGTCATCGGCGTACTGATCGGGACCCTACCCACCGCGCTGTTCGGCCTGTGCCTCGAGGAGCAGGCTGAACAAGCCGGCAACGTCCCCTCAGTCCTGGGACTATGCTTTCTCGCTTCGGCAGCATGGGTCCTCACAACCCGCAAAAAGAGAGGTAGCGAACGGACGCTTTCCTTTCTCGGATATTTCCTGGTCGGCATGGTCCAAGGGATCGCCGTGCTGCCTGGAGTGAGTCGGAGCGGGAGCACGATCGGAGCCGCCATGATCCTTGGAATGACGCCTGAGCACGCCTTTCGATTTTCGTTTCTACTTTCCCTGCCCGCCGTCGCCGGAGCAGCCCTTCTCAAGCTGACGGCTCCCGGAGCGCTCGTCGGTTTGGGAGTCGGAGGTTTTGTGGGCGCTCTCGTCGCTTTCGTCAGCGGTTACGGGGCGCTATTGAGCGTCAGACATTTGCTGATTCACGATAAACTCTGGATGTGTGCACTGTATCTGGTGCCTTTGGGGATCGTGATCTTCGGTTGGGATTTCGAAATCGCCTACCTCGACGCGTTCGGAGGGATTCGTTGATGCGTTACTCCGTGATTATGGCCGGAGGCTCCGGAACTCGATTTTGGCCGCTCTCTCGACGTGCCCGACCGAAACAGCTGCTTGCGCTCGCTGGTCAGGACGAGACACTCATCGCCGCTACTGCACGCAGGTGCCTCTCGCTCGTGACGGAGGATCACACCTACGTAGTCACTTCGACAACTCTCTTGGAGGCCACCTCGAGCGCGCTGCCGGGCATACCGCAGGCCCATATTTTGGCAGAGCCCGCAGCCCGCAACACGGCGCCCTGCATCGGCTGGGCGGCCTCCGTCATTGGACGCATGGATCCCGACGCGGTGATCGCTGTACTTCCGGCCGACCACCACATCGAAAACGAAGCGAGCTACCTCCAAACCATGGAAACCGCCTTCTCCGCCGCCGAGAAGGGACACTTGGTAACGGTGGGCATCACCCCTACCCGAGCGGAGATCGGCTACGGCTACATCGAGGTCGGTCCCGAGGTGGATTCGGGTGTGTATCGAGCGCGGAGATTTGTGGAGAAACCCAACCGCTCGCGGGCAGAGCAGTTCCTCTCATCTGGCAACTTCCTGTGGAACAGCGGGATGTTCTTTTTTCGTTGCGACGTCATTCTCCGCTGCATCCGGCAACATCTGCCGGGCCTCGGAGCACAGCTGAGCGCCTACGACCGTGCAGCCGCCGAGGGTCAAGAGGCCGAGCTGGTGTCGGCCACCTATTCGGAACTTCCATCCGTGTCGATCGACCATGGAGTGATGGAAAAAGTAGAGGAGGTCGCGGTAGTTCCCGGAAACTTCGGCTGGTCGGATCTCGGCAGCTGGACCACAGCATGGGAGCTCGCTCCTCAGGACTCCGATGAGAACGCCTCGGGATGCGATCACGTTCTCATCGACAGCAAAGGGTGCTTGGTGCGCTCGCCAGAGGGCAAGCTTGTGGCTATGGTCGGCGTGCGGGACCTGGTCGTCGTCGACACCGAGGACGCCCTGCTGGTCGTGCCCCGGGACCGCGCTCAAGAAGTGCGCTCTATCGTGGCATCGCTGAAAGACCGTGGCGATCATCGCCGCTAATCGTCGGTCTCACCCTCAAACAAGTGCCCATCCGTTCTCGACGTCTACGGCACATAATTCCGCCATGAGCACGCACGCAGAACCCCAAGTCGAAACCTGTCTCCCAACCGCCGCAACCCGGCTCTTTTGCAATCGGACCCTCAATCTCCGATCGATCCAAGCAGTTGGATTCGATATGGACTACACGCTCGTACACTACCATACCGAAGCGTGGGAGCGGCGCTGCTACGAGCATGTGCAGGAGCGCCTGTTGGCCGATCTTGGGTGGCCCGTCGGACACCTAAGATTCGATCAGGACCTGGTGGCACTCGGCCTCATCATGGACCTTGAGTGCGGCAACATCGTCAAAGCCAACCGCTTTGGATTTGTGCGGCGCGCAAGCCACGGCACGAGGATGCTCAGCTTTGAGGAACAAAAGGAACTCTATGCGCAGACGACCGTAGATCTCGCAGAGCCTCGTTGGGTCTTCATGAATACGCTTTTCGCACTCTCCGAAGCCTGCCTCTATGCCCAGGCTGTCGATCTACTCGATCGCGGAGAGATCGAGGGGACGCTCGGCTACCGAGACCTGTACGATGTCATCAGGAATCACATCGATCAGACCCACATGGAAGGTCAGCTCAAAGCCGAAATCGTCGCCAACCCAGAGCGTTTCGTGAGCTTAGACGAGGATCTGCCTCTGGTGCTTCGGGATCTAAAAGCCTCAGGCAAACGGGTCATACTGATCACCAATTCCGGATGGAACTACACCCAGGCCATGATGCGGTACGTGATCGATCCGTTTCTGCCGGGCGGCCAGCGGTGGCGAGATCTTTTTGACCTCGTCGTCGTCGCTGCACGCAAGCCATCCTTTTTTGCCGGCAACGCTCCTTTTTATGAAGTCGTCGAGGAAGAGCGAGGTCTCTTGAAGCCGGTGGTGGGGCCGCTGGTCACGGGAGGCGCCTACGTGGGTGGCCACGCTCGAGCGATCGAAGCGCACTTCGATCTCGCTGCGGAACAAATTCTCTACGTTGGCGACCATATCTTTGCCGATGTCAAGACCAGCAAAAG
>JBCCEA010000036.1:0-34794 GCA_039030515.1 Myxococcota bacterium | reverse complement strand
CTTCGGGGGCGCTGGCTTTCTGACGCCTCTGGCCGGCCGCGGTCGTGGTTGCCCGGGCACGCCATAGAGCCGCTTGCCGCCTCGCGCCTCGTCGTCAGGTACCAATGTGTACCCTCCTCTTCGCCCAACGCGTCTCGATGGGTCGGAACGGCCAGCGCCCCGCACGCGCAGACGTGAAGGAGTATTAACGCTACTTCAAGCTCCGAGCATCGGAGGTAAGCAGGCGTTCGCACCTAGCGACCAACCCCCCCAGCGGGCCTAGGTTGGTCGAAACAGCTAGCGCCCCGGAAGCACAGGAGCGCAGGAGTAGTTTCGCTACTTCAAGCTCCGAGCATCGGAGGTAAGCAGCTGCTTGGGCCGACCTAGGCCCGCTGGAGCGCGTCTCGATGGGTTTGAACGCCTAAGCGCCCCGCACGCGCAGACGTGAAGGAGTATTAACGATACTTCGAACGTCGAGAACGGGAGGAAAGCCGGCGTTCAGGCCTAGCGAGGCGTGCTGAGGGGGGTGCGGACTCTCTGACTTCCCCGGCAGGTGGAGGCGGGGTTTTAGGAAGCCTCAAGATCGAGATGCCTGAGTTTGTCCCGGAGGGTGGAACGAGGCATGCCCAGAGTGCGCGCTGCCGAAGATACATTGCCCCGGTGGGCCTTCACTATTGCCTCCAGGCCCAGTGGGCTTTGCTGGGCACACACGACCTTACTCAAGCCCACCGTGCAAAGAGCCTTGACCAATTCTCCATCACAGATCACCTCAGAAGAAGAACGCACCGCCGCCGCGGACAGCACATTGCGCAGCTCCCGAACGTTCCCGGGAAACCGATACGCCATCAGTCGAGACAACGCGTCCTCGGAGAGACGTTTCGGTTTCAACTCGCCAGGTAGCAGAGATAGAAAGTAGCGGACAAGCGGTTCGATATCCTGCGCGCGTTCCCGCAAGGGCGGTACGCTCACGATAAGTCGCGCGAGCCGGTAATAGAGGTCTCGCCGAAAGGTGCCTTCTTCAACCATGTTTTGGATATTGCGATGGGTCGCGCAGATAAGGCGCACGTCGACCTGCATCGAGTTCTCATCGCCCACGCGACGAATCTCACCGGACTCCAAAGTCCGGAGCAAACGCGCCTGATGTTCGAGAGGCAGCTCTCCGATCTCGTCGAGAAATAAAGTTCCGCAGTGGGCTTGCTCGAACACTCCTCGGTGGAGTGAGCTTGCACCCGTAAAGGCTCCCCGCTGGTGCCCGAAAAGCTGGCTATCGATGAGATGGGACGAAAAGGAGCCTGCATTCATTGTGACAAAGGGTCCATTTGCCCGGGAGCTTTCCTCGTGCAGTGCTCGCGCGATCAGCTCTTTACCTACTCCGCTCTCTCCGTGAATGAGCACCGGCCAAGAAAGAGGAGCAATGCGGGAGACTTCACTTTTCAGTGCCAGCATCTTGTTGGACACCGCAATCCATGATCGTGCGTCTGCGTCACTCGATTCGTTTCGACGTTCCACCACGTGCAAATCGGTTCGCCCCACGCGAATGAGGGCATGGGTTCCCACTTGCGCCCGCACGACGCGAATCCCGGAGACCCAAGTTCCGTTTCGGCTTCCGAGATCCCTCAAAACCACACCGTCTCCGTCCGCCATGCGTGCGACGCGCAGGTGTCGACCGCTCACCGTATCGTCATAAAGCCGAACGTCGCAGTCCGAACGTGTTCCCACCGTCAAAGGAGCTTCTCGGAGTTTGATCAATCGCGCCTCAGAACCTACCCCCACCAGCAGACCAAGCGACCGCTCGGTCTCGGCTGACTCGTGTGCCGGCAGCAACGCAGCTGCCGACAAGGGTGAGGTCTTCGATTCGGTCTTCCGTTCGAGATGCACGCTATGCTCTTCCCCGAGAAAGATCGGTTCATCGAGTCCCCAGTATACCGGGGGTTGCTGCATGGCGGAGCGCTGGTCGTAAAGCAGGGTTCGACCTCGATGATGGCGGAGCCAAAACGCAGTTTCCGGCACTCCTCGTTCATGAACGACGACGTCGCAATGTGCACCTCTACCTACTTCCACGATCTGTTCACTGAGAGAAACGGTCTGCACGGGCTCCCCGCGTCGACAAAGTACAAGTTCATCCATTAGCCATCACTCCTAGGCAACCATCTAGTGCAACCATCTATCGGCACCTCGCTCACCGAGTTGCGACGATCTTGATCGACACACCAATCTCGCAAAGGGGCGCAGCCCGATCGAGGCAACGCAGACGCACTCCGGCACAAACCGAAGGGCAAATCGATCGATCAAGCTTGAAACCATGGATGAGTGACGTTATGTTCCGCGCCCTTGAGTACTGAGAACCTCGCAGCGAAAACCCCTCTTTACGGGCAACATCAAGCGCTGAAGGCACGTATGACGCCCTTTGCCGGCTGGATGATGCCCATCCAATATCGAGGCGTGGTCGCTGAGCATCAATGCGTCCGGAACAGAGTCGGTCTATTTGACGTGTCGCACATGGGCGAGCTCAGAGTAAGTGGCTCAGGCGCAGTGGGTTTTGTCGACCACCTCGTGACCGGTGACTTGGCGTCGGTAGCTCCCGGTAGGGCCCTGTACACGCTTTGCTGCAATAGCGAAGGATGCATTCTCGACGATCTGATCGTGTACCGGACGGGTTCCGAGGAGCTTCTCATCGTCTGCAACGCGTCCAACCGGGAAAAGATCGACGGGCACTTTCGGGAGGCACTCAAAGGTCAAACCGCACCCGTCGCGTACAAAGACGCAAGCCAAGAGACAGCACTCCTTGCCCTGCAGGGGCCTCTCGCAGCTACGGTTTTAGACAAGAGCAGTACGCTTGACCTAGAGGCGCTACGCGCTTTCGACGTGCGAGAGACAACGATTCTGCACATGCCCTGCACCATAGCGCGCACCGGATACACGGGAGAGGACGGCTTCGAGCTGTTCTGCAGCAGCGCCGACGCTGAAACGCTCTGGGATCACCTACTGGAGTCCGGACAAGATATGGGCATCGAGCCGATCGGCCTTGGAGCCCGCGATACGCTGAGACTTGAAGCGCGCTTGTCACTCTACGGCAACGAGATCGACGAATCGACCCATCCTTTTGAGGCTGGCCTCGGCTGGACCGTAAAGCTCGACCGTGGCCCGTTTCTGGGTCGCGAAGCGCTACGAACACTGAAAGAAACGACCTCCCGTAAGCTAGTCGGGTTCGAAATGATCGGTCGCGGAACAGGTCGTCAGGGCTATCCAATTTTGGACGAAGAGGGAAACCCGGTCGGTACCGTGACCAGCGGATGCCCCTCCCCGACCTTGGGTAAGAGCATCGGGTTGGGATACGTTCCGAAACACATGGCAAAGATCGGAACCTCTTTTGAGATTGGTATTCGGCATAAGGTGGTCGAAGCCAGGGTGGTGAAGACGCCGTTTTATAAGCGGCAGAAATGAGCAAATCAGATGGCGCATGTTCCGGCCGACCTCCAATACACAAGGGAACACGAGTGGGCACGACTCGAGGGCGAACTCGTGCGCATTGGCATCACCTCTCATGCCGTCGAGCAGCTGGGCGACGTCACCCTGGTGGATCTACCGCCGGTGGGCTCCGACGTGCAGTCCCATGAACGATTTGGCGATATCGAATCTGTAAAAGCCGTCAGCGAACTTTTTTGCCCGATCAGTGGCGAAGTAGTCGAGATCAACGCTGACCTCGAGTCAAGTCCAGAACTCGTCAACGAGGCGCCGTACGAACAAGGCTGGATGATGCTGATACGCCCTTCAGATCCCAATGAACTTTCTCGCTTGATGGATGCCAGCGCCTACGAGGAGTTTGTCGGTTCTCTAGAGGGGTAAATCGCACTACATATACTGAGGTCGGGATGCGCTCGCGTATTCGGGCACTCGCCAGCCACCTCCAAATACCTCAACTTCGGAAGAGCGACTATGCGGTACCTGCCCCACACTGAAGCCGAACTCACCTCCATGCTCCGCGCGATCGGGGTCGAAGATGTCGACTCGCTTTTCGACGCGATACCCCAAAACGCTAGACTCGAAGGGCCCCTGAAGCTCGAAGCGTCCCTCGACGAAGCCAGCTTGATGGAGCACCTGAGTTCTCTTGCCGAGAAGAACAACGCGGCATCGATGATGTCGTTCTTAGGTGGAGGGATGTACGACCACCACATTCCGCCAGCCGTCGATCAACTCTTGCTCCGAAGCGAGTTTTATACCGCATACACGCCATATCAACCTGAGGTAGCTCAGGGAACGCTGCAGGCGATCTACGAGTTCCAAACCATTGTATGTGAACTCTTTGGCAACGAAGTCGCCAACGCATCGATGTATGACGGTGCGAGCGCCACCGCAGAAGCAGTGATGATGGCGAGACGGGTGACCCGTCGCGGACACTGCATACTCAGTAGCGGACTGCATCCAGACTACATCGCGACGACCCAAACTTACGTCGCAGGAATCGCAAACGCCGACGAGCTCTCGACAGTGCCCATCGCTGATTCTGGACAAACCGACCTCGAGGCGCTTCGCGCACAGATTCACGACGGCACGGCCGCCGTGGTGGTCGGCTATCCAAACTTCCTTGGCTGCGTCGAAGATCTGGAGGCGATCGCTACGATAGCCAAGAGCCATGGCGCACTTCTTATCACCGCAACGCAAAACCCCTACGCGATGTCGGTCTTGACCCCTCCCGGGAACTACGCGGACATCACCGTGGGTGAAGGTCAGGCGCTCGCAACGACCCCGCAGCTCGGTGGACCAGGAGTCGGTTTGTTTGCGTGCCGCAATGCGCATCTGAGGCAAATGCCCGGCCGCCTCGTCGGCGAAACTTTAGACCAAGATGGAGAGCGCGGATACGTCCTCACACTCTCTACCCGAGAGCAGCACATTCGCCGCGAGCGTGCAACTTCCAACATTTGTACGAACCACGGCCTTATCGCCCTGTCTCTCGCGATCCGTACGAGCATGCTCGGCAAACAAGGATTCCAGGAGGTGGGCCGCATCTGCCTGAGTCGGGCGCACTATCTGAGGCAGAAGCTACTGGAAACCGGCTTGTTCGAGCAGCCATACAGTGCGCCCACCTTCAACGAATTCGTACTGCGTAGCACCCGTGGCTCAGCCGCAGACTTCATCGATGCGGCTGCCAGGAGAGGTGTTCTTGCCGGGATCGATCTTGGGCGTTATCGACCGGAATGGAACGCGGATGTGCTCATGGCGGTTTCCGAAAAGCGCAGCCGAGCACAGCTCGATCGTTTTGTTGACGTCGTCGTCAACATGTAGTTCGATAAAATCGCCGGTCTCTATGTCTTCGCGCCGGACCTTTCGCACTTTAAGCACTTCAAAGACCTCAGCGAAGGTGCAATATCGTCTTTGTCGATCAGGAGCCATTGACCGGTGACCACGGCCGGCATAATGCAGCGACATGTCGAAGAGCATGCCTCCACAAGTCGACCCTGTGACACATCTTGAATCGCTGAATCAGCAAGCGTTATCTGCCGGTGGACCCGCGCGGGTGAAGCGGCAACACGATGCCGGCAAGCTTACAGCAAGAGAACGAATCGATCTCCTGCTCGACCCGGGTACCTTCGTCGAAATGGACCGGCTCGTGGTGCATCAGTGTACCGATTTCGGCATGGACGAGTCGCAAATACCGGGGGACGGAGTAGTCACCGGTCACGGCAAGATCGATGGGCGCCAAGTATTCGTATTCGCTCAAGACTTTACCGTATTTGGCGGCTCTCTCTCCGGCGCATTCGCCAATAAGATCTGCAAGGTTATGGATCTCGCGATAAGCGTTGGGGCGCCCATCATCGGTCTGAACGACTCCGGAGGAGCCCGCATTCAAGAGGGCGTTCAGTCTCTCGCTGGATACGCAGGAATCTTCATGCGAAACACGCTTGCGTCTGGCGTTGTGCCTCAAATCAGCGCGATTATGGGACCCTGCGCTGGAGGAGCTGTCTACAGCCCTGCGATCACCGATTTCATCCTGATGGTCAAAAAATCCAGCTACATGTTCATCACGGGCCCGGATGTCATCAAGACAGTCACCCATGAAGAGGTGACGAAGGAGGAGCTGGGCGGAGCAGAAACCCACAGCAGACAGTCCGGGGTGGCCCATCTAGCCTGTGAGGACGACCAGCACTGTATTGAAACCATCCGGGAGCTCCTCACCTTCTTACCCAACAACAATCATGAGGACGTACCGATTCGCGCTTGCGAAGACCCGTCAGACCGAGAGACGCCTGAACTGAAGGCCTTGGTCCCCGCAGATCCGCTGAAGCCCTACAATATGAAGGAAGTCATCGAGCAGGTGGTCGATGACGGAGACTTCTTTGAGATTCAGCCTTTGCTGGCTCAGAACATCGTGATCGGCTTTGCACGATTTGCAGGCCGCTCGGTTGGGATCGTCGCCAATCAGCCAGAAGTACTTGCTGGATGCCTGGATATAGATGCGTCGGTGAAGGCAGCTCGTTTCGTGCGTTTCTGCGACTGCTTCAACATCCCGATCGTGACCTTTGTGGATGTTCCAGGTTTCCTACCCGGAACCGACCAGGAGTTTGGTGGAATCATCCGCCACGGCGCAAAGTTACTGTATGCCTTTTGCGAAGCCACGATACCTAAAGTTACAGTCATCACGCGCAAGGCCTACGGTGGCGCCTACGATGTGATGAGTAGCAAACACATACGAGGAGATATCAGCTACGTGTTTCCAACGGCGGAGATCGCGGTGATGGGCCCAGACGGTGCGGTCAACATCATCCATCGAAACGAGATTCAACAGGCCGAGGACCCGAATGCGGCCAGGGTGAAATTTGTTGCCGAGTATCGCGAGAAATTTGCCAATCCCTTCAAGGCGGCAGAGCTAGGATTTGTAGACGAGGTCATTTATCCACGTCACACGCGCATGCGGGTCTGCAGTGCACTCGACATGCTTCAGAACAAGCGCCTGGTGAATATTCCTAGGAAACACGACAACCTGCCGTTGTAACGCTTGCGCATGCAAGATAACAGGGCTCTGCAGGCTCCGACGACCTCAGCTTTTGAACACGCTTGATTCCTTTTGCCTGAACTCCGGGGGCAGATCTCGTCTTAGAATTGCGCCCCGGATTCGGACAGAGGCCAGTCCGGATGGCCGCCGAGCAAACCGCACATACGCAGTGCAAAGACCATGAGCACCAGGACGATCCAGGCGACCCACATATGGTTTGGAACACGGTTCAGACTGGGGAATCTCGAACTGGGTATCCCAAAGCCAAAAAGCGTAAGCTGAAGGCAAAACCATCCGCAGAGCAAAAACACGATCGGCGTCAGGGGATGCATATTCCACATCGTCACTAGATCGCCGCGAAGCAGGGCCTCCGTGCCTCGACTCAGACCGCAGCCAGGACAAGGCAGCCCTATCATTCGCTTGAGGCCGCACAATTCAAGCTCGGAGAAGTGCAGTAGCGCCGCCGCTAAGGGAGCCGCAATCCCCGCGACGATCCAAAGAGGCCGCATTGAGCGAGGAATCCTCGAGTGGAATCCACTTCGCGTCAAGTGTCTTACGATATGAGCCATCGTCGACTACTTCAAACGAGAGGCTCGGCGGGAGCTAGCTTTGACCTTCACTAGGTCGAAGGTAGACTCCGCGAAAGCGTTCCGATGATTTCCCGATCATGCACACGTTGCGGTCACGAGAATTCACATGAGGCGAAGTTCTGCTTAAAGTGCGGAGCGATGCTCGAGCTGGAGGTGGACGACCCGTCCGATCCGCTTGCAGGCAAGATTTTGCTTGGGCGGTATCGAGTCGTTCGAGCCCTGGGAGAAGGCGGGATGGGCAAGGTCTATCTTGCCGAGCAAAAAATGGGGACCGCAACTCGAGAGGTCGCGATCAAGACTCTGCACCCCGAACTGGGCAACGACCCTCAGATCGTGGCGCGCTTCCATCGTGAATGCGAGACGGTGATCTCTCTTAGCCATCCGAACACCGTTCAGTTCCACGATTTCGGGGAGCTAGAGGACCACACGCTCTTTATCGTTATGGAGTACATCAAGGGCGAATCCCTTGCAGAGACCCTCGAGCGAGGAGCGATCGATGTTTCTCGATGCGATCGAATTCTGCTTCAGGTGTGTGGATCGCTTCATGAGGCACACCATCACGGCGTAGTGCACCGGGATCTCAAACCCGAAAACGTGCTGCTGACGGAGCGCGCAGGGCAAGTAGACTTTGTCAAAGTACTGGACTTTGGAATCGCGAAAAGGTCCGAAGCAGAGCACGAGTCCAGAGCAAAACTCACCAAGCAGGGCATGATTCTCGGGACGCCTCCGTACATGAGCCCGGAGCAGTTCAACGGGGAGGAACTCGACGCCCGTTCGGATATCTACTCACTCGGGGTGATGACCTACGAGATGGTTACCGGCACCCTGCCCTTTGAAGCAGCCACTCCTTGGGAATGGGCCACCAAGCATCTCACCGCCCCACCCACTCCACTAGAGGACCATTCGGGCGGCGCTGCACTATCCATGCATAAACGATCTGCGATCTACCGAGCTCTGTCAAAGAACCGGGAAGAGAGACAGAGCGAAGTACTGAATTTCATGCAGGAATTCACCGGAATCCACGATGCTGCATCCGCCTGGACGATCACCACGGGTAGCGGCATCTCTCAGATGCACTCGGCATCGGTGGTATCCAGTCCGTCTCTTGAAACATCCCAAGGGAGTTCCGAGATGCCGAATAGGACCGCATCCGATCCAGCCGCCATGCAGGAGCCCTCGACTGCCCGAAGCTTGCCCAAGCGTCACGAGCTCGCAGCGGCAGGACCGATCACGATGTTCACGTCCGGTGGCTTGCGAAGCGTGCTCGCAGCGGTGGTGGTGGGCCTTATTTTTGCGTTCGGAGCGGTCGCAGCTGCAGGCCTCTACTACCTGAGCCGCCGGCATTTCCCGACCATGACCACGCCCCACGCTCGGAACGCGCCTCCCATCGACGCGCTGCAGCCCATTCGTCCCTCATCAGAGCGGGTTGCCTCCAACTCAGTAGCGCCCAAGGAGCAGCCCTCTCAGCTAGAGGCGGCGCCACGGGCAGCCGATGTATCCGAAGAACAGCCACCACCGAAAATACGGGTGACGGGCACGGCGGGCTCCAAGGCCCGCGCGTCAAAAACTGCCTCCGGTTCCAGTCCAAGGACCCGGCAGAATGCCCAAACGCCACGCGCAGTGCGATCTAGGCCAAGCCCAGTGCGATCTAGGCCAAGCCCAGTGCGATCTAGAGAGACACGTTCGGTCGGCGCTGCATCGGGGCCCAACGCGGCAAAACTTCAGACGGCGCTCTCTCGAGGCAACGGAGCGCTCAGCCGGAACGACATCGACGCCGCAATCCAATCCCTACGGACCGCGCAGCAAGCCGGAGGACGATCGCATCCGAGTGTGCGTTCACTTCGAAACAACCTGTCGAGAAAAGCCTCCAACAAAATTGGCATTCTTCTCCAACAAGGTCGCTGCCCCGAGGCGCGAAGGCTGTTTCGTTCGATCTCCACCGTCGGCGCTGGGGGCGCATCACGACAACACTTCGGGGACTGGTGTCGTCCGTGAACCCAGTTCCAACCAAAACGCATCCAAGAACGGTCAAAGAAAGAAGGTGCTCACTTGCGCGAGCACAACACAGCTGTGAGACTGCGCTGCACAAAGTTTGGTGTTCGCTTCGGACGTCGACTTTTCACAACGGGCGACGAGTTCCGCACACCGAACGTTCTCTGAGCACGCTTCACTATCTCGAATGTCAGAAGTTCAAGGTTTGCAAGAGGAGCCTATCTATATGCCCCGACTGAGCTGGAGCGAGATCTGCGCCGACGCGAGTTATCAAGGCCGCTGGGTCGCACTAGATGGATGTCTCTACGACACAGAAACGGGCAACGCTGCGGAAGGCTCTATCGTGGATTGTGACGAAAGCCTGACCGAGCTTTGTTTTCGGCTCCAGGCGGCTTCCCGCAGGAATTGCGCCATCGTATTCTGCGCCCCAGAGGTAGATTCTATGTCGGTTGATCCGGTCGCGGTAGACTCGAACGTGCTTAAGGTCGCAAGATTCCCACCTCGATCACTGTCTTGATCGCTCCCTTCAGCGAAAACCTACCCTAGCGCAATCAGGGCTTCGGTTTCCTCGCCATCGAACGTTGCGCCACGGCCCTCCGCCTGTGTTGGACTTGTCATGGCCCCACTCTCCAAGCGCGTAGTGGTCCCCATTTTCATCGATCTCGTACATGAAGTAGCCTAGCCCTTGGGTCGTGGTCGGCCTTCCCGCGACCAGCTCACGCTCCTCGCGCCACTGAAATCTCATGAGGTTGCCGTCGATCTGTCCCTGAATTCGCCCACTCCGTTCGTGCTTTTGAAACCAGCCCACCACCGTGGCGCCCGAAACGCATAGATGCATCTCCCCGTACTGCGGAGAGGTATATACTCCGTGGAAGTTGCCCCCCTGAGGCATTGGCTCGGCGGAAAGACGTACTTGCTTCGGAGACAGGCCCCCGCAAGCTACGCTGCCAAAGATCGTCAAACCGACGACCCAGATATGGAGCGATCTCATCTGCACCCCCCCTCCACGGTTCGCCCGACAGCATATTGCCGAAGGCGAAACGCAAAAACTCGGAAGCAAACGCATCCCCTACGCCGTCGCCGAGCTCTGTCGCAGGTTAGAGGATCCTCAGAAAACTTCCCAGTTTCCGTCAAAGTAGTACAGCGCTCCCGACCGCTGCTCTGAGGAGAGCGCGATCCAATTCAAAAGCTGCACGGGAACCAACTCTGCGATCGATGGATCCGTCAACGCGCGAACGAAACCCGAGTCGGCAGGCCTGGAGCGGGTCATCAACGCGGTCGGCATTCGGATTTCGGCAAGCTCAGAGCCTGGAACGCGACGTCGGACTTCTTCAGCGGCAACTTCAAGTCCACCCAGGCGATCGACGAGTCCCCTACTGAGCGCATCGCGGCCAGACCAAACCCTTCCCTGGGCCAACGCATCGACTTCGTCCCTGGGAAGGCCCCGACCCTTCGCCACGATATCGAGGAAGGCCTCGTAGTGCGATTGAACCTCTGCATCCCAGGTGCGCGTTTCATTCTCAGAAAGCGGGCGGGTGACGCGAAACATGTCTGCGTGAGAAGACGTCTTGAGCACCTCGCTCCGAACACCGAGCTGCTCCTGCAAACGTCTGAAGTTTGCCTTGGCACCGATGACTCCGATCGATCCGGTCAGGGTAGATGGCTGCGCGACGATCGCTTGGGCAGGCGCGGCCACGTAGTATCCACCACTCGCTGCTACGTTCCCAAGGTAGGCCACGACCGGCTTGTGCTCCTGTAAGCGCACGATCTCTCGGTAGATGCGATCACTTGCAAGGGCAGACCCCCCAGGAGAATCGATCCAAAGGATCACGCCACAGACGCGCCGATCCTTCTTCAGTGCGCGTATCGTTTTCCCGAGCGACGGTGAAACGCTGCTCCGGCCGTAGGAGCGGCCCTCGCTCGCGCGGATTGCGCCGATCACTGGAACCAAGGCCAGGTACGGGCGAGGCTTCAGGGGGACAAAAGGCCGAGCCTCTTTGCGCGCAAGGTACCGGGCCGCAATTTGAAATGCTTTGGCGTACGAAGGGTCATCCGATCCGCTCTCAGCCGGCGAAACCTCCGTAGACAACTCACGATAGTCTTCGCGTGCCTTCGCAACGATCGCAGGAAGCTCGTCTTCGTAACAGAGGCCATCGACAAGCCCCTGCTGCAGTGCCTGAGCCGCTCCCACCATACCCTGTTCCAGTAACGAGCGGACACGCGCGCCATCCAGTGATCTGCCCTTTGAAAGTGCATCGACGAGACTGTCGTCCAGGGTGCGCAGGTACGCCATGAGCTGCTCGCGCTGAGGTTCGCTCATCTGGTTAGACTGGAACGCCTCCGTCGCCGTCTTGTACGCACCACGCCGGACAGTCTGAACCTCGATGCCGAGACGATTGAGGAACTCTTCAAAGTAGAGCGACTCTATGGACAGGCCGAGAGGCGCTAGCGTCGCATGAGGTCCCAAGAAGACCCGGTCTGCCGCTGAAGCCACAAATAGCTCTCGATTCCCGCCACCCTCGGGCAGGTACGCGACCACCTCCTTGGCGTGGGATCGCAGAGTTTCGATCGCCTCTCGCAAGGATTGAAGCGTGCTCCAGCCCGCTTGAAGCTGCGGGATCACCAGGGTCAATCCCCGCGCACGCTCATCTTTGGAAATATGCGCTATCAGACGGTTTACCGTCTGTAGAGACGTAACTTGTCCGCGCCTGCCACGGGCGATCCACTGCAGCCATCGGGATCGCAACGGTGGGAACTCCGCAATTCGGGGTTGCAGTCGGAGCAGTACCCACGGCACCCTTGACCTGGTCGCAATGCGTCGAAGGCACCAAAGAGGCAGCAAGAGTAGAAGCAATCCGTTGACCACGGTGCGGGCTGCCATCGCAAACATCGAGGGGAAGCTTAGATTCGACATCGGTGGGTGCAATGGTGCGATACCGGTTTTTCTATGTTCGTAGTCCTTTACCCAAGGGCACCTGTTTGATAGGTACGAGCGTTGTTTCAGCGCGGAGGAGTTCATGGCGAACCCGCAGATGGTGATGTATGAAGAGGAGTTCAACCAGATTCAGGCGATCACCAATCGACTGGTTGCTGAGGCAAACGCCCAAGTTGTCTTCATTATCGATAAAAATGGTCAGCTCATCGCGGCGTCCGGAGAAACCGAGCAGCTTGACACCACTTCGCTAGCGTCACTGACGGCCGGCAATATCGCAGCCACTGGCGGAATCGCGAATTTGCTAGCGGAAAAAGAGTTTACGACTCAATTCCACGAAGGCGAACACGCGAACATCCACATCCAGCTCGTCGGAAATCGAGTGATCCTCGTCGTCATATTCGATAGCAAAACAAGCCTCGGGCTGGTTCGGCTTCGAGTGAAGAAAGCGAGCGAAAAACTCAACGGCATATTCGAGGCGCTGTTGGCTAAAGTATCCGATCCGTCACACGAGACACCGTTCGCGGAGATCACGGACGACGACATCGACAACCTGTTCAACGACTGAGGAGGCGACCGATGTCGTTCATCAATTATCTATCCCGCGAAATTAACTGTAAAATCGTATATTACGGACCCGGGTTGTGTGGCAAAACCGCAAACCTTCAGCACATCTACAATAAGACCAATCCCGAAGCGAAAGGCAAGATGATCTCTCTCGCCACCGAGACCGAGAGAACGTTGTTCTTTGACTTTCTTCCTCTCGCGCTCGGGGAGATTCGAGGATTTAAGACTCGCTTTCACCTGTACACGGTTCCCGGGCAGGTGTTCTATGACGCCAGTCGCAAGCTGATACTCAAAGGCGTAGACGGGGTCGTATTTGTGGCGGATTCTCAGATCGCTCGAATGGAGGCAAATCTCGAGTCGATGGAGAACCTTCGCACCAACCTAGCCGAGCAGGGCTACAGTCTCGATAAGCTTCCCTATGTCATCCAGTACAACAAACGCGACATGCCTTCGATCGCTTCGAAAGAGGAGCTGCACGAAATGCTCAACCCCTCGAACGTTCCCGAGTTCGAGGCGGTCGCAGTGGACGGGGTCGGTGTATTCGACACTCTGAGAGACGTCGCCAAACTCGTACTCACCGAGCTGAAACGCGGGGGAGATTCCGGCAGCCGCAACCCCAAGACGCGAAAGCACGAGGAGACAGAGGACAAGGGGAACACGCAGTAGGACGGATGCGTCTGCACGAGTTCGGGGAAACCCCAGAATAAGCTTCGCTAGTGGAGCTCGTCTCCAGTGAGATTACCACAATAGGAATAGTGCTCTCATGCGCAACCTTCTGGTGGGGATATCGTTCTTCTTGATCCTCATCGTTTCACCCGCTCAGGCCTGGCACCATCTGCCGCCTGGAGCTTCCGCATGGAAAGAATCCGGACGGATGGGCATTCGAGGTATTACAATCGGCCCCATCGAATCCTCACAGCATCCGGGGCGTGGCTACGGAACCAGCTACTCGGCGGAGCTGCTGGAGGAGTTGGCTCGACTCGGGGTCAACTGGGTTTCAATCACTCCCTTTGGCCGGATTTCGAATCTGCGCAGCACACGCATCCAGCCAGACTTCGAGGCGCCAATGATCGACAGCGAGCGTGGCGTGGAGCTCATGATCTCACAGGCGCGAGCGCGAGGTTTCGATGTCCTTCTCGTACCTCATCTATGGGTCGAGAGCTACGAGTGGCGGGGGCAGATCGACCCCGGTTCCAGCGAGCGCTGGTCGGCATTCCTCGCAAGCTACCGTGTATGGTTGATGCGCTGGGCGCGCATTGCCGAGAGATCAGGCGCTACCGCACTCTCCATCGGCGTCGAATGCACCAGCTGGTCGGGACGATTGTTCCCATTTTGGCTCGAGCTCATCCAAGAGGTCCGCAGCGTATTTTCCGGAGCTCTCACCTACAGTGCAAACTGGGATGAAGTGTCTAACGTTGTGTTCTGGGACCAACTCGACCTCATCGGCGTCAACGCGTTTCACCCCTTAGGCCAATACTCGGCAAGGAGCGATCAGGAGTACCTGATGCAGGCCAGACGCAATGCAGACGAACTACGCCGGCACGCCGAAACACTTCGCATGCCGGTGGTCTTCACCGAGCTTGGATACACTTCGGTTGCAAACGCCGCGATTCGTCCTTGGGTGTGGCCTGAGGCGATGGACGACGTGATGTACGACGAGCGAGAGCAAGAGCGGAGTTTCGCGGCGACGCTGGGGGCGTTCCTCTCTGAGCCTTGGTTTACAGGACTTTTCATATGGCGTTATTTCTCCGATCTGGATGATGTTTCTCAAGAGGCCATATGGGGATTTTCTCCTCACGCAAAACGCGCCGAAAAATTGATCAGGCAAATCTTTCATTCCGAGTGGGAAGTTGATCCGCTCCCCGCCGTACCCACCGCAAACCGAAGTGAACTGCTGCGGAGACAAGATGCGTACCCCTATACCGGATTGTTGCCTCGGAGTTTTGGTTTGAGCCAATTCGGATTCGAGAGAGATGGGTCGGCCGCAGGATCGAAACCCTAAAATGCAAATCTACGCGACGCCTGCGATCTAGCTACGGGCGATCAGATTCAAGATTCGACCAGGGACCCAGATCACCTTGCGGATGTTCTTGCCCTCCAGGTGAAGTGCAACATTGGCCTGTGCATGAGCCGCCTGCAGAGCGGTGGCCTCATCCGCGTCTTTGGGAAGTTGGAGCTTTGCCCGAACCTTGCCGTTAACTTGGACTGGAACCTCGACCACCGAGTCTTCGCATAAATCCGGATCGTACTCTGGCCAGGGAACATGCTGAATACTGGGAGGGTAACCGAGCATCTCCCACATCTCCTCGGCGAGATGCGGCGCAAACGGGTGCAGCAAAAGTGAGAGGGTCCGCACCTGCGCTGCTGGAGCGGAGGCACACTTCGCAAGCTCACCGCGAAACACCATCATCTGGCTCACCGCGGTATTGAACTTCAACTGATCTATCTGCTCGGTCACCGCTTTAATCGTGCGGTGTTCCAAACGCCTGAGTTCTTCGGTCGCCTCTGCCTCCGCATCGACTCTGGAGGCAAGTTCCCAGCAGCGGTCCAAAAAACGACGTACCCCCGAGATGGACGCGGTGCTCCAAGGCTTAGTTGCCTCCAGCGGTCCCATAAACATCTCGTAGATTCGCATGGAGTCCGCCCCGTACTTCTGGACTATGAGATCGGGGTTGACGACGTTTCCCCGAGATTTGCTCATCTTGTGGGCGCGCGCATCGACCGCTACCGTAGGATCATTCAGCAGAACGAATTCTCCACTCTTGTTCTTTCGAACCTCTGAGGAATCCGCTCGCCGGCTAGATACTCGATCTTCCTTTTTTGCTTCCTTCGAAAGCGGATTTCCCGATGCGTCGAGATGGATCGTGTATTCAATTTCACCGAGGATCATGCCCTGATGCACAAGCCTTGCGAAAGGCTCTGGAACAGAGACCAACCCTTCGTCGAACAGCACCTTATGCCAGAACCGCGCGTAGAGTAGGTGCAGCACGGCATGTTCCGCGCCACCGACATAGAGGTCGACGGGCAACCAGCGTTGCGCCGCCTCTTCCGACCATGGTCGCGCCGCATTGTGGGGGTCCATAAAGCGGAGGTAGTACCAGCAAGAACCCGCCCACTGAGGCATCGTATTTGTTTCGCGCGCAAACCACTTGCCGTCTCGTTGAAAGAAACGCCAATCGACCGCCCTTGCAAGTGGACCGGAAGGATCCTCGCCTGGCTTGAAGTCTTCAAGCTCAGGAAGATTCAGCGGCAACTCGTCAAGCGGTACCGGAACCGGGTCGTCGTAGCGAATCGTGTGCGGGTCGCCTTTTCTTGGATCGCCCTGTGTTTCAACCGGAAAATAGATGGGAATCGGCTCTCCCCAATACCTTTGACGGGAAAAAACCCAGTCGCGAAGCTTGAACTCGACTCGCTTTCGCCCTCCCCCGGAAGCCTCCAAATCAGCGACGATCGCGACTTTGCATTCCTCTGTCGTCATGCCGTCGTACTTGCCGGAGTTGAAGACGACGCCGGGTTCGACAAACGCCTCATCTAAATCAGTCCGTGCTTCCGTGTTCTCGGTCGCTCCACCGGGGCGCACCACCTGATGAATCGGAAGTTCGTAGCGCTGTGCAAATTCGTAATCGCGGGCATCATGCGCCGGGACCGCCATCACTGCGCCCGTACCGTAGCCCCAAAGAACGTAGTCTCCGATCCAAATGGGTACGTCCGCACCGCTTAGGGGATGGAGACAGTAGCCTCCGGTGAACACTCCCGTCTTTTCCCGTGCGCTCTTACGATCGAGTTCACTTTTGCGGGCGGCCTGTGCGACGTAAGTATCCACCCGCGATCTGTGCTGCTCGGTGGTCACCCGGGAGACCAGCGGATGCTCGGGGGCCAGCACCATAAATGTCGCGCCAAAAAGGGTATCCGGTCGGGTCGTAAACACTTCGATCGAGGTATTTAGATTGGGGATGGCGAACTGAATCTGGGCACCGACTGAACGCCCGATCCACTCGCGCTGCATGGTCCGAGTGCTCTCTGGCCACTGAGCACGACTCAAGTCGTCCAAAAGCGCATCCGCATAGGCGGTGATTCGCAACATCCACTGCCGCAGGGGAACTCGCTCGACGGGGAAACCACCAAGCTCGCTGAGGCCATCCTTCACTTCTTCGTTCGAGAGGACCGTACCGAGCTCTGGGCACCAGTTCACCGGAGTCTCTTCTTGATAGGCGAGCCCACGTTCGAATAGCTTGAGAAAGATCCACTGTGTCCAGCGCACGTACGACGGGTCTGTGGTGTCGATCTCCCGCTCCCAGTCATAGCTAAAGCCGAGCATCTTCAGCTGACGTCGAAACGTGGCGATGTTCTTTGCTGTGGTAGTTCTCGGATGCGTTCCGGTGCGGATCGCATGCTGTTCGGCAGGCAAACCAAACGCGTCCCAGCCCATCGGATGGAGTACCGAATGCCCGGTGGAGCGCAGGTATCGCGACATGATATCGGTCGCGGTGTAGCCCTCAGGATGACCCACATGGAGACCCGAACCCGAGGGATAGGGGAACATGTCGAGGATGTACCTTTTGGCTTTAAGAGGATCCTCAGAGGTCCGAAACGTTTTGTCGGATTCCCAGTACGCTTGCCACTTGGGTTCGATCTCGCTGGGGGTATATCGTTCGGCCATCGCCGCGAATGTGTAGCCGAAAGCCGATGGTAGCGCTAGATTCGCTACTCGCTCGGGGCGCTGCCGACCGCAGCTGAGAAGCACCCGCAAAACCTGATCCGGTTCGTACCGGCGGAGGGAAGCGACGTCGCTGTCGCATCCTCCTCGAAGACGCAGAGTTAAAAGGAGAGCCGCGATGCCAAAAAGTCCTCACTCACTCCCGACCCGCGGGGCCGACAATCCCTCCAGCAACACCGAGAGCACCTCTCCGGGGTCGTTCGCACATGCCTCAGATGTGGGTGGGCCCCGTGCCTACTCTTCTCCGGACACGCCGGGCATGCCTCCGGTCAGCACCAAGACCGCTTGGGACTTCATGCCTGAAGACTGGACCAACGAATCGGGTCGCTGGCTGCCGCCGGCCGGTTTTCAGCCCTTAACGCAACTGGAGCACGCACGTCTAGGCATCGTAACGGGCGAGATGAAACGCGCAGCGCTCCGAGAACCTCATCTCACTGCCGAGGCGATTCGCGTCGAAATCGCGGCTGGTCGCATGATCCTACCCGCAAACCGTATTCACCTAGGCTATCAGCTCGAACCTATGGTCATCGGACGTGCAGCCAAGACCAAGGTAAACGCCAACATGGGCGCCTCCCCGATTTCTTCCGGAACCGAAGAGGAAGTCGAAAAGCTGAAATGGTCGGAGCGATGGGGAGCGGATACCGTGATGGATCTGTCTACGGGAGGGGATCTGGACTCTTGTCGACTGGCGATTCTGAAAGCCTCCAAAGTGCCCATCGGCACCGTTCCGATCTACTCGATGATCCTCGATCGAAAGCTCGAAGATCTGAACCGAGAGGTTGTCCTCGAAACCCTGCATCATCAGGCGTCTCAAGGCGTCGACTACTTTACGATTCACGCAGGAGTATTGCGAGAACACCTCTCGCTTGTACGCGACCGACTGATCGGTATCGTCTCTCGAGGAGGCTCACTGCTCGCCAAATGGATGCTGACGCACAACGCCGAAAACCTGATGTACACCGAATTCGAGGCGATTTGTGATGTGATGCGGGAGTTTGACGTGAGCTTTTCGCTCGGTGACGGTCTGCGCCCCGGCGGCCTCGCCGACGCCACCGATGAAGCCCAGCTGGCCGAGCTGCACACACTCGCCCGATTGACCGAGCGAGCCTGGCGAAAAGGCTGCCAGGTGATGGTAGAGGGGCCGGGACACGTTCCTTTCGATCAAATTGAATACAACATGAAACTTCAGCGCACGCTCTGTCACGGCGCACCCTTTTATGTGCTTGGGCCCCTAGTGACGGATGTGTTTCCTGGCTACGATCACATCACGAGCAGCATCGGAGCGACCGCGGCCGGGTTTCATGGAGCCAGCATGCTTTGCTACGTGACTCCAAAAGAGCATTTGGGACTGCCAAAAAAAGACGACGTAAAGCAGGGCTGCGTCGCCTACAAGATCGCAGCGCATGCGGCGGATGTGGCCTTGGGCATCCCCGGAACGCGAGACTGGGATGATAATCTCACGAAGGCCCGTGCTGCACTCAACTGGGAAAAGCATTTTGAGCTCGCGTTTGATACGGACACCGCCCGAGCACTGCATGACGAGGATCTCGACGTCGATACGGACTTTTGCGCAATGTGCGGCCACGATTGGTGCTCTGTTCGCATCAGCAAGGAGATTCAGGAGTTTGCCTCTGGGAAGGCGGCAGGATTCACACGCGACCGCATAGTGAAAAGCCCAGCACTGACCCCAGAGCAGCAAGAGCTCTTGGAGCAGCGCGGATATCTGCCATCAGAAGTGATTCATGATCTCGCGAGTAAGACGCGCAAAGCGATGCGTTCTGACCCCGGCGTGCGGGCCAAATGCCATAGCGACCTCTCCGACACCACGGAAGCAAACAGGATGCAGTCAGAACAGCTCGTGCAGCTTCGTCGTACCCCCTCGAACAGTCCGAGGCAGGCATAGTCTGCGTCGTCCTCAATCGGTAAAATGGCCTCAGTTGGTACGTTGGTATTGAGGGCGTGACGTGCGCAACCAAGCGATGGCCTGCTCGACCACACAGCGGGTAGCCAGATGATGCTAGATGGGAATCAACGATGTTCAACTTCTCAAAATGGCTCTGCACGATCACCGCGGCTGCGTTCCTGGTCACTACGGCAGCCTGCGGCGGCGGCCACAAGGGCGCGGAGGTCACAGGTGGAAGGGGCGAACGCGGGCATGAGGCAGATGTGTTCGCCGGACCGATCGCATCCGTAGATATCGCTACCGGTGAAGCCGTATGGAGCCAGTTTTGCGAAGGCTGTCACCCGGGAGGCGGATCTGGAGTCGGACCGGCAGTCGATAACGCTGAATGGTCGGCCGCCGCGATGCGCCGACAGGTTCGACTCGGTGAAGACAGAATGCCCGGCTTCGGTCCCAATCGGATCGACGCAGAAGAGTTAGAAGCGCTCCTTGCGTACCTTAAGACCACCGGTGGCGTCATCGAATGAACACTGGAGTGAACGGCTAACGGGCCCAGCGAACATCCGTGCTGGGTTTGCGTTCAAAGTTTGAAGCATCGCATCGCCGCGCGACCGAGAGCCACCGTCCCTGCTCCTGCTACTCCTGCCGAAATCAAGCTTCCCGCTCCTGGAACGAACTTGACCAACTGCTGCGCGGTAAAACGAAATCCAAAACCAGCCCCGCCCACGAAACCAAGCCTACCCATCCATTCTTTGGCAGTCTTCATCCCTACCTCACGTCCCGAAAGATGGGCAAGCGCGCTGATCATGGTGACCTGCAGGGGCGCGAGAACCGCCACATCACTGAGGGGTATCGGAGTCAGGGCAACGGTTACCGCCAAAGTTGAACAGGCATGGATGAGCTGGCCTGCGACGCGGCGGCGCGCCTGCCGGGCCTCGGTGAATAGACGCGCTGCCTCCACTTTGGCTTCGGTCGGCAGTGCGTCTACGATCCAGTCGGCGACGGCGGCCCAATCGCTCGCGCCGCTGGTCAGTCCAGGCTCTCCGTGCTCTAGCCAAAAAACCCGCCCTGCATCCTCATGCCTTTCAAAGGCGGCATGCTTTAGGAAACGCTCAATTTCGGGAAACTCTCGCCGCGGAACGGACGACGCGGCGCTCGGTCCTTCGAGCAGCACCACGCAGACCAAAAGGCGGCCAGACCGACCCTCCGAAAAACAATCTAGCTGCCCGTACAGTGCGTCCGCGGATGCGGCAAACTCATCCCTTGTCCCTGACCAAACCACCAAATCGGGCGGAGCGACCGACACCGCCCGAACGAGCGCATCTCTCCCGGAACGGGGCCATATCCTAAGCCAATCAACCCGACCCGCTCCACATGTCTTCTTCTCCCAAGACGGCTCTTCAGTACCCGCATCGATCCCAACCTGGGTGTGCTGACCCATGGAGTTTCGCCGGTCCTGATCACTGTCGGCCGCGCCGCGATCGCCTGCGGTCACGGTATCCCGCACAGAGTAGAGCGTGGCGCAGGCTCCGCAGAGCTTCGCCGCGATCCGATCAGCAGCTGGACCCGCGGCCACCACGCGACAGGGGCGACGGGCGTGAAGCAATCTTCTCAACTGATCGACGTCTTTTTTAACGCGACCGACAAAAGGCAGACGATCGAAAACCTGCGCCAACTGGTCAAGCGTCTCAGAGAGTTCACCCATACAGTCCGAGTGGACCAGGGCTGAGTCTCTCTTTCAAGTCATCGATTCGAAGATCGGTCAATTCAGTTTTGCGTGGCGACCTGGGCGATGATGGCAAGAACGATGAGCGCAAAGATCGTACCGACAAAATACAACCCACCGTGCTCGGAAACCCGTGGACCATCCGGCCGGGGAAGATTGGGGTCGACCGCCAAACCCACCCTTCTGTCATTCGGCGATTGCGACTGAGCTTTGGACGCTGCTCCCGGTTCCGGCTTCGCTCGGGCCTCCATGCGAGCATCCGTCTCGACGCCCGAATGGGTTTCTGCAGCACTCCTCGGCGACTCAGTGCGGGCATGCTGCTTGGAGCCCGACCGCTCTACCGCGCTCGGTGCCGTCTTTTGCTTCGACTTCTTTCTAGCTTTTGCCATAGACGCTCGGCCTAGCACGTCTTCCTACCTGCGTCGGCGCGCGATAGAGCGAGAACGAAGTGTCGATCGAGTGTCAGGAAAAGCATTGAACTGACCTCGAAGATTCGAAATCATCGACGCGATGGATCTTCATAGGAGCCGACGATGACCCTTTGGATTGAACATCTTGCCGCTCGCGGCGGTCCCTTTGTCGAGGCAGCGCTGAAGTTTATTGCAGCAATGCCGCCAGAAGATCCGTGGCCGCGCGGCAAGACGGGCGTTCTTTGGCTTGGCCGTACGCTCGGTCGCTACCGAGCCTCTTCAAGCGGTGCTGAGGAAGAAGATCGGGCGTTTGTTGAAGGAGCCGGCTCTTTGCTCGCGGTGCTTTTGCTGGATCACTTCGAGTCCGCTTCCCACTTTGCACGTTCAGGAAGTCATCGCGTCCGGCTCAGTCGCTTTGGAGTCTTCGATCCGTTTGAGGCGATGAGCTCGGCGCTCGACGCAGAGAATCCGCGGGACGCACTGGCCCTTGCGGTTCGAGAGGCAGAATCGGAAGCGGCTGGAAACGGACCAGTTTCATCGATCGTCTCTGTTTTTGCATCTGCTTTGCAAGAAATATCAGACGATCTCGCTGTGGAGGACACCTTTGACCTCGAAGTCACGCTCAACGACGGGGTCGATGTCGATCTGAGGAGACTGCGGGGACTCGCTGGCGATCCAAGCGCTCTCAAGAAGGCAGCCCGTCAGATGGTCCGAATGCTAAGCGGGGTCCGAGATCCCGATCGAGCACGAGAGGACTTTGCAGAGATTCGAGATCGTCTGCTCCCGCGGCTCGTGGGACGTTCATTTCAAGACAAGCTGGACGCATCGGGCCGAGAGCTTGCGCTCTGCGACTTGGTTGGAGACCTGACCCTCGGCTTTGTGATCGACTACGGCGATCGGCTACGTTTTGTGACCGAGAGAGCGTGCCGAACTTGGGGAATGGAGTTCCCAGCCCTCTTCAAAGTCGCGACAAACAACCTGGCGAAGCGCTCCAGCAAGGCGAGATTTAGTAGAGTAGACACCAGCCATGGAGCGATGGTGGTCGCAAGCACCCGAGACGGTCTCGATGCGAGCCGCCTGATACTGCCCGGTCTACGCGAGGTTCTGGCGGCCGAGCTTGGAGACCAGGTGGTCTGTGCGGTTCCCCACCGCGATCGGCTCGTCGCGTGTTCGGCAACAGACGTTCCGCTGCGCGAATCTATGCGACAGTCGATCGCCAAGGAATCTCGCAACGCGCCTCATGGCATTAGCGCCCGACTGTACTCCCTCACAGCTCAGGGTCTTTGCGCCTGTGAGGTCGATGCGGCTCTCGCCGAGTAGGTTCCAGTCCGCAGGACCAGGTCGAACGCGTATCGCTCGAAGCGGAAGCTCTATCTCAATCAGGACGTCGATGTACCCCACTGCCGCTGTAGTCTGGAAGCTCTTCGACGTATTCGCTCCGCTGAAAGTCATCCGGATTAAGAGGAGTTTCGCCGTCCGTATCGCTCGAGGCAGCCTGGGCAAACACGCTCATCTCCTCGAGAACCGCCGCGATCTCAAGTCCTGGCTCTTCGTATTCTCTCGAGTCGGACGCTGAACGAGCCAAATGCAGGCCCACCAGGAGGGATACATCCGAGGCACCCACGCCGGAGCCATAAGCTTCGATCAGCAACCCAAGCTCAGCTTCGAGCTCGGCAGCGCTACCGATACGCTGCTCCCGATCCCGCAAGAGCAGTCGGGCGATCAGTCGCTCCACTTCGGAGGGGAGCTTGGGGTTGAATTGGGTAAGCGCAGGCACCTCACAGCGAACGACCGCACGCAAGGTTTCGACATCCGTCTTGCGCTGGAACAAGCGACGGCCTGCCAAAAGCTCCCAGAGGATGATGCCCGTCGCAAAAAGATCGATGCGGGCGTCAGAATCCAGCTGTTGCACGACCTCGGGGGCGAGGTAGCCGAGCTTACCTCCGACGAGCTCTCCGGTGGAGGCTTCGTGGACGCTCGCATCGGCCAAGCCAAAGTCTGCCAGCTTGACGTCTCCATTGCTGCCGAGAAGTAGGTTGTGAGGCGACACGTCTCGATGAATGATTCCGAGTGGTTGCCCTTCATGCGTGCGGGCATTGTGGGCGTATTCGAGCGCCCTAGCGAGCTGTCTCGCGATATAAAGCGTTGCCGGCAAAGGCATGACCGCACCTCTGTCTTGAGCTTCTTCGACGAGACTCTTCAGGGATGTACCATCCACCAGCTCCATCAGCATGAGAAAGGTCCCTGCGACCTCCTTTGCATCGAAAACGTGCACGATGTTGGGGTGACTCAGCAGCATTCCCAACCGAGCCTCGTCCTCGAACATCGAGCGGTACAACGGGTTTTTGGAGGCAAGCTCGGGGAGAACACGCTTGATGGCGACCGGTGACGAAGTTCCGTTTGGCAGGATCGCCTCGGCACGCCAGATCTCCGCCATGCCACCTACTGCAATTCGACTTATGGGGCGGTATTGGATCGGAAGATTCCGATAGTTTTGAGGTATTTGGGACGATGCGCGCAGAACTCCCTCACTAAAATCGTGGCATTCGCGAACAGCCCCGTCAATCTCAGGATTCTAATTTTCGCATCCTATCGAATTCCAGTCCGACAATACGCTGAACCTCGGTGTAGACCTCCCGGAACCCGTCAGTCTCAGTGGTGACGTGCCGATGTCCGATACGCCACGTTTCGGGATCGTCTACCCTGAGGGCCGAGGGCTTGCTCAAAACTGAGGTTGAGGTCGCAACAGCGCAAAATGCTTCATGAAGACGGGCGCCTACCGCCGCCACCGAGGTAAACCAGGCGGCGCTGGTCGGAGGAGGCAGGCATGGATAGGAGCGTCGTAGCGCATCATCAAAGACGTTGCGGTAGGATTCTGTAGCCAAAATGGCGAGCGCGTAGTGAAGAAATGCCGCGGGCTGCGGGCTGCCTAAGGGCCACCATGCGGAAAGCGTTTCGAAGCATAAATTCGGCTCGCCCGTCGGTGAATGCGACGGAAAGGCCCTCGTTCGACAGGAAGAGCGACTAGAAAGCCAGCAATTGTCCGGTGCGAAGGTGGTCGAGCCAAAATGATTCCACGGGGCGTCTCCTCGATCCTTTCTCACGGTAAGCAATACCAGTTCCGAGTGGTCCACCGCCTGAAGCAGGCTGGATCGGGGCCGATGGCACAGCCAAGGCGCGGTCACAAACCACCGATTGATGTGGGGTCGATAAGCGATGCGCCGTACCGGCAACTCTTCGGCCTCAAGACACTTCCGAAGCGCAATTCGGGCTCGATTCGCGTCGTAATGTCGCGTCGAGGGAAACGCCATCGCTGCGTCCCCAGCCCGAGAATCAGCATGAGCGTAGTCGGTCAGCTGCCGGCGCAACTGGTCGAGGTCGTCGGCTACAGCCAATCCGTCTCGATTGGTTTGAACTCCTTCGCGGTGAAAGGGGATCGCGTCATCGAGACCGATCCAGCCCTTTGGAAAAGAGGTACCTGCGGGAACCAGCAAATAGTGTGGAGATGTGGGCTCGAGTATGCTGTCCTGCCGCGCCGGCATCGACTCTGTCAACGCGAGCAGCTTTGCGGACCGGCTTCCGCGCACACTTCGATAGTTGCAGCTCCATAACGGTCTGCGCCCAGGCGAATGACGGCGCTCTCGCCCGCTCCGGACAGCGATGAGACAGGCTGCAGACGTAGATGCACCGAACAGGTTCTCATCTCGAACAGCCCCAGAGGCAACCCGCGCGTTGCCCCCAAGGTCGACGATATCCACGCGATCGAACCATTCCAACAGGCAACGTCTCATGCCCCGGTGCACAGGCCCATCGAGATAGCTCCCGTTCGTGACCATGGCCAGAACGCCGCCCGACGGGGCACGGCGGACCATCTCTGCACCCCATCGGAGGAAGCGAACATAGTCATCTGACAGTACACCGAGCCTGGCTTCTCGAAGGCGGTCTCCCTGCGCGTCCCGCCGAAAGTCCTCAAGCCAGGTATCCGAAAGCACCACACCCCGGCTGCGGGATCGGACGGCCCAGGGAGGATTGCCTACGATCGCGACCTGCTCGACTCCGGCCCCAGCCCAGTCCGGCTCCCAATCGAGGGTATTGCGTACATCGAACCGGTACGGCCACCCCGCCTGGGCCAGCGGTGGACCGAGGGTATCCTGTGCCGACTGAAGCGCATCCGCATCGACATCGAGACCGAAGACGGCCGTAGGAGTTGAGC
Organism: Myxococcota bacterium; assembly: GCA_039030515.1. Taxonomy (GTDB): domain Bacteria; phylum Myxococcota_A; class Polyangia; order Polyangiales; family Houyiibacteriaceae; genus JBCCEA01. The sequence goes on along the minus strand of JBCCEA010000036.1, from coordinate 8,777 downwards.
TGCGCTGGCCCGCCCACCCGAGCGCTGCGGCGAGGAAGACTCCAGGACCACAGGCCGGATCGATCAGTCCGACACCACGGGAGGCTATGCCGTTTGGCAGCGAAAACTCGGACTGAACCCGTCGGTCGGCTTCACGAATCAAAAACCTCGCGATCTGAAGAGGCGTGTGGACGATTCCCAGCGCCCTACGCGCTCCGGATTTGGCCAGGCTTTTCGATCGAACGGCTCCTTCGAGAAGTACCCGCTGCTCAATTGGGGTCGGCGAGAGATCTTCGGAACTGAACATCAAAAACTCCCTTTGCAGGTCCAACATCTGCCCTTGCCGCTTCAAGACTTCGCGTGTGATATTCCCGCGTTTCTAAAGACGATGCCCGACGAGCCGTGGCATATCGGAACAACCTAGTTCAAATGTTTTGGAAATTAGAAAGTCCGCCTCGAAGACGGGGTTGATCATGCGGGACCAAACTGATGAGGAACTGATGCGGGCCTACCAGGCAGGCGAGGAACAGGCATTTCGAATCCTCTTCGACCGCTACAGCCTCAAACTCAGCAGGTTGCTTCGAAGGCACATATGGGCCGAGGAAGACTGCCGCGAGTTGGTACAGCAAACCTTTCTGCACCTCCATCGCGCCCGGCACGACTTCCGAGAAGGTGCGATCTTGAGGCCGTGGCTCTACACGATATGCCTCAATCTGAAACGCGAGTACGTTCGAAAGAAAATACGCAGGCCCGAAGCTCCTCTAGAGTTGGACGGTCGGAGCGACCCCATCGCGCACCCCCACGACGCGGAACGACTGGAGCGAATTCGGCAACTGCGCCACGCAGTAGCTCGCCTGCCAGAGGCCCAACGCAGCGTCATCGAGCTTCATTGGTTCCATGATTTGCCTTTCGCAGAGGTGGCCCAGGTGCTCGGAGCCAGCGTCACCGCCGTCAAAGTTCGAGCGCATCGAGGTTACAAAAAAATAAAAACTCTACTGGAACAAGAAGAGCGAAACCTTTCGAGCGCCGCGAGCATACCCCAACCTGGAGTCGATCGGTGACGGGTAAAGACAGTGGAAATCCAGAAACCACCGAACTCGATGCGCTCTACGAAGAGCTGCAGTCAAAACTGCAGCGCGATCGGGGTGTTCGGGGCTGGCTTCGAAGCCGCTCTACCTCGAAAAGGCTTGGCCTGGGGATCGGTTTGCCGATCCTCGTCGCGTTCGGGTCGGACAAGTTTGCTGGGTGGAGCGCCCTCACCGGAGTCCGCATGCTCGGATTTGTTTGTCTTCTAACAACTTCAGCCCTGTTCGCTTTGTGGAGCATGCGTCCCCTGCATCGACCTCCTCCCAAGTTGGCCGAGGTGTGGGGCATGTGGCTTCTAGCGCTCGCCGTGCCGATCGGCCTCGCCCTGAGCAGCGGAGAGGCCGATCGCCACGATGCGCTCGATTCCGCCTTTGATCAGTCTGCACTGCACTGTTTTGTCTCCGGTATCTTTTTGACCCTTCCGATTCTCGGATTCTGGCGACTGCTCGCCCGGACCTCCCTCGGCAACGCGCAGCGAACGATAGTCGCGGCCACCGGAGCTGCGCTCGCCACGAACGCCGTACTGCATTTGAATTGCACTCTGACCGGACGCGTTCACCTGCTGAGTGGTCACCTGACCATCGTGCTTGCCTTTCTTTTTCTCGGTTTTCTCTACTGGAACATCGCCAAGTGGAGGCAGATCAAGATGTGAGGAGGTGATTTCAGGCAGCTCGACCGGAACGCACTCGAGCCCTATCCTGCGCCATCATGCTCCTGGACCATCCCCTTAGCCCGTTCTTGCACAAGGTTCAGACACCCTCGCAATGCGTGGGCGGCGAAGACGGTCACATCCAAAAAGACCGGGAATCGGTCGAGTTCGGTCTTGAGGATGGATGCCTGAAAAGGGAGCACCAAAAAGCGCTCAAAGACCGGCTTAGTCCTCCTTGCGGAAAACCAAAGGGAGCCTTTGTCCGCGCAACAAACATGCAAGATGCTGAAAACGAATCACGGCCCCTTGTGTGTCTCGCAATCGAACCTGGCCTAAGTCTCAGAGCACGATTCCGCTATCAGAAACTTGGACGCATTGTGTACAGCGGACACCTGGGTCTTGTGCGCCTTTGGCCTCGTATCTTAAGCCGATCTGGCCTTCCGGTGGCCTACGCCAGAGGATATCGCCCAAAGCCGGATCTCACCTTCGGACCGGCACTTGCGCTCGGAATCGCGAGCCTTGACGAGTATCTTGATCGTCGCCTCCGGGTGCGAGAGCTACCTCGTATTCGTTCGATCGGCATGGGGGAAGACGGAGATGCGCTCGCTAAGGCATCGCTACGCGGAAACCTCAGCCCGGTCTCGATGCGGCTTCGCTACACCCAAATCCAAGCCCGGGTTGGTGCGGCGCAAGCGAAAGCGGAGTCGACGATCGCGTCTTCATCCCTTTCATCGAGTGTCCGATGAGCGTGCGAGACCTGTGGAAGAGCTTGGTACGCCAGGCCTGTGATCACGCGGTGCAGCAGGCGACACGCTCGAATCTCGGGCGTGTGTTGCGCGATGGTCTTGAGGTGTTGACGAAGCAACAGATCCCTGTGCGCAGCGAAATCCTTGGCTCCGCGGTGGTCCGTGCCCCCGAGGTGCACTCCGCTTCGATCATGACCCAGGAAGGAAGGTTGATGCTGGACGTGCGATTTGAAGACGACGAAGAGCTACGTTTCTCTCTCTTTCCTACCCGCGTCTCCTTTGCCCCCCACGGTGCAAAGGAGATCCATTTTCAGGTTTCGCCGCCCGAACTCGCGAAGCGGCGCCGCATCGGCAACTTGGTTTCCGCCATCTCTGGAGCGATCGCCCATGCGCTCTGGGCGATGGTGCTCGGTGAACCTTCTGCCGAAGTTCACGGCGCGATTACTGAACGGGGCGAACCAGGGACGATTCGGGTCGATCTGCGGACCGTGCCTGCAGTACGGGAAATCATGGGAAAAGGCGCCGTTGCCGCGATCATCGACGTTCTCGAGGTCGCGTCCATCCGCGTAGAGCCCACCGGTCTTGCATTGGAGGTGCGCGTGCCCGGCCTGCACAAGTGAGCCAAGAGGCAAAGCGAGCACCACTCGAAAGACCAGTACAGCTCCAAAGAACGGTGTGGCGCCAAAGAACGGCGCGGCTCAGACGCGCATGCTACCGCAGGCATCCGGCGGACGACGATTGCCGCCCGCCCTGCAACTAGAAGGCAGGAGTGCCCTGTCGTTGGGATCAGCAAGTGCTATGTCGTTGGGATCAGCAAGCGCTCTGTCGTCCGGTCTACGGTATCAGGATTCCGCGGGTTTCGAGATAACCGATCACCTGCATCGCGGCAGCGTCTACCTGTTCGTCATGCATCTCAAGGTGCACCTCGGCCTGTTCCGGTGGCTCATAGGGAGCGGAGATACCCGTGAACTGGCTTATCTCCCCGGCGCGCGCACGCGCGTAGAGTCCCTTGGGATCGCGGGCCTCACAAACCTCGAGGGGCGTATCGACGAAGACCTCGACGAACGGCGCCAGAACTGCCTCGCGCACCGCGTGTCGATCTGCCCGGTACGGTGAAATGAATGCCGTCATCACCACCGCCCCTGCATCACCGAACAACTTGGCCACTTCGCCGATGCGCCGGATATTTTCGTTTCGCCCGGCAGCAGAGAAGTCGAGGTCGCGACAGAGCCCGTGTCGCAGGTTGTCTCCATCGAGCACGTAGGCAAACACCTGACGCCCTATCAAGATACGTTCGATTCGGTGCGCAATCGTGCTCTTGCCCGACCCGCTAAGCCCCGTCAACCAGACCACGCAACCACCGTGACCTAGGTTTTTGCGTCGCATGGGCGCGTCGACTTCTCCTACGTGCCACACAACGTGTTCTGATTTTGAGTCCGTCAAAGGCAGGCGTCTCCGTAAAGCTGCGGGATCAGGATTGCCTCGCTATCCAAACCCCTTCAGGTCCGGCAGGCTCCCACAGCAAGCATCTTCACGCCATCGCAACCGACCGAATCGGAGGGCGGCCATAAGTCAGGATTCATCGGACGGTCGCACGATATCTTTGAACCGCCTGATCATGCGCTTCGAGAGTTCGACTGAAATGATGACGGCCTCCGCCCTCCACAACGAAGTAAAAAAAGCGATGCGCCGCTGGATTCAGCACGGCATCGATCGCCGCTCTGCCGGGATTCGAGATGGGTCCGGGCGGCAATCCAGAGTGACGGTAGGTGTTGTAGGGGTTACTCGCATCAGCCAGCATGGAGCGGGTGATCGCACCATCAAAACCCTCGCACGAACGCGCAGCGTCAGGAGCGACCAAACACCCGTACGACACCGTGGGATCTGCCTGGAGTCTTCGCGAGGGTAGAAACGTACGAGACCGAAGCCGATTCAAGAAGACGCCCGCGATCATGGGTCGTTCCGAAGCGAAAGCCGCCTCCTTTTCTACGATAGAAGCGAGCACGAGCACCTCATGTGCCGACCAGCCCAGGTCCGCCTGAAGTTGCGTGAAACCCGCGGGTGATTCCTGCAGAGATCGCTTCAGTTGCGTCTTACCTCGCGCCGAGAGCCGGCGAACGATCCCTCTCACGGAAGTCGACTCTCGAATATCGTAGGTATCTGGAAACAGGTACCCCTCCGCAGACTCTCCCGGGATGCCCATGCTCTGAAGGAGACTGCGATCCTCGGTCGCCTGTAGAAACTCCCGAGCGTCGGCGAGCCCGAGTTCCTGAAAACGAGCGGCAACGTCAAAACGAGTATAGCCCTCTGGAATCGTCACTCGAAGCTGCGCAGGACCGAAGCCCATCGCGACGGAGCGAGCCACTTCCTCCGGAGCAAGCCCACGTCGCAGACGGATGACACCACTCCGCAAACGCTTGTCCGCGCCTATCAGACGCAAATAGGCGGCAAAGAGCCAAGGTCTCTCGATCACCCCTTCCTCTGCAAGTCGAGCGGCGAGTCGACCGACATCGGACTCCGAGGACAGCTCGATCCGCGCACTGCCAGGCGCAGGAGCTCCCGAAGTGCGGGGATAGACGACGACAAGCCAAGCGGCGCAACCCAAGCCGAACAGCGCCACCCACAATGCGGCGAAACGAACGCGTTTCGTTCCAGGCCCCAAGGCGCCTTTGATGGACCCCGACGTCCGACGGGCTGACCCAGACCTCCCGCGACCCGATCTGGATGTGGAGCGGCTAGGCCTGAAGCTTCGGCGACTCATGCGATCGCTTCGCGTCGAGGTAGCTTTGGAGCAGGATCGATGCAGCTGCTTGATCGACACGCGCACGTTGTTTTTTTGAGTTTACACCTGAGTCTCTCATGCAGCGCTCGGCGGCCACCGTAGTGAGACGTTCGTCCCACAGCTCGACGGGCAGCGCGCTCGCCTCGGCCAAACAATTCCGAAATCGCCTCGCTCGACGGGCCTCAGGCCCTTCTTTACCGTCGAGCCGGAGAGGGAAGCCGACCACGATGCGCCCGACCTGGTGGGTGGAGATCAACTGCGCGATGCGGATCAACACTTTCTGTTCGCCCTCGTTTTTCACCGTTTCAAGCGGGAAGGCCCAGAGCCACTCCTCATCTGAAATAGCCAAACCGATACGGCTCAAGCCGGGATCCACCCCAAGAACATAAGCGCCAGCCACGGGGCAGATTAACCCCGGGGCCGACAGCCGACAAGTCAGTTGCCTCAGTTGAATCGTCTCTACACCTGGGAATCTGCAACAAACGCTGAGGCACGCGCTCGATTCGCTGTATGCGCCGCAACCAAGGGCATAATGTAGGGAAACCCAACCTTCATCGTATCCAATTCGGGATCGATTTGGCCGCAAAGCCAAAACATCAACACAGCCGCCCGCTCCACATAAAACCAGCCTTCTGGATAGTGGATCGACCGCATCAACTCCCGCAGCTGACGTCGCTCCACTTCTGGATCGCGCAGTTCTTCGAGCTCGCGACGGCTGGCACGCATCAGTGCGCCTACGGTTCTTTCTTCAAGCTTGAGAAGTTTCTGAAAGTAGGCCTTCACCGTCTGGCGCAACAAATCTCGATTGCCATCCTCAGCGACAAATCCGATACGTTCGATACCGTCGAGCACGAGGGCATCGTTTTGCTCGAAGAATCCACTGAGGATCTCGATAGAGCCCTCGATCATGTTCGGCCCCACCTCACTGATCGCTCCAAAATCAAGGATGACAATCCGCGGAGCCGAAGCAGGGTCACTGCCGGGATCGATCAAAAAATTACCCGGATGAGGATCTGCATGAAAAAAGCGATGTAGGAAAAGCTGCTTGTAGAAGCATTCTGTCAACCTGCGCGCAACTACACTTCGATCAACCCCGGCCGCGGCAAGCTCATCAAATCGCGTGATCTTGATGCCTTCCATGAAGGTCATCGTGAGGACTTCGGACGTGCTCAGCTCTTCGACGACTTCGGGAATGAGGACATCGTCTTCATCTTCGAAGTTGGCTGCCATACGCTTCATGCAGGCCGCTTCATGAACGTAGTCGGTTTCTCGGCGCAGGAGATCGACGAGCGACGCGTGAACCGAATCGAGGTTTCGAACGGGAACAAAAGCCTGGTACGCGCGTAGTGAAAGGCGCACCAAACGCATATCGGTCCGAATCACTCCGCGGATTCCGGGGTAGAGGATTTTCACCGCAACCTTCGTTCCGTCGTGAAGGCAAGCCGTGTGAACCTGCCCGAGGGAAGCTGCTGCCAGCGGCTCGGAGTCAAGGGAACGAAAACAGTCTTCGGGACGTCGTCCTACGCTTTCGATGAAGGTCGCCGCGATCTTTGAAAACGGCATCGGCGGAACTTCGTCCTGCAAGACCTCCAGCTCCTTGGCGTACACGCGCGGGAGAAAACCGCCCATGATCGATAAAACCTGCCCCATCTTGATGTAGACGCCCCGAAGACGAAGGATGCCTCTGAGTAGTCGCTTGGCATTTCGCTGATCGATACGTTCACGCCTGCGGATCAAAAAAGGTGGGTCACACACTCGCTCCCTACCGGTCTCAGCATCCCGTTCATAGCGGCGAAAGGTACGGGTCAGACCGAGCTGCACCATGTAGCTGACAAAGATCACTCCAAATATCGAAAACGCGCGAATGGAACGAAGCAGCAAACGCATAGCCGTACCATGGTACTTTGTGAGGCGATGTGCTCGTCAATCGGAAGAGCGGCGAACGAATAGTGAAACGATGTCTGGCTGCGAAAGCCGTGCACGTGCCTCTACTGCCAGAACGTCTATACTTCGCCGGATCATGCCGTACTCAGCAAGCTTTCGATGTGTCGCCGGTTGTCCTGGTGAATATCCCCTTACCCAGGTGATCTACAAATGTCCCCACTGCGGTTCACTCCTCGAGGTTCACCACGACATCGAGGCACTTCGAGACCGAAGCCCAGACGTATGGATGCGAACTCTCGAAGAGCGCTGGATGACTACCCGATGGCCCTATGGGAGTGGCGTTTGGGGAAAGAAAGAATGGGTCGCGCCGATTTTACGAGACGAAAATGTCGTTTCCATGGCGGAAGGCGGAAGCAACCTTTTTTGGGCAGAGCGGTACGGGCGCGAAATCGGTGTGCCGGACACCTGGATCAAAATGTGCGGCAACAGCCACACGGGCTCATTCAAGGACCTCGGCATGACGGTGCTGGTCAGTGTGGTCAATCAGATGATCAAAGACGGGCAGCCGATTCGCGCGATCGCCTGCGCATCGACCGGCGATACGAGCGCAGCGCTGGCTGCCTATTGTGCTGCCGCGGGAATCAAATCGGTCGTGCTGCTTCCGAGTGGAAAGGTGACCACAGCCCAACTGGTTCAGCCCTTGGCCAACGGCGCTCAAGTAATCGCGCTTGATACAGATTTCGACGGCTGCATGAGCGTAGTCCAGCAACTCGCAAACGAACCAGGCGTATATCTAGCCAACTCCATGAATTCCTTGCGCCTTGAGGGACAGAAGACGGTCGCGATCGAAATGGTGCAGCAGTTTGAGTGGCAGGTGCCGGACTGGGTCATCATCCCGGGGGGCAACTTAGGCAACGTCTCCGCACTTGGTGCTGGCTTTGACCTGCTCTTCGAGCTCGGCATCATCACCCGTCGGCCGCGAATATGTTTGGCGCAAGCTGAGGCTGCGAACCCACTGTACCGAGCCTTCGTCAACGGCTGGGATTCTTTTGAGCCCATCACGGCAGCTGAAACAGAGGCAAGCGCTATTCGGATCGGCAATCCGGTAAGCCTACTTCGAGCGATTCGCACGCTGAAGCGATTCAACGGGGTGGTCGAGCAAGCCTCCGAATCTGAACTTGCCGAAGCGGCTGCGAAAGCCGATCGCTCCGGTGCCTACGCGTGCCCCCACACGGGAGTGGCCTTGGCAGCGCTCGAAAAACTGATCCACAAACGTGAAATTCAAGCGAAAGACAGAGTCGTCGTCGTCTCAACCGCCAGCGGACTTAAGTTTACTCAGTTCAAAGTCCGCTACCACGACAGCGCCATACCGAGGGTGACGAGCGAACATCCCAACCGGCCTATCGAACTGCCGTTCGAATATGAGGCGGTTAAGCGGACCGTGCTCTCTAGTCTGTAACACTTCAGCGGGCCTATGTCGGCCCAAACAGCCGCTTGCCGCCTCGCGCCTCGTCGTCAGGTACCCACTCGTACCCTCCTCCTCGTTGCCTCGGGGGCGCTGGCTGTTTGAACCAACCTAGACCCGCTGGGGGGTGGTCGCTGAGTCGGCCCAAACAGCCGCTTGCCTCCCATGCTCAAAGCTCAACGTACT
>JBCCEA010000035.1:0-37024 GCA_039030515.1 Myxococcota bacterium | reverse complement strand
CAGCGCCCCGCACGCGCAGACGTGAAGGAGTAGTTTCGCTACTTCGAACGTCGAGCATGGGAGGAAAGCAGCTGTTTGGGCCGACATAGGCCCGCTGGAGCGCGTCTCGATGGGTGTGAATGCTCAGCGCCCCGCACGCGCAGACGTGAAGGAGTAGTTTCGCTACTTCGAACGTCGAGCATGGGAGGAAAGCGGGCGTTCAGGCCGAGCGAGGCGTGCTGGAGGGGGCGCTGGCGCTCTGACGCCCCTTGCCGGCCGCGGGGGTTTACGACAAACGCACGCCATAGCGCCGCTACCACCTTGCGCCTCGTCGTGGTCGCTTCGTTTTTGTTGAACTTTTCCTCTTCGCCGTCGGACACCCCCGCGCAGCATCGCGCTACGTTGGGTCTCCGCTAAACCGGGGGAACCTCAGAAATGCGTTCGCCGCTATTACGCATGCAATATAGGTGTATCCTATCCAGACTCAGTTCTTCGGTATTCTCCTACGTGAGCGACGGAAATCCGGAGCGTTAGGCCGCTCGTGATTTGAAGCGCCAAGCGGCTCGAAGGTCGGGGATCTGAGGAAGGACTGAATCTCTTTGCGGGTCAGGTCCACGAATCCAGCGAGTCTATGCTCGTCGTAGTGTCCATAATACGACGCCACGCCCACAATCTTCGGATTTGCGCTTCCCGTGATGATGGGTCCTCCCGAAGTTCCGGGTCCCCATACTGCATGCCCCGTCGCCTTTTCGCCTGTTTTGTATATTACCTCGACATTCGTATCCCAATGTTGCGCACTCGCTCGGTTGTAGCCCCGCACGGTTTTTGCACCATGCACGCCGAAAAAAATAACGGGGTCGCCCTTCTCAATGTGGCGGGTCCCGTTGGCTATCTGCCAGGAGTCGTCTTGGCGCTCGCTTGGCGGCATCGATTGGTTAGGCGTGGTTTGTGGAGGATACACGAACCTCAAGAGTGCAACATCCCACGGAAAAATCTGGCGATCGTCGGGGGCCGAGCGGTTGTAATTTGGATGAACTGCTACATCGATAAACCTTGTCCCGTCAAAGGGACCGCTAGTCATCCATGCGCGTTGGGCGAGTTGGCGCGACTCGTTTCGCTTGGTGGCGTCCACGCAGTGTGCGGCAGTCAGAACGTATCCCATTGTGAGATTCTGAGGACTTCTTGGCGGCATACGCACTAGCGAAGCGGAACACCTCCAACGTACCCCGTCAGGAGCTTCTGCCCCGACTTGAATCACTGGCGTTCTTCTAGAGTCCTCGACTAGATAGAAGCCGATGTGTTGTGGCACGTGCGGCCTTGGAACACGGGTGTTCTTATCCCAAGGCCTGGTTCCATTGTAGAAACTTTTTGCAGCAGGCAAAAACGTGACGACAAAGTTCAGTGCAATTCCAGTCCAACTCATTGAGTGCCTCCTGAATGTCACTCACCAGGGTGGGTACAAATCGTCTCGGAAATGCAATATGTCTCGGCGAGATTGAGGTTCCAGTCGCCGCATAAGCCTACCGAGGAGAGGATGCTGCCTTTGGATTCTACCAGCGGCTCGCTCACCGTCCTCTTTTGCATTCGGTCCATGGAACAGATCCCTTGCAAGAATCAATATCCCCTGACCATACCGGATCTTTGTCGGAGCGCGGTTGCATCCGATTTCTCCCGTTCCCTCCTGGGGTTGAGGTTGGGTTCATGATGCTCGGCGCAGTTCGCAGCGCGTGTACTAGTTTTTGCATGGTAATCCATGCTAAACCATAAAAAGCCTCAGGAGGCATTGTGAGCAGCCAATCCCAAATATCCGCAACCATTTCGGAAGCCACCAAGGAGCGGGTCGACCGGTTTACCGAGCGTCATGGCCTCAAAAAGAACTTCGTAGTGGAGCAAGCCTTGCTTTTTTTCCTCGAGGCTCGCCGCGATCTACCGGATGAGGCTCTCATTCCGGCGCGACTTCTGGTCGACGATAAGGCGTTCGACGGGATAGCTCGATTGCTTGAAGATCCGCCTGCGCCAACAAAAGCTCTGCGGGAACTGATGGGTGACTAAGGCGATTGAGATTCGTCCGCTTGCCAAGACGGATGCGCGCGATGACTTCTCCTGTGGCCACGCAGACCTCGACCGGTTTTTTGAGCACTACTCGGGTCAGAACCAATTCAAGCTGCATCTAGCAGTAACCTATGTGGCGGTGATCTGTCAGCGCATCGTAGGCTTTGCTACGGTTGCAGCGTCGTCTATAGAAAGGACGAATGTTCCAAGTGCGCGCTTGCGCAAGCGGCTTCCTTCCTACCCGTTGCCAGTCTTGCGGTTTGCCCGCCTGGGCGTTGAGCAACGTGTCCAAGGACAGGGCATCGGTAAAGCCTTGCTCCGTCACGTGCTCGTCCTCGCCGTGGAGCAGCGCGATCGCATGGGCTGCGTAGGGGTCATCACGGATGCCAAGACGGAGTCCGTGAACTTCTATGAACGCCTTGGTTTCGTGTCCGTCGAGGGAGTCCGTGAGGGACTTCTGCACGGGGAGCCTCTTCCCATGTTTTTGGCCATCGATACGATCGCTCGTTCGACTTAAGCGGCGGGCGCGGGGATTTGAGTGGCGGCAGAAGCAACGACATAAAAGCGAGTGGTTGCGGTTTCGATCTCGATTTGAGACCAGTTGGAGCAAGATGGATTGGAATCGCTCAGTCGATCAGTACTGCGAGAGAGTCGGTCCCGAGCTTTGGAGTGAGCCGCTCAATCTTCTTTCCAACCTGGCTTTTCTCTACGCTGCGGTCGTCCATTGGCCTTCTTTGCGCGTGGAAGGGCCGGTGTGGTTCGTGCGCTGGCTCGCTCTGCTCGTCTTGGTTACCGGCGTGGGCAGCGGGCTCTTCCACAGCTTTGCCACCGTTTGGGCTCTGCTGGCCGACGTCGTTCCCATCGCCCTCTTCGTCTGCTCTTACATGGCTTTTGTCGCTCGGACGATGTGGGGCTGTTCCCTGCTTGGCACCGCCTGCAGCGTGGTTGGACTCCTGGTCTTGTCGGTCGCCTTTGGCGCCCTGCCGGCGGAGCTTTTCAACGGAAGCAACCTCTATTTTGGCGCAGCTCTGGCGCTCACCCTTGCTGCATTCGTCCAAGCGCGCTCGGCGCACTGCTCAGCGCGACCTCTCCGCATTGCGGCAGCGATCTTTCCGGTCTCGCTCCTCGCCCGCACGATCGACGCGCAGTTATGTAGTTGGTTACCCCTAGGCACGCACTTCATATGGCATCTGCTCAACGGCGCTGTTTGCTATTACACCCTTGCGGCAGCCCATACCTATCTGCAGTCGTCGCCAGGGTTTGATGTGCCCCCACCACCCGATGCAGCCCGTCCCTAAAGCCAAATCGAATGTTTTGCTTGAGGCCACTTCGCCTCTCGACAGTGCGATCGGTTGATGTCGTGATCGGTTGATGTCGTGATCGGTTGACATTTCGCCTCTCGACAGTGCGATTGGCTGACATCGTGATCGGCTACTGCATGGTGTTGTGTTTACTTCGCTCGGCGACCTCTGCCGGGGTGACGCCGCTGACAAGCAGGATCTCGCAAATATGATTGAGGCGTTCGATATGTTCGTAAGCGCTCCACGGATCCCGAGCGACGGCACACACCCCGTGATTTTTCTGGCCGACGATATCGAACTTCATTTCGGATCCCTCCACTCCAAGCGCTTCAGCGGTCGCCTCCCCGAGAGCATCGGTGACGGCAGGTATCGCCTCTACCGAAGGGCCGACCCGGGTGTAGCGGAAAATCTCGGGAAACTGAGCGGCGACCTGGCGAATCTCGAATCCTCGGTAGAGCGCGGCCACCACGTGGGTAGGGTGGGCATGCACCACCGCACGGGTCTGTTTCGCGTCTCGCAAGATGAGGTAGTGCATGTGAAGCTCGCCGGAAGGCTGTTTGTCTTTGGGTAGTTCGAGCGCCCCGTCCGAATTGAACCTGAGTTTCACAATATGCTCGGGATGAAGGATCGTTTTGCGGTACCCGCTTGGCGTGATGTAGAGGACCGGGCTGTCGCGCTTTCGGACGCTGGCGTTCCCGTCTCTTGTCGTGATCCACCCGCGCTCGTACAGACGGCGCATCACATCCCCAATCGCAGTGAGCATCGATCGTTTCCTTCCAACTCGCTCAGCTCGATTCGCTGAAGCGGCTGAAGTGTAGTGACCCGACGCGCACAGCCGCAAGCAGACACCCGATTGCCCCGTACGCGTTCGAACGCATCGAGGCACTGAACGCCCGATACTCACGCTAGCGCTCGATGGCCAAGCTCCGAATTCTGGATGAAGCCGATCGCGAGGTCGAAGAAGCAGCTGCGCATCTAGAAGGAGCACGAGCAGGAACCGGCCGCATCTTCCTCCGCGCCTATCGACACAAAATTGGTCTTTGAAGCCAACGGGCTCTGCCGGGACTCTGCAGCGCACCCCGACTCGGGCGACTGCATCGTTCTCCCGAGACTATCATCGATAACGTAGGCCGGGTCGCTCGATAGGTGGCCTTTCACAACCATTCCAAGTGACGTCGAAACGGAGCTTCCCACACGAAGCATATCCCGCTTCAACGCGAATGTTTCGAGCAAGGGTCCCTTCACCTGCCCGCTTTGTGCGGCGGTACCGGTTAAGGGTTTCGTAGGCCTCAAGAAAGCGACGCGTTGACGTTCCGTTGGGCGTCTCGTGCAGCGCTAATGCTAGTTCCGAAGCGCTGAGTAGAGTCCAGTCGGTTTTGCTTCGCTGGTCAAGGCCTAAAGATGAGCAAGTCTCGCGGTTAGTAATGCTCAGTCGAACGATGTATGCGGGCGGAACAGGCGGCAGCCACTCGAGAATGTCGTTGGGGCTGAGTTGCCTCGCTTTCAACCGTGAGACAAGGGCCTCAGCATTATCCGTGTGGTTGCACTGCGCAGCAAGCGCATACTGTACTATGGTTACGTCCGATGCAAAAAAGGGAAGTCTACTATTCCTCCTATTGCCTCGCATGCATGCGCAATCTAGTTTGCGTGAAAACCAATCAGGTTTACCGGAATGAAGATATGAGTTGTAAAATATCGAGTCTTGTTTCGCAAACATAACATCAATCCCTCGATTTTTTTGCCTACTGTCTCGGGGGCTTGTAGGCGGATATTGCATAGGCGAATACTGCATTGTGCACGAGATCGACACCTCATCCCACTCTGTTTTTAGGATGATATCGATACGCTCCAGAATGAGCCTGGCTCGATGCTCCACAAAGCTCTGCGGTTCAGGGGTGCCCAGAAACTTCGCAACACGTAGTCTCGTAGTCCCCCAAAGCTCAGAAGTGTCCGTAAAGCGTGTCATGACTGCTGAAGAGCGTTCTTTGCTTTGCTGCTGAGATGCATGCCGAGGTCGGAGTCGCACGACGGCTCTTGGCGCAGTCTGAACGCCGGTAGGAGAACATGCGATTGCGCTCGATTGCGGCTCCACGAAATTTACGCTTTTGGGAATCGAACGCTGAACGCGGTGAGAGCCGCCGGAGCGATAAAGACAAGGGTGGCTCATCTGTAACTGACGGATAGCAACCGGTAGACGTGCGGCTGAAGCGGCTAGGTCGGCTTGGCGCCCAGATCGCGCAGAATCTTTATCGCAGCGTTGTGTCCCGCTGCTCCGATCACCGAACCGGCCGGGTGACATCCTGCTGAGCAGGCGTAAAGGCCCTCTACCGGCGTCGCGTAGGGCATGCGGTCTGAAAAACCAAAGCAGTTGTCGACGTGATGGATATGACCTCGACTGATGCCGAAGTGGGATTCGATTTTGGGCGGAGTGAGGACAAAGGTATCGATCACGAGATCGCTGGTTCCTGGAGCAAAACGATCGGCGATCGACAAGAGATGGTCCGCGTAGCGCGTTTCCTCGGCCTCCCAGGTGGACTCGGCAAGCTCGTAGGGCACCCACTGCACAAAAAGCGCCGCGCTGTGGCGACCCTCTTCATCCTGGAGCGTACGATCTACCGAGGTGTGGATGTACCACTCGATCGTGGGAAACTCCGGGAGCCGCCCTGCTTGAACGTCCGCATAGCTCGACTCGAGCGAGGCCAGCACCTCGCGTTCTTGGGGCAGCAAGTGAATGGTCGCCTGGTGCTGTCCGTGATCTCCCGGCAGACATCGAAATCTCGGCAGCTCTTTCAGGCACATATTCAGTTTCAAGGTGGTGCCGTCTCGCTGAAAGCCTTCGATTTTTTGAGTCAGGCTGCCCAATCGCTCCGGACCCGCCAGCTTCATCAGCTGGAACGGGTCTGCTCCCGAGACGACGACTTTGGCCTTTCGTATAGAGCCGTCCGAAAGCGCTACTCCGGAGACCGAGCCTGAGGCGTACTCGATGTGCTCTACCGGAGCATCGGTCTCGATGTGCACCCTCGCCGCACGCGCCAGCCGCCCGAGTTCTTGCGCGATCGCGCCCATGCCTCCGCGTACGATCATCCAGGTGCCGTCGGCATCGGGCAGCCGACACATATTGTGCACCAGAAAGTTCATGCCGGTCCCCGGGGTGCTCCAGGTGCCGTTGACGCCCGAGAATCCGTCGGTCACCGCGTACATCGCCTTGACCAGGTCGCTCTTGAATCCAAAGCGATCGAGGTAGTCTCCTACCGAGCCGCGGCACAGTGCGACGAACACCTGACGAAGCTCAGGCCGAACGTAGCGCTCGGCGGTTTCTTCGATGGTATAGGGCTCCTCGAGCCAGGTGGGCCCAACGTCTGCGCGAAGCATGGCGAGTTCGGATTGAAGTCGCTCGTCGGCGGCCCAATCTTCAGCGCTGAAAAAACGCTCGAACTGACGTTTCGTAGCCGCTCTATCGGAACCAAAGAGCAGGTAGCGATCTCCCACGGTGGGCAAAAAGTAGTGCGGATCGCGCCTGATAACGGGTAGGGTCGCGCCCAGCTTTTGAATCAGTTCCGGCGGCATCAGTCCGAGCAGGTAGGCGCCGGTTGACTGCTTGAGGTTGGGCGCTTTTTCGAAGGGCTGTTCGGTTCGAGTTGCGCCGCCGAGCGCCTTTTTTTGCTCGAGCAGGCGAACGCTCAGTCCCGCTCGCGCTAAAAAGATCGCAGCGACAAGGGCGTTGTGCCCGCCTCCGATAACGATGACGTCCGTCTTCCGCATGCGCTACGCCAGCACCGCATCACAGGCGGATACGGAATGTTCACACGCTTCAAGACAGGCGCGACATTGGGGATGATGCGCCGCGTGAGGCCTACAGAACTCGGCGCACTCAGCGCACACATCGCGGCAGACCCGAGCCAGTGCTGCCGCATGCGATGAGCCAGACGCCGCGAGCTGCAGCATCGATTGGCATACCGCTGCCACCTCTCTGCTGGCGCGTGCGCAATCCGCCATCGAAGTATCGCCGCGACCGAGAAGCTGAACGCAGTGGGCCACGCAAGACGCGGCCGCCTCTACGCAGTCAGCGCTTGCTGCCGCCAGCGTCGCGAGCTTCGGATCGAGGTCTTGATGCGCTGTCGATCCGGCTTGGTCTACCGCCGATAGATGCCCCATTTCCGATACATGTCCGGAGCCATGAGGACCGTGATGCCCACCGGATTGGGCGCCGCACGCCAGCGTGGTAGTCACCGCATGGGCTACGGCGGTAGCGCCACCGACCAGAAAAAAATCTCGACGATTCATCAGCGCATCCTAACAGGAAGGCTCAAAATTAGCGCAGCGCCGGTCGCAATTTCTGTGTGCGCCGGCCCGCTCGGGTGGATGGGTCCGGTAGCCCTACGCCTCGCGTGTGAAGCGAGCGCTCTCAGCTCGTGGACCTCACTCAGAAACCGTTTCACCCTCGCTTTGCAATGAAGCCATCCTCATTTTTGCCCATCTCCCTACGGCGACGATGTTCGTCGCTTTCCGGTAGTCAGCCGCTGCCCGGCACCTGTTCGACTGAACGGGCGATCGAACAGGTGCCCTTAAAGGCCTCGCTGGGACGCGAGACCACCCAGGTTGCGATCATTGGCGCCGGCTTTGCGGGGCTCGCGGTGGCCAGCCATCTACAGGACGCCGGCGTTTCTGACTTCGTCCTGCTGGAGCGTGCGTCTGCAATTGGCGGCACCTGGCGGGACCAGGTGTATCCCGGCTGCGCATGCGACGTGCCCTCGCATCTGTATTCTCTTTCGAGCCATTTGAATCCCCACTGGACGCGACGCCACAGCGGTTCATCCGAGCTACTCGATTACTTAAAAGCCATCGTCGCGAGCCGCCAACTTAGTTCACATCTGCGGCTCGGCGTCACGGTGAAGCAGGCGGTTTGGGACGAGGCCGAGGCGCAATGGTCGCTAGTCATCGACGGGGGCACCCCGCTACGCGCGCAGTTTCTGGTGATGGCGACCGGATCCCTGCGCGAGCCGAAGCTTCCTAAGATAGCCGGACTTGAGAGTTTCGCCGGCAACGCTTTTCATTCAGCGCGGTGGGATCATAGCTGCGAACTCAGCGGCAGAGATGTTGCGGTGGTGGGCACCGGCGCGAGCGCGATACAGTTCATCCCAGAGGTTGCAAAGCTAGCCCGTCGAGTCACCGTCTTTCAAAGAAACGCCCCCTGGGTGATGCCGCGACGCGACAAGGCGATCTCCGCGCTTTCTAAACGTCTATTCGAACGCGTACCCGGACTGATGCAGCTGAATCGCGCTCGGCTCTACTGGGAACTCGAGCTCGCCGCGATAGGCTTTGTTGCCTGGCCATCATTGATGCGCCTCGCCGAATATCGCGCCCGCGTGCATCTGGAACGTTCGATCCGTGATCCAGAGCTGCGACGCGTGCTCACTCCAAACTACCGGCTTGGCTGCAAACGCGTACTCAGCTCGAATGCGTACTATCCGGCGATGAATCAGCCTCATGTGCGAGTCGTCACCGATCCGATCGTTGAAATCACGCCTGAAGGGGTTCGAACCGAAAAAGAAACCAGTGATTGTGATGTGCTCATCTTCGGCACCGGGTTTTCGATCACGCGATCCCTCACCGCCGTCGACATCGTTGGCCGAGGAGGGAGGCATTTGCTGCAGACGTGGAGAACAACGCCGGGAGCCTACCTCGGCATGCATATTCACCATTTCCCCAACCTTTTCTTGATGACGGGACCCCACACAGGCGTGGGTCATACCTCGCTTCTTTTCATGATCGAAGCACAGGCCAACTACGTGATCGAGTGTCTGAAACTCTTGAAACAGAAGCGGAAACGCGTCTTGGAAATCCGTCAAGAGGCCCAATTGGATTTTTCTTTAGAAATGCAGAAGCGTTCGCGAAGCACGGTGTGGGAGTCGGGATGTGAGAGTTGGTATCTGGATAAGAAAGGTAGAAATGTAGCTCTTTGGCCAGGCAACACGTTCGAATACTGGCTTCGCACGCGTCGCCCAGTCGATCGCCGATACCTCTTGTCCGACCGCTGACTTCTGGATGTCTTGAGCGACGAGTTAGGCTCAACGAAGAGTGCAGGGTCCGATGGTAGGAGCGCTGAAGACCCGTCCCCGGTGGGCGGTGGTCATGCTATAGGCGGCCTATGCGCGAAACCAAAGAAAGCCGATCCGGCAGAAAACGCGATCGCTCGCGAACGTATGATGTGGTGCTTTGGGGCGCTACCGGATTTACCGGCACACTCGTCGCCGAGTATCTGGTGAATCGCTACGGAGATACCGACCTGCGCTTGGCCTTAGCCGGCAGAAATCAAAGTCGGCTGGAGCGGGTTCGGGATGAGTTGGTGAAGACGACCCGACATCCAAAACGAGCCTCCGCCCTGCCTCTGCTTGTCGGTGATAGCTATGATGTGGCTTCCTTGGAAAAAATCGTAAAGGAAGCGGAAGTGGTTTGCTCGACCGTTGGCCCGTACGCCAAATACGGGAGCGCCCTGGTCGCCTCCTGCGTAGAACACGGGACCGACTACTGCGACCTGACCGGAGAGGTGCAGTTCATCCGCCGCATGATCGACGCTCACCATGAGCGGGCGGAGTCGACCGGCGCCCGTATCGTCCACTGTTGCGGGTTCGACTCGATACCGTCGGACCTGGGCACGTTTTTACTGCACCGATCGCTGCGCGATCAGCTCGACTCCCAACTCACGGCCGTCAAAATGTTTGCGGGTGAAAGCCGTGGCGGATTTTCTGGCGGCACGACCGCAAGCTTTCTGCATCTTTTGGAAGAAGCGCAGGAAGATCCTGCGATTCGTCAGCTTCTCGTCGACCCCTATTCACTGTGTCCCGATGGAGCCCGCCACGGGCCTGACGGAGCGGATCAGCGATCGGTCCGATACGACTCCGATCTAGAGATGTGGACCGGGCCGTTCTTGATGGCCGGAATCAATACCCGGGTGGTTCGTCGCAGCAATGCGCTGCTCGACTATCCCTACGGGCGGAGCTTTCGCTACTCAGAGGCGATGAGTTTTGGTTCCGGACCCAAAGGCGCTCTGCTCTCAGGTGCGGTCACGGCCGGGCTCGGCGGTATGCTCGCGGCGGCGATGCTACCGAGGGCGCGCGGTCTGATGCAGCGATGGGTTCTGCCGAAACCCGGTGAAGGTCCAAGCCGTGAACAGAGGCAGCGCGGATACTTCGTGATGCGTTTGCTTGCCAAGGGTGAAGATCGTCAGGGGAACGTGGTGACCGCTCGAGCTCGAGTCGCCGGAGATCAGGATCCCGGGTACGGCGAAACTGCAAAAATGCTCGCAGAGTCCGCCCTCTGTCTTGCGCTGCAGGGTGAGCAGATCGAGTGCGGCGGTGGAATTCGAACGCCGGCTTCGACCATGGGCGCCCTGCTCATCGAGCGGCTACAGCAAGCGTCGATGGTTTTTTCTGTAGACTTCCAGTAGCTGCAGAACACAAAGAATCCAGTGATTTTGGAATAAACCTGATCAAGTACCGTTGGCAACAACCTGGACGGTTCCATGACAAACCGTACCGGGTACGGTTTAGCCGCCGGAGTAAACCTGGACAGTTCCATGACAAGCCGTACTGGGTACGGTGAAATGAGCCCATCACAGGAATAATCCAGTATTCATGGGATAAACCTGACCAGGTACGGTTGCGGCGCGGTTGGTAACAACCTGGACAGTTCCATGACAAACCGTACTGGGTACGGTGAAATGTCCTGACCGGGTACGGCTGTGGTGGTGAGATAACCTGGACAGGTCCACGGCAAACCTGACCAGGTACGGTTGCGGCGGCTGGTAACAACCTGGACAGTTCCATGACAAACCGTACTGGGTACGGTGAAATGTCCTGACCGGGTACGGCTTTGGTGGTTGGGGTAATCAGCGTTTTGGGACGTCGGGCTTCGATTTTTCGGGACGCTTCTTTTTGGGCTGCGGGGAGTGCTCCCCCTGTCGCCTTAGTCCAGCAGTTCCGTCCTTATGGATTCCGTACACCGATGCATCCGGATTCCGCACTGCCGCCAGATAGGAAACGCGAGGACGGGTGCCGAGCTGAGACAGCAGCCGATAGGCTCGAGGCGAGCCTGCCTCCTTCCCGACCCGGCTTTGCGTATCGCTCAGGTTGCCAAAGGCCATCGCGTTGCTCGGACAGGTTTGCACACATGCAGGAGTTACCCGATCTGGGTCGAACGGCTGTCCTCTGAGTTTCGCACGCGTGCGCTCCTCTTCGATTCTCTGAACGCAAAACGTGCATTTCTCTACAACCCCCCGTTCACGAACGGTGACGTTCGGGTTGAACTGCATTTTGCCTAACTCGTTTAGCTCGCCCAGCTTGTCGGTTCCTCGCCAGTCTTTGAAGTTGAAACTGCGCACCATGTACGGGCAGTTTGCGGCGCAGTACCGCGTGCCTACGCAGCGATTGTAGGTCATCTGATTGAGACCTTCCGGACTATGGTTTGTTGCGTTTACCGGACATACTTGCTCGCACGGTGCATATTCGCAGTGTTGGCAGGCTACCGGCATGAAGCGAACGCAAACGTCCCCAAAGCTGCCTGAACTCAAATAGCGATCCACGCGAATCCAGTGCATTGCCCTTCCGTTTTGAACTTCCTCTTTTCCGACGACCGGGATGTTGTTCTCTGCCTGACAAGCGATGACGCAGGCGCTGCACCCGGTGCATGCGGAGAGGTCGATCGTCATCCCCCACTGAATCTCCGATTCATTCTCCATAGATCCGCGATCGAAAAGCGGCTTGGTTGTCGGTTCGACCGATAGATAACCCGCAAATTCTGGCTCCATTCGCTCGACAGGAAGGCCGGCGTAAGAAGAGCCTCGCGGCATAGTCGATGAATGACTCGCCAGCAGCGCCAGGGGGCGGCCCATATCCACATCTACCTGCTGGGTTCGGACAAGGGATACGCGCTCTGATGTGCGGCGTAATTGCACTTCCGACGCAGCCGTATACATTCCCTCGCCCTGCCGCAGACAGCGCACGCTTATTCCAACACCGTTACCGTATCTTCCTGCGGTCGTTCTGCCGCCATACAAAGGTAGCGTGATCACCCCTTCGGCCTGACCAGCTTGAACCAGCACCGGTGCCTTGACGGTTTGATTCACCTCTTCGAGTGCGACCTCGACCTGATCTCCCGTTTGCAGCTGCCATGCACGGGCCGTTTTGGGACCTATCAGTGCTGCATTGTCCCAGCAAAGTTTGGTGATCGGATCAGGGAGCTCAAGTAGCCAAGGGTTGTTTTCCGAAGCGCTGGAAAAGAATCGCGCGTCTATTGAAAACGAGGCGCTCAAGCCAGATGCGCGATGCGCCAGTAGCTGCGGAATCTCTCGATCCAAGCGATCCGCCAAAGACGCCCACTGTACTTCGGGGTTTTGTCTGTTGCGCAGCCGGGTTCCTCGCACGAGACCTCGCTGCAGCGCGTAGCGAAACGGTTGATCGATAGAGCCTCCACGCCGGCGAAGACGGCGAAAGCTGCGCCGCACGATACTTCGGCCGCGACCGTTCCGAACGCCGGCGAGCCTGGCCAATACTTCGAGCTCACTCAGTCCGTGAAAGAGGGGGCGGATCAAGGGCTGGCGAATCGCGTACACCCCGTCGCGAGAGATCGCATCTCCCCATGCTTCAAAAGGGTGGGTTAGCGGCACGTGAACTGCTGCGTGGAGCGAGGTTTCATTCACGTGGGTGCCGCAATGAACCACCTCTACATGCGGTTGCCGCATGAGCTCGATTAGGTGCGCGTCGGCTGGAGCCGTCCACGCTGGATTGCCGCCCAGGATCACCAGCTGTTGAATTTCCCCGGCCGCCAGCCTCTCTACCAGAGCGGTCAGCTCTTCTAATCCAGGCTCCTCCAGCGACGGAACGTGTCCTGCCGGCATCATCCAGGTCGGATCGACCCACGAGACCGCGTGCCCAACGGAATCGAGCGGCTGCAGCGGGGTATCGAGCGCTCTTTGCAGTGCGCCGGCAAGGGCATGCACGATCGGCGGTTGACCCCGACCCGTGACCACCGCCACTCGACCTCGGCGAAGCAAGGTATCGACGCTCAGAGCGCGAACAAAGTGGCGCAACTCTCGAAACATCGGCGCTTCGGCTCGAAAAAAGGTGTGTGGTGTAAGTTTAGAAAAATACTCAGCAACTTCGTGAAGAGGCAATGCTTTTTGTGACAGAAGCTCCAAGATCCACTCGCAGAGAAAGAAGACGATCTCTGGCGAAGGAAGCGCCAATCGATGGTCCGCCTGTGCACCGGTCAGCGAGAGTTGGGACTCGATCGCATACAAACGAACAGGGGGCCGCGGTGAGCCGGGATTCCACCTTCTACGTGCGCCAAACGCATGCGCGTGGGCGGTTGCTCCGGCCTCGGTGGCCAAAAAATCCGAATCGAGAGCCACGATCACATCGGCTTCCTCAAAGCGGAAGCGAGGCGCCGTCGCAGCCCCAAATGCTTGGTTCAGTCCGAGTTGCGCCTGTGCATCATCAAAGGAGGCGTATCTGGCGAGCATCGCTCGCGGCAGCTTTTCATTCAGCATTCGCTGCAGCCGGTCCATCGATAAAGATCTGCTCGGCGGGCAGAGAACCGCGACGCCGGCGCCCTGATCCTCGGCTGCTCGGCGATGCAGCTCTTCAAGGTACGCTCCTACTTGTCGCCGGTTGAGCCGGATTCGCTCCCCGCGCTCCTGTCTGAAGGCGTAGCGACTGCGATCGGGATCATAGAGCTCCTGGATGCAGGCCTGGGTTCGAGCCATCGCCCGACCTCGGCTCGAGGGGTGCTCCGGATGACCCTCCACTTTGGTGGGACGCCCTTCAAAGGTGCGCACCAGGAGACCCAGCGCGTCCCCAGGCTCTTCAAGGACCGTCGCGTAGTGCAAAGGCACCCCGGGCACGACGTACTCTGGCTGCACGGAGTAGGGTACGATTTTTTCTTTCGGTCTGCGGATGCATGCACCCATCGAGGAGGCGGCCGTCGATGCCAGTGATGTCGAGACAAATTTGCGTCGCCCGAGCTTCTTTTCGAAAGTCTCGCTCATCTGATGGGGTCCCCTACAGCCGGCTTTTTGGCCACGGCCTATCGCAAACTCAATCAATCCGAGAGCCTGCTACCATGCGTCAAAAGAGGCGGCCAACGCCCTCCCTCGGAATCCACGGCCTTCATCGTCCGATCGACGGCCGCTGCCGAGTCAACCGGTTGCCGGAACTACTCTTGTCGTCTATCTCCTGGCGGAAATGAATCAGGTACGCGTTCGCTTCGCGCCATCGCCCACCGGATATCTCCATATCGGCGGTGTCCGAACCGCACTCTACTCTTGGCTTTGGGCCCGCAAACATGGGGGCACCTTCGTGCTGAGAATCGAAGATACCGATGCTGCACGTTCGACGTCTGCGGCGGTGCAGGTGATCTTTGACTCTCTCGAATGGCTTGAGATCGACTGGGACGAGGGGCCTGTTCCCGGGGCAGAACCAGGCGCTTATTTTCAAAGTCAGCGCAAAAATATCTATGCTGAGTACGCAGAGAAGCTGATCAAGAGCGGGAGAGCCTATCGATGCTACTGCACCAAAGAGGAGCTCGCGCAGCAGCGAAAGCAGCACGAAGCTGCGGGTCATAAAGGCGGATTTCGCTATCCGGGCACCTGTCGCGACCGAACCGACGAACCAGACGCGCCGTGGGTCGTTCGACTTCGACTACCCGAACAAAGAGCGCCTCTGAGCTGGCACGATCGAGTCAAAGGACAGGTCACGTATCCTTTTGAACAGTTTCAAGATTTCGTTTTGATCCGCGATAACGGCGTCCCTCTCTATAACTTCGGATGCGTAGTCGACGATCACGCGATGGGCATCTCGCTTGTGACTCGCGGTGACGACCACCTGATCAACACCCCTAGACAAATGCTGATCTACGAAGCGCTCGGCCTACCCCTGCCGGAGTTTGCCCACGTGCCGCTCATCTTGGCCGCAAATGGTTCTAAGCTGAGCAAACGCCATGCGAGCGTTGCGGTCTTGGACTACCGGGACCAGGGCTACGTGCCGGACGGAGTGCTAAACTACTTAGCTCGAATCGGGTGGTCGCACGGAGATCAGGAGATCTTCTCCCGTGAAGAACTGATCGAAAAATTCGATTGGGCTCAGGTAGGAGTTCAGGGAGGCAAATACGATCCAAAGAAGTTTCTCTCGGTTCAGGCCGAGCACCTCCGCCGGCTCAGCGATCGACAGGTCGCGCAAGAGTCTATCTCCTTCATCGATGAATCGCTGGGCGTACAGGCCGACAATCTGACTCTTTTGGCCGCGATGCCTCATGCCAAACCCCGCTGCAGCACTCTTTCGGACGTGGCACACGCAACGGACTATCTCTTTCGCGATCCACCAGAGATGGATGAAAAGGCAGTGAAGAAACTGCTTATCCCGGACGCCAAGCCCCTTCTCTTAGAGCTGGCTCAGCTCCTCAGCGAGTCGTCGAGCTTCGATGCGGAGTCGCTGAGCGATTTGGTTTCCACCTGGGTAGAGCGGCGTGAACTCAAAATGAAGACCATCGCCCAGCCCGCGCGGGTCGCCCTGACCGGTCGCAGCAAAAGTCCTGGGCTGTTTGACGTCATGACGCTGCTGGGCAAAGAGCGCACGATCGAGCGTTTGCGGCAGGCTGCAGACCGTATCGAATAGCGGTGCGACCGACTGAAGATGCGTTCAACTGAAGATGCGTTTGATTGAAGATGGAAGGGCCAAAAGAACATGAGGCGTCCAAAGAATACCGCGATCTAGATCTGCTTGACACTCCACTCCGGCTCCGCGATCTAAATCCGAAGCGCTTTTTTTTAGATACGTTTCGAGCCCTCGATACATCCGCCGCCCAAGAGAGACTCGCTGCTGGGCAAACGTCGCGACCCGACCACGACGGGACACAGCCCGATGGAGTCGATCTAGAGCCGACTTATGTATACGTCTTTGCGATACTGCTCCTAATCTTGATGGAGTATGTCGGTATGCCCCGCGGTCTTCGCACTGCGGTACGCATCATCGATTCCTGGCTCGGTGATTCTCTGCACTGGCAGAGTCTCAGTTGGCATCTCGGATACAGCAACACGCTGCCCGGGCGCGGCCCCTATGCAGAGCTTTTGCTTCATAGCTGGTGGGTGTTTTGGCGCATCGTCGGTTTTGCGTGTCTACCGGCGATCTTTCTCCGCGTTCGCGGCAAGTCGATAGGAAGTTGCTATCTGTCTTTGAAGGGAACCTGGAACCATTTTTGGATTTACGGGCTTTTCTTCTCAGTCGTTGCGATATTCGTCTTCATCGCGAGCGACACACCCTCTTTTCAGGCCTACTACCCATTCTACCGGCTAGCGTATCGGTCTTGGTTTGATCTCCTTTGTTGGGAGCTGCTTTATGCGCTGCAGTTTTTCTCGCTAGAGTTCTTTTTTCGAGGGTTTCTCCTTTCCTCTAGCCAGAAGTCTCTTGGGAGTCATGCCATTATCGTGATGACGATTCCCTACGTCATGATTCACTTCGGCAAACCGTGGATAGAGACTGTAGGCGCTATTGCCGCCGGCATAACGCTCGGGACTTTGGCGATGAGGACGCGCTCTATTTGGGGTGGCGTGTTCATCCACGTGTCGATCGCGCTTTGTATGGATTTGGCCTCGCTGCTTCAGCAACAAGGCTTGCCGCAGTCTCTCTGGCCCACTGCTCCCCCCGACTACGGGTGGCTCATGCCCTGATGTCTGAGATTTTTTCGCAAAACATGATGTTTGCAGAAAAGATGAGACAACAAATTACATTCTATGACAATTGAGCTCTGGAGTGTTTGCCGACAGCGACGCACAGTGGAAACCTCGGAGGCATGGATGTTTGAATTTGCGGTGATCGCGCTCTACCTCGTGGTACTGAGCATTTTGGGAATATACGGCTTTCACCGAGGTCTTTTACTTTTTCTCTACTGGAAACACCGACAGAACCAGCCAAAGCCGAAGACGCGATTTGCCGAGTTGCCTACGGTGACCGTGCAGCTTCCCATGTACAATGAGCTTTACGTTGCAGAACGCCTTATCGAGAGTGTTACCCGAATCCGCTATCCAAAGCATAAGCTCGAGATTCAGGTTCTCGACGATTCTACAGACGAGACGCAAGAGATCGCGAGGGCCAAAGTAGAAGAGCTACGCGAGCGAGGTTTTACGGCGGTATACCGTCATCGTAACGACCGAACTGGCTACAAAGCAGGCGCTCTTGAAGAGGGATTGAGCGAGGCGGTGGGAGACTACGTGATGGTCTTTGACGCCGATTTCATCCCGACCCCAGAAATCGTCAACGACCTGATCCATTTTTTTACGGACGAAAAGGTCGGCATGGTCCAGGCGCGCTGGGGGCATCTGAACAAGAACTACTCTACGCTAACCAAATGCCAATCGATGATGCTCGATGGGCACTTTGTGGTCGAACATATCGCGCGCAATCGTTCGGGGCGCTTCTTTAACTTCAACGGAACCGCGGGCATTTGGAGAAAATCCGCCATCATCGATGCGGGCGGATGGCAGCACGATACGGTCACTGAAGACATGGATCTTTCTTTTCGCGCGCAACTTCGAGGCTGGCAGTTTGTCTACGTTCATGAAGCGATCGCTCCGGCGGAGATCCCCTGTGAGATGAATAGCTTTAAGACGCAGCAGTTCCGATGGGCGAAAGGCTCGGCGCAGACCACCAAAAAGCTGCTGCCGGCGGTGCTCAAGGCGGACTTGCCTCTCTTCATCAAGATCGAATGCCTATTTCATTTGACGAACAACTTCGCCTATCTGTTTTTGGTGATCTTGGCAGTGCTCCAGCTGCCCAATATGCTTCTTCGCGGCACCATTCGTCATCCAGAGTTGCTGCTTCTCGACATCCCGCTTTTTGCAGCAACCTGCGGTTCTATCTGCCTCTTTTATCTCACCACCCATCGGGCGCTTTACAGCAATATGTGGGACGCGATACGGCGTCTGCCGGTGATGATGGCGCTCGGCATTGGACTCTCGGTCAACAATGCGCGTGCAGTGGTTGAAGGTCTGTTTGGCAAAGACCTCACCTTCGTGCGTACCCCCAAGCACGGCGTCACCGTCAATAGCGAAAGCTGGAAGCGCAAACGGTACCGAGCGCGTTGGCCTTTGCACAGCCTCGTAGAGTTGGGCTTTGGCGTCTACTTTGTCATCACGATCGTCACCGCGGTATGGATCGGCAGCTGGGTGAACATCCCCTTCTTGGTGCTGTTCATGGTCGGCTTTTTCTACGTAGGCTCGCTCAGCCTGTATCAAACCCGCTGAGAAACCGCCCTTAGCGGCTCTTAACTCTTGAGAAGCGGTTCAAGGGAGTCCGTTTCACTTCGGGCGTTTCTTTCTTAGGCTATGTTCTAAAGACTTGAGTCATATTTTTAAGACACCTTCGATATGTGATATGCCCGTTGATTTTTATCAATGAATTGCAGCAGCGAGCCTCTGTTAGGTAGCTCAAAATCAGGATCGTCTACTTCTGCTATTAAGGTATCTAAAAGTTCAGCGGGCACAAAGCTGACCTTTTTTTCTGGCTGAAGAGCGCTGGGATTGTACTCTGACACCGCAATAAAAACTATCAATATTGTGGCGCGACACCTAACCAGGATCTCTCTTGAGGCTACATTATCCTCGCGCACTGCTGCACGCAAGCTACCGGGGTACAGGTCTAAGTAGTACGCGACTGTGTAGATCACTCGGTATCGAATAGCGGCCGTACCACTGTATTGGCCGGAGGGTGGGTTGATAGGAGTTTGCACAGAACTTGCACCTCCAGGCTTTGGATAAGCTCCTACGTTTCTTAGTCTGAAAGACTTGTTTCTATCGTCCATAACACGACTGGCTTCCTTTTGCGTTACCACAAGCGTACTTAGGTTAATTCCAGCTCGTACAAAAGCGCTGCTGAGCAATGTTTCACCACGTGGGTTTCTTTGACGTCTAGGTATCATTTTTGCAGTGCCTGGCCCAGGCTCAGGAGCCATATTAAAACCCCGTGGTGCCCTCATGGAAGGCGGTGCTGGAGGCCTAGCGTCTTGCGCTGGCTCGTACGCGATGTATCTCGACCCACCATGCGCGCTATCCAGCCTAGTATTGCCCTTCTGCCCTTGATGTCGTTCCAAGCCAAATCTAATCCAGTCATCATCTTCGCTATCCGACCCATCATGCGCGCTATACGGCCCAGTATTGTCACTCCGCCTTCCATGTCGTGCCTGGTTAAAGTCAGTCTGGTCACCACAACACGTTGGCGCGACAGCCCACGGTGGAAGGACTGCATCGAAATTTCGAATTGCACTCTTTCTCCCGAAGAACGCGATCCAGTTCTCTAAGAACTGCCTCCATGTACGCTTTTGTTGCTGGTATATAGGTGAAGACTGAGGAAAAAAGATCCGTTCGATTTGCTCGCAAATCTCCGCCTCACTGAGTCTGGCTGGTGACTCTAGTGTCAGTTTGACATTGATAATGAGGGTAGCCTGAAGAATCCAGTGATACTCAGTCTTCTCATCGGGCGGAGGAAACTGTAGAAGAAGATAAGTGAATATAGGAAACGCTATTTTTTCATGTTCACTCAAAGAAATCTTATTTTTATCGAAGCACTTCCGTTTACTGAAGCTCTCCAGAAGTTCCCTGGTCCTAGGAATATCTATCATCTAAAACGATTGGCTGTTCCCAAGGTCATATTTTGTCGTTCTTGGGGTTGGTAGTCGGGAGAGCTATCGCGGTTCGCATCGAGTGCAGGACGTGCGAATTCATGCTCTCGCCGGTGAATTTCGTGACTTGACGTGTGAGGCTACGCACTTAGCATCGATCGCCCGGTGTTTCCAACGCAGAGAAGGTCCTTATCCACTGAACCGTGGCCATACGCTCGGCGTAGACAACGCTCTCAGTCGCTTTATCCGATTCCCCCTTGGCTGCAGGTTCGTGTGCCGCTGGATGCGCCCTACCGAGCTGGGCGCCGTCCGACCTCGGCTTTCAACTCGGCGATGCGGCGTCGAAGCGGCACGACAAACTCGATGCTCTGGGTCTGAGTCGCGTTTCGAGCCGCGCGAGTTGCGTGCCATTTGGAGAGCGCCAGACGGGCGGCGGCGCGAACAAAATCGACTCCCAGCTGTCCGTGCTGCATCCGCACTCGAAACAGCCCAAATGCGCTTGCGGTGAGTTCAAGCTCCGCCCGGCTTATCGTGCCTATCGCCACTTCATCTTCGAGATACTGCCGAATAACCTGGCCTCTGCGGCGAACCAAAAACACGATGATCCCCAAGAAAAAGAGAATAAAAAACAACCACAGCGGGAGTGTACTTACAAAGAGCAATGCGCCGCCTGAGCCCAAGCTAGAAGCGACGAGCGCAGTTCCGTTCCATAGTGAATGCAGAAACACAGCGGCAAGATAGCCGGTGACCGGAGCCAAATAGCGGGTACCGCCTTGACCGATCTCGCGAGCAAGGCCGAATCCGATGCCGATCATCGAGGTGTAGAGTGGATGTCCCCAAGGTCCGAGAACGCCCCGTAGCAGGAATACCGAGGTCAGCTCCCCGGGCACCGCTGCCGCCCGCGCGTAGTAGATTGCGTTTTCGACGGTAGCAAATCCGATCGCGGTGAAGGTGGCGTAGATGACGCCGTCCACGATCCCGTCGAACTCTCGGCGTAGAAAGAAGAACACGCCCCAAACCGCGATCCCCTTAAAAAACTCTTCGGCGAGAGGCGCACTGACGACGGCGCCAACGGCATGGCCAAGGGCCGCTCCGCCCAATTGACCAGAACACGCAGCGACGAGGGTGTTGATCGACCCTGAAAAGCCGCATGCCGCGATCCCTCCCCAAAGAACACAGGCGAGCAGTGAGTACCAGGGCTCAGGATCGTAGCGGTCGAGCAGCCTCGGCACGGTGAGGTAGAGGATCGCTGCGGGAAACGCGAGTAGCGCACCGAGACACATATCGGCGTACACGCCTGCAGTTCTGTAGACAGGCTTTGCCCCTGAGCTGCCAAGGGTTCCAAAGTCATACTCTAAAATCGGCGCAAGCAGAAAAAGACCCAAGAGCAGCAAGCCCCCGACCGCCATGCCCGCCAGATACAAAATCAAGCCTATCGTGCGCTTGGCCCTATCGACATCTGGCAGTTCCGACATTTGGAGAAACCTTTGGTACCATAGTCGCCAGCACCGGTCCTCGGAAAGCGAACGATACGACTCATCCCTATGGAACAAAGACTCCAGGGTGGAAACTTAGGTTCTCCGAAAAAGCGAGAAGATCATCGATGAACGAACAGCGCATTTCCGAGTTGGCGACGCCGATCACACTGCAGTCGGCCGGAGACACCCATATCGGTGGACGAGACCACAATGAAGATACGATCTTACTGCGCCCCGACCTGCAGCTTTACGCGGTAGCAGACGGCGCAGGGGGTGAAAATGCGGGCAATGTGGCGAGTGCCCTTGCCACCACGGCGATGGCCCATTGGTTTGAACAAACCGAAGAAGCGCAACGTCTAGAGCCTACCTTTGATGCCCTTGGGCTCCCCACCGCAGCCAAACGCCTCGCCGCGGCGGTGCAGCGCGCGAACCGAGACATCATCGATATCGCTAAAAATTCCGAGCGCCATCACGGCATGGGGACCACGATCGTCGCGGCCCATATCGTGCCGGAGCTTAGTGCGCTTCACTTGGCCTACGTTGGGGATAGTCGATGCTACCGGCTCCGCGATGGACGCATGGAGCTTTTGACGCACGACCACACCCTCATCCACGACGTCCTAGAGCTCAAGCCGGACCTGAGCGAAAAAAAGGCGCTCGACCTACCGCGTCACGTGATCACGCGAGCGTTGGGGATGGGCGCACAACTCCGCGTCTCCGTGCGGTCTCACAGCCTCTTGCCGGGCGACGTCTATCTGCTCTGCTCCGATGGACTCACGGATGAAGTAGAAGAGAGCGAAATCGTGGAAGCGCTGCTCCTCACCAAAAGCTCCGAAGAACGCGTGCACTTGCTTATCGATTTGGCTTTGGAGCACCAGGCTGAGGACAACATTGCCGCCGTGGTGATCCATTGCGAGCTGACTCGCGGTGCGGGTACCCTGCCCAAGACGCCTCGAACTCGCGAGAGGCCGATTCCCGTCTCACCGCTGTCTCGGCCGCCGAAGAAGAGAACAGGCACATCGGAGCCGTCGCCCAGCTCGAGCAGCGGTTCGTCCGCATCCCGTGTAGAAGAAGACCATTCTTATCCAGAAATCATCGTCGTGCAGGAAGATGTCGAGCCGGAAGACCGCAACACCAATGTATTCGTCGTGCCTCAGTCCTCTGCGCTCAAGCCCGGTGCGATCGATGCCGCCAAGCAGGTTGTCGCTCCGGTAGGCGTGGGCCCGCTATCGTTTCGATGCACTTCGTGCGGCGTTCTTCTCAAGCATGACGTAAAGATCTGCGGCATTTGCGGCACGCCGGTACGTCCCTCCACGCGGCCGCAATAATCCTAAAGCCCATGTCGAACTCCTCTTTGTTTCCACCGATCCAGCCCTACCGAAGCGGGCGTCTTCCAGTCGGCGAAGGACACGAGCTTTATTTTGAAGAGTCGGGCAACAAGGACGGCAAGCCGGTGCTTTTTTTGCACGGCGGCCCCGGTGGAGGGTGTGCGCCGGCGCATCGGCGGTTTTGGGATCCGAGCCGACACCGGATCGTCCTTTTCGACCAGCGAGGCTGCGGTAGGAGCACCCCGTTTGCCAGTCTCGATTCCAATACAACCTGGCATTTGATCTCCGACATCGAACAACTACGCCAGCATTTGGAGATCGAGCGATGGCAGATTTTCGGAGGTTCTTGGGGCAGTACCCTCGGCCTGATCTACGCCATCAAGCATCCCCATCGCGTGACCGAAATGATTTTCCGGGGGGTGTTCCTGCTGCGCGCGCAAGATATCGACTGGTTCTATCGAGACGGCGCATCGCGGTTTTTTCCCGATGCATGGGCGCGCTTCATCGACCCCATACCTGAAGGCGAGCGGGACCAGTTGGTCGAGGCCTACTACCGCAGGCTTACCTCGGAAAACCAAGCCGAGCGGAGCCGCTTTGCTCAGGTTTGGAGCACTTGGGAGACCAGCACCGCCCGCCTGCTGCCGGAGCCTGCACTCGAAGCGAAGGCGCCTCCGACGAAGTTTGCCGAGGCTTTTGCTCGAATAGAGTGCCACTACTTTATTCACCGAGGGTTTTTAGAGCGTGACAACTACATCCTCGACAACCTCGAGCATCTCAAGGGCATCCCCTGCACCATCGTGCAAGGGCGATACGATGTGATCTGTCCGCCCACTGGTGCGTACGCGCTGCACCAGACCCTACCGCAGAGCCGATTGGAATTTATCAACGATGCCGGGCACTCCGCTTTGGAGCCTGGAATCCGAAGCGCACTGGTCGAGGCGACTCAAGCGTTTCAGAGATAAGGGAGCTCTTCCCTCAATGATTTCTGCGGTCGGTCGTACTTACCCTACGTGACTGCAGTGCGTTTCGCTCGCCCTGAACTTCCGCGTACCGCAGTGCGCCCTGCTCGCCCCGAACTCCCGCTTACCGCAGGTGCTCGACGCTCGAAGCTATGACGGGCCGCCCTCGCGCACCGGCAGACGAGCCCAATCGACGGGACGGACTGCCTCAGATCATGGGACCGCAAAAGGCGGAGCCGCATATGATGGGTCGACGGTGGGAGCTGCTGCACCCTCTGGCGAGCGGCGGTATGGGCGATATTTACGTCGCCAAACATGCATTTACGGGCAAGCAAGCTGCTCTCAAGATTCTGCGAAGTATCGACGAAGAACAAGGTGAGCGTTTCCGGCGAGAGGCAAGTGCGTCCGCAGAGATAGGGCATCCACAGATCGTCGACATCTTCGACGCAGATATCGACGAGGATACCGGCAGTTTCTACATCGCGATGGAGCTCCTAGAGGGGCGCACGCTCCGCGAGGTGATGGGTGATCAGCGCACCACCCCAGAGCAACTTCTCAACCTCATTCGGCAAGTGCTCGAACCACTTGCCGCGGCTCACGCGAAAGGCTTTGTCCATCGCGACTTGAAGCCCGAAAACATATTTGTGATGGAGGCTGAAGGCTCGCCTCCATCGATCAAGCTGCTGGACTTTGGGATCGCACGCAGTGAGCAGTGCTCACCACTCACGCAGACCGGCACGGGGCTTGGCACACCGCACTACATGAGTCCCGAGCAAGCGATGAACGCCCGCTCCGCCGAGGCGGCCTCCGATATATGGTCGGTCGGTGCGATGATCTACGAGTCCATGAGCGGCGATGTCCCGTTCGTCGGTGAGACCAGTCATGCCGTTGTCGTGCACGCGTGCACTCAGGAACATCAGCCGCTATTCGAGAGAATCCCCGAAGTAGATTTGGCGCTTTCCGCTCTGGTCGACCGCTGTCTCGCAAAAAAACCCGAAGACCGTCCACGAAGTGCCTCAGCAGTCATTGCAGAGCTTGATCGATTGCGGCGGGGCCCGTTCTCTTTGCCGACATCACGCAAACCGAGTCTTGCTCCCGGTGGAGGTCTTTCGACTTCGGGGGTTCGGCCTCGCGCCGAAGAGACGACCGATGTGTTGGCGAGACCGGTGCAACATCTCAGCCATCTCAAGAGGGCTTTTGTCCTAAGCGCTTGCGGGCTAGGGGGGTTTTCACTCATCGCAACCGCGCTCGGCTTTGGAATTCCCGCGGGTATTATTTTGGGCGCGGCAAGTCTTTCCATGCTCATCGCCAGCGCAGCGTTTTCGCTTCGAGAGACGCGACCGCGCTACAGCCTAAAGAAGCGAACCCAGTCGATCGCCGCGCCGGAAGCCCCCGAACTCGCGGCCGCTCAGTTCCCCACGCTGGGCCCCGACGATGCGCGAAGCATTTTGGTGGTTCATACAGATCTGGCGTGTTCCAAGTCTCGCCGCTTTACGAGCATCTTGGTTCGCTTGAGAAGTCGATACCCCAACGATGTGCGACTCGAGATTCGTCCTTTACCCCGTACGGATCGAGAGGCCTCATGGCTTGCTGCGGAATGTGGTCTCGAAGTGTTCGAGCAGGCAGGGGTGGAAGCGTATTTGGCCTTGCACGAGCATCTTCGCGCGCAGCCCCGTCAAACAACCGCGGAGAATCTGATCGCGATCGCTCGGGAACTCAACATCAACATCATCGCACTCGACCACGCGCTCCGGGTACGGCGTCATCGCGGTGCTCTGCTCGAAGAGCGTGAGAGCGCCGAGGAGAAGCACATCACTACGAGTCCGACTCTATTTATTTCTGGACAGCGCTATGAGGGCAACCGAAGTGAGAACGCAGTCCGCTGGGCCATCGAAGACTCCCTAAAGCACACCCAGATGCGGATGCCGGATGAGCTCCATACGGAGATTTCACCCGAGGGCCCCTCTAAAATGGGGCTTGACCAGATTCTCGTGCGCTACAGCGGAGGTCGAGGTGCTCCCTCAGAGTTGGCCCGTAGTCGAGAAGAAGCCCGTCTTCGGGCGGAAAGGCTGCTGGCCCGGGCGAGGATGCCAAAAACGGATTTTGGCGACCTCGCACTTCGGTTTGGAGATGGGCCACCTTGTTTGGGCGTGGTCGAAATCTCGCTGCTTGACGAACACGTATGTCGGTCGCTTGCCTCGCTACCGGTGGGTGGGTTCAGCGAGGTCCTCGAAAATGATGCAGGGTTCGTGGTGTTTCATAGATTTGAATAAGCTTCACGCGAGGGGACCCTGCTTGGAATCAAGTGCCGCTCAGCCCGTGGCAAACTTGCGGTACTTGATGCGTTTGGGAACGTCGGCATCCTCACCGAGACGCTTCTTTCGGTCTGCGGCGTAGTCCTCATAGCTTCCCTCGAACCAAATCACCTGGCTCTCGCCCTCGAATGCAAGGATGTGGGTGGCGATCCGGTCGAGGAACCAGCGATCGTGGGTTACGAGCAGCACACATCCGGGATACTCAAGCAGAGCTTCCTCTAGGGAGCGCAGCGTATCGACATCGATGTCGTTGGTGGGCTCGTCGAGAACAAGGACGTTGCCGCCGCTCTTGAGCAGCTTGGCCAAATGCACGCGGTTTCGCTCACCGCCCGACAGATTCTGTACGATCTTCTGCTGATCGCTGCCGCGAAAATTGAACCAGGACACGTAGGCGCGACTCTTTACCGAGTATCCGCCGACGTCTATCTCGTCCACGCCTCCGGTGATCTCTTTCCATACGTTGTGTGTGCCTTCGAGGTCTTCTCGAGACTGGTCTACGTAGGAAAGTCGGACGGTGTCTCCCATCCGGACCTCGCCGTTGTCGGGTCGTTCTTCGCCGACCAGCATGCGCATCAGCGTCGTTTTCCCTGCGCCGTTCGGCCCAACGATACCCACGATGGCGCCCCTTGGAACCCGGAACGACAAGTGCTCAAAAAGCAACTTGTCCCCGAAGGCCTTGGTCACGTCGTTGACCTCAAAGACCAACTCACCCAAACGCGGACCTGGAGGGATTTTGATCTCGTTGGCGGCTCGCTTCAGCTTATTGCTCTCTGAAAGCAGCGTCTCGTAGGCGGTCATTCGCGCTTTGGATTTTGCCTGACGGGCCTTGGGAGAGCTTCGTACCCACTCAAGCTCACTCGCGATCTTTCTCTGTCGCGACTGTTCCTCTTTTTGTTCGTGTTCGAGTCGTTTCTCTTTGTTGACCAGCCATTCTGAATAGTTGCCTTGGAAGGGATAGGCGCGGCCGTAGTCGAGCTCGAGAATCCAGTTCACTACATTGTCGAGAAAGTAGCGATCGTGGGTGATTAGAATGACGCAGCCCTGGTACTGCTGCAGATGTCCTTCGAGCCAAGCCACACTCGACGCGTCCAAGTGGTTGGTCGGCTCGTCCAGCAGTAGGATTTCCGGTCGCTCTAGCAGGATTCTGCAAAGCGCTACGCGGCGGCGCTCTCCGCCGGAAAGATCCTTTGGATTGGCCTCAGGTGGAGGAAGCCGTAGCGCGTCCATGGCGACTTCGAGCTGATGGTCCAAGGTCCACCCTTCCACCGCGTCGATCTCGTCTTGAAGTCGTCCCTGACGGTCGAGCAGTTTGGTCATCGAGTCGTCGTCCATCGGTTCGCCGAGCTTCATCGAGATCGCTTCGAATTCGCTCATGAGGTCGCGAATAGGCTTGACCGCCTGTTCCACGGCTTCGAGCACGGTGGTCGCGTCACCCAGGTCCGGCTCTTGCGCCAAGTGACCTACTCGCGCTCCCGGGCGAAGCCAGGTTTCGCCGATAAACGAGTCGTCCTCGCCGGCGATGATCCGTAAGAGGCTAGACTTACCGGTGCCGTTGACACCGATCATGCCGATCTTCGCGTTGGGCAAAAACGAGAGATAGAGATCGGTTACGACCTTCTTGTCAGGAGGGTGAACTTTCGTCACCCCCTTCATCGTGAAGATGTGATCGGACATCGAAACGCTTGTGCCACAAGCCGCCCGCCGTTTCCAGCAGCGAGAGACCCCAACCGTACCCGGTCAGGTTCCCCGTACCCAGTCAAATTACAGGGTCGAAAGACTGTAAGAGCCCGCCCGACGAGAAATACTAGGAGAGCCTAACACCCTTCATCACCACATGGCGTGTCCCAAGCCAAACCAAGAGATTAAAAGTTCCTTTGTTTTCTTCAATAGCTTGGCCAATAGCCACAACCGTGACCAGTCCACGCCGACTCTGATGTTGGTGATAGAGTATTGTGGTTCCATTTTGGTATGTACAATAATACAACTGATGGTCAGTTGGAATACGTCGATTGACTCTATTCAAAGCTTGGTGTGTTGGATGATTTGCACCAACGAATCTTTGTTTGTTCAGTGGATTCGCACGTAACTTCAGAACGCATCGACTGGCCTCCTCGAGATTTAGCGGAGACAAACAATGTCGTCCACCAGTCGTCCAGAGTTCATCCGTCTCATCGCCCCAATGCACCAACATGTTTGTTGGTGGGAGTGCTATCCTCGATGGTCCTGGCTGTACTGGCCCTTGCCGTACTGGCCCTTGCTGTGCTGTGGGAGGGCGCCTCGGTCCTGGTGTCACAGCAGATGCAAAAGATTCCGCATTCCGACCAGGAGTCCTATCGGCTGCACCTCTCGCATTGGCTGCAAACCTCGCAGCTTGTCGCGCAATAGGGGCAAAATGATCTCTCCAAGAGACTGAACAGGCTCCCTCAAAGGCCATATGCGCTGCAGCAGCATCTGCCGCATTTGCCGCAGCAGCGGTGGCTTCGAGTGCATCATCAATTTGAGCCCCCAGGGTATTCAACTCTTCCTCGATACCTTCACAGGAATTGGTTTGCAGATCGTGGTAGGCCGACCGCAATCTCGTAAGAATAGTTTCTCGGTTTTTCTCGGCATCTTTATCGAGATCGATGTTTCCATGTATGTCGGTGATTCCTACAACGTTTTTCTCTAACAAACGCTGAGCTTCCCCCATCAATTTGGATGCAGCTGAATTCCTATTATCTAGTTCGATTAATTTCCAACCGATAGATTTTAATTGCGCCTTGATCGATCCGGAGACTATAGGGTTATTCGTGCCGCTCGGGAAAACACTCTTTTCCTCCAATTGAAGGTATATGTCGCAAAGAATCGAATGGTGTCTAAGATTCTCCCCATAAACTTTAAATATCTGACAGAGTAAATCGGAAACATCACATATCAACTCTTGACAAGAAGTGAACTCTTCACCTGGAAGAGCGTCGCCGAACAGACATCCTAATACACCTAGTGCGCAAAGTCTGATAAGGAAAGAATGTTTGTGTAAGAAACCTAAGTTTTCTTCTTTCGCTAAAATCTTTTGTTGTAGCACTGAACAGTGGCGCTATAAGCGGCAACAAAATTTTCTAAATAACTAACTAATTGATCGGCGTACCATTCTAAATCCCCCGCTGACGTGTCATCAAGATTTTGGTAAATGACATCATCTTCTTTTCGTAGCTGTCTTTTTCCTGTTTTTATTAACTTTAAACATTGTTTCAGGTCCGTGAAACAATGTTTTGCTGCGTTCGAAAGACGACTCCACTGTGATACTGCTTGCCATCGCCCGAAGTCGTAAGAAGTGCACACGTACATGGAATCCTCGTCTACCAGGTCTTCCAAACCAAAGACTCCAGGATTAGGGTATTCGATCCTCGTATAACTATTGAATGCAGCAACTATCTTATCGAGCGCCGAATCGATCCGCTTGGTCAAGTCACTCCTGTAGGGAGGCTGTCTCCTACCACCACTACGCTTAGCCTTACTACGCTTAGGCACTACCAATACCCGTGAGCAAGAGCCTGTGAGATGCCACCAAACTGTTCTGTTTGCGAGATAAAGGTGCCGGTCTATGTGTCGCCAAGAAGGACACAGGAAGCTGCTTGTTATTTGTCATGTGGTCCTGTTTCGAAGCTCCTTATTACATCACTCGAGTTCATGTAAAAGAACCCGGTCTCACGCGGAAGTCTGGATAAATGCTTTGCCAATCAGTCTTCACGTGGCCTCTCGTCGTAATGGAGCCGCGGACTTTGCTACTAACTAGCCGCGATTTTGCTCGAGAGATAGACGACATTATTATTATTTCCCATGACTCGTTCGACAAGGTGAATCGCCTCGAGTTTGCCGGAGAGTTGGGTAGAAGGGTTTAATCTAAAGGGCCAGGATCTGTTGTGGTGCATAGTAGAGAGTGTCTTTGATTAATTCCTCTCAGGAAGAAAACGTACAGATCGATACGCAAGCCCCAAGCACTAACGAACCTGAAAAATCCCCTCTTTTTTTTCGACCCAACCGTACCCAGTCAGGTTCCGGGGCTGCAGTGCAGCTGCATGTGTACAGCGATTCACCGTACCCGGTCAGGTTCACCGTACCCAGTCAGGTTCCGGGGCTGCAGTGCAGCTGCATGTGTACAGCGATTCACCGTACCCGGTCAGGTTCACCGTACCCAGTCAGGTTCACCGTACCCAGTCAGGTTCCGGGGCTGCAGTGTAGCTGCACGTGTACAGCGATTCACCGTACCCAGTCAGGTCGATTCACCGTACCCAGTCAGGTTTGGGGAAACCGTACCGGGTACGGCATATTGCTGTATACGTCCAGCTGCACTACATCCTCAAACCGTACCGGGTACGGTGCGGTCGCACGGCTGCTGGTTACAGCCTAGTTGTGTTCTGCTGCGAAGTACGCCCGACTCGCTTCTCGGTACCCGTCTACCTTGGCGGAGCAAAGGCGAATCGTCTCGAGAACGCCATCGAGATTGCGCGGTCCCCCGGGAATCGAACCGATTCGAGTTTGGAAGAACTCTTCGACATCTTCTGCGGACTCTTCCGAACAAAAGCCGGCCGCGAGCCACGGTAGCCAGGAGACCTGCGTGCGCTCCACAACTGCATCGTAGTGAACTTTGAACCAGCCCCAAGCGTCGGCTCGGTTTGCTCGCAATCTCAATTGCCGATGCACCGTATCGAGCACCTCATTAACCCTCAGCCTTGCGTCCAAGGCGAGATTCAAAGCACGAGACGCGCGATCTGGATGGCTTGTTGAGCCGATCGCGGCCAACAGCTGCCTGCGCAACATGGCATCGGTAGCATCGAAGTAGGCATCCAGTACGGCATTGAAAAAATCGGTGCCGCTATCTTGAACGGCTATCGAGAGCGCGAGTGTGATCAGGTTGGGATCAAGGGCTTCTGTATGAATTCCACGATGTTCTGGATATCCCAAGAAGCGATGTGCGCGCTCTTTTGCTTCAAGTCGAACCTCTGGAACTTGCGCTATTTCAGCAAGAAACGCGAGCACCTGAGGACGCAGCAATCGATTCTCGCCGCTCTCGGTGGGCCCGCCCTCCCATCCAAGCTGGCGGTACAGTGGTTCATACAGCAAGCGTCCATAACGCCTCAGAGCAGGACGCGCTGCTGCGCTTATCAAATATTCGTCGATATAGCGAAGCACTCTCGCTGGCAGGATGGCGATCGGTCGTATCTCATCGACAAAGGGGGGAAAGATCTCCATCAGCGACTGAAAGCGAATCGTTCCTGAATCAAATCCGGCAACCACACTGTCGGCGACAGCCAACTTTTCACGGTTCGTGAGGTGTCCCCAGGCAGCAGTTTGAACAGCGACCAAATCTTCTTCTGCCATCGCAAGACGAAAATAGCCTACCCCGTCTGCGTTCGGCATCACCCAGTCTGGACAGAGGCCGTCTGTAAGCGCGATAGAAGATTCTCTGCTGTCGAGTTCTACGCACTGCCTCTCGATCTCTCCGTTTACCGACATTCGGATGCACAAGGGTACCTTCCACTGCAGTTCATGATTCCCGCGGCTGCCTGCCGGCAGAAAACGACTCTGCTCCACATTCAGGAATGCCTGCGCTCCACATTCGACTTGAGTTTCTAGGAGTGGAATGCCTGGTTGTGTCAGAAACGTCTGAAATGCACTGGCGATATCGTGGCCTGCAGCGGTATTGAGCGCAGACAATAGGTTACTCGCTGTGGCGTTACCGAATTGATATCCACGAATATAGTTTCTTATTCCTTCGCGGAACGTCTCCTCGCCCAAATACGACTCGAACATCGAAAGAACTCCGCCCCCCTTACGGTACGTGATCGAATCAAAGGCATTGCGAATGTCATGATTGCTTTCAATGGGTTGACGAATCTGACGCGCGCTCACCAGGCTGTCCGACCTCATCGCGCGATGTACGCTTTCTAAGAGACCGACGTCCGCTAGATACTCTGGAAAAAGTTCAGACACGACGCGATGCCCCATCCAGGTCGCAAATGCCTCGTTTAGCCAGAGGTCATCCCACCAAGGCATGGTGACCAGGTTGCCAAACCACTGATGTGCAAGCTCGTGCGCCATGACGTGCGCATAACCGCGCAGCTGACGTTGTGGACTGTCTGCCTGCATTAGGAGGAACTCTTCTCGGAACGTGATTAGCCCAACGTTCTCCATGGCTCCCGAGCGAAAGTCCGGCACCGCGACGATATCCAGTTTGCGATAGGGGTAGGGTATGTTGAAGTACTGCTCTAGATTTCTAAGCATTGGCGCCACGCGCTCGAGAGCATAAGTAAGCTGTGTTCCCTTACCTTTAACGGCAATTCCTCTCAGAGGAACCGGACGAGTGCGTATCGAATTTGGGGCGATAGGAGAGTACTCGACCACATCCAAAGGACCCACCGCGAATGCTAGCAAATAAGTAGGCATCGCTTGCGTGCGCGCGAATGCTGTTTCCTTGAGCCCGTTTTCAATAAAGCGTTCTTCAATAACTGGCGTGTTTGTCAGCGCTACTAGATCACTTCGAGTGCGAATGCTTACGTCAAAAGGGACCTTAAACGAAGGCTCATCAAAACAAGGAAATGCCGTGCGCGCATGGATGGCTTCGAACTGAGTAAAGGCATAATCCTCGCCTTCAGACTTCACGCGATATAGGCCTTCGAGATGTTCTGTAAATGCCGCTTCGTACCGGATGACGATGTGTGCGGATCCAGCAGGAATCATTCGATCCAGATGTAAAGCGGCGACGCCATCTTTGGTTTTTTGCTCATAGTGTGCAGTGATCGTCTCTTCGTTCTCATCAAATTGAATTTGAGCAGAATGAACAAGGAGACCTTTACCGTGCAGCCAAAGAAGATTGCGCGGCCGTTGTAGTTCGACTTCTAGGATGGCCAGGCCTTCGAATCGATCACGTTCGGGTATGATGGTCAGCTGAAGCGCATAAGAACGTGGACGCACATCGCGGGGCAGTTGTCCTGTTGGAAGTTGCTCTTCGGTCAACCGCTCTTGCCGAACGAGCATATCGTCCGGCGACGCATGCAGCGCGTTGGGTTCCAGCGAGTTTTGCTTTACCGGTATTGGCGCCCTGCAGCCGGAGGGAAGAAAAGCGCAGAGAGCCAACACGGCCAACGAAAGTAGGTAGTTGCTCGGTACATCACGAGTCATGTGCATATGAAGGTGTACCGTCCACGGCTGCCGCGGGTCTTTACGGTGAAGTTCCATCCCGGTTTATGGGGCAGCAGTCTTCGGAACGCACGTCGCTACATGTTTAGGTACGTCTGGGCGTTTCACCTGCAGATGACGTGTAGGGAATGCTCGGGGCCAGAGTGCACTCACTCTTCTTGCTCTGGTGCTGCAGGCTTTAGTCTGGTCTCAACGACGTGCCCCTCGGTTTCGATGATATCTATTTCCGATGCAACAGTCCTGTATCGTTTGCTCGCATTGCTCGAGCTTCTAGGTCGATATGCGCCGTTAAAATGCTCTGTTTCGGCTCGGTGTAGTGAAGCCACGGTGTCTGCCCGCCAAATCTCAGCGCGTATTGGTGCTTTGGATCCTGCACTCGCGGAAGCGTCGTCAGGCGCTACCGCATAATCCCTTTGGGGAAAAGGCGCCGATCGAAAGACTGTTTCGCTTGGGAACGCAGTGTCCCCGGCAAACCCAAACGGGCCAAAGTTTGGCAGAATTCCTCGTTGTTCGATGAATCTATGCAGCACTCTTGCTATTCGTTTGCGGGACCAGGGCAGTAGCAGAGTGAATCCAACGAGATCGGTTAGTACCCCTGGGGTGATGAGAAGCACGCCGCCGACAAGCACCATCAGGCCCGAGATCACTCCATGCTCCGGGATCTGACCATGCAACAGTGCTCGATTCCAATCATGGAATACACGGCGTCCCTCTAAATGAGCCAGATAGGCTCCAAGCAACCCGGTGACGAGCACCAGAGCCGACGTCGGCCAAAACCCGAGTAGGTTTCCCAGGTACACGAGAAGTATCATTTCCATCAAAGGAATCAGCGTGAACAGCGCGATCAGTGTACGACTCACGTTCATAATCTAATCCGGTGTGCTCGATTGGCCACCCATTCGGCAAAATACCCTCGATTTCGGAACTGGTTTGCCCAGAAAAGTGCCGGTTGGAGCCGTCTGAACTCCGCTCGGATGCGGTTTTGGGACCTAACTTTGAAGAGCAACCAACCTTAGCGAGTACAGCCCAGCGTTGAGGTTGGAGCGCCACCCACGGCCGTCGCCGGGACACCTCGGAACTCCGTGAGGCCGGGAGCTTAGAGCGTAGTGGTAGGCGCTGTGCTCGTCAGGTGATGTGCTCGTCAGGTGATGTACTCAGTGACATTGAGCGAAATAATTGAGAGGTATGCCCTATGCAGTCAGGTCACAGATCCGGTCGAGAGACAGCAAGAGCCCGCCCGACAAGAAAATGCTAGCCGAGCTTAATGTTCCTTAGCACCTTCGCGCGTGTTTTAGCCCAAACCAAGAGCTTATAAGTTCTGTTATCTCGAGCACTCGTATGTCTGCCAATAGCAAAGACCGTGACTGACCCAGGCCGGAGGAAAGGCTTATGATAAAATACAGTGAACCCATGTTTGCGTGTACAATGGTGCAAATCATGGTCTGATGGAATACTGTCAAAGATTTGCTTCATAGCCGGGTGTACTGGCAGGTTTGTATCAATGAATCTTTGTTTGTTCAGTGAATGCGCACCTAACGTCAGAACCCATTGACTGGCGTCCTTAAGCGTTAGCGGAGCGGCATATTGTCGTCCGCCTTCTTTCCAGAGACTGTTATCCAAATCGCCCCAATGCACCAACATGTCTGTTGGTGCGGGGGCTGCCCTCGATGGCGCTGGGTCTACTGGAACTAGCCGTACTGGAAGAGGGTGCCTCCCTCTTGTGTGATGTCTTCTTGGTCCTCTTACCCCGGGATCGCTCAGTGTTGCTGCAATTGGTAGTTTTTTTACTGGAAGCGGCGGCGCCTCAGTTAGAGCCGTCCCTGTTGCCCCAGCAGCTCCAAGAGGTTCCGTATTGGGTTTAGTAATCCTATTGGCCGCAGCCGTCGCAGCTTGTTGAGCAACAAGGGTAAAATTGACTCTCCGAAAGGCTGTGTGCGCTGCAGCAGCATCCGCCGCCTTTGCCGCAGCGGTGGCTTCGAGTGCATCATCAACTTGATCCCTTAGGGTTTCGACCGAAGCTTCGATACCTGCATAGGAAATGCTGTCGAGAGAGGTGCGGGCCGAATTCACATGTCCAACAACTGTGCTTCGGCAGCTCGCGGGATCTCCTGCGAGAGAGATGTTTCCAGTATTGACGGTGCTCCCTGATATGTAACGGAGAAGTGACTCTTGAGCTGATATTATCGAGTCGCGTGTGTTTGAAAGGCGGCTGGCTCGCTCGGCTAATTCCTTGTCATAATAGGCGATTAGTTGATGGAATCTCCCATCCATAAATCGAGCTTTCCCCGCAACAACTACTGGATTCATTATGTCGTGAAGAGTCGCATGGTCCCTAAGCTTTTCGTCGAGAACTGCAAACAG
The DNA here is from genome assembly GCA_039030515.1 of Myxococcota bacterium. Classification (GTDB taxonomy): domain Bacteria; phylum Myxococcota_A; class Polyangia; order Polyangiales; family Houyiibacteriaceae; genus JBCCEA01. Next base: position 1,407 of record JBCCEA010000035.1, on the reverse strand, counting down.
CTTGTCGAGCTCAGTGCAAACATTACTTATCAGCTCTTCACAAGAACGGACCTCTTCATCGTGAAGAGCGTTGCCGCTCAGATCTGCCAGCACACGTCGTACGCTAAGCCGGGTACGGAAAGACGCTGCGTGTAGAGAGCTTAATTGCTCGTCTGCTATCAGAAGTCCTTTGTTGTGAGACAGGATAAATTTTTTATAGTTCAAGAGCAATTCTTCTAAACCAATAGTCAATTGAGAAGCGTCTTGCTTTAATCGATTTATTGACATGCTATTGATATGCGTGTACGCGAGACCTCCTTTTTTTCTGTATCTTTTCTGTGCATTTTCCAATTCTCCGAAGACCTCTTGAGGTTGAACAAAAGACATCTTTCCTATTAACGATAAACACGACCACTGGTTTAATGCTTGCCATTTTAGGTAGTCGCTGAAACCTTCCAGATGGAATGGCTTTTCGCCTCTTATCAGTTCCTCCATCTCAAATGCTCTGGGATCAAGGAATGTGATCTTCGAATAGTCTTTGAACACCTTGAATATCGGAGCGAGTGCTCCATCGACCCTTTGAGTCAATTCATTCGGAGGGAGATCTTTAGGTTTTTTCGGCGTTCTCTTTCGTCTTTGAGGACCTTTAGGCATGACCAATACCAGTGGACTAGAGCCTGTGAAATGCGCTTAGCCTGTTCTGTTTACGAAATAGAAGCACAAGTTTGTGTGTCGTCAAAAAAGGACGCAAGAAGTTGGTTGTCATTGGTCTTGTGGCACTGTTTCGACGCTTTTTTCGCATCGCTGGGTTTCACGGAAAACAACTTAGCTTCACAGCGAAGTCTGCACAAAGCTTTACGGATCAACTCTCGTGTGGCCTCTTGCTGCAATGGAACCACGGCCCTTGCTTCTAATTGGCCCGCGATATCGCTCGAGTCGTAGGGAGTTTCAATAATACTTCAGTATTATCTTTCACGGCTCGTTTGACAAGGTCACCGTCAAACACATCCCGCGTCAGTTACGCGTCTTCCCACACCTGACCAGGTACGGCACATCGCTCGACGATGAGAGTCTCTACGATACGAGTTCACCACTGGCACAGATGGCAGACCGCGTCGTGCTTGAAATTACCGAACGGGCATCACTCAACGAGGTACGAGACCCTCACTCTCGAGTAGCTCAACTTCGCGATATGGGATTTAAGATCGCGGTGGACGATCTTGGCGCAGGCTATGCCGGCCTCACCAGCTTCGCAGGGCGATCGCATCAAAAGCGTAATGAGATCGATCGCTTGCGATCGGGTAGTTGCGGTGACCGTGCGCGTGTGATCTATCCGGGCTCATGTCGAAGCGACCAGACAAGGCTCCATCATCGAGACGAACAAAGGCTCCAGCATCCATGGGTCCGGCTCCGGACGTCTCCTTCTTT
>JBCCEA010000034.1:0-38246 GCA_039030515.1 Myxococcota bacterium | reverse complement strand
TCGCTTGCGATCGGGTAGTTGCGGTGACCGTGCGCGTGTGATCTATCCGGGCTCATGTCGAAGCGACCAGACAAGGCTCCATCATCGAGACGAACAAAGGCTCCAGCATCCATGGGTCCGGCTCCGGACGTCTCCTTCTTTATCGAGCTCCTTGCACATCTGCCGGACCCTCGGATCGAGCGGTCGCGTCGTCATAGCCTCGAGGCGATTCTCTTTCTGTATCTATGTGGCGTGATCTGCGGTGCAAACGACCTTGTCGCCATCGAGGCATTCGGCAAGGCGCGGCGAGCCTTCCTCGACAAGTTCGTGGAGTTTCCACATGGGATCCCTTCTCATGACACGCTGGGCCGCGTGCTCGCGAAACTGAATCCGACGGCACTCGAGAAGCTGTTTACCAAGTGGATGCACGGCGTCGCTGAGGCGACCCGCCAGGATGTGGTCGCCATTGACGGGAAAACTCTGCGGCGAGCCCTCGACAAGGCAAGCGGATGCGGCTTGCTTACGATGGTCAGTGCGTGGAGCACGGCCAACGGCGTGGTCCTCGGCCAGGTGGGAACCGACGTTGGCTCAAACGAGGTGGCAGCCATTCCCTACCTTCTGGAACTCCTCCATCTGCGAGGATGCCTCGTCACGATCGATGCTGCGGGGTGCCAAACTTCGATCGCCACGCAGATCGTCCACGCTGGGGGCGACTATCTCCTCGCGGTGCGCGAGAATCAACCCAAGCTCCACGCAGCGGTGCGAGCGCGATTTGAAGCCGCAGTATCGGAGCCTGACGCATCCGACTCGGACGTGTTTGCGATGACCTACCAGACGAGTCGTGGGCGGAAAGAGACGCGAAAGTGCTGGGTCCTTGAGGCGGGTGATAGCTTTTCAGAGGCAAGCCGCTGGGAGGGACTCTCTGTACTCGTACGCTTCGATTCCGAGCGCACCGTCGGTGGGAAGACGACCAAGGGAAGCCGCCTCTTTATCACCTCGCGCAAGGGGTTGACCGCCCAGTAGGCCCTCGCTGCAGTCCGCGGTCACTGGCAAATAGAGAACAAGCTGCACTGGTCTCTCGACGTCGCCTTTCGAGAGGACGACTCACGACTCCGCGCGGACAACGCTGCCGAAAACTTTGCTGTCGTTCGTCACGCAGCCCTCAATCTTCTCCGCGGCGTCGACTCAAAGGTTGGCATCAAGAACCGGCGACTCAAGGCAGGGTGGAGCGACGACTTCCTGGCAAAGGTGATCGTTTCCCAGCCTAATTAGATGCGTTTGCCCTGGCTCTCCTGCCTGGGCGTTCATTCACTTTGCGTTGAAACTGACTAGAACGCATCACGTAACCTCCTCGAGAGGGTGACGAAGCTCCGAGTTGAACAGATCCCTCAAAGTGTCCAGCCCGTTCCCCCCCATCGGGTGACCAGGCGTCGGAAGCGTATGAGTCAGGCGAAGAGCCTCTCTGCCTTCCAGCGGCGACGGCAGCGCCGAAGCTTGCGGCCGTCCTTCGTCTTTTTGCGAACTCCCCTCTTCCGATGCGGCGAGATCATCTCGACACCGAGCTCTCGTTCGAGCTGTTTGTCGAGAGCATCGCTATCGTACGCCTTGTCGCCGATCAGGATTTCGGGGGCTTCTTCGACGAAGCGGGCGTCGAGGGTGTCGACGACGAGCTGGCCTCATGGCGCTCACCACTCGCAGTCCAGGCGACGACAGAAAGGCCATTGCGGTCTGCCACTGCCGTGATCTTTGTCGCGGCGAGTGTTCCCAACGTCAAGCCTCCCCTTTTTGCGCCAGCGTGGCTGCCGTCGATGTATGCCCCGGTGAGGTCGACCTTGCCACGGACCTTCAGGTCCTCGGCCAGCGCATATCGGACCCGATGGAGCACGCCATCCTCCACCCATTGCCGGAAGCGCCGATGGCACGTCTGGTACGGCAGATAGCGGTCCGGCACGTCCGCCCAGGTGGTCCCGGTTCGCAGGATCCAAAGCACTCCATTGAGCACATCGCGAGGGCCCCGAAACGGACGCCCGCCTTTCGGTGCAGACCGCGTTCGCTCCTTCTCCGGCAAGCGCGAGGCGATCGCCGCCCATTGCTGATCGGTCGGGTCCACCACGACCACAAGTCAGAAAATCGATCGACTGTAGATCCCCTCCGTAAAAGCGGTCGAATCCCGAGGAGTTACGTCTCAACGAGGTTATGAGATGCGTTCTAATCAGACCTGCCGCGAGTCGAGAGCTCAGCTGATGAGATAGGCTGACAGCCGAAATGTCCGGTATTCCAGAAACTGCTAAGTTCGAGCTGCTCTACGATAACCTGGTTCAAAAACGGAGGTCGAGAGAATGAATGAGTTTCGGAGACTCCCTCATGACGACCTTCCTTCAGCGCGGAATACGATGCCGTCGCAGGAGTTTATGCAAATACACTCTATCAATCCCCGCTTGTTTTGCAGCACGAGTCACGTTTCCGGAATGAGCGTCTATCAGCTCCCTCGCATACTCCCGCTCGAATAGAGCAATCGCATATCTTCTCGCATCCGCATACGGAAGGGATGCATCTATTTGCATTAGTGGAACCGACTCCTCTGAAGGCGCCGTGCCCAAGGGCTCCACCTCTTCATCCATGACCAGGCAACGTTCGATATGGTTACGAAGTTCACGGACGTTTCCATGCCAGGCACCCCAGCGGAGACGCTGCATGAACGACCTCGAGGTGAAGCGCGTCACCTGATCAGGCTGTGCTCCAAGCCTACTAAGCAGGGTAGTAACCAAATGAGGAAGGTCGCTAATACGTTCCCGAAGCGGAGGCAGCCGAATGCTCATGACGGCAAGCCTGTAGTAAAGGTCGGATCGAAAAGCACCTTCATTTACTTCCTGACGAAGGTCTCGATTGGTTGCCGCTACGACACGCACATCCACCTTCTTACGGACTGTGCCACCCACACGACGAACGGTACGTTCTTCCAGAAACCTTAGCAGTTTTGGCTGAAGGTCGGTCGGCAACTCACCGATCTCATCTAGAAAGATGGTTCCTCCGTTTGCTTCTTCTACCGTGCCCGTTTTTGAGCGTTCTGCCCCGGTAAATGCACCACGTTCATAGCCGAAGAGCTCACTTTCGATGAGATTCGGCGGAATGGCACCACAGTCGACCACCAGACATGGCCCCGCACCACGTCGGCTGTTCTCGTGAATCGCAGCTGCCGCTCCCTCTTTTCCAGTGCCCGTCTCCCCCACGATCAGCACGGTGGACTCGCTCTCAGCAGCACGCTCGAGAAGGGCAAAGGCTCGACGCATGGCAATCGAAGTCCCCACGAGAGAACCGAAGGAGGTGCTCTCGCTGATCCGCTCTGCGCCCACCCCCTGCCGAAGTCGAAACTCAAGCGTCACGTCCCCGACCTCTATCCGGCTTCCTTCGCGCAAAAATGCGTTGACTACTCGGACTCCGTCCAAAACCGTGCCGTTACTGCTACCCACGTCACACACACGCACACCCTCGGAGTCTGCACGCAACTCACAATGAAAGCGGGATACCGTGGGAACCTGCAACACCAGATCATTGCTGGGATGTGAGCCTATGGAGCAACGTCCTGAATCACCGGACCACTGCGCGGGATCTTCAGAGCCCCCGACCTGCCGAAGTGAAAAAAGAGCGGGGGCTAGTTCTTCAGGCCACCAGGGAGGTGATTTTGGAATGACTTCGGTACGTCTTGATGTTGCGCGATCATCATAGGACTTCACTAGTTAATCTTATACAGTAGGGACAGCATCGGAACGGATCGATTTGCTTGGATAAAAACTTGGAGTGTTCCTCTAACCCATCTTCCACAATGATTCCCGGGGGAAATAAATTCCCGTGATAGATATTCCTAGGGTCGCGACCTCAACGCGATAGCTGATGGCTGCGCAGCTTTTTAAAGAGGAAACACCTGAAGGAGCCCGCGTCGGGCCCTACGAGGTTTTGTTCACTATCGCTACTGGTGGCATGGCACGTGTCTATGCGGCACGGAGGATTGCCGAACATGGTTTTCAGCAGCTAGTCGCGCTCAAATTGATGCTGCCTCACATGGCCGATGACGAGCGCTTCGCCGAGATGTTCATCAACGAAGCAAGACTCGCTTCCAACGTTCGAAGTCCAAACGTGGTCTCTACACTGGACCTCGGCACCCACGATGGAAATCTATTCATGGCGATGGAGCTCGTAGTGGGCTGTACATTACGTCACCTGGTCCGAGATCGTCCGGAACCTCTTCCACTCTCTTTCTCAGTGACGATGCTCGCGCAAGCCGCGCGGGGTTTGCAGGATGCCCACGAAGCTCGTTCACCGGACGGCAAGCCTCTTGAGATCGTGCACCGAGACATCTCACCTCACAACGTACTCTGCGGTATTGACGGGCTCGTGCGCATCAGTGATTTCGGCGTCGCGAGGGCCGCAATGAAGAACTCGAAAACGCGCACCGGAGAACTCAAAGGCAAGCTGGCTTATTTTTCCCCCGAACAACTCGATCGCGCCGACATCGATCAGCGCTCCGATATTTTCTCGTTCGGAATCGTAATGTGGGAAACCCTGTCGGGTCAGCGGCTGTTCACGGCGGAAAACCCGCTCAGGCTGCTCAACGAGATAGCAAATAAAGAAATTCCCCGGCTCGACGAAATTCGCCCGGATCTTCCTGCCGCCCTCGCCGATGTGGTTCAGAAGAGTCTGGAAAGAGACAGAGACATCCGACTTTCGACGGCCAGGGAGCTGGCCGATACCCTCGAACACTGCGCGAGAGAGGCGGGAGGCCTCATTGGTCGCAATGCTCTAGGCTCTGCTGTGCGAGACCTGGGCGGGGAAAGCGTGGAGCGTCTCGAAGAACAGGTCGCTGCCCACCTCGAAGGACGATCCAATCCGTCAATCTCGGCGGCCGATCTCAATGCACCGATCGGTATCGACGGTATCCATCTCCAGGAAGGAACCCAAACCCGCCTACGCAATGCGCTTCTGCAAAAACGGAGGAAGCAATCCTGGCTATGGATGATTCCCATCCTGGCGGTTGCGGGATCGTCTGCGTATTTTGTTGCACGCTCCACAATGCACGATCGTTTTGAGTCCGAGCAGACTTCGGAGCGGAAAGAAGGGGAAGTTCAAAGCAAGGAACAAGGGGAAACCAGCTCAAATGCGGATTCTGTCGCAGCCCGGAAAGCGCAAAACGAACCTCTCTCAGAAGAGGCGACAAAGTTGAGCGAGCCTTCCGAGATCCTTGGTGAGAACGCATCGGAGACTGAAGAACTGGTCACGACAATCCCGCCCACGACCGAATCTGCAAGCCGGATTGAACGACGCCGTAGGATTCGCGAACGCCAAAGAAACACTGATCAAGCGCAAAGCAAAAGCTCAATGGAACCTGAAGACCGTAAGGACAACACCGCAGCCGAAGGCTCTACGGCCATGGACGCTACGGCAAACAACGTTACTCAGACGAACCTCGATCCAGCGCCCACGCCTACCGTGGAATCCGCACCTACCATGGAATCCGCACCTACCATGGATTCAACACCTACGCCTCAGCCACCTAGAAGGCCGGGCCTGTTGCTTGACAGCAGCCGGTTCGAGCGAGACTTAGGTACGATACGCTGAGTCGGTTTTTGATTTTGATCTAGCAGCACGTCCCGGTAGCCATGGAACTCAGTTTACGGCAGTCTACAGACCGGAGGCTACCACGAGCACGCCGCAGAAACTGAGGCATTCCTGGTTCGGACGCTACCGACTCCACTACGAGCTAGCCTCTGGTGGAATGGGCACCGTATACATCGCTACGGTCGACGGGAGTCTACCGGGCTACAATCGGGTAGTCGCACTCAAACATGTCCATGGACGACTCGCCGCACTTGCTCCTTTTCGAGATATGTTTCTGGATGAGGTACGCATCGCGAGTCGTCTCAACCACCCTAATGCGGTATCGATAGTCGATTTTGGAGAGGTGAACCAGATCCCGTGGTACGCGATGAACCTCGTTCTTGGAGAACGCTTTAGTGATGCAATACTCACGTATCACAACAAGGTCCGACCGGATACCAAATGGAACCTAGCGATGTTTATTGCACATTGCGCAATCGATGCGTGTGAAGGGCTCCACGCTGCGCACGAACTCCGAGATGACAGCGATCAGCCGATGCAAGTGGTGCACCGCGATATCAGCCCCCAAAACTTACTTGTAGGCTACGATGGTCGGGTGAGAGTTGTAGATTTCGGAGTGGCGAAAGCGCTGGACCGTCTACACCGCACAGCAACAGGTGAATTCAAGGGTAGGTTGGCTTACGCTGCTCCAGAGCAAATCGAAGAAGGGACAGTTGATCGACGCGCGGACGTCTGGTCGATGGGCGTCGTCCTCTGGGAGGCACTGACCGGGCGCAGACTGTTTCGCAGAGAAAAAACCTCAGAGATGGTGGAGAGAGTGCTCACTGGAATGATTCCAGGAATCCGCGAGCTCGATCCTGAATTACCCCCCGCCCTCGACGAGGTCGTCGCGAAGGCGCTGCAGAGGGATCCCGATCGACGCTATCAAGATGCAAGACAAATGGGTCGTGAGTTACAGCTATTCTTGAGCGAAACCGAGCACTCCTTCGGCGTAGCAGAGGTCGCTGAAACCATGGACGGGCTTTTTCCGGGAGAGCACGCTCTGAAGCGTCAATACCTTGGTCAGATACGCAAACGACTCGATACGAAGGGTGCGGACCATGTTTCGGAAATACAGCTTAGGGCTCTAGGCGTCCAAAACCAAAATGCAGAGGTCACAAGAGCATCCTGCGACGAGGCGGAAAAGACACCTCGGAACAGAGCTCGATGGTCCCTTCTCACGGGTCTTTTCGTCGGGATGCTCCTAGGACTTGCCACTGCCTTTATCATCCTCCAATAGGAGCTCAGCTCGTCCGTCGGGGGACGTGTGACGAAGGGGGTACGTAATCTGAGTGCTTCCTACAGAGCACTTTCGTGCTACGGCGCCATGTGGCTCCAACACTGGTGGTCGGCCTTGACTGTGCCTCTCCCGAACTTGTCTTCGACCGTTTCGCTACGGAGATGCCTTTCTTAGAAAGCATTCGGGCTTCAGGCACTTGGGGCCCACTGCGTTCTACCGATCCTCCGATCACCGTTCCTGCGTGGGCATGCATGACTTCGGGCCGAGATCCTGGGGAACTCGGTCTCTACGGCTTCCGCAACCGTATCCCGTCGAGCTACGGATGGCGCATGGCCGAGGCGCGCGATGTTCGAGTGAAAAGCGTTTTTGATCATCTTTCAAACGCAGGCCGGAGGGTGGCGTCTCTTTTTGTGCCGCTAACCCACCCCGCCCCTCCGTTACGAGGTTGTTCGATAAGCGGCTTTCTCACTCCCGAGAGAAGCAACGCGTGGACCTTTCCTCGCCGTCTTAGCTCTGAGTTGACTGCGCGACACGGGTCCTACCGAGCCGACCTGATTGAGTTTCGTGGCGTTGCGTTTCCGGAAGCATGCAGAAACCTGCATGCGATGGCGGATCAACATTTCTCCATAGCACATGAATTATTCTCTGAGTTCACTCCAGACCTCATGATGATGGTCGAGATCGGTCCGGATCGACTGCATCACTGCGGATATCATCTCTTCGATCCAGAGAGCCGCAGTTATTCCGAGGAGCACGAAGCACTTGCTCGTGACTACTATCGCGCTCTCGATCGCCATATCGAACAGCTCGCCGGGAACTACCCCTCCAATGCATCCATCATCATCGTCAGCGACCACGGAGCACAAGCGATGCGTGGAGGTATTTGCATCAACGATTGGCTTTGTGAACATGGCTATCTATTTCTAAACAGAGGTCTTTCAAAAAGCCCTCAGAGACTCGGAGTGGAGGACATCGACTGGAGTAAGACAAAAGCATTCGGTGAAGGTGGCTACTACGCGCGAATCTGTCTGAATATCGAGGGGCGAGAGCCAAAAGGAATCATTCCAGCATCCAGATTTGAACTAGTCCGAGACCGCCTCGCTAAGGAGCTTTCTTCTTGGTGTATGTCGGAAGGGCTCTCTGCGCCCTTGATCACTCGACCGGAGCAACACTACCGGACCGCTCGAGGCTTCCCCCCAGACCTGATGGTTTATTTCGAAGACCTCGCTTTTCGCAGTTTGGGTACCGTAGGTCATCCCAAACTGATTGCCTCAGAAAATGATCTTGCCCCCGACGGGTGCAACCATGCATGGAACGGTATCGGCATACTCAACGACAACGCCACTCGGTATCCGACACAGGGAGAGCTGCGTGAAGGAATGCATCTTTACGATATCACCCCGACATTGCTTTCTCTGCAGTCGATAGAACCACCCAAGGGGATTCTGGGGTCTGACCTCAGTGCTCTGCCCTCCACTGATTCGGACGCTCCAATCTCAGAGCCGTCAGGGGGATTGCACTCAAATGTGCACTGGTGAGTCAAACGATCGGCAACTGTAGATCGGATAGTTCCATGACAGCGTCGGCCAGTGCCAAACCTGATCGGGTACGGATCTCCGCAACCTGACCAGGTACGCATTTGCCGAGGGATGACCGTTCCCTTCCCTCCGGTAAGGGCGCATGCTCACATCACAGGTGTGCCAAACCTGACCGGGTACGCATCTATCTCTGCCTGACCGGGTACGGATCTCTACCGGGTACGCATCTGCCCTGCCAAACCTGACCGGGTACGGATCTCTGCCTGACCGGGTACGCATCTGCTGCCAAACCTGACCGGGTACGGATCTGCCCTGCCAAACCTGACCGGGTACGGGTCTGATCTCTGCCTGACCGGGTACGCATCTCAAACCTGACCAGGTACGCATTTGCCGAGGGACGACCGTTCCCTTCCCCCCAGCTTGGGCGCATGCTCACATCACAGGTGTGCCAAACCTGACCGGGTACGGGTCTCCGCAACCTGACCGGGTACGCATCTCTACCGGACCGGGTACGCATCTGCTGCCAAACCTGACCGGGTACGGATCTGCCCTGCCAAACCTGACCGGGTACGGATCTCCACTGCAAGGTCGGCCAGTGCCAAACCGGACCGGGTACGGATCTCAAACTGACCGGGTACGGGTCTCCGCAACCTGACCAGGTACGCATCTGCCGAGGGATGATTGTTCCCTTCCCTCGGGTAAGGTCGCATGCTCACATCACGGGTGATGACCAGGCATACGGCAGGTGTGATCTGTAACCGGACCCATGGTACGAGCAGTGAACAGAAAAGGGAGTGCAAGGCAAAATGCAGCCAACTCCTAAAGACGGCTGAGAAATAAGAAACTCAGTCAGTGTTCCGTAATACTCACCTCACCAAAAACAAAGAGAGCTTCCGGATGACTCCCCCCCATGTCGTAGTTGGTTTAGACGGTGCAGATTTATCGCTGATTCGGCAATTTGGACCAGACAAACTACCTATCTTGCACAACTTCATGACTCAAGGATGTTCGTCTGCGCTCCGCAGCGTATTCCCACCGGCAACACTGCCTAATTGGACTACCTTTCTAACCGGACTCGATCCCGCGGCCCATGGGGTATTCGATTTCACCACGAGAAAAGGCTATCGAGTTCGCTTCGAAGGCGGCCTCGGGCGAACGCGTCCTACGATTTTATCGAGACTTGATGCGGTTGGAAAAACCTGTTGCAGTCTCGGCTTTCCTGGAACCTATCCTCCAGAAAAACTCAAGAATGGATTGATGATCAGCGGATGGGACTCTCCGGTAGCCTTCGAGGCAGACGCGTCCTTTGTTCATCCAACTTCGCTCTATACGACTCTGCAGCAACGCTTCGGTACGATGCAGTTTGACGATGTCGATGAGTTTGCTGCGGACTCTCCCGGCTGGCATGACGCGCTCCCGAGTGCGCTAAAAGCACGCATTGAGCGAAAAACAGAGCTAGCGCTGTACCTGATGGAGTCGCGAAATTGGGACTTGTTCGCAGTATACTTTGGCGAGAGCGACACCGCCGCACACTATCTCTATAGTTATTCCGACATCGAGTCTCCGAGACACCCTCAAAACACAACCAAAGAGCAGAACGAAGCACTGCTATCGATCTATCAGGCGCTAGACCGTGCTCTAGGTCGAATTGCAGATGCGGCCAGCCCTAACACCGAATGGACAATTGTCTCAGACCACGGCTCGGGAGGATCCTCAGATAAGGTTCTCTACCTGAACCGCATCCTTGCAGAGGGTGGCTTCCTCTCTTTTGGTAGCACTACAGGATTTGACTTTCGGCAGGGACTAGTCTCGTTGTTTGGAACGCTGATTTCAGCATCAAAAGAAGTCGCTCTCACCCGCCTGACACCTCGCATGAGACAAACGCTCTTCAAGGCATGGGGAGGGCGATTGCCGTCTCTCCTTGAGAGCCGAGCACGTTTTGGAGCGATCGATTTTGGAAGGACTGCAGCTTTTAGCGAAGAGCTGAACTATTTTCCTTCTATATGCTGGAATATCAAGGGACGAGAACCTCAAGGAACCGTGTCACCCAAAGATATCCCCTCCTTGCAACGTGAACTTGCATGCTATCTTCGTGAGGTTAGGGATCCATTCAACGGCCAACCAGTCGTCAAAGCCCTACATCCACGAGAGGCGCTCTTTGACGGCCCCCACCTCGAAAAGGCTCCAGATCTCTTTGTGGAACTACACCTCGACAAATCCGAAGATCGCCACGATGCGCAAGAAGAGACGAGCGGATATTCCTACAATCTAATGCCGTCAAGTACAGCCCCTCACGGCACAGGCGCCTTTCGAAGACTGGCAGAAGACGAGTATCTGGGTAGAAAGGGAAGAAGTTTGCCCGGAAGTCATCGACCGCGAGGTTTTCTGGCGATGGCGGGCCCTTCGGTCGAGTCTGTCGGAGAGATTGAAGCGGAAATTGCGGATGCCACCGCGAGCTTACTGCATAGGATGGGTGTGCTCGTCCCTCAGGACGCTTCTGGCCGAGTTCTTTGGGAAGCGCTAACCGAAACAACGAACAATCCGGGTGTACAATTACCGGATGCTATCAGCAGCACCGATGCGAAGGCTCTTCCGAATCAGGAGGCGATCTTCGAGTCTCGCCTGCGCGCTCTTGGTTATATCGATTGATCGCTTGGCCGTAGATCGGCACAAACGCTCACTCCATCCAGAAGCCTGTCCATCGCCGCTAAGAACACTTCCGAGCTGTGATGAGAGGCAACGTAGGACCGTCCCGCGTTCGCAAACGCTCCTCTTCGGGTACGATCAAAGCAAACGAGCGCCTCCGCAAGCGCATCTGGCGCCGAAGCATCGTCCTCTATGATCGTGCAGACATCGTCGAGCGGCAGTCCAGCACAAGCCGTACGCGTTGCAATCACCGGAGTGGAACGGGCAAGGGCGTCAAGAAGCTTGATCGGTAATCCTCCAGCGCACCTTCGAGGTACTACGGCTACGTCCATCACAGCCGCAATCTGAGCTCGACGTCGCTCCCAATCGATCTCTTTTGGCGCGAGAGAAACAATTCGCATGTGTATTGCTATTCCTTCTTGCCCCGCCTCCTTCAAGAATGCGCGTGGATCTGAGGCCGTAGCCAACAAGAGCACCATCGATCTGCGTTTAGTCGCCTTAGCTAAAGAGGCGATCAGAAGTTCCAGTCCCTGGTAGCGATCTAGATTCCCAACGTAACCGACGACCAACGTTCCTTCTTCGATCGCAAGTGCACGTCGCATCTCCTGCGGCAGCTCAGCCGAGGGCGAATCTGGAATACTCCACGGTATGGGTAAATAGAATATCTCGGTGTTTGTAAGGCCTGAAAACTTTTCGCATAGCATTGGCGAAATTGCGGCTACCCGTGAGGCACACTGAATCAGAACTCGGTCAAGCGCGCCCCCCGCATGACTCACCAGACGCTGACCCGTTTCCGGTAGGGAAGGAACGTAAGATCCGAGCTCACTGTCCAAGGCGGTATGCATCACGAAGACATCGAGTGTCCGTCCGGCCATCAGGGTCGCGAGCGCGCCTTCGACGTGATGGGCGACCACGGGTCCTCGGGTCCACCGCAACCTTCGAGCGAGCTGCAGATCCAAAAGTAACTTGCCCAGACTCGGTCCCGAGCGAAAAGATCGAATTCGAGGAACATCACGGGCACGGACAACCGGATAGGAGGGCGCCGGGCCGGCTCCAAATGCGTAGGTGAGGAGCTGGACTTCACGCCCTGCTTCATGCTGTGCCTCCATCATCGAGGAGATCGCAGCCTGTGTGCCCTGCACTGTAGGGAACGGCATAGCGGCAACATGAGTGACGACCGAATCGACTGCGCTCATCTCAGACGATCTCTCATTGCTCCGAAGTGTCTCGCTAAATTCGGAGGCCAAGATAGCCACGGAACAGATAGCCAGTTCCCCAGTCATCTCCGACCTTGTGTGTACTGAACTCGATCGCTGTTCCGACCGCCAACCAGTCATCGGCAAAGAGAAACTCAACGCCACCACCTCCCCGGGCCTGAAACCCTCGGGTGGTGTCGTCGTCACCGGCTCGTGAGTCCGGAGCAAACACCATCAATCCGAGACTCGAAGTGGCATAGAGCCGCATAAAGCGAAGCTCCAAGGTGGGTCGAAAACCCACACCTAGGTGAATGAGATCCGCTTCTCCGAGAACGCGTTGATATTCAGCGATACCTTGAAGAAACCAAATCTGAAGCCGAGCATCCACCCCAAGTGCGCTGCCTGAGAGGGTAGAACTATCCGCAGACTCAAGCTGCTCCAAATCGACGTAACCCGCATGGGTATTCAAATCGAACTCGAGCAGATCGGCCGACGCTCGTTGGGGCTGAACGACAGAAAAAGCCCAAAAAACCAGGGTTGAATACCCCCATACGTGTTTCATTTTCTTACATCCTGACGACGTTTCCCACGCTCTTGGCAGGAACGCGCCGCAACCGGTTTTCATGCACGCGATCCGTAATTTCGATCTCGTATCCATCGGGATCTTCCTCAGGTCGCAGAATGTCAACATATCGACAGCATTGGTTTTTTACGATCCGATATGTTGATCCACCCAAAACCACCCTCCTAACATGATGCAACCGGTTCCCAGTTCGTTTCGAGAACCTCTGGTCGCACATGGAATCCTTGATACACGGCAACTCGCCACAGCATGCCAAACCGAAACAGTCCCCGGAGGACCCGTATGGACGCATTGCGTTTCTATTGCATAGGTCACACCGGTCGATCGATCTGCTGCCACCGATTCCGGAATTGCTGGCAAGCCTTTCAACGCTTGCCAAGGGTACCCGAAGTAAGGTTTTGATTCCGATAAGCGATCAGCCTCTGGAGTACGCCTTCGTCCGGCAGGGCGACACGGTTCTGGTCAGCTATTACGACACTTCTTCACATCCGAACGTGCGATGGCTGAACCGACCAGTGTATCTTCGGGAGCTATTGGATGCGTGTGGCAACGCTTGCCTCGAGAGCACGAGGCAAGAACTCGATCGCACATCTTTCAAAAAGAAGACGTATTCCGAGTCCGAGCAGACCGATCGTGCGCTTGCCGCGCGCCTCGGCAGACAGGCTCTGAATATCGAGTTGACCCCGGCGCCGATGATCGAGTTCCAACCCCGCAGCACCCTAAAAGAAGATGTGCCACAAGAAGCGATCGCCCTCGCCTTCGGCTTTGAAGTTCAAATCCCGCACAACGCCGAACCCGCTCACCTCGGCAGCTCTGTATCGGACTTGCACGCACTTCTTTTTGAGGGACAGCTTTGGGCGTTTCTGCGTGGGCGCCGTCTCACTCTGACTCAAGGCCCAGTCATGCTCGGCGTAAAAAGGCTTCTTTCAGCCACCCGAGCTCTCTTGGAAGCATGGGAGTCGGGCCGCATGCTCAACGTGCGACTTCGTGGAGACAACTTTGGCATCGGACTTCGTCTCGATGAACGAGAAGAGCTTTCCCTCACTTTAGGCACACCTCAGAGTGGAGCGGTTACCGCTGTCGGGATGGGCGTGACTGATGTCGCCACACCAGTACTCAAGTTGGCGAGCGACCTACTGCGCGGACTTGTAAGCGCGGATCGCTCTCAGAATCGCAATTTGCGAGTCAGACAACTTCGAGAGGAGGTCAATACGCTCCGCAAACTCGTGCGCCTACAGCGTCGACCCGAAGGATTCATCAACCGCAATTCAGAAGGCTTGCGGGCTGTAGCGCATGTAGAGTTGGAGTCCGACAGACGCGAATCTCAATCACCTCCAGCTTCACTACGATACGCAGAACGCTGGCGCATGACGGTAGATGGACTGGACGCCAATGCTATGTTTTTCTGTGGAGATCGACTTGTCGTTACCTCACCGAAGCATACCCTAGCCGTATCGCGAGACGACGGTGAGGTCCTCTGGATTCGCGAGGCCCGAGGACATACCGCACTGATGGCCCGAACCATCTTGGTACGCATCGCGAAAGATGGAGAGGTCGAACTGTGTCGAGTAGACGACGGAGAAGCCTATGCGCGCACGTCGATTCTACCGCCCGCCGTGGACGAAGTCGCGGGGGTCGTAGCAGGTGGACGTTCGATACCCCCAGTGGCCATCCTGGTCGAAGGGCACCATCGGCTGGTAGCGGTCGACTTGCGT
The DNA here is from genome assembly GCA_039030515.1 of Myxococcota bacterium. Lineage (GTDB taxonomy): Bacteria > Myxococcota_A > Polyangia > Polyangiales > Houyiibacteriaceae > JBCCEA01. The sequence continues at coordinate 23,697 of JBCCEA010000034.1, read as the reverse complement.
ACCGCAGAGCTGCGATGGCGCTTTGCTCCTCAGGGAACCGGTCCGATCCGCTTTACCCGAGCCGGAAGACTCCTACTGGCGGTCCGTGGTGATCGTTCTGTTCATGCACTCGACGTAGTGAGCGGAGAGGTCATTTGGCGCTTTTCCGCGCGAGTCCGCTTCTGCATCCGTCCATGTGTTACCCAAGATCGCGTTTTCGTAGTTTCTGGAGACTCTTCCTCACAGAGCGTTCGTGTGTTCGGCTTGGACCTCTACAGTGGCCAGGAACTCTGGAGTACGTCGATCGAGGGCGCACCGCTGGCACCTCCCATCCACACTGCCGCTCGAGCTGCCATTTTTGCGATGAATATGAAAGGGGATGGCCCACGTCTTGTGTCTCTCGATGAGAACGGTATCGACCGTTGGAGCACCCCAGACCCAGGAATGCATCGAGGAGCAGCGCCTCTCTGTGTGGACGATCAACTCCTACTCAACACCACCGAAGGATACGTGCATTCACTACATTTGGAGACCGGGCAAACACGCTGGAGCCGGCAACTGAATCAGAGCAAAACGCAGGACGTGCCGCGTAGGCTCGAACCTATTTTGCGTGGTGGGGCACTGTTTGTCCCCTCGGAACATGTACATGTCTTACGTGTGTGCGATGGAACGTCGATCGGAAGCAAGTTGCCCTGTGAACTCATTCCAGACGCGATTCGCGTAGACGAGCGAAACTGGGTCTACGTAGCAGAGGAAAGCGGCTACGTCGCTGCCTACGCGCCGGTGCCGCATTTGACTCTAGTGCGTGGCGGATCGACGTAGGCGTTGCATCTCGAAAGTCGACGATCGTTCTCTGCAGAGCTCCGCGCTCAGTAACCTAGAGGTCGATCGGCCTCATTTTTCGATGCTTCAGACTAGGCAGCGCATTGCGGATCGAACCAACCACGTCGGGTTCGAGTGCCGCGACGGCGATTCCTTCGCCCTCACCACACTGCGCCAGAACTGTACCCCAGGGATCGGCGATCAATGCGTGTCCGTAACTCACTCTCGACCCGAAATGCGAACCTGTCTGGGCAGCTGCGAGTACATAGCATTGCTGCTCGATTGCCCGGGATCGCAACAGCACGTGCCAGTGGTCTTTGCCTGTCGTTAGGGTAAACGCGGCAGGAACCGCAAATGCTACCGCACCCCGATCGACGAGCTCCCGATAGAGCTCTGGAAACCTCAAATCGTAACAGATAGAGAGCCCGAGTTTCCCGAACGGCATCTCAGCAACGACCACCTCTTGGCCAGCCTCGACATGAGCAGATTCGATCAGACGGGTTCCGTCGGGAAGGTCGACGTCAAACAAATGGATCTTCCGGTACACAGACTGGACCGCTCCATCGCGATCAAGATGTATGCATGCGTTGTGCACTTTCCCTTCGATGGAAGATCGTTCCCAGTAGCCGCCCAACACCATCTCCAGCTGATGGGTGCGCGCCAAGTTTGCGCAACGTGCCAGAATCGGACCGCCGTGCGGCAGTGACTCAGCAATAGCCCACATCTTTTCGGAGGGCCCAAGAAACGCAAAGCACTCAGGCAAGACGAGAACCTCAGCTCCCTGGTCAGCAGCACGCAGCACGCAGCGCTCTACGGCATCGAGATTCTTCTCCACCTCAACTCCGGAGGTGAGCTGCGCCACCGCAACTCGGGTACTTCGAACATGATCCATACGAGACGCCATCCTACACTCTTTAGGAAAAGATTGAGACCGAAGGTCAAGGATCGATCCAGAATTATGTGAGACGAAGAAGGGTCTGTCGGAGATCTGCACGCAGTCAAGCCCGGCGTCTTCCGAAACGCAGATGTGAAGGCGTAGTTCTTGGTACTTCGAACGTCGAGCATGGGAGGAAGCAGCTGTTTGGGCCGACATACCCACCACACACCAGCGGGTCTAGGTTGGTTCAAACAGCCAGCGCCCCCCAGCACGCCTCGCTAGGCCTGAACGCCTGCTTGCCTCCCATGCTCGTCGTTCGAAGTAGCAGTACTACTCCTTCACGTCTGCGCGTGCGGGGCGCTGGGCGTTCACACCCACCGAGACGCGCTGGGCCGAGGAGGAGGGTACTTAAGGTACCTGACGACGACGAGCGAGGCGGCAAGCAGCTGTTTGGGCCGACATAGGCCCCCTGGGTCAGAAGGTAAAACGGCGCATGGATATATTCATCAAAAGCCCAACCCCCATCATGAGCGTGAGGACGCTTGAGCCTCCGTAACTGAAAAGCGGCAGGGTCATGCCCACCACAGGAAGCAGGCCGCTTACCATGCCCACGTTGATCACTGTTTGCCAGAAGAAGAGCGCCGCAACCCCTACCGCTACTACGGCGCCAAAGCGATCCTTAGCTTGCGAGGCTATCTTGAGCGCCCAAAGGACGAGATATAGGTAGAGGCTGAGTAATAGAGCAGTGCCCAAAAATCCTTGCTCTTCGGCCCAGACCGAAAATGGGAAGTCCGTCTGTTGATCGGGGAGAAAGCGAAATTGATTCTGGGTTCCCTGCATGAAGCCTTTGCCGAAAAAACGACCGCTTCCGATCGCGACAATCGACTGACGGGCATGCCATCCGGAATCTAATTGCACTTCTTCTGGCTTCAAGAACGCTAAAAACCGTTCACGCTGATAGTCGCGCAGCAGATAGGTCCAAGTAAGCGGAGCACTGAGGATAAATGCCAAGGCGAGCGTGAGAAGTGACCTCAGCTTTAGGTTGGTAAGCACCATGATCGTACCGAAGATCAATGCACAGATTACCGCGGTGCCTAGATCCGGTTGCGCCAAGATAAGTACCATTGGAACAGCCAAGATCAGTCCTGGTAGGATCAAATCCTTCAGCGTCCTTCCTTCTGTCTTGGGATCGTTGTGGAGATATTTCGCCAAAGCGACGATCAGCAATATCTTCATCAACTCGCTCGGCTGAAGCGAAAACCCTCCGATGGGAATCCAACGCATCGAACCGCGCACGCTCCTGCCCACCAAAAACACCAATACGAGCAAGACCAAACCCACGCAGTAGGCGACCCAGCCATGACGCTCGAAGTGACGATAGTCGATAGCCGCAATCAGAACGGCGACGCCTGCCCCGAGCGTAATCCAGTAGATCTGTTGAATGTAGATGTCCGCCCGAGCTCCCGGGGCACTTGTGGCGCTGTAGAGATTGACTACTCCGATCACCGCGATCGCAGCGACGGCTATGAAAAGCGGCCAATCGAAATGATCCTTGAGTCCACGAACGAGCGCCATCAACGAGTTCCGGTGGAGGTCAGCTGCGCACTGCCCTCGGGATGGTTGGATACAGCGGTAAGCCCTCGACCCCCCAAGTGCTCTTGTAGAATCTGAATCGCAATCGGCGCTGCTGTTCGTCCTCCGGAGCCTCCGTGTTCTACCAAAACGACGATCGCCACCTCTGGATCATCTGCAGGAGCAAAGCCGGCGAACCACGCATGGTCTCGATTGAAGTACCAGGTGCGTTGAGGGTCCTCTTCATCACTGGGTCGGTAGCGAGCCACCTCAGCAGTACCCGTCTTGCCTGCAACGGGAACACCACCTTCGACGTGAGCATCAAAAGCGGTCCCGTCCGGGTCGTGGACCACTCCGTAGAGACTGTCTTTGATGTACTCTAAATTTTTGGAACGCACATGAACCTCTGAGCGTATTTGTGGAGGAAACTCTTCAATCACAACCCCTTCTGCGGAGACCACACGTTCGATGAGTTGTGGCGTATAGAGAGCTCCTCCATTGGCGATAGCTGCGTATGCAATCGCGATCTGCACCAAAGTCGCCCGGGTATTGCCCTGACCGATGGCCGCATTGAGGGTGTGCCCCACTCGAAAACGGCCGAAGCGCTGTTCATACCACTGCCTAGTCGCCAAGAAACCGGCAGACTCTGAGTTGATGCCGATTCCTGTCGGCGCTCCAAGCCCGAACTCTCGCGCAATACGATTGAGGCGATCAAGCCCGACCTGCTCTGCCAGTCGCCAGAAATAAATGTTGCAGGATTGGATTAGGGAGCGACGCATATCAACCTCACCATGCGCCTGAGTACAGCGGAAGCGCCGGTTACCTAACTCATAATAACCGTGGCAGTCGACCCGAACTGAGGGGTCCAATACTTCATCCTCAAGCGCTGCGAGGGCGCTGACCGGCTTGAAGGTTGAACCGGGGAAGTAGCTTTCGTAAACCGTCTTGTCGATCAGTGGTCGAAAAGGATCTTCAGTTAGTTCTTCAAATCGATCGCGCGACAGTCGTCCGGACATCTCATTTAGATCGTATGAGGGCTTGCTAAACATCGCTCTAACGCGCCCGCTGCCAACATCTACGACCACTGCGGCTCCAGAGGGGTGCCCTCGAAATGCACGTTCGACTGCGCGCGTGAGCTCCATATCGATGGCAAGCACCAGATTCTGCCCGGGCTGCGGCTCTCGCTCCGTGGGCTCGTCAGAGCGGGTCAGTCTCGAGTCTCTTTGGATTGCACCCCGGGCGTCTACCAAAATGCGTCTGTATCCTCGAAATCCACGAAGTGTGGACTCATAAGACGCTTCGACTCCGGTTCTGCCAATACGGTCCCGAACGCGATACCCTTTGGCCTTAAGTCCTTTCAGATCCTGGGTGTTCACCTGGTTCAGATAACCGACTACGTGCGAGCCCAGGTGACCGTATTCATAAGTGCGCACGGGCACCGCCAGCACGTCGACTCCCCGCAACTCCTGCTGATGCGTTTCTAGGGCGGCCAACTGATCTCGACTGATGTCCGAAAACATTTCGATTTGATGACTGCGACGACGCTCTGGAATCTCAGAAAGCCGTCTCGTGAAACGTTCGCGCTCTGCGTCGGAAAATGCCATCAAATCCAAAAAGCGGTCGATAGAACGATCGAGTTCTAACAAGCGTGGAGTGATGTAGATGTTGTACGAAGGACGATTTGTAGCGATTACGTGACCCTTAGTGTCGTAAATCAACCCTCTAGTCGCCGGAAGCTGAATGGTCTTTGTGATGTTCTCGACGGCCACATCGGACCAATCTCTCCCCTGAGCAAGTTGAAGTTGAACCATCCGCATAAGTAAGACGCAGAAGGACAAGAGCACCACCAGCGCCATCCACTTGTAGCGCTTCTTAAACTCTCCGACCTCACGACGTGGCGAGAGCATCGTCATCCAGGCGCCGACTCCTCTTTGCGCCGGTTCACAAGCGTGTCCGCCCGACGTACCGCAGAGAAACAAAGCGGTGCCAAAAAGGCGGTAACCGACACGTCAGCCAACAAACCCCAAAAAGGGCTCCACTGACCTTCAGTAGAAAACGGGGGCAATTTCTCGAAAATGGCGCGCAGTGCGAGCATCGTTCCAAGAGCGAGCACACCGACGGCGAACGTGAGCACGACTTGGTAGGCGGGGCCGCGAAAGAAAAGTCGAAGGCCCGCTCCACGAACCACCGTGAACGTCGCAACCATGACAAAGGTATGCAGGCTCATCAGATTCCCGCAAAAAGAATCTGCCAGGTATCCAAGTGCGAAAGAGGCAAACGCTCCTCGAACCAAGTGAACATCGGAAGAAATACTCTGCCAGATGACGATCGGTAGGACGACTTGGGGAGTCACCCAGTGCACATTGACCAGGGTCGCTATCGTGGATTGGAGCACAAGCAATATAAACCCTAGGGACACCACCACAAAGGTGCGAAGAATCGAGGTCATGGTGATCCGTCAGCAACTTGTTCGTTGTGATCCCAGTCCTCGCCGTGTTCCAACCTACGCCTGGTGGACATCGCACCCAGCACGAGCACTTCTTGCAGTGCGGAGAAGTTGACTGCCGGAGTCACCAGGGCTTCTTGGTAAAGCCCATGCTCGCGCTGAACGACGCTTCGAACACGCCCGACTAGAATCGACGACGGAAATCGTTGACCCAAGCCAGAGGTGTATACCTCATCGCCTGGTTGAACCTCGTCAGTTCGTTCGAGATATTCGATACGACACGCATACTCGTCGGCTCCCGTGCCGCGCAGGATTCCACGAGCTCGACCCCGCTCGAGTACCACGTCGATGGCACTGCGCTGATCCACCGTCAGCTGCACATCTGCGTATCGTCCCCAGGTGCGGCGTATCTGTCCAACCAAGCCTTCGGTAGAAACGACCGGCATCCCCTCCCGAATCTCATCTCGTTCGCCTCGATCGAGGCGAATACGAACTACGCGAAAGTGAGCGGAAGTTTCTTTCGCGATAACCTGTGCGGCCCAAGTCTCACCACCCAGACGCGGTCGCAAGGAGAGTAACTCACGCAGTCGCTCGTTGTCCTGAGCATGAATACGCAGTTCCAGTTGCTCTTGGCGAAGCCGATCATTTTCAGCTCGCAATCGCTCGTGCTCGCGTTTTACATCGACCAGATACACGTACTCTTCAAGTACGTCAGAAACTGCATGCGCTATTTGCGTAGCAAGAAACTGAACCGGTGCAGAGGCCTGCAAAACCAGTCTGTCGACCATATTCACATTGGAGGCATCCTTGAGATTTGCACTCAAGAAGAAGAAAGGGAGAGCCAGGAGGGCAACGCAGAGAGCCGCATCCCGAAATCTTCTGAAATAGTTCATCGTGCATGGTCACCCGGTGAGGGAGAGCAACCTCACCCTTACTGAATGGCGACCTCCTTCAAGAGGTCGAGATGGTCCAAGGTCTTTCCTGATCCCAACACCACCGCCGACACTGGCTCGTCTGACACCATGACCGGAAGTCCGGTCTCCTCGCGCAAAAGCACGTCGAGACTCGAAAGCTGGGCTCCGCCTCCCGTCAAGACAACTCCCTTGTCCACAATATCGGCGGAGAGCTCCGGTGGTGTGCGCTCGAGCGCAGTCATGACGGCCTCGATGATGGCGTTGATAGGTTCACTGAGCGCGTCGCGGATCTCGTCACCATTCACGACCACAGTCTTGGGAACTCCGGCCACAAGATCGCGTCCTTTGACCTCCATGGTCTCCACCGCATCACCGGGATACGCATTGCCAATAGTACACTTGACTCTCTCCGCAGACTGATCGCCTATCAAGAGGTTGTACTTACGCTTCATATATCCGACGATCGCTTCGTCCATTTTGTCGCCGCCCACTCGAACAGACTGGGAATAGACGATTCCAGCGAGGGAGATCACGGCAACTTCGGTGGTCCCTCCTCCGATATCAACCACCATATTTCCGCTAGGCTCGGTAATCGGCAGTCCGGCTCCGATCGCTGCTGCCATCGGCTCCTCGATGAGGAACACTTCGCGAGCCCCCGCGCCTTCGGCACTTTCTTTCACCGCTCTCTTCTCAACCTCGGTAATGCCGAAGGGAACGCAAATAATAATGCGAGGCCGGGAGAGAGGCTTGCGTGTGTGGGCACGCTGAATGAAGTAGCGGAGCATCGCCTCGGTGATCTCAAAGTCCGCGATGACCCCGTCTCGCAGCGGCCGGACAGCCATGATATTCCCTGGAGTCCTGCCGAGCATTTCCTTCGCTTCGCGACCCACCGCCAGAACTCGCTTACCGCCTCGCTGATCCCTTTGGACCGCAACAACCGAAGGCTCACACGATACGATTCCGCGCCCTTTGACGTAGATCAAAGTGGTGGCCGTGCCGAGATCAACCGCAAGGTCGTTGGTAAATAGACCGGAGAGCCAGTCAAAGATCACAGGTCACTCATCCTGCTAGAAGCGGCAAGCGGTTGAGGCTATGCGCCAGAACACCTTCAGATAGCTTCGTTTTTCGCGGTTAGCTATCTGGAAGAAGGATCCTGTGTAATCGATCGGGTTGGCTCCGGCAACCGTCTGAGGTGCGGAATCTTCAAGGCGCACATCGGTTGGGTTGAACGCTTCGCACCTCGAGGCGCTAGCGTTCCGAGCACGCGCAGAACTTCAGGATCTGGTTTCGATCGGTTCGTACGCGCGCTGTTGCTCACCTAGATAGACCTGCCTGGGTCGGGCAATGCGCTGGGCTGGATCGGTGAGCATCTCCTGCCACTGGGCGAGCCAACCCGGAGTGCGACCGATCGCAAAAAGCACGGGGAATAGATCCATGGGCAGCCCCATCGCCTGGTAGATCACCCCTGAATAGAAATCGACGTTTGGATAAAGGCGTCGGTTGACAAAGTAATCGTCTTCGAGCGCGATTTTCTCTAATTCTACGGCCGTGTCGATAAGAGGATTCTTGCCAACCTCCTCGAATACGTCGTAGGCGAGCTTCTTGATCACCTTGGCCCGAGGATCGTAGTTCTTGTAGACGCGGTGTCCGAAACCCATCAGTCGGACCTCTCCGGACTTCACGCGCTCGAGATATGAAGGTATGTTTGAAACACTTCCGATCTCTTGAAGCATGCGAACCACCGCTTCGTTCGCTCCGCCGTGAAGGGGACCGTAAAGCGCAGCGCAGGCCGCAGCCGTGGCACTGAAGGGATCGACCCGCGAAGATCCCACCCCGCGCATAGCGCTCGCAGAGCAATTCTGTTCGTGATCTGCGTGGAGAATGAACAACACATCGAGTGCTTTCTCGATGACCGGATTGGGCTGGTATTTGGTCTCCGTCATTTTGAACAACATATTCATCAGATTCCCGGCATAACTGAGGTCGTTGTCTGGATAGACGCAAGGCTGGCCGCGACGGTGACGGTAGGCATAGGCCGCGAGCGTGGGCATCTTGGCGATCAGCCGGTGTATCTGAAGGCGACGACTTTCAGCATCTTCGACGCTCTTGGCACCTGGGTAAAACGTTGAAAGCGCTGCAACGGTGCTCACGAGAATCCCCATCGGATGCGCGTCGTAGCGGAACGCATCGATAAATTCTCGAATATTTTCATGCACCATCGTATGGAAGGTGATGTTGTGCGTGAACTGCTGTAGCTGGCTGTGGGTAGGCAGGTTGCCGTGAATCAATAGGTACGCCACCTCGAGAAAGCTCGAGTGCTCCGCGAGTTCGTCGATGGGATAGCCTCGATACCGAAGGATCCCTTTATCGCCATCGATGAAGGTGATGCGGCTTTGGGTCGACGCCGTATTCACAAAGGCTGGGTCATAAGCCATCAGGCCGAAGTCCTGCTCTTCAACCTTAATTTGACGGAGATCCATCGCTCGAATTGTGTCGTTTTCTACTGCGACTTCGTACGAGCGTCCGGTTCGATTGTCGGTGATGGTGAGGGTGTCCTTGCCCATTATCGTGTTCTCCTCCTTCTTCAGGATGGTGTGGTCGAGCCCGTCTCTAATCGGATTGCGTTCGAGTAATTCATGCCCTTTTCGGGAGCCGCCATGGCCCGAACAGGTTCCTGTTTTGTGGGCGTCGAGACAAGAGATAGAGCTCACAGGCTACTTAGCAAGCGCGTCATGCTACCACCGAGGCCATGTCTTCAAACGCTTCCCTCCCCAGACATATTCTTCGGATCGCTTCGCACGCAAAGACACCGACCGCGTACATGGTGTTCCTGCACGGGATTCTTGGGACAAAGAACAATTGGCGCTCGATAGCGCGAGCGTTTACGGCCGCTCGTCCCGAGTGGGCCGCACTTCTTGTGGATTTGCCAGAACACGGAGACGCACCGCGTACCCATGGCCCCCACACCGTTGAGGCCTGCGCGCGAGCGATTGGAGCCCTGGAAACGCACGTCGAGGCCCCGATTCGGGGGATGCTGGGACACAGCTTTGGCGGCAAGGTAGCGCTGACATACAGCGAGACACACTCCTTAGACGAGCTCTGGCTCATCGACTCAAACCCCGCGGCCTCTAGTCCAAACACACCGGGACTCACGGATAAAGTGATTCGAGCGCTTCGTTCTGTAGTGTTTCCGGTGAATTCCACTGAAGCTTTTGTGGCCGAGCTCAAAGCTTTGGGGATCGCAACCGCCGTCGGACATTGGCTAGCGATGAACCTGCGTTCGTCAGAGAACGGGCAGAAACATTGGGGTTTGAACTTGGACGCGATCGATGCGTTGATCGCCGACTACCGAGCGCAAGACCTGTTTCCGGTTTTGGAGACGTCGAAAGCATCGTGCATTCAAGTCGTCATCGGTGATCGCTCCGAGGTCTGGCAAGAGGCCGATCTCAAGCGGCTGCCGCAAACCGCTCATCTAAAGTGCCACCGGCTGGATACGGGACACTGGGTTCATGTAGAAGCGCCCGAAGACCTGAGTCTCTTGCTCGCGTCACCTCCCCGTATGTAGGCAGCGTTCTGGCGCCCCTCAGCGGCAAGCTCGTCGAGAGAAGCCCGGTACGGCGCACCGAGAACACTCGAACTCGAGGGGACTTCGACCGGAAACGTCGAAAGTGCACTGACACGTCAGTCTAGTTTCGCTATAGAGCAAGTCGGATGTCCCGCATTGCCGCGTTTTATCGAGTAGAGGGAACGTTGATTTCTCGACCGACCCTAGCTACCGCCGCCTGGTTTGCGGCCAACGCTCAAGGCGTCAGCGAACGCGTCACCCGAATCGGCCAGGTCGCCCTAGCCGTCCCTTTGACGATGACCAAAAGCCTCGGCATCGCAAGCCTTGGCGCCCGGATGACGTGGATGGGACTCCGAGGAATCTCGGAAGACCGCTTGAGAGAGCTGGCGCGGGAATACTGGGAGGACTGGTTGCGTGACGAGGTGTGCAAGCGAGGCCTCGAACTCGTCAAAGGTTCGCAGAAGCGAGGCCATCGCATCATCCTCATCAGCGACAACATCGACCTGGTGGTGCAACCTCTTGCCGAGATGCTGCGCGCGGAGCGGTGCGTCTGCAATCGGCTAGAGATCCGCAATGAAGAAGCGACCGGCCGCCTTTGCGATCCGATCGTCTCGGGCAGCGTTGCAGGACAGTGGATCCGTCGATTTGCCGAAGAGCACGAGATCGCCCTGGAACAGAGTTGCGGTTACGGGGCTTCCGTCTCTGACAGCCTTCTGCTTAGCGCCCTCGGCCATCCCTGCGCCGTCAATCCAGACTGGCAGCTTCGACGGCTTGCAAGCGATCATGCATGGCCGGTGGTCGATGGCTGAAGCAGTACGCACGCCTCGCGATGACCAGAAAGCGTCTCTAAGAAAGGCCACGTGGGGTAGGCCAGAGCTCGATCCCATACGAAGTTTTGAGGGCAAGCACATCGTGCTCACGGGCGTGACCGGTTTTCTCGGCAAGGTGTGGCTCACAATGCTGCTCGACTTCCTTCCCTCGGTTCAAAGGGTCAGCGTGGTATGCCGAAAAAAGACCGGCAGCTCTGCAAGCGAGCGATTCGCGGAACTCGTCGACACCTCACCAGCGCTCACCCCCCTGCGTCGACGTCACGGAGCGCGGTTTCGCGACTTCATCGACGATAAGGTGCGTGTGATCGAAGGCGACGGCACGAAACCTCTGTTTGGAGTGAGCCCAAGCCTCGTGGAATCTGCCGATCTGGTCGCGAATTTCGCCGGACTCACCGACTTTGAACCTGATCCCGCGATCGCCCTTACGACCAACACGCTTGGAGCCCTACACGCGGCGGAGCTCTGCGCGCAAACCTCGGGAAAACGGCTGATGCACGTGTCGACCTGCTACGTCGCAGGCCGCGTATCCGGTGAGGTCGCAGAGCATCTCGACTACGGCAGGTCTCCACTGGAGCGAGACTTCGACCCGCAAAGTGAGCTCGATGCCGTACGTGACACTCTAGATCGCTGTAGAACCAAGCGGGAGCGCATCGCACAGCTGATGGTTCGCGCCGAGCGACTCGGATGGCCCAATGTCTATACCTACACCAAAGGTCTTGCTGAACATCTCTTGCATTCCAGAGTCGATATCTGCACGACGACGATACGCCCCTCTATCGTGGAGTCGGCCAGAACCTACCCCTTTGCTGGCTGGAATGAGGGTATCAATACCTCGGGTCCCTTAGTCTGGCTTTTCTCGACCAGTTTCCGGCATTTCCCCAGTCGCCCACGCCATCACTTTGACGTGGTACCGGTAGATTCGGTGGCTCGCGGCGCGCTACTCATCGCTGCTGAGATGCTTGAAAACCGGGCTGAGGATGTCTACCAACTCGCTTCTTCGGACATCAACCCTTTTACCTTTCGCCGGGCCATCGAGCTCACCAATCTCGGTGTTCGGAGGATGCATGCCAATCCGGAACAAGGATTCGGTCAGAAGGTGCTCCGTCATCTCGACGTCATGCCAGTTTCGGCAAAAGCAACCCCTCTTTTGGGGGTTCAGCGCATGCAGCAAGCGGCGCGACAAGGAGTTCACTGGCTGCGACAGCTAAATTTGCGAGAAGAACTGCCAACGAGCGTTTGGAACCGTTTTGGTGAGCGGGCCGAAAAACATCGCAAAAAACAGGCCCAGCGGCTACGGAATTTCGATCGAACGATGAACCGCGTCCAGGAGATGCTGCGGCTCTATCGGCCATTTATCCACGATCACGACTACGTTTTTTCAACAGCGAGAATACACGGCCTCAACAAGCGGTTGTCGCATGAACAACAGAAACGGCTCGGCTATGACGTAGGCACGATCGATTGGCACGACTACTGGCTCAATATTCATGTTCCCGGACTAGAGCGTTGGTGCCTTCCTCTGCTCCGCGGGGAAAAAATCCCAGCGGAGCCGATCGATCTAGATGACGAAGAGCGCATACATCAGATTGTCTCAGAAAATTCAGTGGCCCCAGCAGAGGATCGGGTTCGGTAAATGAGTGTATTTCTCACGGGGGGCAGTGGTTTCCTTGGGTCCTACGTGCTGCATCGGCTTCTTACCGAGCATCGCGAACGCGTCGCCGTGCTCACACGGGCCGCCTGTCAGAGCGAAGCGGTGCAAAAGCTCTGGAGCGCACTCCAGCTTCATCTCGATGCGGAGGAGTTTTTTTCTCTGTTACCGAAAATTCACTTCATCTACGGCGACATTACCCGCCCTGATCTCGGCATCTCTCAAAAGCAGCAAAAGTGGATTCTCGATGAGGTCGATTCGATCCTTCACGCGGCAGCGTCCTTGAACCGCAAAAGTGAGAGAGCCTGCATGCAAACCAATCTAGTTGGGACTTTATCGACTTTGGAGCTCGCACGCGCTTTAGAAGCACGCGATCAGCTGCGCCGCTATAGTTTCGTCTCCACATCGGCAGTGTGCGGTCATCGCAAAGGCGGCGAAACGCTTTCAGAGGACGAGGTGCTAAACCTCGAGCACTCGGATTACGACCCGTATGCTCGAACCAAGAAGTTTTGCGAGCACATGGTTCAAACCCTCTTACCAAGTGCATCGGTCGCAATCTTCAGACCCTCCACGGTCATGGGCGACTCTCGCTTCGCCGCGACCTCGCAATTTGACATGGTGCGCGCATTTTGTCTCCTGGCAGACCTACCCTTTGTTCCGATTAGGCCGAGCGCACGTCAAGATATCGTCAATGCAAACTGGGTGGGTCGGTCCATCGAAACCCTACATATGCGTGCTGAGCTTCCCTACCGTACCTTCAATCTCTCGGCGGGCCCATCAGCGTGCACTGCCCGTGAAATCGTCGGTGCACTCGCACCTGCTATCGGCAAAGGCCCTCGGTTTGTTCCCAAAGCGAAGGCTCCACTCGAAAGCCTGCTTCAACTCGTCTCTCAATCGTCTATTCGCAATCATGCGACGCATGTGGCCTCACTTATGAAGGTGTTTTTGCCCTACTTTACCTTCGACACGGTTTTAGATAACGAGCGGACCACAACCCTTTTAGAAACCGAACCCACAGCATTCACCGACTACTGCCTCGACCTGTACCGTTACGCAAAGAGGCACAACTTCAGCTATCCGTATCGTCCATTGCCGCAAAAACCCTCCGCCAAGAGCTCTGAAAATGTGACCTCGATGCACGCTGACATGCGCATCCGCAAAAACGGGATCAAAAGCGTCGAGTTTGCGCGATGAGCCCTCCCGACGGATGGGTTCCCAGCGCCTCAATGCTGGATAAACCGCAGCCACAGTCTAAAAAGCCAAGTCGGTTTCTATCGGCACTCCGAAGTACGGCGCATCGACTCATCGATCGCGCTGCGAAGAATCTGGATGCAGATCGAGCGTTGATGGGAAGTATGGCGGCGCTTATCGAGCTCGCCAAACGCCGTTATCCAATCGATCCGGGAGCACAATGGCGGCCCGGCACTGCTTTGCGTCTCCTGCTCGCAGGCTACAGCGGAACTCGAAACACGGGAGCAGACGTTCGAGTGGAGGAGATGATCCGTCAATTTCGACATCTCTTTGGAGACGACCACCTCGAGCTCTCCCTGCTTACGATCGATCCGGAATTGACGAAAGGTTATTTTCGCACGGTTCGACAACTTAAGCTTCCGCAGGTGTATCCGCGATTTTTGTTCGATGTGGTGCACGAACACCATGGGGTGATCGCCTGCGAGGGCTCCATGTTCAAATCCAAATTTGCGAACGCACTCTCAACGATGATGGTTGGCGCCCTCGGCCTAGCATCAGCGGAATACAAACTGGCGGTGGGATACGGAGGTGAGGCCGGTTCTATGGACGAGGCGCTCGAGGCTCTAGTCACACGTTATTGCCAAGACGCATTGATACTTTCGCGAAATCATGAATCCCAATCCCTTCTCCGCGAGCTCGGCATACCCTCAACCGCCGGAACAGATACAGCTTGGACTTTTTCTCCAGGAACGAACAGAGGCCAGATTCTGCTTCAGAGTGCCGGATGGGATGAACGCACTCCGATCCTTGCACTGTGCCCGATCAATCCATTTTGGTGGCCAGTAAAGCCTGATTTGCTCAAGGGTGTCGAGCACGTGCTCACAAACGCCCACGCCGACGCGCACTATTCGAGCGTGTACTTTCATCATGAAGGAGAAAAGGTACGCAAGGCGCAAAATGCATACCTCGACGCGTGGGCTGAAGGCGTAGGTCGCTTCAAAGAGAAGTATCCAGTGTATCCGGTTGTCATCGGAATGGAGAAGCTCGATCGAGCTGCGTGCGAAGGACTGGCTCATCGTTTGGGCGGGAGCACACCGATCTTTGTATCAGACCAGCACGACATGTACGCGATGGTGGATCTGGTGCGTCAAGCGCGCTGGATGATCTCGTCGAGGTATCACGCGATCGTCACTTCGATGCCCGCAGGGGTCGCCTCGGTGGGCGTGACCATGGACGAGCGGATCCGGAATTTGATGGAGGATCGGGGCACTCCGGAATTGGCGATCGACGCGGGGGACGAGCACCTTGCGGACGCGATCTACGAGCGACTCTGCCAGGTTCGAAGCGACGAGGCGACGGTGCAGCGGGGGATCGAGGAATGCGTCGTGTCGAATCTCAACCGAATGGGCTACATGGGCATCGAACTGGTGGACTACGTGCAACGCTCACTGCCGGACTTTCCATTTCGCCAGGGTCTCGGCAAAGGCGCGCCTGCTCTCGCCCATCTACCGCCGCTGCCTCAAAATCTGCGGGAACTCTTGGAGCGCCGAGGATGAACGAACCGAACGCAGGATCTTCCATACGTCAGCCAGCGACGGAGCGGGAAGACCATCGCGGAGCAGCTACCGAAGTCGGCTCACTATCGGTCCTTTTTCAGGGCAAGACGATGACGGTCACGCGAAATCGGTCGTGGTTTGAGCTGGCACTTCATCGTGCACCGATCAACGAGATCGGTACGGAGACACTCACCGACCTAGAGCATGCACTCGATAAGATTCAGCTGGCCTTGAACACTGAGCCCGGAACGCCAGTGATCGTCTACAGCTCGCTTGATCGAGGATTTTGCGCAGGAGCCGACCTTCGCGAACTTCATGCACGCCTTGTAAAAGAGAGAAATAAAGGCACCGCGGAAGAAGAGCTTAGAAGGAACCTGGCTGACTTTATCGATCGCATTCATCATGCATTTAATCTGCTTGATCAATTTTCCTGCACCACGATCGCGGCGCTTCACGGCTTTTGTTTTGGGGGAGGATGGGAGCTTGCGCTGACCTGCGATCTTTTGGTGGCCGACCGAAGTACTCGCTTTTGTTTTCCTGAACTGCGCCTTGGGATCATACCCGGCTTCGGAGGAATTCCTCGGCTCCGGCGCGACCTAGGCAACGCTGTGCTTCGGGACATCATTCTTACCGGCCGCAGTCTTTCTGCAAAAAGATCGTTTGAAGCAGGTCTTGCATCTCAGCTTACGGGACGTGGCAAGGCGCTTGAAGTCGCTCGAACCTTAGCAGAGCAGGTCGCAAAACTGCCTCCATCTGCATCGATACAGGCGAAACGTTTTCTCAAACCCCTACCTCGACAAGAACTGGAGGAGGAGAAGACGCTCTTCCTCGATCAGATCCTCCATCCGAACGTGCAAAGTGCGCTCAGCGCGTTTGTCGACCGGTCGGACCCACTGCCATACATCGGATGAGCCTCACGTTGCTGCAGCTCAAGCATTGTGCAAATCGATCATTACACGAGCCATGCATAATCTGGAGCCGCGCACGGTCCATATGCACCTACCCTAGAATTCAAGGCATCAAACCATGAACGACACTTCAACCTTTGATTCTCTAATCCAACTCGCCTCAGCTCGCTTTAGAATCGATCTGAATGGCACGGGTCCAGATTCCGATATGTTCGTGACACTTGGAATCGACAGCTATCAGGCGATGGAGTTGCTCACGGACCTCGAGGAACATTTTGGCGTAGAGATTCCCGACTACGAACTTAGGGGTGTATCGACGTTTGGTGCGCTATCCAAACTGATCGATCGTCGGATTTAGACTTATGGTGAGCCGACTCGAAGATCCAGATGTGAACGTGATGATCGATGGTGCGGGGTATAGCGATCTCGGCGCACTGCTCATCGACTGCCTTTTGCAGTTTAAGAGCGCGACTGCACTTCTGGAATATCGCCGAAAGCAGGAGCCCCTCAGCCTAACCTACCTTCAAATGTCTTGGGCCGGTGACCGCATGGCGCGCCAGCTGCAAGAGCATGGAGTGGGCGAAGACGCGCGCGTGGCCGTGGTGATGAGCAATCAAAGTCGCTGGTTGCTGAGCGCTTACGCCGTTTTTTTTCGCGGCGCCATTCTCGTACCGATCGACTACAAACTTAGTGGACGCGAGCAGATTGAGCTCCTCAAGCACTGTCGAGCATCGCATCTAATCATCGAGTACGACAGCTATCGAACGCTACCAGAGCTGCCTTCTCTGCAAACGATATTGGTCACCGAAGTGCCCGATGGGAAGAAACTGCATCTCGAGAGCGGCGCATATTCACATCCGAATTCGCCGGTCCATATCGAGAAATTTGCAGCACAAATCCTTTATTCAGAACCTCTACCCATGGATCAAAAGCCGACGCGGATCCCTAGGCAGCGAAGCGACCCTGCAACGTTCGTCTACTCTTCCGGCACGGGAGGAGAGCCAAAATGCTGCATCCTGACCCACGGCAACTACTTGGAGCAGTACAGCGCCCTGAGCGCGCTTTTTCCGATGAGAACAGGGGATCGCTATTTCTCAATCCTGCCCACCAACCACGCCATCGACTTCATGTGTGGTTTTATCGGACCGCTCGCGGGCGGAGCGACCGTCGTTCATCAGAGAACGCTTCGACCTGAATTTCTCAAGTACACGATGCGTGAAGCCGCGATTACGCATATGTCTGTCGTGCCGATGCTCCTCGAAGCCTTCGAACGCAGCATCCGAGAGCAGCTCGACACCGCATCGGTAGTGAAAGAATCTCTGTTCGAAACGCTTCGAGCGCTCAACTGGAACCTCACCCGTCGACGCGCCAACCGCGAACTCTCTCGCAGACTGCTCAAGCCGGTCCACGATGCGCTTGGAGGACACCTCAAGTTGCTGATCTGTGGAGGCGCCTTTGTGGAGCCGAAACGCGCTCAGTTCTTCTACGAACTGGGCATCCCGGTGATCATCGGTTACGGCCTTACCGAGGCCTGCACGGTGGTCACCGTCAACCGGAGCACGCCGTTTCGACCCGATAGCGTCGGAGCTCCGATTCGCGGGGTCGAAGTCGAGATCCGGCAAGCCGTCGACGGGGTAGGAGAGGTTTGGGTGCGGGGCCCGACAATGATGCAGGGCTATCTCGACAACCCGGAGCTCACCCAAGAAACCCTGCAGGACGGATGGCTGCGAACGGGAGACTTAGGCTACCTGGACGCGTCCCACCATCTTCACATCAAAGGACGCAAAAAAAATATGATCGTCACTTCCGGGGGCAAAAACGTGTATCCCGAAGACGTAGAACTCGCCTTCCGCAGTCTCCCGTGTGAGGAGTTCTGCATCCTGGCAAGCAACTTCATCTGGCCGCTTCAAAACTTGAAAGACCCTCGACTCCTACTGGTCGTTCATCGAAAGCAGGCCGGGTTTGACGCATCGTTCAAGCAGCTTAATCAACGTTTGGCGCAGCACAAAAGGGTCCAAGATATTCTCCACTGGGGCCATCCTTTGCCGAGAACCGCTTCAATGAAAGTGAAACGAGGCGTGTTGGCCAAGTCGATCGCCAAATCTATGACCGAGAAGGACTTCATCACTGGTATGTCCACAGGCCCAACCAAACACCTTTATGGAGCACAGTGATGATGAGAGCCTCGAACGATAAGAACACTTCTTGGTTCACGATCCTCAACGGGGCAGCAGGCGGCGGTCGCTGCGGAGCACAGGCGGACCCACTGTTGCGCCGCCTCAACGCCCACGGCCTTGCTATCGAGCCTCATCCGACCAATGCGCCAGGACACGCGACGGAACTTGCCAAAAAAGCATGGTTCGAGGGAACTCGTCGTTTTCTCTGCATTGGAGGTGATGGAACTGCGTTTGAAATTCTCAACGGACTTGTGCCGACCTGCCTCGCTGAAGGCCAAGAGCGGATAACGCTAGGCATCATTCCAGCAGGCACCGGAAACAGCTTTCTTCGAGACATGAACATTAGGAACGAAGAAAGCGCAATACAGGCACTTCTAGCTGGTACCACACAGCCCTGTGATATCGTCGAGGTAAGGCATAGTCAGGGAACACTCTATTACCTAAACCTTCTCAGTATCGGATTCACAGCACAGGTGACCGGTCAAGCCAATCTCCGTTTCAAGAGCCTAGGCGCCGCAGGTTACATCGCCAGCGTCTTTCTAAATCTGATTCAGCTCTCGGCACCTTCGGATCCGATTCAAATTGATGATGGACCGTGGGATGGTCGCCCCGCTCCATTTCTCAGTTTCTGCAACAGCCGATATACCGGTGGCGCGATGATGATGGCGCCCCACGCGGAAGTCGATGATGGAGCGATCGACATCATCCGATGTCTGCCGCTAAAAAGAGTTGAACTACTCGCGCAATTTCCGAAGCTGTTTCGCGGTACCCATGTACACAGCAAGGTCATCGAAGAGCGTAGAGCAGCTCAAGTGCGCTTTGAGCAGGATCGAATTCAGCCAGTCATGATCGATGGAGAGGTTCTCGACCTGAACCTGCGCTCACTTCGCGTGGTCCCTCAGGCAATCCAAGTGGTATGCGGTACGCCCGAGCGAGCGCAAACCAATGCAAAGCAAGCGCAAACCAATGCAAAGCAAGCGCAAACCAATCCAGACGCCTCGATGGAGGCTCGAGTCACGACGATGGAACGCTCCTGAATCTCTTCGCAAATGCGCCGGCTGAATGAGCACAAGATCGGGAATCACAAGATGTGTCAACCAAAAGATCCGCTGGAGAGTCTGCGATGAAGTCCGCCCACCCAGAGTCAGATCGCGAGGCAGAGTTGGCAGAACGCGAACTCTCTCACGAAACTCGACCTCTGGATCACCTCGTCTCCGCTGCACTTTGGGCAACCGGTCTTTCGTGGCTCATTCCCAGCCTGGGGCTGTCCACGCTTTTGTTCCGCATCGTGCCCTCCCATCGCATCGACTGGGTTTCAAAGACATACTGCAGAGTGCAAATTGCGCTGACCACAGCACGCTGGCGAGCCGTAGTGCACCCCAATATTGATCCAGACAAGAGCTATATTTTCTGTCAAAATCACACAAACCACTTTGATCATGTAGTCATGTACAATGCGACATCTCACTTCAAACAAGGCATCGAATTAGAGTCACACTTTCAGTACCCCTTCTACGGGTGGTTTATGAAAGCCCGAGGAACCATTCCGGTACCTGCCAATCGCAGCGAGCGATATGCACAAGTAAAAAAGGGTATTCAGAGCGAGATTGAGCAGGGACGTTCAGTTCTTGCTTTCCCAGAGGGAACACGTACTCGCGATGGGAGGGTGGCACCGTTTCGCACAGGTATCTTTCGCGCTGCAAGAGAGCTCGGAGTGCCTATCATTCCGACTGCAGTCACAGGCATGTTTGATCTGATGCGTAAAGGTTCCTATAGAATCCGCCCTCTTCAAGAACTAGTCGTCTACTGTGAAGAGCCAATAGAGACTAAGGGCATACCGGAGCACTCTCTACCAGAGCTCGTCAGCGAAGTACACCGTATCGTCGCTGACAGAGTCGATGCATACTTTGAGAGCAAAAGGCTACGAACGACGGCTTCCGAGGCGTCTTTGCGCAAAGAATAGAATGACTGGTCCTGACCGACGTACGATCCGAGCAAGTGCGACTCGCGCGACAAAGAAAGCAGCACTTCTGCAAGCTGCTGCGCAGACGTTTGCGAGCAAAGGGTACCATCAAACGCGAATAAGCGATGTCATCGGGTGCGCAGGAGTCGCCCGGGGTACTTTTTACCTCTATTTCGAAAGTAAGACAGCGCTCTTCCTCGAACTGCTCGATCTCCTCCTGATCGAATTAAGAGCCGCAATCGTGGGTGTGGACGTCACGAGCCATATCAGCGTGGAAGATCAGCTCTCACACACTGTACGCAATATTCTGGCAGCCGTAGTGGACAATCGCAATTTGACGACCATCGTGGTTCGGGAAGCTGCCTGTGTAGATGCGGAGACCGACCTACGGATGGCGAGATTTTACAGACGCATCGTAGACTATATTTGCTGCTCACTCCTTGAGGGACAAAAACTTGGCTTGATCGCGCCGGATATCGACACCGATGTTGCCTCCATGTGCATTCTCGGAACGTTCCGGCAGTTCATGGAGCGCGTCGCTCGAAGCAAAACACCGAGCCAAATGGAGGTCGATCAAATTGCACGCGAGATGCTACAGTTCAACTTAGGCGGGATTCGAGCTCGAAGCGGCACGCTCCTCACGAATCGATAGGCTATGTGCCTCAATGAGTCGAGCTAAACCCGGAACGGCAGTTTCTACGTTTTTCTTCGCGGCGCCGCGGAGCTTTTTGTACGCTCCTTTGATAACTCGGTTTGAGGAAACCTCAGCCTTCGCATCTGTGATAGAGAGAAGAGCATTGGCGACATCGGAGGAATGTTCGGAAAAATACACCTCTACGCTCGTTCCGCTGGCTAGAGAAGCCTGATATGTCGGTTCTACTGCCGTGATGAATGAGGGCAGTAAGTCGCGAACTACATTGTTGACGAATCCAGGCCGGAAGCTTTTTACGGTTTTGTAACCCGCTTTAATAGCCATTCCAGATAGACCGGTCTTACCGGCTACTTCCTCCTCGATAAGCGCGAGACAGTCTTGAACGATGGCGGCTTTTTTGGTTTCGTCTTGCAAGAGTTCAGAAAGGGAGGTCATGGGCCGCTCATGCCACTTGAACGTCAGGGCGTCAATGAACACCAAGCAACGTGTTGCAAAGGGCGACGTCAACATCCTATGTATAGCTTGATGTGATTAAGTATATCGGGAGCAAACGAACGCTTATTCCCCAAATCGTTCGTGCAGTGAAGGGCTTTGGAGACGTGCGCTCGGTGCTCGATCTCTTCAGCGGGACTTCCCGCGTTGGCCACGCGCTCAAGCGAGCGGGTTTCGAAGTAACCGGAAACGACCACCTGAGCTTCGCCTCCGTACTCGCGCGCTGCTACGTGGAGGCAGACGCTTCGCATGTCGAAGCAGAAGCACGGGAGTTGCTCTCGGAACTTCAAAATACGCCAGCCAAACGAGGATATTTCACGGAGACCTTCTGCGAGCAGGCGCGATACTTTCAGCCTCACAACGGCGCTCGAGTAGACGCGATACGCGAAGCGATCGCCGCTAAGAATTTATCGCGGAGCCTGGAAGCGATTGCGCTGACATCCTTGATGGAAGCCGCAGATCGAGTGGACTCGACGACTGGTGTGCAAATGGCCTACCTAAAACAATGGGCTTCTCGTTCGCATAAAGATATTTCACTTCGGTTGCCTGACGTGCTTCCCGGCAAAGGACGGGCTCTACAGCTAGAAGCGATGGAAGCCGCGGCCTCTACTCCAGTGGACTTGGTGTATTTGGATCCTCCGTACAACCAACACAGCTACTTAGGAAACTACCATATTTGGGAAACGCTGGTGCGTTGGGACAAGCCCGATTTCTATGGTGTTGCATGCAAGCGAGTCGCCTGTCGCGACTACAAGAGCCCTTTCAATTCCAAGAAACGTATTGTCTCTGCTTTAGAATCAATAATCCGCGTTTTGAGCGCGCAGCATCTCGTAGTTTCGTTCAACAATGAAGGCTTCATCAACCGTGAAGAAATGGAAGAAATCCTGGGAACCTTTGGCCGAGTTCGTACGGTAGAGATTGATTTCAAGCGCTATGTAGGCGCACAGATCGGAGTCTACAGCCCGAGCGGCAAGAAAGTCGGTAGCGTAAGCCATCTCCGCAACAAAGAGTTGCTGTACCTGGTATCCAAAAACGAGGGCGCCGTTCAATCCGCGTTCACGCAGCTTACTGCAGCCTCCTAGGTGTATGCAGTGAGAGAGCATCAACTCCTGAGCCTGCAGCATAGATCCACGCGCATGCTGTCCGAGCATCTTCGGTAAGCCGTTGTTTGGGCCGATCTGGGCCTGACTGGGGGGTTAGCCCGCTTTCAAGGTCATCATCTCAAACCCCATCAACCCGCATTCCCGAGACTCGTCGGTGGGCAGAATTTTTGGACGAACATGAATCGACGTTTGTCGCGCAATATCTTGAGACTCCAGATAGTCGGAAAAAGCCTGCCTCATGACATCAGAACGATGCACCACGGTCTCCTCCGCTAGCTCAAGGAATGAGGAGAGGCTGCTCATCACGTCCAGACATTGATCTGGGCGAAGAATCGGTTCCAATCTCTTTGGCAGCTCATCGAAGGCGACTCTATGCATATGCGCCTCGCTAGCTTCCGAGGGGTCGGTTCCCACTGCGGCAAAACAGTCGTCGAGCAACTGCCGAGCTGTCGCAGAGGTGAAGTACACCGACAGTTCTTCGAATACCATCCGGTACGCAAAACTCGCGTCCGCAGGGCAGCCTCTGGTAACGCCCAATGCCAGTGCAGCTAGTTCGTTGTTGTCGTCCACAAATAGCGATGGTGCAAGGGATGTTCCTGATCTTCAATTCCTTTTACGTCAATATTTTCTTTTATATATGCAAAAGCAGTCTCCAACACTGTGTCCCGGCAGACTGCTATCGTGGAGACAGTTCTACCCACAAAACCGAAGCACCTACTCAAACGGCGAGCCCCCCCTTCCCCCACAGCGGGTCTATGTCGGCCCAAACAGCGGCTTACCTCCGATGCTCGTCGCTCAACGTACCTAGAGTACGCCTTCGCTCCTGCGCTTCGTGGGCGCTGGCTGTTTGAACCAACCTAGGCCCCCTGGGTGTGGTTGCTGAGTCGGCCCAAACAGCGGCTTACCTCCGATGCTCGTCGCTCAACGTACCTAGAGTACGCCTTCGCTCCTGCGCTTCGTGGGCGCTGGCTGTTTGAACCAACCTAGGCCCCCTGGGTGTGG
>JBCCEA010000033.1:0-42056 GCA_039030515.1 Myxococcota bacterium | reverse complement strand
GCCACCTGACCGGGTACGGTTCAGCAGACGCTGGCAAACCTGACTGGGTACGGTTCAGCCTGACCGGGTACGGTTCAGCTGACCGGGTACGGTTCAGCTGACCGGGTACGGTTCAGCTGACTGGGTACGGAACCACGCCCGGCCCACCGCCACCTGACCGGGTACGGTTCAGCAGACGCTGGCAAACCTGACTGGGTACGGTTCAGCTGGACCCGACCGGGTACGGTTCTGCCTGACCGGGTACGGTTCAGCGGACGCTGGCAAACCTGACTGGGTACGGTTCCTGACTGGGTACGGTTCAGCTGGACCCGACCGGGTACGGTTCAGCCTGACCGGGTACGGTTCAGCGCCACCCGACGACCTAGCGCGACGCAAACCTGACTGGGTACGGTTCAGCTGGACCCGACCGGGTACGGTTCAGCCTGACCGGGTACGGTTCAGCGGACGCTGGCAAACCTGACTGGGTACGGTTCAGCCTGACAGAATCACGCGCGACCTGACTGGGTACGGTTCAGCGCTACCCGACCGGGTACGGTTCTACCTGACCGGGTACGGTTCAGCGGAGGGGTGCTGTGCGCACACCCGACTGGGTACGGTTCCTGACTGGGTACGGTTCAGCGGAGGTTCAGCGGACCCGGCCCACCGCCACCGGACTGGGTACGGAATCGCGTTCGACCTACCGCCAACTCTCCGGGCGCTGTCCTCTCTTGACTGGGTGCAGCCTTAGAAAAAAGACTCCTTCCCAACGCCCGTCGGCAAAAATGGAGCGGATCCGATTTCAGGGTTCCAACTCCACTCACCCTACACCACACCAAGATGCGCATGGCGGTGCGTTGCACTAATCTCTCACCTTCATGTCGCCTGATCCTTTTGCAAGCCCTTTGATGTTGGCTCCGATGGAAGGAGTAACCTCTCCAAAGATCAGAGCGCGTATCGCCAAACACGGTGGCGTCGGGATCGTCTGTACCGAATTTCTCAGAGTAAGTCGCGCTCCTCTATCCATCCCCCGATTGAAGCGCGAAGTCGTAAAGGTGCCGGGAATACCCCTTTCTGTGCAGGTGATGGGTAACGAAGCCTGCAAGATGGCTGAGGCGGCATCTGCCATCGCGGCTGCAGGCGCAGAGGTTGTCGACATCAATCTCGGTTGTCCGATGCCCCGGGTGGTGCGCAAGGGTGTCGGTGCGGCCATGCTCAAAGATCAAACACTCTTGAAGCAAGTTGTGTGTTCGATGCGTGCCGCAACTCCTGTTCGTCTGAGTGCAAAAATCCGTGCCGGCTATGACGATAGCGCCGGAGTGTTAGAAACAGCCAAGCTTCTTGAGGGTTGCGGGATCGATTACCTGGTAGTGCACCCAAGAAGGCGTTGCGACTTTTATCGCGGAGTCGCTGACTGGCGCATCGTGAAAGCTCTTGCCGAATCGATGTCCATTCCCGTCATCGGAAACGGAGATGTCTGGTACGCCGCCGATGCCCGCAGGATGCAGCTAGAGACCGGGTGCGCTGGCGTGATGATCGGCCGGCCGGCACTGCGCAACCCGTGGATCTTCCGCCAGATACGACAACTGCAAGACGGTGAGTCCCCCTTTCGTCCGGCAGGTGTCGACATAGTTCAGTACCTTCATTGGCTCGCTTCCCCACAGGGATTCGGCAAAATAGGACCGGTCAAAGAACAGTTGCGTTACCTGGGTCGTGCTCTTCCGAATGGTGCAGAGCGGCTCAAGCCTCTCCTGAGACTCAGAGGTCTCGAAGAGTTGCTGGACGGGGCCGAGCAACTTTTTGGGCCTCAGTCGGCCGAAGCGCTGGATCTCGGTGCTGCAGGCGATCTCGGTCTTGAACAAAGTGGTTCTATCCGTGAGCAAGGCGCGTCTGGGTCCGTGAGCAAGGCACGTCTGGGTCCGTGAACAAGGTGCCTCTGGGTCCGTGAGCAAGGCGCTTTTGGCTCAGAGATAGTCTTAAAGTCGATCGGTCCCGTGACCGAAAGTTCTTATGGTGGACATGGACGTCACACGTAGGCGCTGCGCAAGCATTCTCGCACTTGCTTGTTGCGGATCGCTATTCAGTGGATGTACGACAAAAGCGCACGACAGCGTTCAAACGATTCTACCCTCTCAAACCGCAGACTGCAGGGTGCGATCCTACCCTCTTAGTCCACCTCCGAACACGGTGACTCCGGTAGCCATGGCTCAGGTTAAGTGCGACCGCGACGCGTCGACCCCGGCTCACCTGAGGGACGCGACACGACTCCACTGTGAGCGAAAGCTGTTCGAGGCAGCCTGTGAGCTAGGGGGAGACACGGTATTCTCCTATCGGTGGACACCTGAATTGGGCGCATCGGTTCTAGTCGCCTACGTCGGACTTGCTCTTCCAGATCCGGTACAGATGAATCCGCCCTGCGTTCCAGAGTGCAGTCCTGGAATGACCTGCTTTCGAGGTTTTTGCATCGAAGCCTGTGATCCTCAGTGCCGGAACGGTCGAGTATGCCGGTCGGGTCAATGCGTTTCGCTATGCAATCCCTCGTGCGCTGACGAACAATATTGCGACGAACACGGCGTCTGCCAGCTTGTTCAACAAGATGCCGAACCTGGCGATGCCGTTTCACCGGATTCCCAATCTGGCGATGCCGTTTCACCGGACGCACCAATGGATCAAGAGCCCGCCGGTCCTGACGAGAGCCCAGACGAAGCGGGGGACTCAAGCGATCTTGCGGCGACCGAAGAACCAAATGCCCCGCTTCCAGCAGATGGCGCCGAGGAGCGACTACCGAGCACCGTGAGCGATCAAGCGGACCAAACCACCTTAACTTACCCAAAACCGAATCGAGAACATCGTCGATTCGCCTCAAAAAGCGCGAAAATACGGCGACAGGCTCAGCGGCGGAGCCTGTCGCCCCACGCGTTCAGACCAGGACAGGCGCCGGTCGCTGTCTCTTCTCGGCGACATAGAGCCCGTGTATCATCTCCAAACGCACCGGCAAACGATGACCTGACGTGACCAAATCCCCCAACCCCCAAGGTTCCGTGGTGGAAGCCGAGCACCGAACAGCATCCTCCGTCTGCCGAGACACCTCTGCTGATGGGGTCCGCATGCTCGTCATCGAGGACGAGGTTTTACTCGCACAGGCGATGTCTCGGGCCCTGTCGCGACGCGGCTATCAAGTCGAATGGATTTCAGACGGTGCCGACGCGTTGAGCCGCCTGCAGACAGCTCATTTCGACGTGGTTTTGCTCGATATTCACATGCCTGATCTCGACGGGTACGAGTTTCTTAAGCGCTTACGTCGTCTCGATAGCGAACCGGTGGTTCTCGTGGTTTCCGGAGACGATTCCCAGGACGCTGTCGTTCGGACCATGCGCCTTGGCGCGATGGATTTCATTCACAAGCCGATGGATCTCGATTCGGTCGTACAGCGAATCGAACTTGCGCTGGCAAGTCGTACGATTCAGCTGCGGATACAGCGCGCAGCTCATTCGGAGTCGATGATCGCGGTGAGCGAGGCGTTCCGCAAAACTCTTTCGGTGGCGCGTAAGGTCGCTCAGTCCAACTCAAGCGCACTGATCGTCGGTGAAAGCGGGGTGGGTAAGGAAATCGTAGCCGGCTTTATCCACGAGAGCAGCAAGCGCGCAAACAAGCCCTTTGTTCGAGTCAACGTCGCAGCGTTTCCGAGTGCGATGGTGGAAGCAGAACTCTTCGGAAGTGTTCGCGGCGCCTACACCGGCTCGGATCGAGAGCGGCGGGGCTTGTTCTTATCGGCAGATACCGGAACCCTTCTGCTCGATGAGCTGTGCGAACTCGATATCGATCTTCAGCCAAAGCTACTCAGAGCCGTGGAACAAAAGTGTTTTTTCCCTATTGGAAGTGACGAGCGGCGCGATATCGACGTTCGCTTTCTCGCCGCAACCAATCTCGATCCTCAAGTTGCGATCGAGCAAGGTCGATTGAGGCGCGACTTATTCTATCGGTTGAGTACCGTCATCATCCGTATTCCGCCTCTGCGAGAACGGGTTGAAGATATTTTGCCGATGGCAGAGTCGTTTCTACAGCTTTCTCAGATCGAACACGGACTGCCGCTGCCGCAACTCACGATGGAGGCCAAAGAAGCGCTACTGCAGCACGCTTGGCCGGGGAACGTGCGGGAGCTCCGCAACGTCATGGACCGAGCGGTCTTGCTCGCAGAAGACGGGCAGATCCTCAGCGACGATTTGCGGCTTGATCCGCTTTTCGATGCAAAGCAGGAAAAAGACCACATCACCACCAAGCTACCCATACGACTTGAGGACGCGAAGACCGAGGTGCTTGAAAGAATGGAGCGCGTTCAAATCCGGCGTGCTCTTGAACTTTCGGGAGGCTCCCTCAAAGAAGCGGCTACCGTCCTAGGAATCTCCCGATCGACGCTTTGGAGCAAGATGAAGCGCTACTCGATGGAACCCTCCAAGTCGGACTAGGGTGAATCCGGCGCGCCTCGTGCTCGAACGCTTGAACACTCGAACGTTCGAGCAGTCGAACGAAAAGAACCGCGGGCGTTCGGTTGGTCGAACAAAGCACAAAGTCGTTTTTGCAAAAGCTGAATGATCTTTAGTGCACTTGGATAGGCACGTGTCTTGCGAAGTATTCGCGTCGTATGGAACCTGCTCGAAGTCTCATGCCCCACGACTGGACCTCGCAAATTGAACACCTCGACAAAGCGCTGAGAAGCAGCAATCTCGAGGCGCTCGCCATTATTTCGATTCCACCGATGAAGCGTGTCGCCAGTCTGATGCAGCTTGGTGGTATCGACGTAGAGCTTGCAAGCCAGCGCCTTGCAGCGGCGGTGACGGAAATCCGTCAATGCATCATCGATCGCGATCGTGCACCGAACGTGTCGGTTTTTGACGACCTGCAGCTGATGGTTCCCTACACGCCGCCGAGTCCCTCCAAGCTGATCCCATTTGCCGATCGCTCCGAACTTCCGCGTGACTCTCTAAGCGCGGTGCCTTCTCCCAGCAGCCCAAGCCGCAACGGTCAACACGGTCAAACTCAGCCCGGTGAACTGTTCTCGATCCCGGACGAAGCGTTTCGAACCGATGCATCCGCACTCTTAGGTCCGTCGCACGCCGCCCAAGATCCCGAGGAAGGACAGTTGGTCGGTGAATTCCTGCAGGCGTTCGCCGGCGACGACACGGATTACGGGGCCTTGCTTGCGACCATCGAGTCCGTTGCGCCGCCCCCAGGTGTCGCTGACGAGCTCGGAACGCTCACGGAGGCAAGCGCAGACAAGGGCGCTCGTGTCCTCATGAAGGGAGAGCTACACCCGGGTCTTCTTACTGATCTTGTGCAGCTTTTTGGTCAGAACATGGAAACAGGCTGCCTTCGCCTCTCGGGAGATGACGCTGCACAGGTGTATTTCCGGCAGGGCCAAGTAAGTCACGCCCTCTGTGGTGACTCCACAGGCGAACAGGGTTTCCTAAGCGCACTACAGATTTCAAAAGGTCGTTTCGTTTACGAACGAGGCGCAGAATGTGACGAAGTTACGATCACGCGAAATACGCAACATTTGATTATGGAATCTCTGCGACTCATCGATGAGTCTCAAACTTAGTGGTTCTGCTACTTCGCTTTGAGTCCTGGTGTGTCGTGAGATGATTAGATAGCGAGATTCTGAGAGGAGCCTGTTTTTGCCCTACCTAAACGTGAAGAAGCGAGTTCTCGAAACCAAAATCGTATATTACGGGGCCGGACTTAGCGGAAAAACCACGAATCTGGAGGAGATCAAGAAGCGCTCCAATCAGGGACGCACCGGGGAGATGATGTCGCTCAATACCGACGGCGATCGAACCCTGTTTTTCGACTATCTCCCCTTTGAGCTGGGCAAGGTAAACGGATGTGACGTCAAGGTACAGCTCTACACCGTACCCGGTCAGGCGAAATATTCGGAAACACGCAAGCGGGTGCTCGCCGCTGCAGACGGCGTGGTGCTGGTGCTCGACTCGCAAGCCGCAGCGCTCGACCGAAATCGTAAGACTTTGGAAGACTTGCGAGAGCATCTCGCCGCCAATGGACTGCCCGATGATCTTCCGATGGTGGTACAGCTGAACAAGCGGGATTTACCGGATGCCATGGAACCCAAAGCGCTTCTCGAGGCGCTCGGGCTTCAAGATGCCATCGCCACCGAATCGGTTGCGTTCAAGGGACAAGGCGTATTTGAAACCCTTCGGACGGTTGTCGATGCGGTGCTGAAGCACATACGGGGATCGGTTCGGGACAGCAAAGAGGTGATCTCTGCAGGAACTGAAAGTGGCCTTGACGGTGAGACGTTGCGTCAAGAGTTGACGGCAGAAGACGGGCCGAGTTCAGAGGCTGAAGATCCCAAAGTCGACAGGCAGCCAGTGCCTCTGGCTCCGCGGATACGGGCCAAACAAGAGGCCATGCAATCGGAATTCCGCCCTTCTCCTGCGGCGCCGGCCCAAAGCCACGGCTCGATGTCCACCGGCGGGTCGAACTCCGGTCACCTGAATCCGGCAACATCCAGCTCCGGGGTGTCTCTCGGAGTTTCGGGCAGCGCTTCACCGGCGGCGGCGGTGGCTAAGAGCTCTCAAACCAATATGACGGCGGTTGCGGCGGCAGTCATGAATAGTTCCAGCGAACAGGTGGCCATCGAGGTTCAGCTGCGAGAAGCGATCGCCTCCAGTCGCGTACTTTCTCAGCGTCTCAATCAGGTGGAGTCTTCTCTGAGCGAAGCGATGAATCGCACCGCTGCAGAGCTGGAGAAGGCGCAAAAAGAGCAGAATCTCAGAGTCGTTGAAAAGCTCGAATCTCTACTGGGACAAAACGCATCAAATCCCGGGATAGATGCGCTGCGCGAGAGCATTGATTCGCTGGCGAGTGCTGTGCGCGATGTGGGAGAAACGCAGTCTGCAATGCAGGAGGAGACCAAACGGCAGGGGGAATTGCTCGGCAAACTGGAGGCCGATGTACGCACGCTATCCGATAAGTCGAAGGTTAAAGAGTCTCTCGAGACGCTCGCAAAGTCGATGAATCAGCTCGGTAAGAATCAGGTCGAGATTCATGCAGAAGTTCGTGAGAATACGAAACAAACAAAGAGTACAGGCAGCCAGGTATCTAAAATTCAAGGGGTTGTCCTCAAAGTAGAAAAGCGGGTTGAAGCGCTGGAGGAGCGTTTTGCATCGGCAGCGACCGATGTGAAAGGATTCTTTCGAAAAGCGCTGGAAGAAATGCAGGAGAAACTGATTGGAACCATTCCAAAACAGGTAATCTCCTGGGTTGGGGTTGCTCTAGACTCCACCGAAGAAGGCGTGACCAAAGCCGTCGAGAACATGGCGGAACAAATCGGAACGCGTAAAGAGAGCACCGACGGCGTCGACACCGACGCTTCCCAGCGACTCGAGCACCTAGCGCAGCATGCGTCACGTCTCGAGAGCGCCATCGAGGAACGCTCCAGCCAGCTTGGACATCAGGTCAACCTTATTGCGGAATCAATGCAAGAACTTCGGGAGCGTATTGAGGCGAAGAAGAGCTGGTGGCGCTCGAGCAGTGCCTCGCGGACGGACCGGAATGGAACATGAGTGCGCAAGTCGATCCGAACAAGGAACAAAAGCAGGAGTCGATCGTGACGGTCGGCGACACCCAGCTGCGCGTGGTCAGCCAGCTATTTCTAGACCCCGAAGCGATGACGGTCACCCAAGTCTATCGCGGCAGTGATTTGTTGAAGAAGCAGGTGAGCACCATCCCAGCTGCGGCCACGCTTGCTTTTCAAGAAAAAGGAATATCGGCGCTGATTCCGTCGCTTCACTCCGCCCACCTGCGCTTCGTGCAGTCGCTGCTCCTGAACCCGGTTTCGGGACGTTCGTCGAGCTCTGAGACGTCATCACCCTCTCTCACCGGAGTGATCGCGGAGCTGCGAGTCGATGCGAAGGGCACGATCAAAAACGCAGTCGGAGACAACCATGTTCCCGTCGACTGGAGGCGTGCAGTGACCATGGTTTCCGAGCTGGGTATGGCGGCGGGCCACATCCTCTCCTTAGGCGAGCTCCAACGAGGAACCCTCAACGGCTCCGATATGGCCGCACTGCTCACGCGCGCTGAGGGCGAGACGCTGGTGTTCTTTGTCGACCCGAAAGAACGACCGGTCGATGATCCTCAACTTCGAGAATTTGCTGAGGAGCGAGCATGCGCGTCGCAATAGACTTCTTGCAGTCCATCGTTCTCGAGCCCCACGTGCGCGCTGCGGCCTTGGTCGGCACGGAGCGACGGGTTCTCCAGGTTCGCTTCGATGACACGATCGTGCCTTTGCGGACCTTAGCGCAAACGATACGCCCGGTATTCCGCTCCGCCACCCCGTCGATGTCCTTTGTGCGACTTGAATACCTACAAAGCAGTCTCGTGTTCTCGCTCATCGGCGATCATGTCCTCATCGTACTCGGTGAGCATGCACTGGATGTTGCAGCGCTCCTGCATTCGTTGGGCGAGCAGGTCGAAGCGCTGCGGGCTGCACACTCAGAGGCGCTGAGCACCTCGGAGCTCCCGCAGAGTTTTCCAGAAGCGGAAGCGACGCCGATAACGGAAGCAGCTTCAGCACAAGCCGCGTCGGCGCAGCAGAGTCCTTTGAGTCGCGAGGAGTCCCACGCTCTTGAGGAATCAAAAGAAAATCCCAATGCGGCCTTCCTCGGACTTATCAACCAAGCATCCCGTAACTATTCGGACTTACTCGGAGGAGCCGTGCGCCGGAACTATCTGAAGAAGGCGCTAACTAGTGCAGGAGACGAGGCCACGGAACACTGGGATCTTCAGTTTAACCTCGATGGGTACGTATCTGGAGAGTTGCAGGGCGATCCGGTCTTGCTCGCTCCAAGGATTCGGGCATGGCTGGAGGGTTTTCTGGGTAGGGTCTATGCGCGTTGTCCGGATGCGGAGCATTTCGACGTGCAGCGAACAGATCCGGCTTTGAGCGCCCGACTCGAGAGGGTCGCGTTCTTTCAGCCTGAGAGGAGAAGTGCTTGATGGGTAGTGAACCAAATAGTCAACTGCTTGCTTTGCTTGACGGAATGTCGTCAGCACTCTCTGAGGCGATGCCAAGCACAGAAGCCTCAGCGCCCATAGTGCATGAGGTTCCAGCTCCTTTAGAATCTGCGCCCAAAAAAGAAGAGCCGTCTCAGCCGCACTCCTCTGAGTTCGAGGCCGCACCTCGTCGTACAAGACCGCATGCCATCAGCACCGTCACGCGACGAGACCCCTTCCGACCCGAGCGACGAGTGTTTCGTGATCCCGTGCCTCAAGTGCTGTTGGGGCCCGCGGTTCGAGGCTCTACTTCCTCCGTCCTTTGCAAACTCTTGGGAGAAGAGGCGAGCCCGTGAAGGCGGTTCAGTTCGCTCAAACCGCGCGCGTTGTTGAGGTCAAGACTCACGATCAACTGCTGCAGGCGCTGCTATCCGAACAGGTGCCGGTGAAGATGGCCTGTGGAGGACGGGGACTCTGCGCTACCTGCCATGTCTACATCGAGCACGGCAACGATGCACTGACGCCTCGAACCAAGCGCGAAGTGCGTACCCTAGACCTTATCGGCAGTTCCTGCGGTTCCTCCCGACTCGCCTGTCAAGCGAAAGTGGTCAATGACGGGGTTATCGTCAAGCTGCCAGAAGGTCTGTATGTCGAACGCACTGCAGATTTAGAGTCGCTTATTGGAAGACGTACAGAGCAACGACTGCTCCATCCCGTAAATGGACAAGAGTTGCTGGCTCCGGGAAAGATAATGACTCGAAGCGTACTTCGACAGCTACAGCATGTTGAAGTCGATGTACAAAAAGTATTGAATGACTCACGAACTGCGTAGTCGTCCTTTCGCTCTTACGCGAGGATTGATTCTATGAGAGTCTGGATTTCAAGAGGGGGATTTCATGAGCGTCGTAATCGGGCCTCAGCCTATCAAGCACAACTATTTTAATTCAGAGGATTATTTTCGCTACGATAACGAAAACGGCACCGTACTCTGCTCCAATGATCAGCGAGCCTTTTATGCGTCTGAGGATTTTATTCTCGGTCTGGTCGCTGGATTGGAAGACGAAGTCGGCGATGCCGCGGCCGTTGTGCTTTACAAATGCGGGTTTGAATGGGGCCTCGGCGATGTAAAGCGGTTCGAATCGAGTATGTACCGCGAGTTTGGGCGCGACGTTCAGGGCATGAACCTCCAGTTCGTCATGGAACAGTGGTGGTGGCCACTTCAGACGATGGGATGGGGGAGCTGGCAAATCGATTTTGAGAGCAAGCAAGAACAAGGGCTTATCCTTATCGATCTCTATGATTCGGCGGTAGCGAAGTCTCTTGGTGAGGTAGGTAAACCGGTGTGCTTTGTCTATGCAGGGCTATTTGCGGGGGTACTGACTCACCTTGCTCGTCGTAGCTTGAGCGGAATCGAAATTCAGTGTTACGCAATGGGTGCTACGTACTGTCGCTTCATCGTCGGTTCACAAAAACGTATTGATGCCGTTGAATTTTGGCTGGATGAAGGTGCCACCGCTGGCGATGTGTTGAAGAAGGTGTGACGTGGCTGTAAGACCCTTTGCGCGCGAAGTGCGCGTGCCGCTGCCTGGGAAGGCGAGCACGCTGAAAAAAGACAAGAAACGTCAGCGTTTGCTCCAGGCAAAGCCGCGCCAAACGGTCGCAAATGCGATGTGGTCGGTCCACTGGGCGGGAACACCGATCCGTCTCGTGACTCCGCCTAGGTTGGGTGAGATCGCACGCACTCCAGTCACCCAGGTGCTTAGGCTGGTGCGATGGACCGGTGAAGCTCCGCCGGAGCCCACTTCGGCACAAATGGGGCGTTCGGTCCGAAGCATACTCGATAGCATCCAGTGGGAGGGATGAGATGAATAGAAACCTAGCGCATATGCTGACTCATTCCGAAGGACGCTATTTTTCTGAACTCGAAGAGGAGCAACTCAGAGGCTACGCCGCAGGACTGCAGCAACGGCTTGAGATCTTGGACGCTGCCGAGCGGGCAGAAGATGCGCTTCTCGCAGAAATGGATCGCTTTATGCGCGAAAAGTTTCCCGAGATGGCCACAGAGCACGGTGAGGACAGTTACGATCGAGCCAAGCGTGACTATGCGATGGCGTATCGGTATGCGTCTTTAGCAACGTTGATGCGCGATCCGGACTTCGTAAACGAAAAGCTCGCTGTTTGGCTGCGGTCGATCTTATTTGCACTCACGAATCGCGAGCGAACCCTTACCTGCTTCGAGCATTTCTTGGGTCTGGTCGAGCGTACGCTACCCGATCCGGACGCAGCGGAGCTTGTGCCTCACTTGGAGGTGGTGGTGGAAGAAATGCGGCGTGCACTTGGACGCCCGTCAGAGCGAAAGGCGGCTTGATAATGCAGCAAAACAATGAGCCGGTGATCCTGAGTCGCAATCATTTCCGGCCAGAGCAGTATTTTAGCGAACACAACGTGTCCACCGGTGTGTTGCGAAGCCCCTCGGGCGTTCGACTTTTGGCGCTCCCAGAAGACTTGATCACGGGACTGCACCGAGGTTTAGAAGATGAAGCTGGCGCCGCGTCCGGAGTGATTCTCTACTCCGTCGGACGTTGGTGGGGCTCTCAGTTCATGAAGCAGCACGAAGCTGAGATTCGGTCCTTTTACAATCGCGATACCAAAGACCTACCGCTAGGCTTTTATCTACACATTCTCCGAAGAGTGTGGGGGCTTTATGGTTGGGGTTCGCTCGATTTGAGTTTCGATCTAAAAGAGAAAGGCTTTCTGGAGGCGATCGTCGATGAGGCCATATACAGCGCTTCAGTCGGCAATATCGGACGGCCTACGGATCATCTGGTCAGTGGATTGCTCGCTTCGATCGTTGGAAAACTCGCAGGTCGAGAATTGGAGGCAGTGGAAATTTCGTGTCGTAGTCAGGGGGACCCTCAATGTCGTTTTCTTCTCGGGCAGGCAAGCCGCATCCAAGTAGTGGGAACTTGGGTGTCGCAAAAGCGAGCTCCAGACGATATTCTCTCGGCAATCGCCGGCGGCGAGCTCGTCTAAATAGCGCAGTCCTACCCAGCGCTTCGGCAGGGGCAACCCTCGGTGAACGCTACGAGGTTGAACGCCTGATCGGTCGCGGAGCGAGTGCACGGGTGTATCGAGCGGTCGATCGCTCCAGTGGTCGCCTCGTGGCCCTCAAAGAGTACATGCGCGATGAAGCCCGAGGAAGTGGTTTTCTTCGAGAGCTCGGCGTGCTCTTTGAAATGAAACACCCGCATATTTTAGAGTGCTACGATGTCTTTATCGACGGTA
Source organism: Myxococcota bacterium (assembly GCA_039030515.1). Taxonomy (GTDB): domain Bacteria; phylum Myxococcota_A; class Polyangia; order Polyangiales; family Houyiibacteriaceae; genus JBCCEA01. Next base: position 29,780 of record JBCCEA010000033.1, on the reverse strand, counting down.
TGAGTCGCTTTCTTGTCTACGAGTTGATGGACTCGGGATCACTGCGAGATCTCCTCCTGCAAGATCAGTCTGTAGTGGAGTCGATAGAGCTCTTGCTTCAGGCGGGAGAGGGGGTCGCCTTCGCGCACGCGAGAGGCTTGATTCATCGGGATCTCAAGCCCGAGAATATTTTACTAAATAGACGAGAACATGGCCTAACCGCCAAGGTAGGTGATTTCGGAGTTTCGGTCCTTGGCACTGCCGGCGGAAACTATTCTGCAGTGGGCTCGCCTGCGTACATGGCGCCTGAACAGTTTTATGATCGATACGATCACCGCGTCGATATCTATGCGCTGGGGATCATGCTGTTCGAATTGTTGTCCGGAGCGAGACCTTTTGTAGGAAACCAAAAGCAACTGCTCCATCAGCACCTGCACAGCGTGCCCAAGCTCCCCGGATGGATTCCTGAAGAGCTCACCAAAGTGGTGATGGGTTCTATTGCGAAGTCGCCGGATGAAAGGTTTGCAACGGCAGAGTCCTGGGCGGCTGCCCTTCGCGAGGCGCTCTCCAAGGAGTGTCAGCAACTGGAAAAGCCCGGATGGCCTGCCTTCGTCTCCGGGGCAACCGGCCTTGCCGTGACCCGCTGTGAAGTTCTGGTGCGTGCTGGCAAAAGCGTTCAGCGCTTTGATCGACGTGGTCGCTACCAAGATACGCTGGCGAGCGTCTGCGACGTTGCTGCTTCCGGCAGATTCTGGGCGGTGACCCAGGGAGATAGGGTCACGCTGCACGACAATAGTGGATCCTTGATTCAGCAGGCGGTCGAAGGTCCAGTTCGAATTGCGGTTTCTCAAGATGGAGCGCTGGGCATCGTAGAACGTGGGGGTGCCTACTGCCTTCATCATGGACGCAAACGACGATTGATGGCGGAAGACTCTGGTGCAGTCGGCATCACGTTCTGTGGCCCAGAATCTTTGCCTTGTGTTGCAGTGCAACATGCAGATTCTAATCGCTTTTTTCAGATCTTTTCTTCGACAGAACCCATCGAACAATGGCCGCTAAGCATTGAACCGCTCCGACTGGTCGGACACTACGAGCAGATGAATCTCATGGTGAGCGACACAGCCGATCCTTTGCGCTGGACCTTAGTTACAAAAGAGGCTGCACAGATCATTCCGGTGGACATGCTTTCGCTCTCTTGTGACGGGGCCAATTTCATCGGTGTGACCCCCGGTGGGGTGTTGTGCTCCATCGCTCCTTCAACAGCGCGGATCGCACAAACTCGTTTTGCGCAACCACTGGCTGCCGCTGTAGGCACCAAAGCAGAACTCGTTTGGTTGACCAAGGGGGGCACCGTGAATTTTCTTAGGCAAAATTGAGAGCGCGTGTTCGACAGTCTTTAGGTAGCGATATGATTCGCGACAGTATGAATCGCGGCGTGAGAGGAAGATAAAATGAACAAAACACTAAATGATCTTGTTCGAGGAGCAGAAGGGCGCTTTCTCTCGGAATCTGAGAAAGGGGCGTTTCGGGCATACGCGTCGAACATGGGAAGCCGACTTGATTGCATGAGGCGTGTGGAGTCTGCAGAGGCCGATGTGGTTGAAGCCACTTTCTCTGTTCTGCTGAGCAAGCATGAAGTGCATTTGACTGCTCAAGAATGTCAGACCGAGATTCGAGTGCATGCAGCTCAAATCCTTCGCTTTGCGGCCCAAGCCTATGTTCGAGAAGATCTTAGTTTCTTCCAAGAGGCTTGTTCCAAGTGGTTCTCAGATTTGCTCTGTGCGCTTTATCCTCCTGTGATGATTCAGGATTTTATCGATGCGCTGCGATCAAAGGCAGAAGAGCGTTTAGATGGTGCCGACTATCGTGCGCTTCGGAAGTACCTCGATGACTATGCTGAAAAAGTGCAAAAATGGCAGGAATCCTAGTACGTGGAGTGTGTAGATAGTCTTTCTGCCACTCTCCGCCACGAGACTCGTGCACAGCATGAGTGGGTAGAAAATCTATCGTTTTCCGTTCGACTCGCCAAAGGCGAAATCGACCTCGCCGAGTATGCGCTGCACTTGTGTGTTTGGCTTGTTTTCTTTGAAAAACTCGAATCCGCGCTTCCCGAAGCACCACATCCCGCGCCCTTCCGTAGTGCGCTGCTTCGTCAAGATCTCGAGTACTTAAAAGAGACACTCGATCGATACCCCGGCGCTACAAACTTGCATCGGTCTCACGGGTGTTCTTGGAAGCCCGATAGAGCAGAGTGGATGGGGCGATGTTACGTACTCGAGGGATCGAGTTTAGGTGCTTTGGTGCTCGGACCTCGACTCAAGAAAGCGCTCGACTTGCCTAGAGACGCTACTCATTTCTACTCGGATCACGTCAAAGGAGCTAAGACTCAATGGCGTCGAGTCAAGTCGTTCCTGGATGCTGCACCTTATTCCACTGATGAGATACATCGATCTATCGCCGCGGCAAAGGATACATTCCGTGATGTCGGTGCTGCGTTTGAACAGATCGGATCCCAACGCTCGGGATCGTCAGAGTCCACAAATTCACACGACTAACCGCCTGCGCTCATGCTTGCCGTGGTCCCAATACCGAGAGAGTTCAGCCTGCTGAGGCAGCATCTCTATAGTGCTGCTGCGGACCCAGCACGGAGCCGAACCAGGTAGGGTTTGTCTTCAAGTTCTTGTATCCTGTGTGGACACATGGCTTCTGAGCAGGATTGCGCCCAAGCGAGTTTGAGCAGGCTCGTGGCAAAGCACCATATGCGTTCACTGGCGTTGCCTTCGGGTTTTGACTCAAAAGTGGGATGGGTGAAGGGCCACGAGGTCATGCTCCAGACGCGTATCTTCCACGGCAATGCCGCGCTTGGAAGACTGCATATCTGCATCGGATCAGGAGCCATGCAGTCTCTCACCGTACTCGGCATTCCCTCCCTGACTTGCGGAGCACCGCTGCTGGCGATCGACTACGTGAGATTTGGTCAGAAGGTCGCGATTCATGTACTCGACCTCTCGCCACTGAGTCAGGCCGAATCGACTGGTGACGCGCTCTTGCTCGATGCGCGAAGAATCCTAGGCGACTCGACTACCGACCTGGATATGCCTTCATTTTGTGAAGGCCATCTATCTGCCCAGGCAATTTTGGTGCGCAGCGGAGATCCGGAGCGGCACATGCGCGCCGTAGAAAGGGTGGTCGACGGGTTTGATGCGCTTCTCTCACGCTCCGAGGAGGTGGCGTGCCGCATGTCTGCAGTTCGAGCTTACTTGGCCGCAATGCGTGCGAATAAGAAAGAGAAAAAGGTGCTTTCTCGCATCTTTGGGGAGGAGTTTGCTCATGAGTTTCTCGATGAGCATTTCTTCGGAGAGCAAGTGGTCGCACGGCTCAAAGAACCATCTCTAGTTTCTTGAGAAATGCGCCACGCACCTCGCCGGGATGACGTGATCGGCGGAATCGCGCTAGACTTTGCCGGTGGAACCTGAACGCCAGGTCGAGATACAGCTTGGCCATCTTTGCAACAACCGCTGTGTGTTTTGCGTCAGCGGTCAGCGAACCGAGATGGGTGATGCTCGTCCACTACCTCTGCAGCCGATTCTCAAGCAAATTTCAGATGCTTTTGAGCGAGGGCATCGAAAGCTGACCCTCCTTGGAGGTGAGCCTACGCTGCAGCCCACCTTCTTTGACGTGGTACGTCACGCGACCGATCTCGGTTTTGAGGAGATTGTGATCTTCACCAACGGCGTAAAAACATCGCGTGCTTGGTTTGTCGACCAGCTACTGGCGATCGGCGCTCCGCTTTCGTTTCGTATTTCGCTTCAGGGGGCAACCAAGGACGCTCACGAAGCGACCACCGGCCGGCCACGCTCTTTTGACCGCATCAAACGCTCTTTGGAACTGCTTCATCGTGCAGGACAAACGATCACTTTGAATATGTGCGTTGTCCAATCAAATTACGCATCTGTCCCGGCATTTGCGGATCTCGTTCAGCCATTTGGTGTGACACAGCTGCATCTCGATATGATGCGTCCCCTCGATGCAGGCATCCGTACGGAAGAGGAGCTGCGCCGAACGATTCCGCGTTATTCAGATCTCGCTGCGCCCTTAAGGGAGATGCAGACCAACTTTAGTCCGGGGTTCGACGTGAATATCGGGAACCTTCCTCCGTGCATTGTTCCAGAGCTTGCGTCCATCATTCACCACGATGGAGAGACTACAGAGACTGTAGCGATCGACGCAGATGATCGATTGAGCAAGCCGTGGAATAAGTATTTAGTAAAAAAAAGGGATAAGATAAAAAAGCCATCGTGCAGAGAATGCATCCTAAATGATCGATGCTCTGGCGTGTATGAAACGTACGCAAACTTCTATGGGCTGGAGGAGTTTCAGCCGATCAGTGCAGAACTGCTGCGTGAGAAAGACTCATCGCTGAAGCTTGCCGGACACTGGCTGCGTCCCGTTGTAGAGCGACTGATCACATCGTTTTCCTCAGCGGAAGTGCCCTTTGACTTGATCCGCTCGTCTGCACGCAGTGACGAAGCCGGAGTTGGAATTGCGGTCGTTTCAAAAGCGACAAGTTCGACCAAGCTCATAGTCCGGCTCGGTAACGCTGGAGACCATCGCTCGGTATTTGCGCGGTTTGAGTCGTTTTCGTTCAGTGTAGAGTTTTGTGGCTCTAGGTCGTTTTCTGATGCTGCTTTGATGGCCCCTTTGGACGAGCATACCTGCGTTACTGCTGCAGAAATTATTCAAATCCTCGTATCGCAGTTGGAGGCGCTGGGCGAGCGATTGGTCGTACCCTTCTCAAGCGGCGCAGCAAAGGGCAGTGTTCTCAGGCGCCTGGAACGCCTTATCGCTAGAGCGCCTTTCAAAGGGCTTGTTTGGAAATCGAGTCAGCTCGCATCGGACGGGAGACGAGCAGAGTTACTTTTTGAGGCCGAAGAGGGACAGACGCTTTCGGTATGGTTTGCGGAAGAAGAAATTCGGAAAGAAGGGTCTCGCCCCAGCCGAAGGGCGACCGGTGGTTACCGCCTTGGTTCTGGTGAAGCGACCCCGGTTCTACGCGAGGCTTTGACCGAACTCCTGCACACCATGCGTGTATCCAGTCTGCAACGCTAACCCCGAGGCCACCGTACCCGAGGCTACCGGCTACCGTACCCGGTCAGGCACCAGCCCCGTACCCAGTCAGGTTTGTGCAGCGAGACTGGACGTGTACAGCGATTCACCGTACCCGGTCAGGTTTGGGCGAGGTGCCAGCCCCGTACCCAGTCAGGTTTGTGCAACGATACTGGATATGTACAGCAGTTCACCGTACCTGGTCAGGTTTGGGTGACCGTACCCGGTCAGGTTTGAGTGACCGTACCCGGTCAGGTTTCAGTGGTTGGGGTTCTTGAGGCCAGCTGGCTTAAAACTTCATCCAGCTTTCGAGCCGCAACACTAACGCGCGTCGGCATTCCCCCGTCCAGCCCGAGGAGCGCGACCAAGTCAATTCCACTGTCAAAGCGGGCTGCCACCGTGACCGTTGAGTCATCATGAACCAATGAAATGGGCGCTTTCTCCTGCCCTAGCAGTAAAAGATAAGTCTTGTCGTAAAAAGACCTCCGCCGGCGGGCGTCACAGATCGCCACCTCTCCCTGTATCCGGTAGCGGTTGGAGAGACGCTTTGCTTCAGCTTCCATCGAGTCAAATTCGCGGGCCGCCACTAAAATCTCCGGAAATGGCTCCAGTTCCTCTGCTCCCTGAACCAAATACCGCACGATCATATCCTTGAGCTCGTCATCCCTGAATCGTGCTCGGAGCGCCCGATCGACAAGAGCAGCGCGGTCGGAAGGCGTACCCAATCGGGTATCTATGGCGCGCGCATCGTCGTCGGCACCTGGATACGGCTCGATCCCACCACGGATCCATTTTGCAGCCGAGCACAGTCCATCAAAATCCACGTGACAACACACGGTGTCGACCGGCCCGGCTGCCGTCACTCGCTCCGGAGTGATCATCTCCGGGCAAGCGCCATGCTGCGCCTTGGTGCGCAGAAAAAAACGAGAGTCGTCAGCATATTGGGCATGCATTTCGTGATCGTGGTGGTCTACCCACATCGCCAACCGATCGCCCAAGGCTTGGATAAACGGCAGCGTAGTCTTTTCAAAGCTGGCGCCACCTGCCCTTGCCGCAAAGGCCACGTCCAGCACAACAACTCGACCGAAGAGATCGTGGGCTCTCGGCAGTTTGCGAGGTGTCCCATAGGCCAGGCGCGGAAAACGCGTCGGAGACATCGTGTCAGCTGGACGGCTCGGGTGGGAACGCGACGGGTTCATCATCAAGATCCAAGGTACTCGTTCACTAGAGATTGCAAAAATACAAGCCGTTTCGGATCACCGAGAATCTCTGCAGCGCGAACATTTTCGGATACTTGTAGAGACGACTTCGCACCGACAACCGCAAAGTTGGCTCCAGGCTGAGACAACACCCAAGCGATCGCAAGGGCAGAAGCCGGGAGCTCCCACTCCTCAGCTGTCTGCCTCACGCGCTGAAACCATCTTTTCCATTGATAAAAGTGCACTCCCCAGAAGCGCCGGTCCTGCCGCCGCATGTCGGTTTTGGGAAATCTGGGCAAAGAAGAAAATTTGCCGGTGAGAAGTCCTCGGCACAGCGTTTCATACGCCATTCCCCGCAGTGGTGAATCTCCGCTGCCGGCCTGGTCGAATACCGTCGCAAACTCTCTGCGCACCATCGAGAACGGAAGTTGAAATGAAGACGCCCCAAGACGAAGGGCCTCCGCCAAGGGCTCTGAGCCGTAGTTACAAAGCCCAAATGCCGCGATCTTGCCCTCTTCCTTCAGGGAATGAAGCGTTTCGAGCGTTTCCTCGAGAGGTGTTCCCTGCTCGCACGGCCAGTGAACCTGAAGAAGTCCGATACGTTCGACACCCAATCGATTGAGGGAGTCCTCGCAGTCCTTACGGACAAAGGCAGAGGACAAGTCGCTGTATGGATGGCCGCCGCCCCCGTAGCGCACCCCGACTTTGGTGGCGATATGCACCTCAGAGCATCCACCCCGAGTTCGGCCACGCTCTGAGCGACTTCCGAGTGCTCGAGCCAAGATCCGATCGGCGGCACCCTCGCCGTAAAGAGGCGCGGTATCAAACCAGTTGACCCCTAGTTCAAGAGCTGCGTGCACCGTCCTGATCCACTGCTCAGGACTGCCGTCGTCGCCCCAATGGCGTCCTCCAAAAGGCCAGCATCCGAGCCCTACGACGGATAGAGGCTCATCGATTCCTCGGATACTTCGATACTCCATGGCGACACCGGAGGCTGACACAACGCTTCCGGAATGTCTCGCATGGTATCTTCCGCAAAGCGCCATAGAATAAGCGTCTCGTGTGTTCTCCGGCGCTCTGCTTATACAGCCATCGGCTCTGCCAGCTCCTAGCCTGGTTTCTGGCAGTTACCTCTTTGCTTCTTGCCGCACCCGTCATCGCTCAAGAGCACTGCACGGAAGCAGCGAAACAACTTGTCGAGTCCTGTGCAAGCGAGACTCAAAGTTATCGACTAAAGCGCTGTTCTTCAGAACATATCGTCGTTGAAGGAATGCACAAGGGCGCTTCCGAAGTGCGTGTCGATATCCGCAGGAACAGTGGTTTTCGCAGAGTAGGTTCTTTAGGGCTGAGTCCTATCGGAGAGTTTGAGGACTGGCGCCGAGCACCCGAAAATACGCGAGCCGTATTTGGAAACTTAGTACGATGCGTTGAGACAGAAATGGGTAACTGGGATCAAGCGCCTACAGCGTTGTTCAGTTCTACAGACCCAGCTGATGCCTCGATTCAAACCGAGCCACCACAAAGTCATGGCCATCCCTGGCTTCCCCTACTCATTGTAGTGCTCATCGTTTCTTTCTTGGTTTGGAAACCTGCGCGCCTTTCTATCCGAAACCACAGCCCTATCCGAAACCACAGCCCTATCCGAAACCACAGCGTCCAATCGACAACACAACGTGATGATGCTGGCCCAAGCAGCGAGTCTCTCTCATTTCTCAACTCCAAGTGGGACGTAGGTTGGATTGTGCTCCTTCCCGCTTTTGCTTTTGTCACGCGAGCGCTTTTGTTTCCTTGGGCGTTTTTTCATCAAAATGGTCAAGGTCCACTTTGGGTTGAATATGCCGTTTGTGGACAAAGCCCCTATGGCCCTGGATACGCGGAGCTCTTGCGCTGGCTGTACGGGGTAGACCCGCTGCGTCGCTTCGCTCTTGCAGACGATCCCAGCAACTTAGAATCGCTAGTCTTCGGCTTTAGTGCTCTGCTCTCGGCCCTCTCAATCGCTGCAGCATACATTTCCTGTCGCGCTGTTGGCGCCCGCAAAACGATCGCGGTGGCTTTGTGTTTGGGGCTGATCCTCGACCCGGTAAGCGGACGCGTCGCCCAAAGTGAGTCTTACTTCAGCTTCATTCCCAGTATCCTTTGCTTCTCCACGGCATGTCTCATCACCGGATCCAAACGGTTGCATGAGTGGCCACATCGACTGCTCTGGGTCATCGGTAGTCTCTTGGCCTGTCTCGCCGCACGGATACACCCCCTAGCTTGGCCGGCCTGTACTCTGCTTGCGCTATTGCCGCTTACGGATCGCGTCGGTGTTCGACATCGGCTCTTGCGGTGCTGCGCACTCGGGGTCGTCCTCATGTGTTTTGCTGCTGCACTCGCCTTCCCGATATACGCAGCGTCAACGCAAGTTCCGATTGCCCAACACGCAATGAGCCGGCCGATCGCTTCTCGACTGGTCACAGCTCTCTTACTTCATGTTCCGGATGATTCGAGCTTTCATGCGTTCTCGTTTCTACTGTGCAGCGGACTTCTGGTCGTCTTAGGCTTTCTCCACCTACGTTTGCGACGCGATCCGTATATTCTAGGGCGCTTTGGCGTAATGTTACTCATCGCCAGTGTTTCCAACATCCCTTTGGCCTACGTGAGGCTATTGCCCACGTTCACAAGCGCCCACGGGCTGATCTACGTTCCAATAGCTCTACCTTTTTTTGCCGGTGTTCTTGAGAAACTCTTAGTCTACCTTCTCTCCCCATTTCGAAAGGCACTTCGCGAGGATAAAGTCTCGTACCACGCATTCTATGCACCGAGTTACGGGTACGGCAGAGCCACAACACTCGTACTCACTATCTCGCTTGTTGTGCTGAGTTTGTTCAGCATCTACGCACGAAGCTACGCCCTCACGCTACCCACCGATGTGCTCGAACAACAATGGTTTCGCACTCAGCGCCAAAGGTTGCCCAAAAATGCGACCGTGGCCTACGTGGAGCGTTTCGACGCCCGTGCGCACTACCGGCGTCCGCCCATTTATGATTGCGAGTACGATCCACGCTCCCGCATCCAGCTTGACCAGCAAATGCATCTGAGGCCGCAAGAAAACACTTATGTTTTTGAAGGATCGATTTGTGCCCTCGATCGACAATCCGATGCCTTATTAGAAGAAGCAACGGAATATCATGCTGGTTTACAAGAGCATCCTGCCTCGATCATGCCCTGCTCTCTATCCGTGAGACTGCCGCCGATGCGCACCCTAGCCCAAACAACACTGCCGGCCCGGCCTTCTCTGGAGCATCTAGACTACGAAACCGAAACGATTTCTGTTCGCCTCTTGCAGGTTGTGCCACCACGGACTCGGCCCACAAAGTGAACCAGAAACCCTGCAGTTGAACCAGAAACCCGGTAGGTTTTGACTTGTGGATGAACAAACCATGACGACACCAACCAACAGCAGACGATGGCTGGTCACTGGCGGAGCCGGTTTCTTTGGTCGAAGAATATGCAGCGCGCTGCAGAAACTCGGTCAGCAGGTCGTCGTACTCGATATCGCTTCACAGAAAGATACGACTCCAATCCAGTACATCCAGGGCAGCGTCACCGATCCTGCAATCTATCGCAGTCAGGTTCCAGGCGTAGACATCGTCGTCCATGCCGCGACCGCGCTACCGCTTCACCCAAAAAGTCGCGTGCAACATGTAATTTCTCAAGGAACGCTCCAGGCGGTACGCTATGCTGAGGAGCGCAGACTACACTGCATCGTGCTCAGTACTACCGCCGTCTACAGCCCGTATGCAGCTGGGCCCCACAAAGAAGACGCGCCAACTGCTGGAATCTATGGCCCCTACGCTCTTGCCAAAGTTGAAGCCGAGAACCACTGCAAGAGTGCGCTCGATCGCGGTGCCAAGATTTCACTGGTGCGGCCCAAGACCTTCATCGGACCCGGGCGTCTTGGGCTTTTTTCTTTACTCTGCGATTGGGTGCTTGCCGGCAAGAAAGTTCCTATTCTCGGGGCGGGTCAAAATCGCTATCAGCTACTCGATGTAGACGACCTCGTTGAAGCGGTCTGGCAGCTGGCAAACGCTTCTGAGTTTGCCGCAGGAATATTCAATGTTGGAGCGAAATCATTTGGCACTGTGCTGCAAGATCTCTCAAGCCTCTGTATGTACGCTGGAACCGGGGCTTCCGTTCGGCCAGTTCCAGCAAAAGCAACGCAAAATCTGTTGCGTTTGTTCTATCGGATGGGACTTTCGCCGCTTTATCCCTGGGTCTACGAAACATGCGATCGAGACCACATCGTCGATACCAGCAAAATCGAAGAGACTCTCGGCTTTGTCCCTCGTTTCAGCAACCTTGATGCGCTGACGCGCACGTTTGACTGGTATCGACTATACGGACGCTACATGCCCCATCGTCGTGGTCATGATGGACGTTGGCGCCAAGGGTTGCTGGGTATGTTCCGAGCTGTGAGTTAGAGCGGATCCCCGAGTCTATAGCCTGGGACCGAGAAGATCGCGATGGAGGCACCTTAGGCACCCATGCGTTCTATCGCTTCCTTCACTTCGAGTTTAGGCGAAGTAATCGCCTCTCGCATTGCCGACGATCTGAAGCCTGACCGGTCCTCGCCGTAAGCCATGACGCCACATTCAGCAAGGTCGAGGCCTTCGCGCTCATGATCTTCACTCACACGAACACCTCCGGGCAGGGTCCGCAGCGCCAACCACAAAGCACTCGCTGCAACAAACGCAAACCCAGTCGCGAGCACCGAGCCAAGGATTTGCACGCCGAGAAAGCTGAGCTCCCCGCCGTGAAGTACGCCTCGCGCTCCTTCAGCCTGTCCAAGCAGCCCCACCACGATCGTGCCGAACAGCCCGCAGACGCCGTGCACGGGGATTGCGCCCACCGGGTCATCGATTTGGAAGCGATCCAAAAGGATCACCCCTTCGACAACAAGCAAACCGCCTATCGAGCCAACCACCAACGATTCGACGGGAGTGATCGCGTTGGCGCCTGCAGTGATGCTGACAAGGCCGGCGAGCGCACCGTTGAGCGCCATCGAAAGATCGAGTGTCCCAATACGCAACTTGGCATGGATGAGTGCGGTCAGAAACCCTGCAGACGCGGCAAGGTTGGTCGATAAGATCACAAGCCCGATGTCCACAGGGCTCGCCGTCAAAGTGCTTCCTCCGTTGAACCCAAACCAGCCGAGCCAAAGAATCAGCACGCCGAGTGCGGCAAAGGGAAACGAGTGGGCCGGCATTAGCCTTGGTTTGCCGGATTCAGTGTAGCGGTCGAGTCGAGGACCGATCACCAGCACCCCAGCGAGTGCCATTCCGCCGCCGACCGCATGTACTACGGTGCTTCCCGCAAAATCATAAAAGCCCCAAGAAGCCAGCCAACCTCCACCCCACACCCAGTGACCGACGACCGGGTAGATAAAGGTGAGCGCAAGGGCGCAAAAGATGAAAAAAGTCGTGAGCCGCGACCGTTCTGCGATCGCCCCGCTCACGATGGTGCATGACGTCGCCGCGAACATCAGCTGAAAGAACAAAAAGACAAACAGCGGCAGCGTTCCGACATCCTCCCCCGAAGCTGGAGCAAACATGCTCAGTCCGATGAACGCATTGCCCTCTCCAAACATGAATCCGTAACCGGCTAGGTAAAATCCGATAGAGCCGATCGCCACCACCGAGACGTTTTTCAGCAAGACCATGACCACGTTTTTCCGGCGGACAAAGCCACTCTCAACGAGCGCAAAACCCGCATGCATGAAAAACACAAGAAAGGCACATACGAGCACCCAAACGCTGTCCAGTACTTGTTGCATCGACTCTATCCCAAGCGAACTACCACAGACTTATAGTTTGCTCCGAACGCTAAGTAGAGATCAGCGATGGCGTGCAGGCTGGCCGGTGGAATCCACAAACAGAAAAGGTCCACCATGCGGCATCAATGTTTCTTTTTTATTTCCAGCAAGAAAAAACGCTCCGCTCGATCGAGAAGCGTCAAATCGAAGTAAGCCGCTCGATTTCATCGAGAACGCCGCGTCCGATTGGAGTGGGGACCGCGTGCGTAAGGAGCGTCTTTGCCCCCTCGCGGTTGGTGCGCTTGATCTCCTCGAAACGTCTCTCTATCCCGCCCGGCGATACCTGCAATCCGCGATCGAGCATGCTCCGGTAGTAGCGCTCCACCGGTAGAAATGCGTGGACGGCAAGCAATACTCCGAGGAGCGGTCGAGGGTCGGGTCGCACCGGGGATGCGAACTCTGCTGCAGAGCCGTTTTCTAGCAGAGGGTCTAGTTCGAGCAGGGCATGGAGCTTGTTGTGGCTGAATTCATGAATCAGCGCCTCGGTCATCGTCTGCAGGTTGGGATGTAAACTCAAATAGATGGTGCCCACAGCTTCGCGGTATGAGGCGGAAAGATGGCGTTGCTCATCGGTACCCACGGGCACACAGAGCGACAGCACGTAGGGCAGCTCGTTGTAGAGATCCGGTAAATGCGTCTTTATTTCGAGGCAAGCCTGCTGCAGGGCCTCATTCCACACGTCGGGGAGAGCCTCTCCATAGCTCGAATGACTGCCTGATTTTTCAGGGTGGGCCTCTAGATCCGAAAGTGGATTGTTGTCGACGTCGGACAGCCAAATGCCCTGATCGACCGCGTGGTGCACCTTGGGTAGCGAATCGAGATCTTGGTCCGTACCGGCAACCCGCAGCGCGTCTGGACCAAAGATCACCTCTGCCTCTGCCGGAACGTGCACAACGACGCCTCGGGACAGCCCGATCAGAATTGGTGCAGCCCGTTTCAGCCGAACTCCCGCCGACAGCGCCCCGTGGAGATAGAGCTCAAAAAGAGATTGCGATACGAACTCGAGCAGGAGCGCACTGCGGTTCAGTCTGCAGGGGGTGTGGTTGCGCAAGCACCGCAATGGAGCCGCGATCGTAGGCTTCCTCAGCAGGGAGGGCAGGGCGCCAGGGTGGGTGGTTCCGATGCGCGCAAATAGAGAACGCAGCTCTCGATAGGATTCAAGAACATCCGAATCGAGCTCCGTAAGTCCGCTCATCGATCGCAAGTCCATGAGCAGCTTTCTGAGCGCCAGACCGACGACCGCCCGTGCCGTGTTGGAACCGGGCAAAGGCACAGTGATGTCTGGAGGTGGTGCCGACAAACGCGGCAGGCTCGCCATCTGGGAGATCTAGCACACGTCCCTGCCTGAAGTCGGCCGACCGGAGGCCTCCTTTGGTGGTCGTTAGTCGGACCCAGGTGCAGGTTTGTCCGACCTAGATGCACGGTGGCCGCCCATTCAAATAGTATCGCAGACGATTCTTCCAGGAGGTTCTTGACCCGGGTTGACGTCAACAACTCGATCTGTACGGCGACTTGGGGAACAATCTGGGAGCTGCATGAACATCTACAGCCCACCCGCAGACGAACCCACCGTGCTCATGGTCGGCGATCGCGAACCTCTTGCTGCGGGGATCCGCGAGGCTATGCAGCGCTACGGCCTCGCGGTGGAAACCGCCAGCGTCATCGACGCTACCCAATCGGCGGTCGCCTCCGCCCCCGACCTCGTCCTGCTCGTCGGTGATGCGACGATCGATGGTGGCAGCGATCTACTCGGTCGACTGCACGCGTCTCCTATGCTGTCCGTGCTTCCGGTCGTGCTTTTGGCCGACGACGAACGCCTGGACGATCGACTCCGCGCTTTTCGGTTCGGAGCCGCTGCGGTGGTCGCTCGCTCGGCCAGTGTCGATTCGATCGCACGCAAGATCGCCAAGTTGGCGCGCGAGATTCCGGAACGCACCGGTACTCGAACGGGAGAGCTCGGTGAAGCTACCCTGGACGACTTTGCTGAGATGCTCAAAAAAGAGCTGCGCAACGGGATCGTCTCGGTAAAGACGCGCGGCGCCGACGAACAAGCCACGATCCGCATGGTCTTCGGAGAGGGGCGGACCATCGCAGAACTCGTCGAGGGCTTCGTCTCGAGGGTCCGTCCGCTTGTACGGAGCACGGAGGTTTTGCGGTACGAGTTTGAAGAGCATGCCGGAGGCACCCTGCAGTTGCTCGATGCTGAGCTGTCTGGTCCTGCAGGTCCTGCAGGTTCCATCGAGGGAATGCGGATTTTGCTTGCCGACAATGAACCGGCTCGAGCCGATGCCCTTGCACAGGAGCTGCGTGCCCGAGGCGCTTCGGTCGTTGTCTCCGATTTGGAAGGCCGCGGCCTCGATCGAGCGACCGCTATGGATCCCGCTGTCCTCATCATCGACCAGACGGCACTCGAGTCTGAGGGATACGAGCTGGTGCGCGGCATGCGTCACGATCTCCGTCTTCGATGGGCCTCTTTATTGGCGATCAACTGGGGTGAGGTCACCAGCAACCGTCTGCAGAGCACTACGATCGAGAGCATGGTCGCTCGGTTGTCTCAGCTGAATGAACTCGAGCAGATGATCAGCGATCAAACGGCGCGCGCGGAACATTTCGACACCCGCATCGAAAGCCTTGGACCGGCTCGGCTCCTGCGCGCGCTCGCAAAGTCTCATCACGCATCGGTGAGACACCCTCAGGCCTCAGCGATAGACGCACATGCCCTTCGGATCGTCGTTCACAATCGCAGGGCCGTCGCCCAAATCGACATTCAGGGCGAGCTGGTTGCTGGAGCGAGTTGCGAGCTGCGTGAATCCGGCAAGATTCTCGAGGGCATGTCGGCAGTAGCCGCTCTACTGCAGATCGCTTCCGGTCGGGTTCGCATCGAACACGTGCTCAGTCCGGCCGCCGCCAACGTCATGTCCACCCTCGATGTCACCCTCGCCAACGCGAGCGGTGAAGAACCTCCCATTCGCCCCTCGATGCCGGCTGCTCCCCTACCGGAAGAGGCTCAAGAGGCAGCCCAGCTCCTCACTGCTTCGCTACACCCCTCGATGCGGCCGATGGGCCAACAAAGTATGGAACGGCTTTCGCAAATGCCGGGCAGCGTTTCGAGTCCGGACCGAGATTTCACCGCAAATGACGATTCAGCGGAGATCACTGTTTCGAAAGCGATACCGATGGACGCTGCTGACGCAAGCCTCCTCTCGAATCTACCGAGGCATACCTCGCCCCTTGGAATTGGGACGGCCAATCCGCAATCGAGCGTTTCCTCGCGTCCGCCGCAAAAGAAACGTCGAGATCGAACGCTCATCGGTATTCCAGTTCAGCGTCGCACCACCCTTAGGCCCTCGAGCTCAAAAGAGTCTGTCGATTCGGGTCCAGAGAAAGAAATGGCCGAAAGCGATCCACCGATTCCGATCGATATTCAGGAACTGCCTCCAAGAGTCGCACCTCCACCGGCTGCAGCCGTACTCAAACCAGCCGCTCCCCCTCCAGTGGTTCGCGAGGCCCGTGGGCCGTCGCCGAGCAAAGCAGTGTCGGCGCAGCGGGTTCCAGGCGAGAGCCAAGAGCTCGCCGGCAAACAACCACGCTGGCCTGGAGCTCCTTCGAGCCGAAGTTGGCCTCGATCCGCAGAGTTGCTTTCTGACGAGCCGCTTTCTGACGAGCCCACTGTACCCGGTGCGGAAGCGCTGCTCTCGGACGAACCCACCGCCGTCAATACCATGCTCCCTGGCGAGTCGACCGTACCTCGTGCGGAAGCGATCGCACGGCATGTTCCGGACGCGATCACCCAAGAACCCGATGCGTATCCGGGCGGCGTGTTCCCGAAGATAGGCGATCTCGACGAAGAGCCAACCCGAGTCGATTCTTCCGGCGAGCCAGAGTCAGAGGCCGCCCCAGAGCAGCTATCCCCTCTTGACTTTGAACGCACCTACATCCCCCGGGTGGAGTCCGTGGCGTTTCAGCAAGAGCGATTGCGCAAGCTACTCGGTATGGCGGCTGCCCTCCTTTTGCTCTCGGCGGTGATCGCAGCGATCTCCATCGCCGTGCTCGACGAAGATGTTTCGCAAAACGCATTTGAAACCACCCCACTTGCTCCGCATCCCGCTGCAGAAGAGCGAGCGACACCGATCGCTCTTGTCGACGAGCATGCGCGTGTCGATGAGCATGGGAGCACCGCCGCACAGACCGATCGCGCCGACGAGCATGCTGGGGCTGTCCAAAAGGAAGAAGCCGGCGAGCATCCTGCTGCCCAAGCTGCAAACGCCGTGGATACTAACGTCAACGACGACCCGAGCAGCGATATCGACGGCAATTCCAGTGTCGAGGTCACCGAAAACGACCCCGCTGAAGAGCCCGATGAGGAGAACGCACCCAGTGAGGTCGACCAGGAATCCGCCCCGGAGTCCCCCGAGGAGGAGGGGTCTTCAGGCGAGTTGGCACAGCAGCCTGCCGAGTCGAGCGACCCATCCGATCCCGCCGATGTTTCCAGCGATTCCATCGCAGCGGGATCCACAAACGCGATCGACAATTCGGGTGCGCCCGGTCCCACGGCTACGGCTGCAATCGAGTTGCCCGAGCGCTCGCGGAAGGCACGACGGCTTTCCTCCCGGGCGCTGGCGATAGAAATCGCGAGGTATTTGGGATCCGCCAACCGCAGCTTGCGCACCGGGCATTGGCGACGCGCGGAAGATTACTTCCGAGAGGTGATGGGACTCGACCCCAGTAACTCAGAAGCCGCTCGCGGACTTGCTCTGGCGCTCTACCGCCGCGGGTATGAGGAGCGCGCTTACACGTGGTTGCGGCATGCACTCAGCCTTTCGCCGGAGGATCCTGAAGCCTATCTCTTGCTTGGTGACGCTCTTGGCGTGCGCGATCTCTATGACGAAGCGCTTACCGCCTGGAACCGAGTGCTCGAGCTCGAGCCGGGACATCGCCAGGCAAGCCGAAGAATCCAGGTGATGCGTCGACGCATGAGGCGCCTGGAAGAGGCTGAGGAGTAAAGCCCGCCAACCACCGTACCCGGTACGACCTATCCAAGACATGATCAGGCTGCTCACCGTACCCAGTGCGGTTTTGTCCAGGATTTGTCCAGTTTGGAATATCGTATCCAGTACGCACCCGACCCTGACCACCGTACCCAGTGCGGTTTCGTCCAGGACATGATCAGGCTAGCCATCGGCTGCCCACCGTACCCGGTACGGTTTTGTCCAGGACATGATCAGGCTAGCTACCGTACCCAGTACGGTTTCGTCCAGGACATGATCAGGCTAGCCATCGGCTGCCCACCGTACCTGGTACGGTTTTGTCCAGGACATGATCAGGCTAGCTACCGTACCCAGTACGGTTTGGATGCCTCTGGTGATGCGCTGTAGAAGAGCGATTCGATTCTGCTAAGCATGCCCCCGCGATGCCTGCTGGCGTTTGGGAGTTCCCCGTTTATTTGCCTCGCTATGCGTTCAGCCCCAGAGATGTGGCTCGGGCGGGGGATATCTGGCGTGCGCTGCAGGAAGTCGCGGTCGACGCTTCCTCCGAAGTCGGCTGGACCCCTATGCGCTACCGAGCTGAGCAAAGCGCTTTCGTGGTGCGACGCATGGTGGTGCTCCATCGTCGAGAAATCGGCTACGGCGATCCGATTCGCGCGTGCACGGGGCTATCCCGTTTTCGGCGGGAAACGCTTTGTACCCGCGAGATACAGCTGCACACCGATCGATCTTCAGCCGAACCCTCGATATCGCTTGAGTCTGCCGCATCGGCAGACATTCGCTGCACGCAGCATTGGGTTCATGTGAGTCCCTCGATGCGGCCTGCCCGAGCGCCAGTCGCCTTGCGAGACGCTTTTCCCGTTGCTGCCGAACTTCCAGCTGCCACCGAACTGCCGTCACCGTTAGAGCGACTGGGATCTACCGACCAGGGTCGAACTCGCTGGAGCTTCACCTTCGATACCTGGCATGCCTGGATGGATCCTCTGGCCCACGTCAATCATCCGGTATACGTCGACTGGTGCGATGAAGCCCTGAGTCGTCGTCTCGCCATACTCAAGGTCGACCCCTGCCTTGTCGTCCCTCTTGGCGAATCGATGACCTACAAGCGCGGCATCACTGCGCGTCAACAAGTTACCGTAAAGACTCGCCTGTTTGGGGTTGGGATCGCTGAAGAAGATCCACACTGCGTCCATCTCGAACACCACATCTACGTCGGCGACGACCTCGCCGCCCATGGCACCACCATACGCACCCTCAAGCAAGGCGATCTGGCAGATACCCTCGCAGATTGCGCAGGGTGAACTCGACAGCTATAATTGCCACATCGCAGTTATTTAACGACATGCCATGTTGCAGTTAAACGATCATATACTGACAGACTCAACAAACATCGTGATCCCAGTCCAGTCTTGCGTAATCCGTCAATGGTCAGTCCATAAATAGCTGATGTCGAATAAAAGTGTATTTCTTGCTGTCTAGATGACGCTTCCCCAAAGAATTAAGCGACATTGCCGCCCCGCACTCCAACGCCAACCATAACGATCATCGACCCGAGTCCAACTGGAGCACCGCCCTCGAGTCCCCGTCTCCAAGGCGCGAAGCCCCTCGGTCACGTCTTCTGCATCAGCCCAGACCTTCGCATGTTTGCTGTGAGTCGATTGGACCACGACACAGGCACAGCACGCGTGGACACGTACGCACTAACGCCGCCTGGCCCAGAACAGCACAACAACCCAGCCCGTACTGCCCCCTCTGTAGCGACCCGCTGGATCAGTCTAGGAGCGCAAGCACCCATTCCTCACCAAGAGCTCGCTGGGGCAACGTCAAGCCCTTCACTTTTCTGTGGCCTGCCAGTTTGCGCAGCATTCGATCCAGACTGCAGTACACTTACGATCGTTTATGTGGACTTAAATCGCTGCCACTTAACGATTGAGATAAGGTCTATTCTAAAAGAACGCGATGGAAGGCTGCATACAAAGACTGTTTTCAAAACGATAACAATGAAGCCGAAAAAAAAGGGCTTGCTTCGGGGACCTCAGAGGCTTGGCCATCGATCCCCATACGGTAGAGGTCCGAGACGAATGTTTCGAGATTAAATGAATGCAGTAAACATGTATCGTTCGAAGGCTCAGGCGAGCCGAATGTCGTTTTCGTCCTCGATGCATTGATGGCCCTCAAAGAGCATCGCCACACGTCTCGTAAGTCTCTGCAAATACGCATCTCTTTGGATTTGAAACAGCCGATTAACATCCACTCCGCGTCTACCTCAAAAACCACCACCGCGTCGGCAATCACCTTGCAGCCCAAAGGGAAATCGTATATGATTTCGAAGGTCAGCTCAAAGGCTCGCAGAGCGTACATATTGAGGCGGAGCATTAACAGCATCAGAATTTGCTGTCTTTTTCATCTCTTTTTCGAGCCTCGTAGATTGGCTCACGGCATGCCTCTCAGCGAGGCGACCGAGCAAAAAAAGTCCTCCAGGGAACGTTCTTTCACGCATGCCCTACAGTCGCTTGCTCGCGTGTCAAGTGTGAGCAAATGACTGTAGGGCATTGGCATAAAAACCTAAGAATACAAAATGCCCTCACCCAGAATCCCACACGACAGGCGCCCCGGCACTACACCGTCTCGGAAATCAAAAATACTATTAGGTGATGAGGCTGGCAATCAGTCTAGGGGGGTGAAATACATTTCCCTCGACCCCCAAGGTCGTTTCTTTGTTGTCTTGCGAACCGATGGAGTAATAGAGCTGAAAAGGTGGGGACCAAGAGACATTGGAAGTGCAGGACAAGGTCGAGTACTGTCTGCCACCACACCGTTTGAACAGCCATGCTCAACCGAGTCATTTCCTTTTTTAGCAAAACCTTCACCGGGTCCGTGTCGGATTAATCATATAGTACACGCAGTTTTTGACCCATCGGGAGAAACTCTATCTGTTGTTTTCAGAAAATTCCAAAGAAGACAACAGAACTCGAACATTGAATATGAAGTAGGTGTCTACAAGATCGACTATGCTACTGCTACGCGTGATCCGGCATTAGAACATATACGTTCATTCGCAATACGCGCAGCTGGTGAAATTTCTTGCGTTGCAACCTTAATTTATCGAAATGAGCATACTCAGACAAGGTATCTCCAAATGGCAATCAGTTCTCCCAACCTGGCTAACCCCAACAGGAGTAAGATTCTCCTAAATAATGTATGTCTTGATTCCACCTGGGGAAGACCTAAAGAAAAAAAAGTCCCCGTCGATTTTACAGTCAGTGCCTTGGCTTTTGAGCGTTTTTATGGGCACTTCGCGATTGGAGATGCAAACGGCCACGTTCACGTTAGCCCGCCTTCTCTCTGTCGCCCCGTATCCTTCTCGAGCTCTGACTTCAGGAGAATTAAGAATCTAAGGAGCTGCTGCGACGCCGCCAATGCTAACGTTTTATTCAGAAAAAGCACTGTCACATCGCTTGCTTTCCAGTCCGAGCTGTCACTAGTGATCGCATACCATGACGGCGCTCTAAGGGTTCTCGAACATTCAAAAGGTCTTTCGCAGGCACGTGCTTTGAGTATCTCTGACGCACTACCCAAGGGGCTATTTCTTGGAGGCGCACAATCTTTAGCGTTTGACTCAGGTACGGGTCACGTCTACGCAGCGTGCGGAGGGATCCACGTCGGGGCGAAAGGCACTGAAACGATCCATAAAAATGCATGGGTTATAGCGCCTTACGCTCTGCAATGATTTTGGTTCGCTCCCTGTTCGTACATACCTGACCCCCCAGCCTCTGGTTGACCTTGGCGGCGAGCGAGGCTTTGCTCACCAGATGAGCATATGGATCACTCCGGAAGAGTTACGTGGTGAGTCGGATGTCGTTTTGATCGACGCTCGGATGGAAGGCTTGGGGGCCTACTTTGCGGGGCATCTGGAGTCCGCAGTGTTTGCGGATTTGGAGCGCGATCTCTCTCAGCCGGAGGCCGACGTTCGCTTGGGTGGACGCCATCCGCTGCCGCCGATCGAGGTCTTTGCGGCTACCGTCGGCTCCTGGGGTATCGATCGGGGCGCTTCGGTCGTGGTGTACGACGCAGAAACGGGGGCCCTCGCGGCCGCTCGCTGCTGGTGGATGCTCAAGGCCCTGGGCCATGCGGACGTGCGTGTTCTCAGCGGTGGGCTCAAGGCGGCCGTTCACGCGGGTTTTTCGCTTTGCGAGGGTGATGCAGCCGGCAATCGACATTCACCTAAGCCGCCCTATCCGGCCCGTACCTGGCTTCTGCCGACCCGTAGTTTTGAAGAGATCGCGGAGCATGGCGAGAGGTATACGCTGCTCGATGTGCGGAGCCGCAAGCGGTTCGAAGGAACCCAGGAACACCTCGACCCTCCCGGCGGACACATCCCGTTTGCGGTCAATCTGCCCTACCAAAACCTCATCGACGATACCGGCCGGATGCTTCCTGCAGTCGAGTTGCGGCGTATTTTTGAAGCATTGCCGAGCGGACTGAACGGGTCACACGCCGGGGACAACACGGTTTTTTCGTGCGGCTCTGGCGTCACCGCATGTTACGCGCTCCTTGCGCTCTGCGAGGCCTTCGGTAGTGAATCCCCAACCGCCGCACTTTACGTCGGCTCCTACAGCGAATGGTCCCGTCGGATGCATCCCGATGGCGCATAGCCAGCGGACCCAGGCGGCGCAGGAGGGTTTCAGGGAGGCTGCCCGTGGATCACAAGGCGTAGCTGAGCCTTCGCTTGGCGCGTCATTTCTTTGCGTGACAGGCTTTGCGTCACGGCATTGCCACTGCAGTGCCGGTGAAAAGCATTGTCTAAACAGCACCTAACTTTTCAACATATGGTCGATTAGTCGCGCCTCTAAGAATCACCATCGAGTCACTAATGACAACTGGCACGCTTTCGGTCCCCGCGTACTCACTTGAGTCAAGACCTTTTTTGTCTCGGTATGATCGGGAAACCTCTACCTATGCGGAATTATAGCGCTGCATCATCCAACCAGATGCCTGATTGGCTGTGGGAATTCACGGGTCTGGTTTGGCGACACTGCAATAAGCGTGTCGATTGTCAGTTTCACCCGAAGAGCCGGTTCGTCAGAGATCTCCATCTTCGTCAGGACGAGCGGCAATCGCAGCGCACGCCTCAAGTGATGGAAGCACATCGGCAGCAAAGCTTCAGTTCAATTTTAGAAAGACACCCAACGCTTAAAGATTGCATCAAAGACGACATTCTACGTATTGGAATCACAGAGGGAACATCTCCTTTTAAGTCTCCCAGCACTAGAGGCACATTATCTGGTCTTGATAACTCATCTCCTTATAACCGAGGGCCGAGCTTTTCAAATAGCGAATTTCAAGCTTCGCCAAGACACTCGGTCCCTAAAAAGTCTAGACGCCGACCGAAGTCTCTTGAGTATCCAACGAGTCGCATCCAGTTCCCTGGCGCAAGCACAGCAGTCATCAAAACAGTAGGAGGCCTCCCGAGTAACCCACTGCTTGAGGAACAGCAAGACACGTTCATCCAAGTCGTCCGGAGTGATCTGCTCCCCGGAACGAGTAAACAAGCTCGATCGAGAGTCTACCTGACGCCATATTCTCCACTCTGCGAACACTACCGATTTGCAGTCGAACTTTGCGCTTCGCTGATGGTGGGACCCGACCCCATAGCCAACGCACTCATTCTTGCGTCACCGCCGCTTCTACAATGGCGTCCTGATGCCATTGTTTTTTGCCTCAAAGACGCAGAATTGCAAACATTAAAATCTGCTGCAAAGTCGATTGCGTATGTAAAACAAGCGTATGCGTTTTTTCCGAATCCAGACAGCAGCACTTCATTACCACCGATTGAGCCTGTACGTTGTGCCCCTTATGTACCTTTACCCCTACCCAATTCTGGTTTGCGTACTACCACCGGCAATGAAATAGTTTTTGCCGCCGCGAATTGGCAGCCGGGAGAAAGCTACTGTGGTTTGCTGCAAGCACTATTTGATGATGCACTCGCTAAAAATAAATACGATGAAATACAGTTCTACCGCACGGTCTGGCAACGGTTCGAGGAAGATTTTCCGGAGATGTTGAGTCTTTACGATTCTATCCGTAAGAATGATAACGAGCTGTCGAGGAAACGACTCCGTACATAAGCTAGAGTAGGCGGAAATTGAGCCCGCTATCAACGGATGCGATGCAGAACACGAGCAGTTGTGCCCCATTCAATCCTGCGGATACCCCACTGGCTAGACGAGTTTATCGACCTCGTTCGAACTCAGCGCGATAAGTATGTGCATGATCATGACTGTTCTTTCGCGTATCGATCGTCTGTGCACCAGAGCCAGCGCCGCCTCTCGATTGGTTGAGCTTTCGTTTGGCGCATCATTTCCTTGCGTAGCAGGCTGACCATGGCGACCGTTATCGAAGTCGCGCTTGCTCCTCCGGAAACAGACGCTGTCCGAACCTAACTTCGCAAAGCCTCTCCAGTTACAAAACCCCTTAATCCGTAGTGCCCTGAAAAACCACCGATGACGAACCAGAACGCTGTGGGCTCTGCAGCATTCACTTGAAATGAAGCTCTTTTCACGGTCCGCTTAGGAAGATGCACAGTAGACCGCCATTTTCGACGGGTGTTCAAGTCAAGCCTCCTAGCTCCATGCCTTCTTGGCTGGGCAACTTTGCGGCGTTGGTCTGGCAAAATAAAGACAAGTACGGTGAACCCTTAGACTCCGCAACTGATTCAGATACCGAGTCTGATTTTGGGCCTTTTCCGCACAGCAGGTATGTCAGAGATCTTCATCTTCGCGACAATGAATGGAGACTTACACGGGTACCTGAAGGGATGAACGGAGAGTCCTCTTCACGCTTTATTTCGAAGCTATACGAACAACCACGTTTTGGCGAAGCGATCACAAATGGCGAATTGCATATCGGAATCACTCAAGGAATACGTCCTTTTTCTGAACCCTACGAATATGGCGAGGGTGGAAGCCCACGACTTGGTTCCGGCTCTTTATCCCCGGCCAACCGACAACGAGCCAATCGTCTTACGCGTTTTCAAGATTCTCCAACATCTCCGTTAGTGAAAAGACCCCTCGGGACTTCTCCCAAGCTTCCATCGGGATCCATGCGGAATCCTGTGAGATCGCCAAAGAGCTACGTATCAAAAGAAGCGTTGATAGCCACCCTGAACGAGCAATCCGTTAAATCGAGGCAAGACAGCTACATTAAGCTAACCCGTAGTCAGCTGTTGCACACAACCGAGCACGTCCGCGCGCGAGTTTATCTCACGCGACACCCTCGACCTGCCAAAAGCTATCAAATTGCTGCGGAACTTGGCGCTACGCTGATGCTGGACTCCGATGCAGTTGCCAACGCAATCCTGATAGCATCGCCGTGGCCGATGCACTGGCGTCCAGACGCTATCGTTATTTGTCTTAAAGACGCAAAAGAAGAAACAATAAGGTTTGCTGCAAACACAATCGCACGTATAGAGCGGGCATGCCAATCTTCACCAGATCTCTCTCAAATGGAGACGTCTCACTATGCGCACTCGTCGACAGCTCTTGGTGACAGACACGCATTTATGCGAGACTCGTTCGAGCCCATTCGCGGTGCCCCTCGCTTCTGCGTGACCTTGGACGCTCCGTGCTTCCGCTCACCCCTTGACGCTTCAAGGCAGTGCATCAGCCAGAAATTGACCTTTGCCGCCGCAAACTGGACACACGGAGAGAGTTACGGTAGCCGTCTGCAAGCTCTCTTTGGCCAGGTACTCGACTCAAATAGAACCAGTCACGTCATGTTCTTCGGTGCAATATGGCATCATTTTAATCAATCATTTCCACAAATGCTGGCTCTTTCGCGTCAATTCGAGGTTTCCTAGGCATCTCAAAGGCAACTCCCGCGTATAGTTTGATGCCCGCGTATGAGTTGAAATAGGAGGAAATAGGGCCCGCTATCGGCGGGTGCTAAGCAGAAGTTGAGCAGTTGTGCCCCATGTAATCCCCCGAATACCCCATTGGCTAGACGAGTTCATCGACCTCGTTTGGAGCCATCGCGATAAGTATACGTGTGGCACTACTGAATGCAATTTTGTCTATGATCTATACGTGCGTGAAAGATTCAGTGTCTTGCGGAGTATCCCGCCTAATTCTTGTGAAGAGATACGAAGATACTTCCATATTGTATTCTCTGATGATCGGTTTAGGCAGTTTGTTTTTCGCGATGGCATTGCGATGTGTCTGCAGGTCGGCTCGGTAAAAGGCGATTTGCGTATCGGTAGAGTTTTACAACGACCGATCAGCTTGTCACAGCAGCCCTGTGTCAACTACAAACCATGTCCCCGCATCGCACGGCATTTCGCTCTGCTGTAAAAAAAGCTCTGCGGGATTTCTTTTTTTCGTCTGGAGATCCCAGCCGCAGAAAGAACGCACTACCAGATCAAGGCACGTATTTACCGTTGCTGTTCGAAGACACCCCCGAGAAGCGACTCTCCGCATATTCATAAAGCTTGCCCGAGTATTTCAGCAAGCGTTCCCGCACATGGCGAACCTGGCCAGAAAGAAGCCTTTGTTCGTGAAGTTTGTCGGCTTTACCAAGAGGAATTTCCTCAAATGTATCAACAAGCGTTCAGCTATCCGTCTCTGCCAAGTTTACCTACCGAAAATACAAGAACGCCATTTCTACCTATGAGACTGCCTTGGTTCTCTCGCTGATCTCAGCTGGTATTCGTTACTGTAGAGCTCTATTATGGCTCCCAATCCAAGTATGCAGTGTGGTCTCAGACGTATTTCTAAGGATCATCATCAGATTGCGTATTGCGCGCGTCGAGTAGGGCGAGTAAGTCAGACTCTGCCAAGACGGTGACACCCAGCGCCTCCGCTTTGGCGAGCTTGGTGCCCGCATCCGTGCCCGCTACCACGAAGCTCGTCTTGGCGGACACCGATGAACTTACTTTTCCCCCGGCGAGTTTGATCTGCATTGCGGCTTCGTCGCGTTTCAGATTGGGTAAGACTCCCGTTAGGACAAAGGTCTTGCCGGCGATGCCGAGAACTTCTTTTCGAGCCGGTTCTACGACTGAAAGCAGAACCCCGTGATCTTCGAGTCCGCGGAGTACGTCTCGAATCGCTTCCGAGTTCAGTTCAGAAAAGATGCTGTCGGCGCTTTTGCGCGCTAGCCCCTCGATGGCGCCTCGTGCACCGGATTTCGCAGGTGCGACGAGGCCGATCGCTTCATCGTTTCCGTCGCAGTAGCGTTCCGCAAATCCCAAGAGCGCGCTTGCGGAACTGAAAAACCTCGCTAATTCTTCCGCCATCGCTTCGCCGACATGTCGCAGTCCAAGCGCATAAAGCACCCGCGCAAGCCCACGGCTCTTGGCGGTTTCGATCGAACGAACCAAGTTTTCGCTGCTCTTTTTCCCCATCCGGGTAAGGGTTTCCAGTTGAGCAGGGGTCACCAAAAATAAGTCATCTGGAGATCCGATTTGAAGTTTCTCGACCATTTGGTCGATGAGCGATTCGCCGAGCCCCTCGATGTCCATCGCCCGGCGACTGGCAAAGTGTTTGAGTCGTTCCCGGAGTTGATCGGGGCAGCTCGGGGCGGGGCAGTAGATGAAGATGTCCTCTGAGACTAGAGGAACACTGCAGGATGGGCATACTTCAGGTCGAGTGTAGATAGGTAGCCCGGGTGGGCGCTCCGAGATCTCTGCGCCGACAACCTGAGGGATGATTTCGCCCGCCTTTTCAACGTATACTTGGTCTCCCTCGCGGATGTCTTTGCGTTCAAGTTCGACAAAGTTGTGCAGCGAAGCGCGCGAAACCATCGTGCCCGCTAGCGATACCGGTTCTAGATGCGCGACGGGAGTCACCTTCCCGCTTTTTCCAATCGAGAGGGCGATCGAGATGAGTCGCGTCAGTTTGCGTTCAGGAGGAAACTTATACGCGATGCCCCAATGCGGATGATGACCGGTGCCGCTCAGGGCTGGATAGTAGTGTAGGTTATTGAGCTTGATGACCATCCCGTCGATATCGAAGCTTAACTCTCGGCGACGTTCGGCATACGCCTCGCAGTAGTCGAGGGCTTCTTCGGCGGACTCGACCCTTCGGGCTTCTTGCGTGTACACCTGCGCGCCCAGACTCGCCAACCAGTCGAGGGTCTCCAACTGCTTTGTGGGCACATCCAGCCCGTCACTGTAGGCTAGCTGATAGAGAAACGATTCGATGCCAACCCCCTCGAGTGCAGACGGATCTTTTCTTTTCATCAGTCCTGCGCAGCCGTTTCGAGCGTTGGCGATTGTGCGCGCTCCCTCCGCTTCCAACCGAGCGTTGTACGCCGAGAATGCAGCGTGCGGCCAATAGAGCTCGCCACGCAGCTCAAGCGTCCCTGAAGAGATGCCCACAAGCGCAATCGGCACGGCCCCGGAAGCCATGACCTGAGCGGTGACATCATCCCCCTGCCGACCATCCCCCCGAGTCACCGCGCGCTGCAGTTGCCCGTTCGCGTACACAAGAGAGATGCCGATGCCGTCGATCTTGGGCTCCACGAAAAGCGCCAAAGGCTCGCCAGAGGACAGCTCCAGATCTTTGCGGCGGCGTGCATACCAAAGCGAAAGCTGCTCCGCGAGGGCCATGGGGGCGCCTTGAGCGTCACGCCTGCTTGAGGACAATTTCTCGAGAGAGAGCATCGGTACTCGATGCGCCACCGTTTCAAAGCCTTCCGTATGGTCGCTCTCAATTTGCATATCTAGGCGGCGTTTCGGAGGTAGCCCTGCCGCATCCGCATGCGCTGAGTAAAGCTCGAGCAGTTCATCGAATTCCGCGTCAGAGATTTCGGAACGCCCTGCGCGATACAGCCTTTCATGACGAGCGATCGTACGTTCCAGCGCTTCCAGCTCGTCTTGGTTTTTTTCGGTCTTCATCGTCGTCTTTTCGATCCCGCATCCGAGGGCATTGTTCAAGCGCACTCTGCCGAAGCGGCGGACCAAGCCGATTAAATCTGAGGCATGTAAAACCCTTCCGGGTTAAACCGCACGCGTCTGAAATCATCCCGATCCGGAAGTGAACCGTCCGCCAAGCAGATCTCTCCACCTTGCTGACTGTTCAGCCACACCCGATGACCCTTTAGTCCAAGGGTACGATCTCAATTCGGCAGCGCATTTCGAATGACCACCGATCACGACAGGTCAAAACCGGTGAACTCGATCTCAGAGAAACCCTGACTTAACGACTTCATTTCTCGAGGAAACTTATGACGATTTCTATCTCAAGGGCTCGCAAGACGATCTACGAACTCGGCCACCGCACTATGATTTCTCAGTCGAACCTGGCCCAACGCGTTTTACGGAGTCTTATCGGTATTAACGAGATACCGCCTCAGTCTACCATCGATGAAGTCGAGCGAAGGATTCAGGCATTGCTCCAACGCGACCTCTCTAATGTCGAGGCGGGTTACTACCCGGAATCACTGTTGACTCAAATGCCTGTTTTAGAATACCTCTCTCGCGCTCCTGAG
The DNA here is from genome assembly GCA_039030515.1 of Myxococcota bacterium. Classification (GTDB taxonomy): domain Bacteria; phylum Myxococcota_A; class Polyangia; order Polyangiales; family Houyiibacteriaceae; genus JBCCEA01. The sequence continues at coordinate 1,173 of JBCCEA010000033.1, read as the reverse complement.
ATGATTTTGGACTTGCCTCGTGTGATCCGGAGAATGCAGTCAAACGACTATAAAGATCTCCCTGAACAAGTCCCGCTCGAAGGCTATCCGCCCTACTATCGGCGTACATTTCACTGGCAAACTGGTGGGTACCTAAGTCGCCACTCAGCTCGCATATACGACCTCAGCGTAGAATTTCTGTTCGCTGGGCTGGCCGACGTCATGCGCAGGCAGATCATCCCGCCGCTGCATGAAGCGTTGCGGTCCTCTCAAGCATCATCCGACCGTCCTCGTCGTCTGCTCGATGTGGCCTGCGGTACGGGGCGCACCCTGTCTCAGATTCGATTGGCGCTGCCCGAGACCCGGCTCTACGGCATCGACCTCAGCCCCTACTACCTGGATGAGTCCAGGAGCAAACTTGATGCGAGTATCTCCCTCACCGCTGGAAATGCCGAGGAAATGCCCTATCGCGACGACTATTTCGACGCCGTCAGTTGCGTCTACCTCTTCCACGAGCTGCCTCGCAACGCCCGGCGGAAGGTCTTGGGTGAGATTTTACGGATTTTGCGTCCGGGAGGGACTCTTGTCGTCGAGGATTCTGCGCAACTCGCGGAGAGTGCGGAGCTGGTCCACGCGTTTGAAGGGTTCAGCCGAGATTTCCACGAACCCTTCTACCAAGACTATGTACGCGACAACCTGGACGAACTGGTCGAGGAGTGCGGATTTGAATTGGTTTCATCAGAGCCGCACTACGTGGCCAAAGTGGTCGTTGCGAGAAAAGTTCAGCCTAACTAAAGAGCGAGCGTAAGCGTTCCACACCCGCTTCCGGTTCCCGTCGGGTAGCAGAACCGTACCTGGTCAGGTTTTGAAGAGGCATCAGAACCGTACCCGGTCAGGTCGGAACAGCCGTACCTGGTCAGGTCAGAGCCGTACCCGGTCAGGTCGAAACTTGATCAGGTCTCGGACGGGTGGCGGTATCGGAACCGTACCCAGTCAGGTCGGAACGGAACCGTACCCAGTCAGGTCAGAGCCGTACCCGGTCAGGTCAGAACCGTACCCGGTCAGGTCGGAACAGCCGTACCTGGTCAGGTCAGAGCCGTACCCGGTCAGGTCGAAACGGCGGCATCAGAACCGTACCCGGTCAGGTCGGAACAGCCGTACCTGGTCAGGTCAGAGCCGTACCCGGTCAGGTCG
>JBCCEA010000032.1:0-42523 GCA_039030515.1 Myxococcota bacterium | reverse complement strand
CCCGCTTTCCTCCCATGCTCGGAACTCGAAGTAGCAGAACTACTCCTTCGTTCCTGTGCTTCCGGGGCGCTGGCCGTTAAGACCCATCGAGACGCGCGGGGCCGAGGAGGAGGAGGGTACTTAAGGTACGTTGAGCGACGAGCATCTTCGGTCAGCAGCTGTTTGGGCCGACTCAGCAACCACCCCCCCCAGCGGGTCTAGGTTGGTCGAAACAGCCAGCGCCCCCGAAGCGCAGGAGTGAAGGCGTACTTCGGGTACGTTGAGCGACGAGCATCGGAGGAAAGCAGCTGTTTGGGCCGACATAGGCCCGCTGGGGTTTAGCGTGGAGCCTCATTGGGCTGAATCACAATCCGCCGAACGCCGCTACTGCCGCGCAGCAGATGCTTCCAGCGCGGTCCGGGTGTCGAGTACAGGATGTAGGCGCCAACCGGGCCTTCACCTTCCGGGAGCTCCACCAGCAAACGCTTACCGGGGTACACCGTCCGGATCGCGAGAATCGACTCATCGCCGGACTCGACCATTTCAACGATGTCTTCATAGCGATCCCTAGACCATCGTTCCTCGTCCACCTTCCGGAACACGACGGTGACCGGCAGATCGACGTCTGCCATACCGAGACCCTGCAGATAGACTCTTAGTCCCTTATCGCAGCCGAGTACTGCTGCGAGCAAGACCAGCAGCAATCCGAGCGAGAGCCTCTGCCCCCCACCGAGTGAAAACCCTCGCAATCGCCGAAAAACAACCAAACCCATGGCCGCGCATCCTAACGCGTCCGGCCCCGAACGCCACGAATCGTGCGCTCCGCCTCGATAAAGGGCCAGCGAGGATTCCGCCGGAACACGAAGGTCACCATCTCCGAAGGACCGACAGGATTCGAAATCCGCCAGGTAAGCTTGGCCGAGGCATCGTTCATCCGAGTCGCTTCGGTCGCCGCATCGAGCAAGCGCAGAAACGGCCAGGACGAGTTGTCGTCCGGAGGCGCAAATTGCCCCTCTCTCCGGTCCCCGAGACGGCTTTCAAACTCCGCAAACACCCTTGGGTTGCCGTGTTCCCACCAGTTCCAAAGCAGTGCGCGATCCCTCTGAGCCGAATTGAGCCCTTGAACTCGGGATTCGCCTACTTCGAGACCGGTTCTCGCAAGGAGCATCTCTTCGCACTGGCGACGCCGACGCACCTGACATCCTGCGGAACGCTCGTGAACGCACTCCCTGCGTGACCAGCGCTGGCATTCATCCGCTCCGCGCAAACGGAACATCGTCGGACGAACCCTCAGGGCAACTGGCCTCGGCGCCCCCTCGTCATCAAAAAGGGCCCCCCGCAGACGGCTTAGAGCCTGCTCCAGCTCGGACATCCCGTCGGGCAGCGAAATGCCACGCGTGCAGGCGACAACACCGGAAGGGCTCCGCGTGCAAAGCGCATCAAAAAGCGCTGCAAAGAGCTCCCCGAGGGTACCGTCCGGACCGAGCAGCTCAGAGAGTTCCTCGGGCGTGACCTCGTTGACCGTCTCTGAAGCGAATGGATAGGCAGCAACCATCCGGCGCACCTCCGGCAGATACTCCTGTCGCCAGCGTGTCGACACCCGACGGTTGACTCTCGACCGACCCACCCGTTCAAAGGTCTCGATCGGAACCAGAAACATCGCCTGCCCAAACCCCTGTACGCCCCAGCCGCGAACCATCGCCCGCGCGCTCGCCAAGGGGGACTCTTCACCTGAGAGATCGTCGAGCAGAATCTGCTCTGCGCCAGAGAGCTCGGGACTTTCGAGTTCGAACTCTTCTTCGAGTGGCTCGAGCAGCTCTGACAAAAGAGCCACGTAGTCGTCGAGAGGGCGAGAGTCCGATTCCCCGCCTACCACTTCAGCCACGGGTCTTAGCCGGCGCAGCTCGTCTTCGATGGGAGCGACGATCCCCCCTGCTCGCGCACCGTCTTCCGGAGATTCAGACTCTGCAGGGAGTGGGAGACCGCGGACCGCAAGATTGTCGGCCAGGATCGTCCAAAATCGATCCCAAGCCCCGCCGGGCACCTGCATCGCCTGAATCAACCGGACGAGATCACCGCTATTGCCGGCACTGAGGGACATGCTGCCCACATACGATTGCCACTTCGCAGCGTAGTCCGCGGCATACCGATCCGCCTGTTGCTGGACGCAGCGCCTGAGACTGCTCCAGTCCCGATGGGGGTCGATTTCGGCCAGAAGGTCGCCGAGTTCCGCAAGTTGAGGTCGAATCGCCGATTCAAACGCGCGACGGGTGTAGAGTGCGGACACGCTGCCGTCCGTGCGAACCGGCGGTGGATTGCGCACTTCCACATCCGGTAGCGCACCGCCGAACTCAAAAAAGCGCGCTGTCGAGGTGCCCAGCCCGCAATCGACCTGTACCCGCTCGATCTCAGACTTGAGCAGGAGTCGCCACCAGCTTTGTTCCGAAAGCTCGACCTGACGATCGCCAAAGCGGACCGTGTGTACCCTTTGTTCCTCAGGCACCCGGCGGCGTATTTCTCGGAGATGCTCGACCATTGACGGTAGACCCCGAAACCGCTCCTTCCGACTTTCCAGAATCCCGGGCGCATCGAATGCCCCCAAAGCAGCGATCATTTCATCGGAGGCGTTGGGGCATCCCTTCACGCGCAACTCCGTCAGCGGGACCTCGAGCGCCCGCAGCTCCGCGCTGAGTCGCCCACATTCCCGCAGCCAGGCCTCGTCCCAGCGCACTCCGGTGAGCGCCCGCAGTTCTCGCGTGGTGATCGAATCCCGCTGCATCACACGCTGCATGCGCTCCAAATAGGGCGCCACTTCCGAGGTCCATCGCCCGGTAAACGCCGGCATGTCGGTGCGTGCATAGCGCTCCTGAACCTGGTCGAGGTAAGCGCGAACCAACGCTACATCGAGCGTCCCGGCCCAGTCCTCGTAGCGCTCCATGGCCATATCCCAGAGCGGCGCGCCTCGGACCGCGTAAATGAGCCCAAGGGTCTGCAGGTAGGTACGTTCGTCGGCGTCCCGCAGGCGCGCGCGAAGCTGAGCGGTGCGGAACCGGGCAACGAAACGCTTGCGGAGCTCCGCTTTTTCGTCTTCAAGCGGGTCAGGGGCGATCCAGGTGAAGAAACCAGGCAACCATCCGTAGTCGAACGGAGGTAGTGCTTGAGCCGCCCGAAGTGCGATCATCTCGTCCACGGACGTGCGCTCATAGGCTTCGACGTGGACTTCAGCCTGAGCGAGTCGGTCTAGGTCCGAGAGATAGCGAGCAAGCGGGAAGGCGGCGAGTACCAGGATCGCGGCCGCGACCGCAGCATAGCGGGGAACCCAGGGATACCGATCCAGCCACCGCTCTTCTTTGTGTAGGTAGGACTCGTAGTCGCCGGTGGGCTGCCATCCACTGGGTACCGCGCTGAATGGATTGCCGAGCGCAACATATTCGGAAGGTACCAAGTGCAGAGTTGCGATCGTGGGCGTCCGCAAAAGCGCATCAGGCCGGGTCATCGCCTCGAGGAACTGCCTTGTCGTCTGAAGCCAAGTGTCGCGCGCCTCTTTGAGAAACGAAAGCGCGCCTCGAAACTCGATCGACCCCCGCGTCCCCTGCGAGGGAGGAACCAATAGACTGTAGTTCGCCGCGCTCTGCAGCTCCTCAAGCGCTCGGTCGATCTCTTCAGAGAGACGACCCCCCGCAAGTCGCAGGACCACCCCTCTCCCGCTGCGGCCGCAAGAAGAGGCGAGCTCCCGATAGCCACTCCAGCAGTCGGCCCCAAAGAGCACCACCCGCACCGGAACAACCGCCGACGAGCATTTGGCGATCTCATGCACGTGAGCCCGAATACTGCCGGCAAAGCGGTCTTTATCCTGCGCCGGCATTCGCTCCCAGGACTGCGCGTCGAGCGCGATGATGACGATCGGCGGCCGTCGCCGGTAAAGCCATCGCCAGAGCCACACGGTCGCCGCCTTGGCCCTCAGGGTGGTCTCTGCTGCAAGTGTCGTCGAGATGTCGACGATCGCCGCCGACTCCCCCAGAAAAAACCGCACGTGGGGATTGGCCGTCGAGCTCGGGTAGCGCTGATTGGCCCGGGTCCGCCAGCCAGAATACGCATCGATGAGCGCCATCTTGGATCGTTCATCCGTTCCGAAGACCACAAAATGAGGCGCACGACGCAGCTCTCGAACGGCCTCTTCGGGCAGCTCTTTGAGGTAGCGCCGGTAGGCCTGGACCAAGACAAAGCGTCCGAAGGGATTCTTTTTCGGCTTGGGTTTTTTCTTGCGTCGACTCTTCCACCAGCGCCAAGCGAAGTAAGCGCATGCGGCGGTAAGAACGATCGCCAGTACAACGAGGGCGATCGTGAGCCAGTGATCCTGGAGCCACTGCACCACGCCCCCATTCGAGACCCCGGCATCGCCCTCCGCTGCGGTCTCCCCCGGACCACCACCCGGAATCTGCTTCGCGCCTGCGGACTTAAGTACTCCCTGCATCGGATTCCTAGGTCGCCGATCCTAGATACCTCGGTCGGTCGTGAGACACGTCGTCGGTCGTGAGGTGCATCGGCTGCAAAATCAATCGGCCTTTGGGCCAGACGACCCCTAAATCAATCGGCCACGATGGCGCAAAATGCCGACGACGATGTCTTCGAAATGGCTCAGCGCTTCGAGCGCAGAGGCTGTCGAGTCTTCCGAATCCACCGAGAGCAAAGACTGAATCTGGTCGAGAAAAGCGATCAGTCGGGGGGCATCGTTTGGGGGCAGGTCGACAGCGCGCTGACGAATCTCGTCCAGCCGCACGGCCCACTCCGGTTTGTGGGGTCCGAGGGTGTCCAGCGCGTTCTGCGAATCGTGCGCCTCGCCCAAGAGCCGACTGACGTCGACCCGACCAGAGGAACTGCTGCGGGAATCGCTCATCGCTGTCTTTCAACTCCACATCAAAGGGTATCTGATCGTGACGCAAGATCTGAACTCACAGCGAGAAAATCGCGGCAGATCTGGAACGCGATCGGTCCGAAGCGCCGCATGACGGGTATCCTTCACTGCGAAAGGCTCAACAAAAGCAAAGCGGCCACCAGAAGCACCACGGTCGCCGCGAGATAGGTGCGCATGGGCCGCTTCGTGCGACCGCTTTGGTGACGGTGTTGGCGACTCTCCGCACCCATGCCTCTCGGCTGTGCACCTATGCCTCTCGGCTCTGCACCCATGACTCTCGGCTCCGAGACCCTCCTATCGATGTGCGGGATCTCTTCGTCTAACGCGTGGGGCAAAGCGCCTTTGTTCGAACGCGAATCGAGGGGCTCTGGCCGACCCACACGTGAAGCGAGCGAGCGATGCAGACCGTCGATCACATCGTCGCGACTCAGATAGCGGCCACGAAAACCGCTTTGGAGCATGTAGGCACAGAGCGTGTACAAAAATGGATGGGTTGCGGGATCATGCAGGTAGATTTGGACCCGCTCAAAGAACAGATCTCCGCCCTCTTCGATGCCGAGCAGCTCGCGCTGTAGTGGCGACCAGGCGACGCCCCGCTTGCCGAGCACCTGATGCAGTCGCTCGTCGCTGACCACGATGACCACGAACTCGATCTCCCGCACATCGGGAGGACCGACCAGTTGAGACAACCGGCTGCGCATGGCCGAAAGCCCGGTCTTGATTCGGTCGCGCGCGATCGCCGTTTCCGCCTGAGTGCCGTGCATACCGTCCTCGCGGCACAGCGCATCGATCTCGTCAAGCACCGGAGTGATCGCCGACCACTCGGTCATCGCGGTCAAGGCGTAGCCTCCCCGAGCCTGGGATCCTCATCGATATGACGCTCTTCCGCCGCATCCGAGGTGACCTCGAGCGTCACTTGGGGCGCCGGAAGCCATCCGCGAAGCAACGCGCCCACCCGCTCCGAAAGGGCGACGCATTCCCCAAATCGCTCTTTAGGAACCCCGGTGTACAAGAGCCGGTAGACGAGCGCATCGATCGAGCTTTGGTGGTCGATCAAGGAGGATATTTCGCTGAGCTGCAGCGCCGAGCCGCGAAATACGCCCGAGTACGCCCCCACGGCCGCAAGCAACGTGCGCAACTCGTCCGCATCGGGCCTGTGTGCACTACGAAGCGCCAAAAGCCTGAGGAACGTCGCTCCGTCTTGAGCCTCCAGCCCGGGGCGATTGCCGACGAGGCTGCCGGCAAGGTCCCATTTCGCAAAGGAGGTCACGCGATCGTAGGGCGTGAACTTCAGCGACTGCTGAAGGTACTTTTCAAAACGGGTATCGATCCAGTCGGCATCGACCGACAAAACCACGTCGTCCACTACTGTGGAGGGCAAAGAAACGACGAGCTCGGGTGTCTTGCCGTCCTCTTCTGCGTAACGCACTTCGAACGTACCCTCAGGCCCTGGAATCACCCCCGATCTTAGAGGAATGCTCTTACGACGCGTCACTCGGGACACCCCGCGCACTTCGGCGAGCTGCCATTGGGAACCGGAATCCGGGGGCAGTATCGGGTAGGTTCTGCGGGTTCCATCGACGCTCACGGGCGAAGCGTAGGCCCTGATCTGGTTCTCGATGGGTCCGCAGCCGAGATGTATGTCGCCTCGAGCGATGTTCAACTCGGAGGGCCAGTCCACCGAAGTGTCAAAAAGCAGCGTGAATCGACTCCAGGCGGTCTCCGAGGCGGGCAGTTCGACTTCCAGAAAATGATCCAACTCAGGGCGATGGATCCGGTAGCGAACGGCCTCGACCGGATTCCAAATGCCCTGAAGGTCTTTGAGCTCAAAGCGATAGGGACAAGCAGCTACGGCCGAGGACTGAGCTCCCTCGTCGTAGATCACCGAAACCTGCACCGTCTTGTCTCGCAGAGCCGACCAGATCTTACGTGAACCCCAGTAGCTGCCGAGATGATTGATATGCAGACGCAGGGACCCAACCGGATACTGAGAGCGCGCCAAAAGTGAGCGGAACTCGAGTGCAAACCGGGGACCTCCCGTAGGGCCGGGTCGCAGCTCGACGTTTTCGATGGTGAGCGGCAAGACGCGAATCGGGGCGAGCAGTCGGTATATCGTCGCCTGTCCGCTTTCTTGGGCCTCGACCTTGAACCGTTCACCGGCCTCGACCACGGCAGGCTCGGCAGCCGCCCCCGTGGGAACCGCACGCATCACGCCTAGCGAGGGCAGGGCGCGCATGAGGTAGGGAAAGTACTGCCACATCAGGGTCTGGTAGCGGTAGCGCCGATCGGTATCGAGGATCTTCTGCGTCCGCGCCGCATAGACCGCCATGCTCTCGACGATCAGGGTCACATGCGGATCAGACTCAGGGAGTTTTAAGGAGGGATGAAGTTCCTGATATACCCGGCGGAATTTCTGAAGTTCCCCGAGCTCCGTCAAAAATCGGTCGTACAGATCGCTGCCCATCACCCGTGCCGTCTATCGTAACCGAAATCTCAAAAAGGTCCGCCTCATCGACGTGCCTACATCACCGGGATGGCGTGAGTGAGCCATCTCTGAGGTGGTTTGATCGAGTGACCTCGCCTTCACGGGCGGACTACCACACGCCGGGAGTGCTTGCTGCGTGTCATTCGCCCGGCAGATTCATTCACCGCACTTGGGACTCGACCGCGAAGTGACCCATTGGTTCTTATCCGAATTTCACCAAGTTTTTTATCGTAGAGACTGCAGCATCGATGGTGGCCGTCATAGCTCCCTTAACACTCCAGGTGGCTGCGGAAGTCTCGAACGAAGAAGCGGCAACGATTCCGATATCCGTAGCTGTCAGATCGAACTTCACCGCCTCTAGCGAGGTCGCAGCCGTAGACTTGATGGCGATCTCGAGAGCTTCCAAGGCGGCCTGGGCGTCTGACTTAATGCTGTACTCCGCAGCGGCGGAGTGGACCGAGCTCGCATCGGCCTTGGTGGTGAAGTCGCCCCCGGCCTCGATTACGGTCTGGGCCGTCGAAATCATTTGCGTGGTGTCCGATTCGATCAGAACTTCTGCTGCCGCAATCTTGATGGTCGTTGGCGTTTGCTCGAACGTTGACGTGCTCTCTCCATGGCTCACTTCACACGCCAGCTTCTCGCCATCCAGCTGAATGCGCTGAGACGCATTGGTTTTGCGGTCTTGAACTTCGATCAAGATGCCGTCTTCGCGGTTGAGGTCGAGCGTACAGATCCGGGTCTTGTCTTTACTGCGGTCGTCCTGATGAACGACCAGAAACCCATCTTCGGTGAGCTGCAGCTGCACCGAGGAATTACCGGTATCGCAATCGTTGCGCCTCTCGAGCACCGTGGTCGGAACGCCGTCTTCGTAGCCGTGGACGATCGAAAAGCCGTCTTTTTGCGGATCGAGACCGAGTGCGATGGCAGCAGCTTGGTTGTCGTTTTTTACCAGACCGGAGGTACTCGGCCGATGTTCCACGTAGCGGATCATGCGGCACTCGAGGTGGTCGAGCTCGAGGAGGATTTTGTAGCCTTTTCGGGGATTCAGAACCATCCCCGGCTCCGCTATCGGCCGAACGGGAACCTTCACCGTCGCGTTGAACGCAGGAATCCGGCAGATCACGGTGGTTACGGGCTTGTCCTCGGTGAGGAACTTCTGCTTCTGCTTCGGATCGCTCGATTCTGGCTCGAGCGCCTCGACGATAGCCTCGGCCTCCATCGGATAGTGCGGCTGCACGTAGTCAGTGAATAGAGGAAAATAAACGGAGGAGGGCGCTTCCATTTCGAGTTCCTGGTCGCAGCGAAAGCTCGTCGGGTCTTCCTTTTCGGTGGGCTGAGGGTTTTGGGTGCTCACCCCTATGCTGTTGATACCAGACCAGCGGACTCGAGTGCACCGGTGCTCTTTTTTCCCGATTTGAAGCGCCTCAAACCACCGCGGGTCCTCGGTGGTCTTCAAGTTATCGCCGGGCAGGACGACCAGAGGATTGACGGCACGCAGCGCGTAGGTCGCTTGGGTATCCGGGTAGCGATGCGCGGCGTGCTGTGCAAGCGCGTCCAACTCGGCCCCAATCGGCGTCGCCACCACCTGATCGTGACGCAGGGGAGTAAGGCTTACTTCCGGATCGAGCGCCGGGCTTCGCGCCACCTCGGTGTATCCGGTCTCGTCATTGGGGTAGCGTTTGCTCGGATCCAAAAAAGCGCTGGTGTTCACCAACCCAACGTCAAAACGGGGCTCTTCCGGGCAGCGGACCTGAGAGGCATCGAACCATTCTCGAGGCAGCTCAGTTTCAAAGCTCGCATTCGGCTTTTTCTCGACAAGCCTGTAGGTGGCTTTCGCTTGTTCGCGGTAGTCGTAGAGCAACGCTCCATTGAAGCTTCGTGCCACCCAGCGCATGTACGAGAGCAGGGATGCTTGATGCTGTGGCTGAAGCCCGAAGAACACGTGGTCGCGCGTCTTTGTCATTTCTTCCCAGTCGCTCAGCACGTCGATATGCGTCGTCGGCAGCTGCTTCCGGATGGCTTTAAGAATCGAAATCGGAGGCGGAGCTTCGTTAGATTCCCGGCGAATCGAAGACTGAAGCGCGGTAGGAAAGGAGTTTCTCAATAGAACATAGGCCGCATCGGCAAATTCGAGTGAGTAGACGCGACGGATGTGGCCGGGTTCAGTACTGTCGGTCGAGGCATGCTCCTCGACGCTGCGCTTCGTCAAAAGGCCCTTGAGGCAGAGGTTTTGGTGCCTATAGTCCTCCAAATCGGTCTGGTTTTTGTCTTTTTGATTCCAGTGGATCTCCAGGTCGAGCTGTACCTCCATGAGCGCATTTGAGTAGATGTCCGGGTGGAGGAGGTCGCGGGGCATATCTGCGGCCGAACCGGAGCCGTCAGAGGGCGGGATGTAGTCTGCGAGGGTGCAGACTACTCGACCGAAAAACCCTTCCGGCCAAAGCTCCAGGTCAAAAGAATTCAGGCTCTTGAGCGAAAGCTGATGGGAATCTTTACCCGCGGGAGTGATCGTGAGCTTGCCATCAAGGGCGGTGGCGCCTGGACCGGCTTGAGCCTGAGGGCCGGTTGGGCGGTTCACCACTTCCCAGTCCTGAGGAGCGACGACGCGTGGATCTCCTAAATCTCCTGGATCCTTCAACCCGAGACCCGTCAGCCGAGAACCCATCACCCGAGTAAAAAAACGCTGACGGTCCGACGGCCGAAAAGGTACGGATTGATCGCTTGGGTAGGGCAGAGTTGACATTGGGGTTCACCTTTGAAAGGGACGAAGCGGCCAGTTGGACGCAGTGAGTCTTAAATTCTGTAGCATGCTGTGCCGCAGTCGGCGCGCTCATCCGATATCAGGCGGCGAAGTCGCGCCCCGGAAGTCGTCGATCGACACCGAGCGGAAGAAGTCATTCGAGGTCGCCTGGACACCGCTATCACGAGTGCCACATTGTGACGCGTGAAGAACTTAGGAGAAACCGACCGCAAGAAACGATTTGAAATGGTGCAAGCTCATCGTGTGAGGCAACCTACGACGTAGGTGCAGCTGAGGCACTGCCCGAAGCTGACCAAAGCAGCAGTCGCCACAAGCATCGGAGGCCAAAGAGCATGGCAGTTCAAGACGAGATTCCTAAATCTAGAATTACCCTACGGTACCGCACCAAGATCGACGGTGAGGCAAAGGATGTCGACCTTCCCTTGCGCTTTATGGTTCTCGGTGATCTCACCAACAATCCCGAGAGGGGACCTATCGAAGAGCGAGAAGTACACGCGGTCACCAAAGCAACCCTCCCTTCGGTGTTCGAAAATCTCGGCGGCGCACGGGTCAAGCTCAACCTACCGGCCATCACCGGCGATGCCGACGAAGAGGTACAGCTTGAGTTCAAGTCGATACGCGATTTCGAGCCCGACAAAATCGCCGAATCGGTGCCGAGCATCCGCTCCTTGGTGCTCACTAGGCAGCTGCTGACCGAACTGCAGGCAAGCCTTTCCAATCGCCGCGCACTTCGTAACAAGCTGGTCAACGTCGTTCGATCCCAGCAAACCGAGACTCTGCGAAGCACGCTTTCCGGCAAGGGATACGACTCGTTCCGCCTACCGAAACCCGAGCAGCTCTTGGGCAAGCCCGCCGACGGCACCGAAGAAACCCCAGCGTCATCCGAGGAGGCCTGAATCATGTCGGAAACCGAACTGCTTACCGAGCTTCTCACGCACAGCAATCTGAACGCAGAGGTCGAAATCGAGCCGCTGCTCGACGATACCGGCAATGCCAAACTCGCTCGCTCCGACACCCAAAACTTCACCCCCGAGGACCGACTGGTCAGCGGGCTTGCGGTGCTCGCCCTCAACATGGATGAGGACGAAGAGGGGGTTTCGGTCACCGCCGAAATTCAAAGACAGATCGCTGCGATCGACGAGTTGATCAACATTCGGATGGACCAGGTCCTTCATAACAAAGAGTTTCAAAAACTCGAAGGGACCTGGCGAGGTATCGACGAACTGCTATCGTCAGTTCCATCCCGTAGCAATGTCAAGGTGAGCGTAATGGACGTCACCAAGGACGAGCTTGAGGACGACCTCGACACCAACGCCGTAGACGTCTCCGGCAGCGTCCTATTCGACCGACTCTACGTCAAAGAATACGACCAGTACGGCGGGGAGCCTTATGGTTGCACGGTTGGCCTTTATGAATTCGGGAGCAACCCCAAAGACATCAGTATGATCCAGACGATGGCGAAAATCGCCAATGCGGCCCACGCTCCGTTTCTCACAAACATCGGTCCGCAGTTTTTCGGCTTTGAGACCATAGCGGAGCTAGACGAAGTACGGGATCTTAGTGGTCATTTGGCCCATCCCCGCTTCAGTCGCTGGAATCAGTTTCGAGAGACAGACGAAGCCGCCTACGTGGGACTCACCTTTCCAAGGTATATTTCCCGACTGCCGTACCACCCGATTCACAACCCCTGCAAAACCATCCAGTACCGAGAGCGGGCCGAACACGCAGACAGCGACTACACTTGGAGTCCAGCCTCGATTTTGATGGCCAAAAATATGGTTCGCAGCTTTCTGGAAAGCGGATGGTGCCAGTACATCCGTGGCCCCAAGGGCGGCGGAAGAGTGACTGGATTGCCGGTGCACACCTTTGATTGGTCCGGGCAGGAAGAGCAGAAAACCCCGGTAGAGACCGTCATACCCGACTTTCGCGAACTCGAACTTGCCAACAACGGGATCATCCCGCTTATCTACAAGAAAAACACCGGTGAAGCGGCGTTTTTTAGCGTGCAGTCGGCAAAATTTGTTCCACAGTTCAAAGACCCTAAAGACAGCGAAAACGCCGCTTTAGTAGCCAATCTATCTTACACCCTCTCGATTACCCGCATTGCCCACTACGTGCGCTGCGTGATGCGCGACAACATCGGTTCTGAAGCCGACGCTTCAACGATTCAGTCTAGCCTACAAGAATGGCTTATGGGTCGCGTCACGACGGTAAAAAACCCCTCCGACTTGACTATGCGGGTCTATCCCTTCAAGGCAGCAGAGATAGAAATAACCGAGAAGCCAGGGCAAATCGGTCAATACAACTGCAGCATCTCAGTGCTCCCTCACTTGCAGTTTGAGGGCATGGATGTAGAGCTAAGACTAGAGTCGAGATTAGGCTAAGTAAGCTTATTAGTGAAGTTTGCTTGGCGGCCAATAGGAATATTTTCACCCCAAACCCCACAAACCCCAGCAGAGAAAAAATGAACCCAAATAATGTATTAACCATTCATTGCGATGCACCAGGTGCAGCTCAGGGAAGCACCACCAGGCTTCCTATAGGATTCGCTTCTGGAATCAAGATTGCAGGTATAACGGTACCAGACGTGTTGTCAGCCACTAATCCGATATCGGGGGACCAGGTAAACGTTGGTGCTTTTATTGGCTATGTTCAGCAAACGCTAAATAAGCTTGGAAATAACCCTATATATATTCAGCTTTTTATACCTTCGGACACGCTTGCGGAAATAAGAGTCGCCTTGAGAGAATCTAACGTATCAGAAGATGTAGAGCTTTCAGCAGTGATTTTGAAACCCACAGAGACCAATGCGACAGGAGCCGCTTCGCACTACTTCGCCTATGGTACGGGAAGCCCTATGGCAGACGACCTTGTGGGATACAAAGTCAGAGGTAAGGTCATGACATCTCCGGATCCGAGTGGCATGTCTCTGGCTGGACATGGAGAAAAACAAGTGGTCGTTGATACGAATTCATTCCCCCTTACCGAAGGTGGAACTCCCTACGCCACAGTTTCATTTCTGATGTCTCCTACCGAGTTAAAACAGGAAGTAACGGTGGCTGACAATACGACACTTAGGTCCGTATTCCAGTTTACGACCGCCTCAGCTGGTTGATGTTTTCAAACACAGCTTACTGTATTGCGCGACAGAGAATTCTTCTGTCATGCCTCATGCAGCATCAGTCCTTCCTACAATCCACTCGATGAAGAGCTCTTATTGTCGAATATATTTTGTAGATAAAGGGCATATTTGATTGGACGAGACATGCATAGTGATTCTTCTATCGAATAATCTATTCATGTTAAAGGCCTAAAATCTCTCTTCATACCATGCTCGGCAGAGTTAAATGGAGCCTTGGACAAGTGCTGCGACCGGAGCACTTCGAATCCCTGGCAGAAGACCTCGCTACAGAGGCACGTACCCTCGGGAGGCTTGCATCGGGGCCTCCGCCTACGGGGTTTGCTGCTCTGACCTGGTCTGAATCAGCGCTCCAAAACGAAGGATTACTTAGGCTGCAATCCCTAGCGACCCTGTTTCCTTCGGGAGAACTGGCGGTGCGGGGCGAAAACGCCGAGGTTGAGGGCTTTACCTTCAACCTAAACGACCGAGATGAAACCGCTGTCCGGTTGTTTCTTTTCCGGCTCCGACAAACGACAGCGGTCAGCAAGAGCGTCGAGCATATTTGGCATCGCTTGGTGATCTCGGCAGAAGAAGATCTGCCGGGCACCGCCGAGCGCATGTTCCTCGGCGAATTTCGGCAAGACGCGGAGGGACGATGGCTGCCCCAACTGTGTTCCATGCCGTCCATGCTCTCGACGGTGCACTCAAGCCATCTTCAGGAGCTGCTGCATCGGGTTCGAGCCCGCATCGAGCAGCTCCAGGTACGGCTCAGCCAGGAGGTTGCGGTCGAATACCTCGGTGGTGCGCAGCAAATGTCCGTGAGGAACTGTTTGAGTGCCGTGCTCCGGGCTGTCGGTCTGCTCAACGACCTTCAGGCTGGAGTCGATGTTCCTCCTCACGTTCTTTTTTCGGAGCTTCGCGCGCTTTTCATCGCATGTTATCTCCATCAGGGCTCGTGGCAGGAAACCACGCCCGAGATGGCGACTGCGCCTTATCTGCATCAAACGCCCGGTCCAGGATTTGAAAAGCTGGTGCTGGGCCTTGAGAACCTCACTGGGCGGGACTGGACAAGGCTGATTCACGCGCATTTCGAGCAGCGAGAGGGCTGGTACGTGCTCGATGAACTGCCGGCAGAAGCAAAACAGGTCGAGCAAATCTACCTAGTGCTTCGCAAGCGCGATCCTCAGGCGCCGGTCGACATCGCCAAGTTGCGCATGGGATGCGCCAGTCGCATGCCGGTGCTGCACAGGCTAGCGCTGCGCGGCGTGGGGCTTCGAAGCATCGAGGCGCCGGGGTTTGTCGTCAATCTAGATCGAGGCTCTGAGCTCTATCTGGTCGAAGATTCCGAGGAGTGGACCGTGGCCCTCCGCGAAGGAAATGTCGCTTTTCGCTGGGACGATCGCAACATCATCGGCGCTTCGCTCTGCTGGCGCTCGCCAAGCGCATCCTCGCAGGCCTCTTAAGAAGCATCATCCTCAGTTACAAAGCATCATGAGCCTACTTTCTCTCGCCCGCCCCCTGCATCGTGTGTCTCCCTTGCGGTCGATGATCGAAAATCTCGAGGGGATACTCAACTCCTACGAGGGCTACTCTTCACTGCTGCCTGAAGTCGGGCTTTCTTACGACACCCTGGATGAGGCGAAGGACGAAGTGATCACCGCCGAGCTCAAAGCACTGGTGGAGCGCCGGGAGCCTCGACTGGCTGTCCATGAGGTGAAGGCGGAGCGAGTCGGGGCGCGCATCGTCGCGGGACTGCTCTGCCATCTGCTAGAGGACCCGTCGCATGTGTTCTGGCTCGAGTTAGGTAAAAAAACTGGATCGCGGCTCGTTCCCGCTACCGAGCTCAGCGATGTGCAGCGCTCGGCAGCGCAGCGGGTGGCCGCCCGAATTTCGATTCAAAAGCTGGATTGATAGGCCAGATTCGGGTCCTAATATAGAGTCACGAATGCAGGGCATTCGCTTAGAAGACCACGATGGAACCGACGCCAGCTCCCGACCCCCAAGAAATCGACAGTCTTTTTGCCGAACTCCTGCACGCGTCCGACCCCCTAACTCAGCGCCCATGGCTCGAGTACAGCCGCCGCGGCACTGGGTTTTGGTCCTCGATCATGCACTTTTTGAGTACGCGTGTGGGCCATCGGCAAACCTACGCGATCGAAGACGGGGCGGTGTATGACGCCCTCGTCATGCGTCACGCGGCGTCGAGCCACATCGCGATGAGTGCGTATTGGGGACAGGGGTTTGCCGACATCGGCTACGCCCTGCTGCATCAGAAAACCACCGCCCGGGCAAGCTCCTGGGTCGCTGCGGGCGTCCACAGCGGAGAACGCATCGCGATCGTAGCGCCGATGGGGCCGGAAGCGCTCTACGGCCTTTGCGCTGCTTGGTACTTGGCGTGTCCGGTGGCCCTCATCCCACCCTACGGCCGTGCGTTTGTCACAGAAGGCCTCAAACGGGCCGCGACCGATCACGTGATCGGCTGCTGGAGTCATCGGGACGTGCTGCCGCGTGAGCTCCAATCTCAAACCCTTTGGCTGGATCGCGATCCGGCGGCGGTCTCTACCACCTATCGCTCGGTTCCTTTTGCCCCAGATGCGCCGGCGCTTATCGTTCCTTTTTCGACAACCCTAAGAACCGCGGCAGAACAAGAGCAGGAGTTCAAGGCAGAGGAGGTCTCAGCTGGAGCGCTGCTTCGACGCGCCACGGTCGATGGGGTGCTCGTACATCGATTGACCCCGAACGCCCGACTTGCGTCGCTTGCCCTACCCTCGTGGCAGTGGCAGCCGGGCCTACTCGTCTCGACGCTGATCACCGGGGCTTGCTACGTGCAGGCGACCCTTCAGGATCTCGAACAAAAGATCGATCTGCTCGACCAGGCAGCCCTCGACCGACTGGGCATCGGATATCGAGCCCGAGACTTCTTCATCCATCAGGGCCGTGTCCCACCCCAACACGAGTGGTTCCGAGACCCGGCAGAACACGACCTGCAGGGCGGATGGACGAGGCTCACTGCCCTACCCGATCTCGCGGCTTCCACCGGATACAGCGTCACTATGGCTCCAGGCTACGGCGCCTCGGCGCTATTTTATCCGCGGGGCCCGGCTCGTCAGGCGCCGATGGGGCTCGGGTTGCCGAGTCCTGGCGTGCAGATGAAGGTGCTGAATCCCAGCTCGGGCATGGAGTCCACCACGCCGACCGGAATCTTGGGCGTCGTGAATCCAGATGACGAGTCCACCGCCGCGATCGGGGGCCTACTCGTCACGCGCTCGGCGCCCATTCCCATGGTGAGCGGCTCAATCCCGCCTATTTGGGGAGGACGTCCCTTTCCCGCCGAGCTAACGCTTGAGATCGTCAGGACCCGGCTGCCGCTTGGAGCCACCATCGTCTACAACCATCAGCATGCCTGCCCGGTGGTGCTCGGATTTGTCGGCGTCGACGAACCAGAACCGCCCAGCATCGAAGAGATCCGAACCCAGGTCGAGCTAGAGCTTGGCCCGTACGCTGAGCGATTCCGAGTTGAGATCGTTCGGCTCACGCCGCGCATGAAGCACACGGGCGAGGAAGAAGAAGTCGATTCAGGGTGGTATGCGCAGCAGTACAATGAAGGTATGCTCGAGCGACTGCAGCGGGAGCCAATCCTGCAGGCGATAAGCCGCCTACGCAGCGAACTAGCGAAAGCGCTCACATGATCGACTATCTCTTAGGCGAAGACTTTAGCTTCGAGTCTCAGGGGGAACTGGACGCAGGATCGCCTGAATTCCAATCGATGGCCGACGCGGTCTTCACTGGAAACTACGGCGAGGCCAGTGCCAAAGCCGCAGAGCTACTCTCCGAGGGGCTGATCGACATCCGACTGATCGCGTACTACGTGCTCGGCCTTATCGAAGCAGATGGGCTGCCGGCGCTCGTTCATTCGGTGGATGCGTTGGTGCGGGTTTTCGAACTGCATTGGGAGGTTATCGGCCCCGAACAACGCAAAGAGTCCCACGCAAAAGCTACGCTTTCGATGCTTTTCGAGACCTCTTTTCGCAGATTGGATGCGCGAACCGAAAGCCGAGCGGCGTGGGACCAGCACGTCGAAGAGTGCTTAGACCTAGACGCCAAAGCCTCATTACTCGACGCTTTGGAGCGGCTTCTTCAGTGCTGCGCTGAACGAGAGCTCGGCCGGAAAGTGCTCGATCCCCTCAGCAAGCTTCAGCGGTTCGCTTCTTCGATCGAAATCGTAGTTCCAGAAGAGGCGCCACTGCCCGGTGAGGAACTGGCGGCCTCGCCCTACGACACGTCTGCCTACCAGGCGGCAGAGCTCCCCTCTCAGACGCATGCCGGTGCCGCAGAACCGTCAGTCAGCGGCAGCGTACATCTGGATAAGTTCTTGCGGAAGCTCGAAGCGTTTCGCATCGTCGCCCAGCAGGGAGACCTCTACAAGGCGGCGATCATCGCACGCGACATCAATGCCGCGATCGATACTTTTGATCCGCGCGTCTATCTGCCAGCCCTGTTTACGGACTACTACCGACTCATGGGTCAACATATCGACGAGCTGGCCGAGTATTGGAGCCGGCAAGACGAGCTCAATTGGAAGGTGAGCGAGCAGCTTTACCATGTCGATCTGGAGAGCTTTATCAAGAATTGAGCCCTAGACGGCGAACCGAGGCTCGAGAGGCAAACGACAGGCTGACGCTCCGTTGACGTGAACGACAAACTGACAAAGAGACCCGCTCCTTCCCTTACGGTGCAGGCGGAGCCTGGAGGCCGGATTCGACAAACCGAATCATCGATGGCTGAGCGATCGACCGAGACAGTCGTGCCGGCAACCACCGAGGAGCAGCGCTATCGACTGCGTGCCGAGCGGGCGATTCAAGAAAAAGCAAAAGCGTTCGAGCCTCATGCTTTGATCACCGCGTTGCGGTCGATCGGTTACACCGATCAAACGGTGTTTTTTCTGAGCAACCCGAAACGCAATAGCGCAGGCAGCCTGTTCGAATCGATCGAGTTTGTCTCACCTGGGAGAGCGCCGTTTAAGAAGACAGACCGCTTTTGTATCGTTACCTGCAACGTCGGACTCTTATCCACCGAATCTCCACTGCCCTCCTATTTTGTATATGCTCCCGATCGAATAGAAATCGACGAGCAACTCTTCCAACTCCTGATCAACTTCTTTAATCACTGTATCTTTCGCACTTATTTCTGGGCGACGCTGTACGAAGAGCAGCCTCGCTTTTCGACCGACATGCTTCTCTTCATGAGGGTGTCCGCCCCGTGCACCTTGCACTGGATCTTCAAGCATACCTTTCCAGAACTCGACATCGTGCTGAACACCACATCTGTGAAGCGCACTGTGGAAGTGGGTGAGATGATTTTGGGGCAGTGGACACTGGGTGGCACTCGTGCCTTTGGTGGCAATACGCGTTTGGGCGTTCAGGGAACCTCAGTCACGCTGGTGGCAGAAGAGGCTTGGGCGCCATCGGGCGCGCTTTGGCCTGACGAAGCACGCAAGCGATTGGAGCAGAGCATTCTGCCCGCCTTGCTGCGCGAGGGGAACCACATCACCGTACACCTCAGAATACCGAGTGAATCTGCTGGATTCCGCCTTGGCGGCCGCGTCGGTTACGCCTCGATAGGTCCCCAGGAGCGATCGGAGATTCTACTCTATCCACTCGAGCAAGATGAACGGCCCGACTAGGAAACGTGCTGAGCCCCGTAAACCCGCTCATACCGGCAGGGAGCCGATCACCTAAGGCCGCAGAAAGAAACCTAGACCTTCGATAATTTTGTCATTTGCAGCACGACCGGCTTGCCCGATACTTTGAAGAGACTCACAGGTTCGTAAGAGCCGAGTTTTCGCGTACTTCGCGTCCTAGAGCACGTCGCATCCAAGAGCACGTCGCAAACCATCAGACTTAGCAAGTTATCAAACATACCGAGTCATCACGTATATATATGGGCATTCTCAATCATGTCGCCTCAGGCGAGCTTCAGGCAATGAGCTCAACGTTTCTGGTGGGCCGCAGCCGCAGTTGCCATCTCAGGCTTGAGGATTCGATCGTATCGTCACAGCATGCGAGCATCGCCTGGCAACACGCTCAGTGGGTCGTCCGAGATTTGGCGAGCCGCAACGGTACGTTCGTCGACGGGGAACGACTTGAGCCGGGGGTGCCGCGGACCCTCAAAAAAAACGCTCGCATCAGCTTTGGCGATGCACGATGGACATACGAGCTTAGCGACGATACCGAGCCCTCGACCATGGCGTTTCCCGTCGACGGTGGTGCACCAGTCGTCATGCGGGATGGGGTTTTGGCTCTTCCCACTCCAGAGCAACCCGAGGTCAATATTTACAACATGCCCGATGGCCGCTGGGTGCTCGAGCGAGCAGACGACCTGATCGACATCGAAGATCAGCAAGGATTCATCGCCGGGGGCCAAGGGTGGCGATTCTGTGCGCCAGAAATCTCGGGGCCTGAAACCGACGTGTCGCAATTTGTGCCCTCACTGGTTTCTGATGCCGAGCTTCATTTCGCAGTATCCCGTGACGAGGAGCATGTAGAGCTCAAGGTCAAGCACCGAGGTCGCATGATCGACCTAGGTTCTCGCGCCCATCACTACCTCTTGCTCACTCTGGGCCGGTATCGCATGGAAGATCGGACTGACGCACAAGCCGCGCCCAGTGAAGAAGGATGGATCTACCAGGACGAGCTTCAGAAAATGCTTCGTATCCCGGCAGGTCGATTGAACCTCGACGTCTATCGGGTGAGGCAACAGTTTGGCTCTGCCGGCTTTGCGAATCCAGCCAATATCATCGAACGAAGACCGAGAACCAAACAGCTTCGAATTGGCAGTGCGACCATCGAAGTGGAGACCATCTGACTCAAATCTCCACAACCTGACCGGGTACGGCGTTCCCCGGCCGGGTACGGCGTTCCCTAGTTGGACTCGGTGGTCAGACATCCGGCAGCGCGATCACCCCGCGGCATGGGTACCGGAGCTGAAGCAAACGGAAGATCCAATCGAACGAGCGATGCTGTCAGGCGTTCTGCGATGCACAAGCCTGGCGCCAAGTCCTAGGATGCTGCATCATTTTGGTGACGTGGAGTACGTCCCTCGCAACCTACCGACAAAGGCAAGCCGGGTCTCAGACCCGGAGCCCCTCCAGTCCAACCCCGAGTTTCCGGGTCTGTACCTGGGTCGATATCAACTGCTCTTTCCGATCGCTTCGGGAGGCATGGCTACCGTGTATGCCGCCCGTGCAGTGGGAGAAGGTGGGTTTCAAAGACTGGTCGCGCTCAAGTTGATGCTGCCTCATCTCGCTCGCGACGAACGATTTGTAGCCATGTTTATGGATGAAGCCAGGGTCGCGGGAAATATCCATAGTCCCTACGTGGTCAACGCTCTCGATCTAGGTCGCGACGGCCAAGAGACGCTGTTTATGGCCATGGACCTCATCGTAGGCGTGCCGCTGAGCGACCTACTTGCGGATGCAGAATCTACAGGCAGGTCAGTCCCCGTCCCGGTGGCATTGGGAATCATACATCAGGCCGCTCTGGGCCTCGAAGATGCGCACAACGCGACCGCCACCAACGGCAGCCATTTGCGACTCGTGCACCGGGATATTTCGCCACAGAACATTCTTATCGCAGACAACGGCAGAGTGCGAATCAGCGATTTTGGTGTCGCGCATGCTGTTCAGAGACACGCAAAAACAGAAACCGGAGAACTGAAAGGCAAGCTTGCCTACTTCTCGCCGGAGCAGTTGGATGTGGAGGAGGTCGACCAGCGATCGGATGTATTCTCTCTCGGCATCGTTGCCTGGGAGACTCTGTGTGGCCAGCGGTTGTTTTTGGGCACCAACCCGCTGGCGCTGGCTCGAGAAGTCGCCGAAAAGCCGATACCGATGGCCTCCGAAGTTCGCTCCGAGCTGCCGGAGGAAGTCGCGAAAATCATTGCAGACGCACTCGAGCGGGATCCTAAAAAACGCATTGGAACCGCCGTGAAGTTTGCCCGAGCCATCGAAAACGTCGGTGTCGATCGCGCGTTGGTCGCGCCTGCCTCGGAAATCGCCGATTTTCTACACGCTATTTCCGGACGTCGTGTTCAGCAACTCAAGGATAAACTGAAGGAACGTTTAGAGGCTGCCGAAAAAGGCTCACTCCAGAACGCTTCACAGCCTGACGCGATCAGTCTCTTCAGTTCATCACATGACTCAAGCTCATTTGGATATCAGAATACTCATCGTATCTCGACGACACGTGCAGTCCCGGCCAAGAACCTGAAGGGAAAGCTCTTATGGGCAGCGTTCGCGACCGGACTGATATGCTCCATGACCATCGCGCTTGCTGTTTATTGGACCGCATCACTGAGTCCAACAGCTGCGCCTAGTTCAATCGAAACACCGGCTTCGTCGGCTCAAACCGCGTTAGTAAAACAGCAAAAGAACTCCAGAATCGAGCGTCAGCCAGCGTCCGCAAAAAAAGCCTCCTTCCATGGTGAGACAAACCTCGAGCGAAACGCGGCGGTCGATCCAATCGATGAGACCCAGACAGCAGAAATCAGCTCGGTCGAAAAAAACCAACCCGCGAAGAGACCTTCAACTGACGCGATATCGCTCGCTGCAAGCCGTAAATCCGCGATCCACCGCAGCGCTCGCAATAGAGCACAGAGGCCCCTTACAACGACTTCCGAATCGACACGCACCACATCAACTTCGAGTGCAGAAACGACAAGCAGCCCAGCATCCGGCCGCGAACGGCCAGGACTACCGATGTTCGACCTGAGGGATTTTGACAACGAGACCCGGACACCGAGATAGCCCAAAAGACGCGTAGCCAAGTCTGACAAATAGACCTTGATCGAACTGAGCGAAGCGCTGGGACCGTTTAACTGTGCAAACGCATGTAAATCCAAAGAATCACTGCAGTGAGCGTGCCCATCCCAAGACCGATCCAAAACGACCCCAGCACGCTGGTCCTCCAAGCAAGAGAGACCGACTCTGGAGAGGCATTCAAATTTCGTTCTGAGCGACCCAGCTTCGCGGGTTGAGTATCTCCGGGCGACTCGGTCAAAACAGCGTCCACGGTTGACGAGGCGTTTGCGTCCCCGGCGCTTCGGGAAACACTGACGATCGTTGCAGGTATCGAGGCAGCACGAACGCGCGCCAGCGCCCTAGATTTAGAGCGATACTGATCTGGAAAATGCGCCACCATCCAGGCGGACACGTCGGCAGGGCCCATAGCGACTCCAGCCGAATAAAGATACGAACTCAGTGCAAGACCCATATCGCGCGCCGTTGGAAATCGATACTCGCGCTGTCGCTGCAACGCACATTCAACGATAGCCTCGAGTTCTGGGGCAACCGACACGTAGGACGAAAGCTTGGGTAGAGGCGCTTTGGTGATCCGGTGCACAGCTTCAAGCAAACCTCGATGCGGAAACAAGGGCGTCATC
The DNA here is from genome assembly GCA_039030515.1 of Myxococcota bacterium. Lineage (GTDB taxonomy): Bacteria > Myxococcota_A > Polyangia > Polyangiales > Houyiibacteriaceae > JBCCEA01. Next base: position 19,824 of record JBCCEA010000032.1, on the reverse strand, counting down.
GCGAGCAGCTCCCACAAAACAACTCCGAGAGCCCACACATCAGCTCGATGATCGAGACCGCGACATTCGATCTGTTCGGGTGAAGCATATCGAAATCGACCCTTAAATCGGCCGGTGGTGGTTCGCTGGAGGCGATCCATTGCACTTGCAATGCCAAAATCTATCACTCTGAGGTAGCCATCGAAACCCACCATCAGGTTGTCGAGCCCGACGTCGCGATGAACCACGCACAAAGCGTTTCCTGCATCATCCCGCAACTCATGTGCAGCATGGAGCCCCTCGCATGCGTCCGATATAAAACGAGCCACCAGAGGAGACCAGATAGCGTCTGTATTTCCGGCGGAAGACTCCTGCAGTTCCATGATCTGCCGTAGCGTCTCACCAAGCACATAAGGCATCGTGAAATAGAGGGCGCCATCGTCTTCCCCGAAGTCGACAACTCCAGCGACGTTGGGATGAGACAGCCGAGAAGCGATGGCAATCTCATCGAGGAACATGAAACGGAAATCCTCCTCACCGGAGAGGTGCGGGTGAACCTGTTTCAACGCAAAAACTCTGTCGTAACCGAGGCTCCGGGTACGTGCGAAATGCACCGATCCCATGCTTCCGCGTCCGATTTCATCGAAAAGACGGTACCGTCCCAGCGACACTTCCCCCTCATCTGAAAGTTCAGACGCACTGGAACGCAGTGCAGCTGGCCCACGCGATTCATCGCGCGACGCACTAGGCGCCTTTGAGCGAGCCCGGTCATTCGCTTCCTCGGATTCCTCGAAATCCATCGGAGAGTTCATCGTCGTCCTCGAATGCGAACACGCTACCACGACCAACCAGATTGCGACAGACTGTGGATTCTCCGCTCAGGCAAGTAAAACTGCAGCGGCAGGTCAGTCCTTTCACTTCAGCGCGGGTTATGCATAGGCAATACCTGGTACTCATCGGCCTTCTCACGCTCTTCAGTCCACCTCACGGGCTGTCGCCAGAGCGTATCCCGAGACCTCAAAAGCAGACCCGGCGGGACCCAAGTCCGCAAGCGCAGCTCGGTCGCCGCGTGCAGGATGAGATGCCGGCCGTTTCTCCCTGCCTGGAGGCTTCCCCCGATGGACTTCTGAGCGACGAGGAGGCCCGATGTCTCTATCGAGGTGTCTTCGACCAGGTCGCCCAGGGCACGTTTGATACAGCCTTGCGAGATCTTTCTATACTTGAAGACGCTTTTCCTGAAATCATCGATCGCTTCGCACTCCTACGTGGACAGATACTTCTTCATACACAGCAACCTGCAGATGCGTGCGAAGCACTCCGGGATGCAGCCACCAGCCCGCTAAGCGCGATCCGAGTTCATGCAGCTGTGGAGCGTGCTCGATGTCTCGTACGCGCAGGCTACAGTTGGGCTGAAAGCGAGTTGCGCGCACTCGGCCAGACCTATCCGGCACTGCCGTCACTTCCCTTGCTTCACCTCGAATATGCACGTCATCAACGAGATCAGGGGTCACAGACGCGCGCGGCGTTGGTGGCACGAGATATCGTCATGCTCTATCCGGGTAGCAAAGCTGCTGCACAAGCAGAGGAACTGCTGGGCAGCGTTGATCTCCTCGATGTGGAGCTAGAACCGATGAGTTTGAGTCAGCAGGTGGAAAGGATGGTCCGCTGGACTCGAACGGGACCGATCCAAGATGCCGCGAGGGCGATTGAAGACTTATGGTCTAGGCACGAAAGCTCACTGTCAGAGGCGGAGCGCGCCAGATTGCTAGAGTTGCGATTTAACATAGCTAGAAGAGCGGGACGATACGAGCAGGCCCACGACCTACTAAAACTTGCACTCAGTACTCCCATCGAGGACCAGGAGCTGAGAGAGTCTCTAATAAAACGCAGAAATGAAGTTCAGAATGCGATCGTGCGCATAAGAACATCTGAATACAGCGACAGCGCACTCATCGATAAGAATCTCTCAACGGGCTCGAATCACCTTGCAGCGGTGGCTCGCAACGGTCGTCGTCGCGACGTGAATCGGCTGATCGAACGCCAACTTGAGCAGCCACTTTCCCCTGAGGAAGACTTTGAGTACGCGATGATCGTTAAAGGCACCGCAAGTGATGATTTGACAGTCGCACTACTCGATCGAGTGCTGAGCGAAGCACAGCCAAAGTCAAAGTTAGGAATCGCGGCACGCTACCACCGTGCCAGTCTACTCCATCGCGAGGCTCCGGTAGAAGCAGCCCAGGAGTTCCGTACACTGCAGCGTTCCGACCAAACAACGGGTCAGCTCTATGCACTGCTAGCTCGGCAGTATCTGCCAGAAGACGAAGGGATACGATCCCGCGGCGGGAGAGAGAGACGAGACTATCAAGATACTTCTAACCTCACGACGATATCCAACTCACTTTCGAATGCGGCACTACGAGCTGGGAACGACTATCCTTTTATCGCTAGAGCACGAGTTCTGCTGCGCCTTGGGGAGTCTCGAGGCGCTACGGAAGAACTAAGAGAAACTTTTCTTGCGTGGCACAACGGTCGAAGCGACCCCTTTCAAAGAGATGGACTAGAAGCGGTTTGCCGAGGAGGTGAACGAGAAAATCCCGTCGTTCGTGGTCCGGACACGCTCACTCGAGGCGACAGGAGAACGCTTGCGACTGCCGCCAAGCACCTTGGCGATATCGGCACGGCACTAGCATTCGGCCATCGGTTCGAGCGGTATCCGAGAGCCTACCGAGAAATTGTAGCGGCGGCCTCGGCTCGACACGGAGTTGATGAAGATTTGATTTACGCGATCATGCGCAAAGAAAGCCTCTATCGCGCTACGATTGTATCGTCTGTCGGTGCGATCGGTCTGATGCAGATCATGCCACGCACTGCCCGAAGCGTTGCGGAAGAGCTCGATATCGACTTTGACGTTACGGATCTTCTCGATCCTGCAACCAATATCGATATCGGAACATGGTATCTGAAGTCGCTGCTGCACCGATTTGACAACTCGATGCCCCTCGCGATTGCTGCCTATAACGGAGGGCCACATAACGTCAGACGATGGTTAGCAAGCCGATCAAGTACAATGCAGGTCGATGCGTTTATCGAACTAATTCCCTTTGAACAGACGCACCGATACGTGCGCCTAGTACTTGCATTCTACGAGAGATACCGGACTGAACGAGGCCGGGCTATGGTTCGCCTTTCACCACAACTGCCACCGGTTCGCTCCGACGATTTAGGATTCTAAAGATCGAAGACTCTACTCACAGCGATTTGAAACATGTTCTAATACCGTCTCAAGGAGAACATGTTCTAGTGTGTTTCTGATTGGCGTGAGGTTGAAAAAGCAGATATCGTCGGCTCGATTTCAACTTATGCCTCGACACGTTTCCAAAAATCCGAGCTCGGATCGCGTGCGTAGATTCCTGCAGAAAGAGACCATGCCTCTAAGAGATTTTGGTTCCACCAAAGCCTTTTTCATGCTCTATGCATCGATCGCATTTTCTGGACTCGCGACACCCCGTCCGGTGCGTGCGAACCCGGAACCTCCTGGGGTGTATGGCGCGAGGGCAAGCGCCATGGCAGGGGCGGTGGTCGCAGACGTCGCGGACGGCTCGAGCATGTACCACAACCCTGCAGGACTCGCGAACTTGCAAAGCTTGAACCTTTCCCTGGCAGCAACACCGCTGCTGGTGAGATACAACGCGCCTTTAGCCGGCCCGGGTTCGGAGCGAGACAGCGGCCCGATCATTGCGCCGCTCTTGATGGTTGGTGGGGGCTACCGTGTTCATCGCAGGCTCACGCTTGGCGTAGGCGCCTACGTCCAAACGGGATTTGGAGGAGGGTTTCAAGACGTACCGGTTGTCGGCCCCTACGATCAAGTAGAGCTCGACAAACCTCAGGATCAGACGGTCGTCCTGGTGGTTTGGGAACTCGCGACCGCTGCGGCATTCAACATCAGCGACCAGCTACGAGTTGGAATCTCCGCTCGACTTCCTTTTGCTCGTCAGGAAGTCTCGATGCATCAGGAGATTCTCCCCGATCTCTGGCAGCCCGTCGACCAGTCGGTTCGTGGCGTAGGCATCCCGGGCGTACTTCTTGGTTTACAGTACGAACCTCATCCGAGGGTTCACTTGGGCTTTGTCTATCGCTCGAAAACATACATCGATATGAGCGGCACGACCAAGTTTGCTCTTTCATCGTTCGGGAACCAACTCAGTTTTGACACGAACGCTCGCTGGAATGTGCCCCACATGATTCGAGGGGGAGGGGCTTTTCATTTCCTAAATGAGCGACTCATCGTCACGGTTGAAGGTCGAGTGCAGTTTCACCGGGAAGCGAACCGCCGGCAGATTTTTCGTTTACCCGATGTGCCGATCGAAAGCTTGAACGCCATCAACGTGCCTTTTGATTGGAAGAACGTCTACCAGGGGCTCATGGGCGCAGAGTTCTGGGTCATACCGAACATCGCCTTGCGCGTTGGAGCAAGCGCGGGCAACTCGGCAACACCTAGCTCGACCCATAGCGTCTTCACCCCACCCCCTGGCTACCAGCTGGGTGCGTATGGGGGCATCGGCTTACGCACGGACTCTTTCGATGTAGGCGGAGCATTCTCCTGGGGTGGCGGCAGAGCTTCTGTGTCGAACAATCACCCTCAGAACTGCGCTGAGAATTCCCAGCTAAAATTCGGTTGTGCAGGAGACTACAGGGTGGACTCCTATTTTTTCACGATTGGGATCAACTACTTTCTCGACTGATCCGCTGCATCCACTTCCTCCGCCACAGTTCACCGTACCTGGTCAGGCAGATCGCGAATGGATCACCGCGGTTCACCGTACCTGGTCAGGCGATTCACCGTACCTGGTCAGGCAGATCGCGAATGGGTCACCGTACCTGGTCGGGCAGATCGCGAATGGATCACCGTACCTGGTCAGGTGAATCGGGGGGTTTATCTTCGAGGCGGCAGGAGAAGCTCAAGGGGATCGCGGATTACTTCGTTGCTGCCGTCGAGGCCCTGAATGTCTTGCTGACTTAGATCCATTCTCGGAGCGAATGCCTTCTTGAGGAATCCTTGAATCAGTACTTCGCCGGCACTTTGCGTAGAAGGCTCCTGGTCTCCCTCGCTCGGTGACGAAGTCGAGGAAGAAAACTGCTGAGACGCATTGGACGGGTATTCGTCGCAAGTCAGCACCGTCTGTCCTCCGCCCATAAGACAAATGCGCCCTTCATCCTCGGCAAAGTCGACGTCTAGCCTCAATGCTCCGATCGAGCCCTCACGAAAGCGCGGGGAACTCAAAAGTCGGCTCGCGATCTCTTCCCCATTGGACCCACGTGCGGAAACCGTCACCGGAACCTCTATGCCTAGCCTGCGAAATACGCCAGGATCGCGCTGAAAGGCGAGATCGAAATGGTAGAGCGACAGTGAGACTGCACCCAAACGCTCTGCTGCAACCGCCGCCAAGGCATGAGCCCTTGCCGCAAGCAATACTTCAGAGGGTCCAAGCGCGACCAGCGAACGTTCGCAGAGTGACAGCGCCTTTGAGAACGCGGAAGTTGCGAACTCCGTCTCACACTCAAACGCATCGTAATAGGCTGAAGCATCTCTACGCTTGTCACGATCGCGCGCCCGACGAATGGCTTCGCGAACGACTCCCGCCCCCATCACTTCGACGACCTCCCCAGCAAGCCAAGGTGGGAGAATGGCGCTCTCAGAAGTACCGACTCTTAGGAAACCAACCAGACGTTCATCGTCCGAAAGCGCTCTCGCCGCCTGCCGCCCACTCGACCATGCAAGCATCCGCTGCCAGCTAGCCCGGCCGAAAGCCCACACGCGGGGGAAAAAGCCACGAAGTAACGTCAGCGCGGAAGACTGCTCCTGCAGACACTCCGCGACCGTTAGGCGCGCTCGACGATCGATCAAGGCGGCGATAGCGCGATCCTGCATCGGATCACGACTGTTGTGCGCCCTGCGATCAGGAAGCTGAAGTGCCGGGGCGGCCAGTTCTAGAGCCGGTTCCGCATGCCCGACGACAAGCAAGAAAGCCGACGCTGCCCGGCGACCTTCATTACGATCGACATGGCGCACATGGGCCGGGCGTCGCCGACGATAGTTCTCGATCTTCTTGAGAGCGTCGAGAGCTTCCGGAAAACGTCCCTGCCTAGTGTAAAGCTCCGCAAGCTCGATCCAGGGGTTGCCGTACCATGAAACAGGTGCCGACGTGGCCTCTTGAAGTACCCGCTCTGCCTCGCTGAGCTTAAATAGAGACCGCGATGCCTCAGCAAAATTGGTCAAGTCGACCGCTGAAGCACCCCCCTGACGCTTCGCGTGGTCCACAGCATTTTTGCATGCCGTATAACTCGCCTCGTCATCTCCAGCCTCAAACTCGATAGCGCAAAGCGCATTGAGCGCGACCTCCACCTGCATGGGATCCCCGTGCTGCAACGCCTCTCTTGCGGACAGGCGTGCCGCATCAAACCGACGCATTTTCATCAACGGCCAAGCGCGCTGCGCCAGTAAGTCCGGCTCATAAAGCTCGTTGTGCAGGGTGAATAAACTCAACTGCTCTCGGAAATGCTCCAGATCTCCGTGGGTCATCGCAAGCTCACGCAAAATGCGAGCATGCCACCTCCAGCGTTGATCTAGGTTCGGACGCGATCCGTATTGCGTCTCGAAGAGCCTCAGGGCCTCAAGGTGGTGATAGAGCGCTCTCGGATAGCTGCCCTCGCCATAGTGGTGCACGAACCCCAGTACAAAGTGGGCCACATAAGAACCTGCGTTGGTCTCGAGTATCCGCTCTGCTGTTTCCCGGGCCTCGATGGTCTTACGGCCGCGCGCCAGTCGATACGCCGACAGTTCCTCCTCAGTTGCCTCACCACCGGGCGGCACCGGAACGCGCACAGCAGCCAGGGAACCCTGAGCTCGAACGAACTGTCTCCCGGCCAAAGAAACCAGAGTGCAGAGCACCGCCGCATAGACGGCGAGCGCTAAGGATGTTCGGCCGATCCGCATCACGGACTAGCGACCGCGTAGACTTCGCTGCGCCAACGTCTCCATTTGAGCGCTTAGGTGTACCTTGAGCACGTCCTGGACCTCTTCGACTCCTGGAGCGCACTCGATTCGGTGTTCAAAAACGTAGGGCGCCAACGCTTCAAAGTCCTCAGGCGACACGTAGTCTCTCCCTGCTTTCAAGGCGCGGGCCTGTAACGCAGGCAGCATGAGCACCAAAGATCGGGTCGATGCACCAGCGAGGACACGTTCGTCTGACCTGATGGCCCTCGCAAAATCGACGAGCGACTCCTTGATCCAGGGGGCGACGGTGATCCGAGATCGCAGCAAACTCCGCGCTTGGACCAGGGTATCGATCGACACCGTTTCTTTTTCCCGAGCCAAGGCAAGACGTTCCTGAGGATATTGTTGAAGCACCAGGAGCTCAGATTCGCGGTCGATCGGCGTCATTTTTATCTTGAACAGAAAACGATCCAGCTGAGGCGTCGGAAGCGGATACGTTCCCGCCAAATCATGAGGATTCTGAGTCGCGATCACGAAGAAAAGATCACCCAAAGGATGCGTGCGGTCGTCGACCGTAATCTGTTTTTCCGCCATCGCCTCGAGCATCGCTGCCTGAACCTTTGGGGAGGTTCGATTGATCTCATCCGCGAGCACCACATGCGCAAAGATCGGTCCTGCACGAAATTGAAAGCTCCCCCGCTCCGGCTCGAACACATTCGTTCCGGTGATGTCGCTCGGCAGCAGATCGGGGGTGAACTGCAAACGTCGAAACGTGGGAAGCCCATGCCGGGCAGTCCCCGTCAAGGTCGCTTCATCTGCACCCGAGCCATCCTCCCCGACGATGGATTCTCCGAGGGCGCGGGCTAGGGTCGTCTTTCCCGATCCGGGAAAATCCTCAAGAAGCACATGACCGTCCGCCATCAGGGCGATCACGATGAGCTCGATCTCGCGGTCCCGACCCTGAACTGCAGCTTTGAGTCGGTCGGTCAAACGCTCGAGTATCATCGAGGCCTCGGAAAGAGAAAACGAATCTACCGTAGCGCGAGCTGTCTCTGTCGCCGTGTGTTCCATCGAGACTCCTAACTCACCTGGATCGTAAAAAGGACCAGAATCGAATCAAGCCAAACCAACGGCGAAATCGAGGAAAAGCCGCACGGATCTCTGCTCGAACGGCATCAGCCGACTGCCGAGCTCCGTTCCCCAGGTGGTCACCAGCTCTACCAAAAGTAGCTTCAAGATGCACTCGCGTCAGGTTTCGGAAGGAGGGCGCAATGGCCGCCACCCTTAGGGCAAACCCCTCGCGCGTTTCACCTCGCAACCGCGAGAGCCCATGCTCACTAAGCCGGTCGAGCTCGCGTCGATAGGCGAGACGCGGTTGATCGCGGTCCTTTGCAATCCGGGGAATAAGACGTCGGTAAGACTTGATGAAGACCATGATGAGCGCCGCAATACCAAGAGAGATACCGAGGAGCATCGCGGCGGTCTTCGCGAAACCAGCTGCACTATCTTTTAGTTCCGAGAAACTCCTCATACCTTCGACCGGCAAGGGATGAAGGCCTCGAGCCAGCTCGCCTAAAAGCCTCTGCAGCTCTGGATCGGGTGCGCTCGGAGGTGGATCGAGGGTCGATTGAGGCTGGATGTCGAGAACCAACCAACCAAAGCCGTCCACGTATACCTCGGGCCATGCATGGCTGTTGGCGCCACTGAGCAGCAGTGCCGATCCACCATGCCGAGCACTCTCGGAAACCGCGTAACCCGTAGCGACTCGGGCAGCGATGCCGAGCGTGCGTAAGAGATAGGTCCCGGCGTGCGCAAAGTGGACACAGTACCCCTTGAGGTCTCCAAACAAAAAATGCGCAGTCGGATCTGCTGCCTGGGCATGATCGCTGCGTAAACTGTATACGCCTTTTTCTCCCAACCACTTCGCTACGGCAAAGGCCCGTGCAAGCGGCAAAGCCCTGAGATGCGCAGGCAACGCTTCTTCGATGATCGACTCCGCAAGCTCTCGATAGCGACGGTCTTCGGGAGCATCCAGATAATGCGCGCGCTCGGCGTCTGACCACTCAGGGTTGCCTAGAGGTGAGAAAAGCAGATCGAAGTAACCCCGGGACATCGACAGTGAACTCACGGTGTAGGTTCGCTTGAATCGAGCCGGATCAGGATTCGAAGCTGGCCCAAAGGAGACAGGCGCTTCGAGTCCAAACGGACGAATGTGGTCGGAGAGCAAAGCGACTGTGGTTTCGACCGGCTGCCGCGCGGCATCCTCATCAGGCGCGTCCGAAGGATCTACCGCACGTACGGTTGGGAATCGCAACGCGATGTCTCGATCTGCAGAAGGAAGCGTCGATTGAACCAAACGTCGCCCGTTGTACTGACTAAATGCGCCCTGACGGAAATAATAAACTCCGGTCGGCGAACTGTAGTCATCATGAAATAATACGACAGCTACGGGAGCCTGATTCCCACTTGAATCGTAGTTGTCTTGAAACTCAAGATTCTCGTTGGTTCCTTTGCCACCTCGACCCGAAATGGATTCCGCGTTCTCTTCGCTTGTTCCCTGCAGGCCAAGGCCGGCCTCCGGAGGTGGCGGGGTGGGCAATCCAGATTGACGCACAAACAGCGCAACAACACCCAAGAGAAGCGCGACAACACCCAAATGAAGCAGAATCCGCCAGGGACGACGCTCGTCAAGCAAGAGCAGTACGATCACTACGGTGGTTCCGGCGCCGAAAAGTAAGAGCGCTAAAGTTGGATCTCCCCCGCGGGCAAGAATCGGGTCGGCTACCGAAAAGGGTCGATGAATGGCGCCCATGCGGTGCGAGACAACCAAATTCACAAGCGACGACGCGACCAGCGTGGCCTCCACCGCTAGGAATACCGAAACGCGTAAGGAGAGCAGAACCAGAACGGCAGAAGTCGATAGTGCGGCAAGAGAGAAAAACGCAATTTCTCCTATCACAACCGCGCTTGTCGGTCCGAGCAGGAACGGAACGATCTCGGTACTGGAAACCAGGTAGTTGAGAAGACTCCCGAGGGGAATCAGCAGAAGTACGATCGGGATACAGGCAAAAGAGCGAAGGCGCGTCGCCGCGATGGCTGCGCCCAGTCCAGCCCCAAAGGCTGCGCAAGCGGCAGACACCAAAACCGCAAACGGCGTCGTCAACGGATAGAGCCAGAGGAATCCCGCAAGAGCGTGCACGGCCATCCGAATTGCAAGCGAAAGTCGCGGAACTGGAACGCGAGGGCCGCGGTCTCTCGGGAGAGACGCCTGCTGAAGATCGCTATGCGCACCAGGGACTGTCATGCGGCATCCTCGGCATGACGGGAGGCGAAACTCACTCGCGCATCAGCAGACAGGCCGTCTACCATGCGTCCCGTGCGTCGATCGAACACATGCACTTGGGCTCCCGCAAAGCGAAGGCGCCGTACCACGCGTTCCACGACCGCGACCTTCTTGCCTTGTCTCGGTGCGTTTCGCGCGAGGATGCGCAAGAGCAGTGAAGGATGCTCTGTACGGCACACCCCATCGACACCGATCAATACGAGAGCCTTCCGGCCCCTGAGCAAAGGAACCACCCGGTCGATCCAAAGACCTTCCACCGGAGGCGCAAAAATCAGAAGCGAAGAAGGACCACCTCGATCGCTCTGCTCAAGATAGGCTCTGAAACCAACTCCACCCGGGTGCAGCGCAGAGCGCAGAACTTGTGTCTGTGCCTCCGTTCGATTTTTTGTAGACACGGAGCTTCCGTCTGCTCGGAAAGTCCAATCCCCGTCAAACAATCGGTTCTCCAGCGCAAAATATGCGAGAGCTGCGGTCGCCTCATCAGAAACACCAGCGATCAAATAGGCCACAGTTCGGCGAGACTTGGTCAACGCCCTTTCAGGAGTGCGTACCATCAGGCGTCGAGTCCGACTAAATATCTTCCAGTGGATAAATCGTGCAGGGTCTCCCGGCACATAACGCCGAAGCTCGACGCGATCGCCATCCGGAGATCCAAAGGGGTGAGGCACATCACCTCCGCCAGACAAGGAACTCCATATCGGAGCAGCCTGGAGATTCCCGAGATGAGGGCGCACGCGTACGCGGACCCGCTGCTCAATAGAGAAAGAAATCCGAGACAGACCGAATACATCCTCTACGGTCAGATGCCTCAAGATGCGTTCATACAAACCCCGCCGAGATGGGGCTACGGCTTCCTCGCCGGAATCTCGCGACTCTGCAGGTGGATCGAGCCATCGACCTCGAACCCTGAGCAAAGGCAACCAAAGGAGCGAAGGGATGTGGAATCCGGTTTTTGAAAACGTGGATGTGGCGAGTAGCACTTCGAACAGGTCAGAACGCTGAATCAGATTCTTGGATTGCAAGCCGACCACGCGTGCCACTACGAAAGACGCAATCACGACAAAAATCGTTGAAAAAAAGAGCAAACCGAGTGCGCCGTAGGCGACGACAAAGACGACACGGTCCATCGCGTCGATCGCGAGAAACTTGAGGCCGAGGAGGGCGACAGCGCCCAGAGTGAGTCCGAGGGAGGTCAGGGGAAAGAACCCCGAAGTTCGGGAGACCAGAGACGCGATCTGAACCCATCTCCTCTTCATGTGTTTTCTGCGTTTCGCGGATCCATCGGACATCAATATTTCTTCTGAACTCCGGGAAGCCTTGGATTGATTGCCCCGCTTGAAGGGGTCGACTAGCTTGCATTCCGATGACGGTTCGAGACCTGGGTTATCGACCATACGTAGGCAAACGGCTTCCCACAAGCAACAACGTCTGGGTGCTTCTCCGTCATTGCCTTCGTCGTGCGTCCCGATCTTGGCTCGTGAGAATTGCCGTATTCAGCTGCTGGACAGTGCTCCTCGCCGCCGGATTTGCGAGAGCCTTCGAGTTGCCCGTGTGGTCCGTCGTATTTCGCTATCTCATCTGGATCCCTGTGGCCTTGGTCAGCTTGGGATCAGGCAGTGTCGCGATTGCGGACGATCTTCGGAACGGCATCTTCCGATTCTATTTTGTCAAACCGACAACTCCCGCCCAATACCTCGCAGGGCAGATCGGCGCTGTCGCCCTCACCTGCTTTGCAGTTACCTTTATACCTGCCGCGGCAACCGGCATCCTGCTCAGCATCCTCTCCGCAGCAAACGATCCGAATTTCACGCCGCTTGAAGCCTATGGCGTGCTCTTTCCAGCAGCGACCTCTTCGATATTCACCTCCGCCATCGTCGCTTGTCTCTCGGTCGGCATTTCGTCACTGAGCAGCAGCCGAGCGATAACGATGGGGGTATGGCTCGTGCTCTTCATCGTCCCACACGTCCTCGGGAACATGGTCCATGCAACAGCCCTTTTGAGAAGCCAGGGAACCTCTGGATGGCCATGGCTCCTACTCGCATCCGTTCCGACGCTACTCGCCGAGGTAAACGATGCGATTTTCAAAATTCAATCCGATTCAGCCCTTCATTGGTCTCAAGCACTGACGGTTCTCATCACAGCCGCGCTCTTCGCTGTATTGGGTGCCCTGAAGCGCCTAGAGCAGGCTGAGGTAGTTCGTTGACGATCGCCTCTGATTCAACACCTTACATTATACGAGCAACAAACCTCACCAAGTGGCATGGCAAGGTCACAGCTCTGCAGGATGTAAGCATACAACTCGAACCTGGCATTTGGGGCCTTCTTGGCCCTAGCGGTTCAGGAAAAACCACTTTTCTCAAACTACTTGCAGGGCAGTTACAGCCAAGTACGGGAACAGTGGAGATCGCTGAAGAGCAGCCATTCCTCAGCCGAGTGAGCCGAGTACACACCGGATTTTGCCCAGATACGAATGCGCTCTACGACGGGTTAACCGCTCTTGAGTTCGTCTCTTCTCTTGCTGAACTACAGGGCGTACCACGAGAAGAAATACGGGACCGGAGTCAATTCATTCTCAACGAACTCGGCCTTCGGGATGTGATGTACCGCCGGATTGAATCGTTCAGCCGGGGAATGAGGCAGCGCGTGAAGCTCGCCCAGTGTTTGGTGCATGACCCCAAGATCTTACTACTGGACGAGCCACTCGTCGGAACCGACCCCGTTTCGAGGGGAATCGTGCTTGAACAGGTGAAAAAATGTGGAGACCGAGGCGGACTGGTGCTTTTTGCAACCCATCTTCTGCACGAAGTCGAATCGATCACCGACAAGTTGTTGCTGATCGCTCGGGGACAATTGGTTGCCAAGGGCACATCGTCCGAAATTCGAGCACTACTCGACGACTGTCCTCACCACATCCAAGTCGTTTGCAATAGCCCCCGAGCTCTCGGTGCAATGATGGCTCAAGTGGACGGCGTGCGCGCGATCTACTTAGAGGAGCACAGGGTCACAGTAGCTACCGCGAAACCTTCTCGGGCGTACGAGCAAATCGTTCAAGCCAGCGTCACAAGCAAACTGGAAGTGACGTCGATCATCAGTCCGGACGCCAATCTAGAGGCGTTGTTCCATATGCTAGTGGAGCGGAGTGGGCGCGCAGCCGGCTCGGTCCGACTACCGAAAACAGCGCCGCTAGATACCCTGCAACCAGTCGATACCCTGCAACCAAGTGCCAAGGTACAACCAAGTACCAAAGTACAACCAAGTACCAAAATGCACCAGCACGCGGGCGAGTTCAGGGGCAAGCGCGATCGTGGCTCATGCAAAGGTCTCGCAGCATCCCTACTATCTCGAACATCCGACCCGCCATCTCCGGCCGCCGCTACGCTGTCCATCACCTCTCTCCACTGGAGGATTATGCGTCGAGGGCGCAAAATCCATCTTAGCCTAGGAGTTATCTTCCTGATCGTCCTCGTCACCTTGGTCCTCCGCTATAACGGTCTCACCACTGCCAACGGGAACTTGACAGGAGAGCAAACGCTGGATTTTTCTCGGTATATGATGGAGGGCTGTATTCGAAACGGCTTCTTCGGGCTTCTAATCTACTTCATCCCTTTCTTGTTCGGTTCCGGTGCATTTACAGACGGCATGCAATCGCAAGCTACGACCTATCTGACTTGCCGTCCGATTCCGAGATATACGATTTCATTGGGCAAGTGGCTATCAAGCTCTGTACTCGCTATTTCCTTACTCGCGTCTGGCGTAGGCCTTGTGCACCTCGGCGTGTTCTTGGGCACACCAGAGCTTGTCATCGACGAGTTGCCACATACCCTCCGAGCGCTCAGCGCCATGACGGGGCTAGCGACCTATTATACTGCGTGGGCGATCATCTTCGGATCTCTGATGCCCAGGAATTCCGGAAGTGTTTGGGTCGTATTTATTGGAGTGTTTGAATTACTTGGCGGTCTGCTTCCAGGTCACGCTCGGCTCATCTCAATGCAGCACCACGCGGTGAAGCTTGCCGGTGTGCAAAAGATCGTTGGCGAAGAGGCCGCTCGGTTCATCGCTCCGATACCGGCGCTGACTCTATGGGAGCACGGATTCATCTTGATTGGCGCCACAACACTCGCGCTGGCGCTCCTCGTTTGGATCGCGTCGAAACGTGAGTTCGAGCAAGCCGCCGTCTAGCCTCTATGCGCCCACTGAGTCGACAGATCCGCGAACACAGGGTGCGCGCATCCGTCCAAGCGAATGACTTGACTCAAAGTTGCTTCGCACTACCATCTGCGCCCGCTCGCCTTTCATCATGAAACCGCGGGTGAAACAACGGGAGAAGGCTTCGCAATGTCCGATGTGATGATCGAGGCGCGGAATCTGACCAAGAGTTATGGCTCCGTCTTCGCGATCAAAGATGTGAACTTCGAGGTTCGCCGCGGGGAGGTACTCGGATTTCTAGGTCCGAACGGCGCTGGCAAGACCACGACCATGAAGATCTTGACCTGCTTTATCTCCCCGACGTCTGGGTCGGCTCGGGTCAATGGGTGCGATGTTTTCGAAGATTCTCTCGGCGTCCGCTCCGCACTCGGCTACCTGCCAGAGCACACGCCGCTCTACACCGATATGATGGTTGTCGAGTATCTCGAGTTCATCGCAGCGATGCGGGGTTTTCAGGGTAAAGAGGCGAAACGCCGGGTCAAGAACGCAGTCGATGCGACAACCCTAGGGGATGTAATCGGCAAGGAAATCCGAGCCCTCTCAAAGGGATATCGGCAGCGCGTTGGCCTAGCTCAAGCGTTGATTCACGAGCCGCCAATCCTCATTTTGGATGAACCTCTTTCCGGGCTCGACCCAAATCAGGCTGCTGAGATACGCGACTTAATTCGTCATCTTGGGAGAGAGAAAACAGTGATCCTCTCCACCCACGATCTGGGTGAGATTCAACGAACATGCGACCGAGTACTCATTATTAATGAAGGAACGATCGTCGCGGACGACGCACCCGAGGCACTGCAGCGAAACCAATCTGCCCGGGTGGAGGCGATCATTGCCGTCACCGGTTCGCGCGGAGGAGACAAAGCTTCCGTAACTTCGGCAGCGTCCACGGCGTTCTCCAAACTCGAGGGAGTGAAGCATCTCAAGTCTTTTGAGCGTGGCGACGAGTTGGTATTCGACATCGAAGCAGCAGAATCTGAAGATTTGCGACCCAAGATTTTCCGCGCTGCCGTTGAACACGATCTACTGCTGGTGGGACTGCGAATTACCTCGCGAGATCTCGGCGCGGTCTTCAAGGATTTGACCGTTGGCTCTTCTTCTTCTGCTAGCCGAGAGAAGTCAGGCAAACGAGCGCAAGAGGTCAACCTCGCCAACGACAAAACTTCGAGAGAGTCAGAAGAAACTTCAGAGGAGGGAGGTCAGTGATGCGCAATACGCTTACCATCGCCAAGCGCGAACTCCTCGGTTACTTTAACGGACCCGTCGCGTATATCGTCATTTGCATCGTGCTGCTGCTGCTTGGTTATTTTTTCTGGCAGAGCTTTTTTCTTATGGGCCGCGCTTCCGTTAGAGACCTCTTTCAGCTTCTGACAATGTTTCTGATCCTAGCGGCTCCAGCACTAAGCATGGGGCTCCTCGCAGAGGAACGCCGTACGGGTACTCTGGAGCTTTTGATCACGATGCCGGTCAAGGACTGGGAAGTCGTGCTGGGCAAGTATCTCGGGGTGATGGGACTCTACTCGACACTTCTTCTCCTCACGCTCCCCTACCCCATCAGTGTATCGACCTTGGGTACATTGGACTGGGGCCCAGTATTGGGAGGCTATTTGGGGATCTTCTTACACGGAGGCGCCCTACTGGCCTTGGGGCTGATGGCTTCAAGCTTTACCAACAATCAGCTGATCGCACTCTTCGTTGCGGCTTTTCTGGGGTTTGTGTTTTGGATTTGCGGGCAGATTTTGCCATTTCTTCCCAGCTGGGCCGCGCGCACCGCTCAATGGCTGTCCCTGGATTTCCATCTACGCAACATGGCTCGTGGGGTTATCGACACTAGGGACCTTTTTTACTTTTTCACCATCATCGGTATCTCACTAGCTATCGCATTTCGGTCGCTTGAGAGCCGTCGTTGGAGGGGTTGATCGTGAACGGCAACACTCCGAGGAATCAAAGTCAGCGTACGAAGTTGGCTGGGGAATCCATCACCTACCTCATCGTACTGGTGAGCATCCTTGCCC
Organism: Myxococcota bacterium; assembly: GCA_039030515.1. Classification (GTDB taxonomy): domain Bacteria; phylum Myxococcota_A; class Polyangia; order Polyangiales; family Houyiibacteriaceae; genus JBCCEA01. The sequence continues at coordinate 3,290 of JBCCEA010000032.1, read as the reverse complement.
TGGTCAACGTGCTCGGCTCCTTCGGAGTCGCGCAGCGGATCGACGTCACTCGAAACGAGCTTTTCTCGCTTTCGGAGGGTTCGCGAAGACTTGCCCGTTCCCTAGAGGATCAGCTCGAGATTACCGCCTACTTTACCGAAGACCTTCCTCCTCCGGATGTAGAGCAATACATACGGGACATTCTCTCGGAGTATGAAGCCGCCTCGAATGGAAACATTCGGGTGAAAGTGGTCACACCGGACGAAGAGGAGGAACAACTCGAGGCCGAAGAAGCTGGACTCATAAGGCTCCGCGTACAGGACTTTGAAAACGACGGCTTCACTTACAAGGAAGGTTATCGCGGCTTCGTCATCCAATACCTAGGAGAGCGCCGAGCGATCAACGTCGATCGAGACACCAGTGGCTTGGAATACCAAATTACGACCACTCTTAAGGAGCTTTCCGGGGAAAAGAAAACGGTAGGCGTACTCAGCGTTGGTGGCGGTGCGACTCTGAGCGAAGGAATGAGCAATCTCGGCAGTTGGCTTCCCGGATACGAACTACAAGATATCGACGCGACTGAGTCCATAGACCCAAGCGAGATCGCGGCGGTGCTTGTAGTCGATCCCACCGAGTCGCTCAGCGAAGGCACACTCCGCCGATTGAACGACTACGTCATGGCGGGAGGCAGCCTCGGTCTTTTTGGCGGCACACATAAAGTGGCCGTGGACAACATTCAGACCGCCTCCGCAAGCCGAGTTGACACAGGAGTCAACCAGCTCATCAGTCCGTGGGGTGTTCGTGTAAAGAATGCGTTGATTCTCGACCGGCAGTGTCAACCTATACCGACCCCAACAAATCTAGGCGGAATGCGTGTGCAGATACAAATGCCGTACTTCGCTCTACCGATCGTCGGCTTCGACGACGCCCAGCAGGCTCATCCGGTAGCATTTAGGATCACTTCGACAGCCATGCCGTTCCCGAGCCAGCTTGAGCTCAGTGAATCATTCGACGAAGAAACAGGTGTTACAAGAACCGTGATCGCGAGCTCCAGCGAGTACTCCTGGCTTGCTGACTCAGAAACCATCCGCCTCTCGCCTCGCCCTCTCGGTGAGTGGCCTCGTCCCGCAGAGGTCGGGCCGTTTCCCATTGCGGTAGCCGTGGAGGGACGAGTGCCCAACGCGTTTCCTTCAGCCATGGTAAGCTCAAACTCAGGCCAAGACTCCTCAAACTCAAGCCAAGATTTGGAGAGTTCGCAAGCCGAGCGCGCCGGTCGACCCGTACGCATCCTGATCTCCGGGACAGGGATGTTCCTCACGGACGTGTTCTTACCAGACAATCAAGCAGGAACTCAGGTGGGGCGATCATCGCTCGGGGCGTTCTCGCTGAACTCAGTCGACTGGCTCGCGCAAGACAACGATCTCATCGCAGTGCGTGCAAAAACCGTGGAGGAACCTGCACTCGAGGTGCCAGCCGGAGTACAGGAGGCCGAGCGTTCTGCTCGAGAAGCCGAGGACACTGCTCGAGCCGCTATCGACGAAAACAATTTGGAAGCTGCAGAGGATGCCATCAGCGACCGTGAACGAGCCATCGAACGTCTCAAGGATGAGGGCGAAAAATGGAACAGCAAGAAGGCACTATACCGCTGGGCAAACACCCTCGGTATCCCTCTATTCTTTGCCCTAATCGGAGTGTTTCGGTGGCGCTCTCGGATCTCGAAGCGAAACACGGTTAAGCTGGATTGAGAACTCGAACACTGTTTTTGCCCGGTCGAGCTTGATATCTCGTTGTCGAGGAAACTGACGCGACATCGCTCGTGCACAATCCACTCTGAACATCATCGCTAGGCCGAGGCGAACATAAAGAGCTAGAAACTGAGGAGGAAGCTACCGTGAATTTGATGAAGTACCGACTGCCCGCTTCCGTCGCGGTCCTCATAGCGCTTGTCGGCCTGACCGCCTGGGTGGGTCGAAATCGCAGCGAAACTCGCCCAGACTCCCAGGGGGAAACTAGCATTCCAGATATCGACGACTCGGAGATCACCGCTGTGGAGATTACGAGACCGGACGAAAACAAGGTTCGTCTGGTAAAGAAAGAGGACGTTTGGAGAATTGAGCTCCCGCTAGACGCCGAAGCGAACGAATCTGCAGTGCAAACAGCACTGAGCAAGCTTGGATCTTTAGACATCCGCGGCGTGGCAGCAACTCGCGCTCAGAACCATGCACGCCTTGAAGTGGACGAAAGTCACGCAGTTCAAGTGAAAATAGAACGCGACAATGAAACCGTCGCCACGCTCTTGCTGGGGGCATTTCGCGGTGGAAATACCATGGTGCGTGCAGCGGGAGAAGATCGAGTCTACAACGCAAAAGGTTCAATCAAGTACGCCTTTAACAAGGATCTCGACGATTGGCGGAACCGACGCGTCGTAGATCTCGAACTTCAAAATATCACAGAGGTTCACTTCGAAAGCCAAAATGGAGCGTATGGTTTTCGTCGCAATGGAGATGACTGGGAGCAACTCCTGGGCTCGGATGAGCATGCAGTCGAGAAATTGGCATCGAGCAAAGTTGAGGGCCACGTACGAAGCCTGGTTAGTCTAAGCGCTACAGGTTTTGCTGAACCCTCGTTGACCGTTTCGAACGCTGGGTTGGAAGAGCCTCGAGCTAAGGCAATACTAGTATTCACCGAGTCCGATAGTACTCCTGATGAAGATGCTGCCCCTGATGATTCTGACCTAAGCGAAGTGCAGTCTACGACTGGCGATGCCACCCCACCCGAAACGGAGAAGATCACGCTCCTACTAGGTGGAACTGCGGAGGGCGAAGGACGATCATACTTGCAACGTCAGGGCAACGATCTGATCTACATCGTCACACAAGGCATCGAAGAGAAGATGATGCCAGACGAAGAGAGTTTCCAAATGTCAGAGGAAGGCGACGAAGGGTCTGGACCTCTGAACGTCGCACCCAATTCACCTACTGGGGACATTCCTCCTGAGATTCTGCAGCAACTCCAACAGATGCAAACCCCTGGTGCGGGCAGTCCCTAGATTTCATAAACCCCCTCAATAAGGCTCTGTCACAACGCAGGGCGAGCGCATCTAAATCTGGAGAAAACCATTAGCTAGGACTTCAATGAAATAGGATTGGCTCCAAGCCGCTTTTCGCTTTTTCATCGCTACACTCATTTTGACAGGGTCGCATTTCAAGAATACTGACCGCATATCGGTTGATGAGAGCGAAGTTCTGTGCTCCGTTTTTCTTGCGAATGCCTCTTCGATCTTCGCCAAACGTCACATCAAGACAGTGGTG
>JBCCEA010000031.1:0-45209 GCA_039030515.1 Myxococcota bacterium | reverse complement strand
GGTACGTTGAGCGACGAGCATCGAAGGTAAGCGGCTCTATGGCGTGCATTTGTCGCAACCCCCGCGGCCGTCCAGGGATGTCAGAGAGCCAGCGCCCTCGAAGCGCAGGAGCGAAGGCGTACTTCTTGGTACGTTGAGCGACGAGCATCGAAGGTAAGCGGCTCTATGGCGTGCCTGGGCGGCCGCGGGCGCTAGAGCCATCGGAGCCAGTCCTGACTCACCACCCCCAAGTCCAGCCTCGCTTGCTGCACGTCGAGCACTATCTGTTTTCGCAGTGCGTCGAGACCCGAAAACTGAATTTCAGAGCGAATACGCGACACAAATCCAACCCTCAGCACTTGGTCATAGATCTCTGCCGAAAAATCGAATAGGTGAACCTCGAAAGAGCGGCCACCGTCGACGGTCGGTCGAACACCTAGATTGGCTATTCCGGGTCGGAGGATGGATTCGTCAATGAGGCGCGCCACCACGGCGTATACGCCGTCTGCAGGTACCATCACTTCAGGAAGTCGAAGATTTGCTGTCGGAAATCCGATCGTTCTTCCACGCATCGCGCCGGTGATCACTTCGCCATCGATGTCATGAACGTGTCCCAGCAGGGAAGCCGCGGTCGCAACATCGCCTTCTCGGAGCTTCTGTCGCACGAGGGTCGATGAGATTCGCTGATGGTCGAGATTCACTGGACTGAGCACGTCCACTTTGAATCCAAACACACCGCCAAGGTTCTTGAGTGTCTCTACCGTACCACTTCGGTTTTGGCCGAAACGAAAGTCAGGCCCCACCACCACTGCTTCCGCTTGATGCTGCTCAACGAGAATCTGCTGCACAAAGGCTTCCGCGGAAAGTGCAGCAAAGGCTTCATCAAAGCGTTTGACAAGGACTTGGGACGCTCCGGAGCGCAGGAGCAGTTCACGTCGGCGCTCGGTCGTCGTGAGAGCGGGTTGCGCTCGCTCCTTGGCGAGCACTTCCACTGGACGGGGGTCGAAGAACATCGCAGCTGGCTCCGCACCGGTTCGCTCGGCGATAGTTCGCGCGCGTTTTACCAGTGCCTGATGACCGAGATGGACCCCGTCGTAGTTTCCTGGAGTGACGACCGTTCCGGTCATGGCGAGACGGCTTCTACCGCGTCCGAAGCAGCACTGCAACGAATCGTGGGTCTGTCGCTGGCTCTCTGGTGTCCCTCTGAGACCGATGCCGCACAGGCGCGTGAGTCATTGTGAATGAGAGGCGTCGATCATGGCGGGCGACGGGACCTGCGAGGCTTCTCGGAGTTCTTGACCTTCGGCCGGCTGCGGAGCAACCCTAGGGGCGGGTCAAGTAGAGCGTGGGTGGTGCCGTTCAGTCTTCAGGCAGCTGGAGCTAGAGCGAAGGAATCTCGAGGTTGTAATTCGATGAGCGCTCGCGCTGGCAAGAGAGTTTTGAGAAGCATGGTCCAGAGCACCTATGCTCCTGCGTCCCGAGATGCACTCCGGCCGACCTTGAGCGTATGTCTCATCTGTGGCGCCTTGTTTTCCGTTGGATGCGGCACTCCAGCATCCCGCGCCTACGCCGAACTTGACGAGGTCACGGTTCGAATGTCGCTCGGAGCCTACATTCTGCGATATTTGGCTCCTCCTTGGAGCCTAGTTTCGTCAGACGATGGCAGGACACTGCTCCAGATCGACGCCGATGGAGAGCGTTTCTCTCCGGATTCAGGATTCACTCCGAAATATACCTGCCAAGCCGAGGTGATCTCTGGAAACGCATTGAATCGAGCCACGCAAGCTGAACGCACCGCGGCGGCGGAGGAGTCCATTCTGGTTCCGCAACGTCCGATCGTCACAGATGGTGGTAACGAGGGAACGGAGTTCCTATCATTCAGAGACCTCGACATGCGTTTTTTGCGCCGCGCCTATTTTGACAGCGAAAGAGGAGGCGTCGTCCGGGTAGTCTTCGAGGCGAAGCCTGATCTCGACGAGCGCGAGGTGACAAAAATGCTTCGGGCGCTCAGCGTCGATCCAGAGGATCCGGACTTGGCTGGGAAAGAGTAGCTTGCGACTTCGGACGTTCACCGTCGGGCCTTGGGTACTTACCCTCGCTTCACTCTGTCCGAACCCAGTTTTAGCGGAGTCGAGTAACGCACTCTCCGATCCACGAACAGCGCTAACGCGAACAGCTCGAGAGGACGAAGCGTTGGGGGACGCGGGCCAGGAACCGGTGCACCCAGAGGATCCTGCGACCGCCGAGCGATCGCGTTCCGAGGCAACAAACAGTCCTTGGCTGGGTCCTCGCGTAGAACTCGGCTACGTGCGCTACCGTTTGCGTGACGGAGCGGGAGCCGGGGTCGTGCATGCACTTGCCTTCGGCGGTCACTTTTCCCATCGATGGCTTCGATTCAGTCTCCTTGGCGAAGGCGGCAGTAGGTCCTACCAACTGGGGAGTAACGATCTGCTGGCGCGCGCCCAGGTCGTTTTCGGGATTCAACGTTTGGTGGTGGAGCGCGTAATGGCCTACGCCAACGTGTCGTGGGGCGGAGGCGTTCTCATCGGCACTCGATTTCACTCCTCGGTCAGCGATCTTTTTCACGGAATAGGTTTGGAGGCCGGCTCTGAGATCCGAACAGCGGGCCCATTTTGGATAGGCGCTGGACTTGGATATCTTCGGGCAAAAATGCAGGGTTTGGTATACCATTCAGCAGTATTTCGGATTCGCATAGGGCTCTAATGAACGAACATTCCGACTTCTCCGAACAGCCAACCTCCGACGACGCGCCCTTCGAGCAGATCCTGGATCGCCTCCAGTCGGTGGTGGAACGTCTTGAAGCGGGGGATATGCCTCTCGAACAGTCACTTTGCGCGTTCGAAAACGGCATACGCCTAGCCCGCTTGGGGGCTACTCGACTTGAGGAAGCAGAACATCGAGTGGAGGTCTTGCTCGCCGACGGGAGCAGCGAGCCGGATTCCGCCCTGGACGAGGAGCTGGAGAGCGAATGACGGATACACTGACGGTGCTCACCGGTTTTACAGACGTTGCGGAAATGGCTGAAGGGCTCACGGATCGGATCGACGACGAGCGGTTGATCCTGTACGGCCCAGAGCCGCTTGATGAGGGAGCCTCGATCACGTTTGCGATTGTTCTCGCGGACAACACGGTCGCTCTCGGAGGCCGGGCGATCGCGTCTGCTTCCTTCGACGGGGGAAGCGAGCGTGTGGCCGAGGCACGCTTCGACATCGTACTCGAACAGCTCGAGATGGACCCTCAGAGCCAGCTGGTTTTTGAGCATATCTTAACACTTCGCCATGGAGCATCGGCCTCCGAGGCCGCCCGGGAAGATCCGATCGAGGAGGACGTGACGTCTTTCGACGAATCGCTTGTGCACGTCGAAACTGGCGACGTGCACTCGTATCCCGCCGATGACAATGACGACCGACATGAGCACGATACTTTTGCTGGAGAGAATCTACAGACAGACAGCAATCAGGCTCAGGTCAGCGGAATCGAAATCTTGGCATCCACCGCAGGCGAGACCCCGGGAGAAGATGCCCTCGGGTACGTTCCGGCGATCGAATCACATCGGGTAGCCTCCGAGGATGAGTTCGACGGTACGTCAACCCAAACCATGGAGCGCCCTTGGGATTTTGATGCGGAGGATCACGCCTCCCAAACCAGCTCGCTGGAGGTCGATTCGCGACAGGACCTTCCTGTCTCCGTACAAATCGACGAACCTTCGACGCCGACAAGTGATTTTGAGGATTCGAACGAATCGGCCTGGAATGTCGTTTCGAGTGAGTTGGAGGTTGCCGATGTGGGGACCGATGAGGCCGCCGGTGGCACGCCCGATGACGCAGCAGCCGCATCCGCATCTTTGATGCGTCCACCCAGCATGCGACCCTATGATGCAGGGGGATCCTCTGGGGGACACGCCCCCGAAGGCTACGTGCACCTGGACGGGATGCTGAGTCGTCCGTCTAAAATCGCCAGTTGGCATCCGGCAGCTTCCCAGCGTTCAGAAACTATCGTGTCCACAGGGCTCTTTGATCATCTGATAGATCATCAAGGCGCCTTGCCCATTCCCGACAAACCTCCCCGACCGGAGATCGATCCAGAACTGCAGGTGAACCGAGCGCCTCGTCCGAAAACGATCGATGCAGGCGGGATCGATGCAGACAGTGCAACCTGACGACAAACGGTTGGCACGCGAGGGGTACACACGAACGATTTCATTCGTGCGTCATCCAATTCGGATGTCTGCCACAGCGGTCTTGCTCTTCGCTATTGTGGTCCCCAACTCGGTCGCTCAGGCGGACGCACAGGTGCTCGTGTCGGTTCAAACCGCGACCGGTGAAGCACCTGACGGTCGTTTGGTACTCGAGCCATCAGCTGGGGGATCGGTCCGTTCCTGCGAGGTGCGTCAAGGCTCGTGTACGATTGAGTTGGAGGGGGGCCAATACTCGGCGCGATTTGAGCCTGAACACGGAATTACATGGACTCGACAACCGGTAGTCATCCCGCCAAGCGGCAGTGTGCAGCTAACGGTCAACGAACCGAGTCGATAGCAAAACTCGATCGAGCATCTCGGTCAATCCGGATGGATGAACATAGCGCGTAGATGGACGAACACAGCGCAATGATGTAGAAAGTTCGTATTCTGTCGAGCCTTGAGAACCGACTCCGGGTGAGGAGCTCTCGGATGCGCGTAAACCTGTTGATGCGGCTTTGGCTTATCTTCGTACTGTTGCTGGGTTTGGAGCTGAGCACTCACACTGAGTTTGCTTTTGCCCAGTTTGACGATGCATTTGATGACGAGTTCGACGACTCCGCTCCGCCTCCGCCTTCAACAAACCGTCGCGACGACGCCTTCGACGACGACGCCTTCGATGACGACGCCTTCGATGACGAGTTTGACGATGATGCGATCGAGTCAACTTCCCAGCGCAGCGTAGTTCCTGCTGGACTAGCCGGAGACGCTATGGATGAGGAGGCCGCTGCCGACTCAGAATTGGAGGGCGAAGCCTTTGATATTCCCGCCCAGGTTGACGCACGCCCCCCTGCATCAACGGACGACACAGTCGATGACGATGCGAGCGAGGGGACGACCGAAGCAGCAGTTGAATTCGCACAGAGCCAGCCTGCGAGCGTTCCACAGAAACCGCGTACCAGGGAAGAGACGCGATGGAGGAATCGTTTTCTCGCCACCAACACCTATGACGGTCCCGTGGGAGGTATTCGGGTGGTGGATGCAGGTTCGGGACCAACATCCTCTTGGAGGGTGCAGCTGGCCTCGGAATTCTTCTTCTCGAACGATTTTCTTGAAAACGGGGACGATCACGAACACGTAGGCGGCTCACTTTCGATGAGCTGGACCCCTCTCGATGTTCTTGAGGTTTTTGCGAGCATTCAAAGCTACGCGAATTCCAACGCCACAAGCGATCCGGAGCTCTTCCAGGTACTTGGCGATGCAAGCTTTGGAGCCAAAGGCTTTTATCGTGTCTTGCCCTTTCTCACGGTGGGCGGAGACCTGTCGCTCGAACTGCTGAATACCGTTGGCGATATCGGATTTGTTTTTGAGAGCACAAGCGTCGGTTTACGGGGCAACCTCTCAGCGGATCTTCGCGAGTTACCGACCTCGATCCCTTTGATCGGCCGTTTCAACGTTCAGTACTACTTCGACAACTCCGAGGCGCTGATCGACGATGTCGAATCCAAAAGATACAACGGCCTCACGGATCCGTTGCCGATCGCGCAGGAGACCAGGCATCTCGTCACACGGGTAGAGCGCTTCTCGCTCGGAATCAATCGAACGGATTTTCTCAATCTCGCCCTGGGCTTTGAGGCTCCGCTACAGGTGACGGATGACTTTTTCCTGAGCCCACTGGTCGAATGGAGCTGGTCCGTTCCAGTGAACCGGCAAGGCTACGACTGCCTCTTCGTTCCTGGCGACGCATCCGACGACGGCTGCCTCGATCGCTCCGGGATTTCCTCGTTCCCGATGTTCCTGACGCTGGGGCTAAGGGTCGCACCTCCGGTCAAAGGCCTGGGCTTCACTTTGGGGGCTGATGTCGGCTTGACCGGCACCGATGATTTTGTGCGGGAGCTCTCCGGCACCGCTCCCTACACGATCATGATGGCCGCTTCCTATGCCTTTGACACTCGAACTCCGGTGGTCCCTCCCCCGGTTCAGGTCGAGCGGGTACGCGAGATCGAGGTACCCGGCCCTCCACCCGTCATGGGTCGCATCCGCGGTCGGGTGGTGGAGCAGGGCCTGGGCACCGCAGTTTCAGACGCGGTCGTGAACTTCGACGTGCCCGAGTTGAGCGGGCAAGTAACCGGTGCAGACGGGAGTTTCGTGAGCTATCGGTTCCCTCCGGGAGCGGTGGCGATGCAGATCACCCATCCTGATTATGAGCCGGGCAACTGTACCGCCACGCTTCCGAGCGAGGAGCTAGAAGAGGGCGAACATCTGATCGAGGTTCGATGTGCTCTGGTAGCGCTTCCTCGCGAGGGAGCGGTCAACGCAACGGTGGTTTCGGAGTCCGGATCGCCGATCGCCAATGTCAATGCAGCGCTGATCGGCAGTATGGCGCAGCGCGTTTCGGTGGATTCAGACGGGCACTTTCGTCTCCAGCAACTGCGACCGGGATCCTATCGGATTCGGCTCGAAGCCGAGGGCTACATGACTCAGGTCGTGCCCTTTGAGATCCAATCAAGAAACGAACGCGAGCTCAAGATCACTCTTGCGGCAGTACCTCGTCGATCTCGGGTGCAGATTCGACCCCGTGGACTTCAGGTTCGGGGGCGCATTCAATTCCAATCTGGTGGCGTTCAGCTCTCGGACGCAAGTGACTCGATCCTGCAAGAAATCGCCCATGTACTGCTGTCAAACCCCGAACTCGACCCGTTAGAGATTCAGAGTCACACCGACAATTCCGGAGATTCCGCGCGCAACATGCGACTTTCTGAGCAACGTGCAGAACTCGTACGCCAACGCCTCATCGACCTGGGAGTGCCTTCCACTCGCCTCAGCGCACGTGGATATGGCCAAAGCCGACCATTGGTCCCCAATATCACCCCGAGAAACCGAGCTCAAAACCGCCGCATGCAGTTCATTTTCCAGAAATAGGTCGCGGTAGGTTCGATTAGCGGATTCCTCGGATACTCCGTCGTCGTCGCAAGAGAAGAGCAAGAACAGCGATCGGGAGCAATGCGTAACTCCCGGGGAAATCGCCAGCAACGCCGCAGGAGCAACCTCCGCCGCCACCACTTCCCCCCTCAGGTTCTTCTTCACAATCGAGGTCTAGTCCGCCGCGGGGGGAGAAATTGCATTCATTCGAGAATCCATCACGGTAGATGAAGCAGAGTCCGGCGATATCGTCTGCCCGCAAGAATCGTTTGCCGATCTCTCCCCGACGACTGGCGAAATACATCGAAGCCGAGATGACGTTCGAGTGGCCTAGACCGAAAAAATGACCCACTTCATGCGTCATCACATTTTGCAGATCGACGCTGTCAGACTCCTGAGAGCAACCTCCGGGCGCGGGACAGATCGCGTAGGGGCCTAAGTTTTCGTTAACCTGTAGATCGACGTCGAGGATTTCTCCGGATCTTCGGTTGTGAAAGACCGTGGTCAACGCAAAAGCGGCCGGGTCGTAGCCCAGCTCACTCCAGTTATCGATGAACGCAATCGTGTTTACGTTGCCGTCGCTGGAGTTGAACTCTGCTTTCTGACAGGTTGCGTTGTCGGAACTTTCCTCCGCGGTGATGCCCACAGAAACTCCGTCACAGGTAACTTCGGTCCAGGCTCTGAAGGAATCCTCGACGATCAACTGAACGGTTTCCATCGACAGGTCGACGCTACCTCGGAAATCGATCGAGTACGTCACGCAGGGTTGAAACCACTCAAGACCGGCACCTTCTTCCGATTCGCTCTGCGTAAAAGCCGCAACGGTCGGGACAAAGGCCAGCATGCCCAGGTTCCAGGCGAACAGCGCGAGTGAAACGCGTCTCAGAGGCGCTATGGCGAGCATGAACGACGATCTCAAAGAGAGGGGCGGAGCCGGTGTAGATTTCCGCATTCGACGCCTCAGTCACCCTCTCGCGAAATCGACGAGCGTACCCTCGTGAGCACTTCTCGCATCGGGGTAGGCTTTGTTAGAGCAGCCTGCGCAGGAGCGAGACGGCCTCCCACTCGCTGGGTGAGGGCAAGCCCGCCTCCTCCGGGAATCACGAAAGGTTCACCCGATCTGCGGTCGATCTCCATGACCCCCTGGGACATCCCGGTAGTCCGCCAGTGATTCTCGCTGTCGCGATAGGCAAAAAGCAGGTATTCGGACGCTTCAAAACTGGGCTCCCCCTCCACATGCATCGCCACATCACCGACCGATCCTCCAAGGCACCGCACCTGAATCATGCCGCCGGCAGCGGTCGCTCCCCGCAAATGCTGGGTCACCTGGAGCGTTACGTCCGTTACGATTCGAGACCGATCGTCCCAATGAGCGTCTCGACTCTGAACTTCGGCAACGACGATCATCGGGCTGCGCTCAACCAAGTCTTCCCAGTCCATGACCTGGATTAGCGTCGCCAGCGCGGTTTCACTCAGTGCGGTGGGGATCAGAATCAAGCAAGCCAGCCGTAAGAACCGTACAATCATCGTTTAAAGGATGCGTATCGAGCCGGTCTGTGGTCAAGCCGGGGTTTTAACTGGCTACATTTCCTACCGAAGTTTCGTCACTCTCGCGGGGATTTACTCCGCAATCCGAGGAGACCTAAGGTGTTCAGAAGGGTCGCGGGGCCGAGCATGCCGACAAGAGCGAGCAAGATCAGCAAGGCGTTGCGGACGAGCCCCGTCCAATCTGCGCTAGAGCTCGAGGCGTCACCAAAACACCCACAATCAATGTCGATACCTCGAAAGATCGCTTGCCCGATCGCCAGTGAAAACATCGACAACATTCCGGCGGCGAGCGCAGAAGCACCTCGCGCACCTACGCCGCTCAGTAGAGAGGCCGCCACCGTAAGCTCAAGAGTCGGCAGGAACGAAGCGATCAGGGATGCCGCATTTGGGGAAACTAGATTGTAGTTCAGGATCGACTCCGCAAAGGCGTCCGGCTCCAGAAGTTTAGGCCAGCCAGCAAACGCGAACACAGTCGCGACGATCAACCGACTGAGCAGCGTGAGGCAAGCACCTAGGGGGCTTTTGAAGAATCCAAGCAGCTTCGACATGGTCCCGCTTCCGCAGCATAGCCGAGGTCGATCCAAGACGGCATTCCCCCTTCGAGAACGCGAACCGAGGCAGCACCGGCATGAGACAGTAGACCGGCAAGTCGTGTAGAGCGGGCACAACCGTTAGAGGTATCGCAGTAGGCGATGACGACGAGATCGTCCCGGACAAGATCGAGAGCGCTCGTAGGCAGAACGCCATGATCGATGGAAACATGAAACGCTCCCGCGATGTGCCCTAGTGCAAACTCGCGATCGCTACGTGCATCGAGAAACAGGGCCGTGCCTTGCTGATGGTGCGTTTGAGCGTCCTTTGGAGCAATCCATAAAAAGGCTGGAACCGGTAGCGACCCTTGTACTTCTGCACCGCACACTGCAGCTGCCTGAACAGTCGGTTGTGCAGGGCCACGGATCGCCACTAGGACGGTGGCTGTGACCACCGAAACCGTCATCAAGACGCCCGCTTCCTTCACGACACTGCGCATTCGGTCCTCAGCCATATGCATGGTCGGCTACTTCTGCAAGGTGACGGTGGGTAACCTAGTCGGCACGCGATAAACCCCGAGACGCAATTTTGCGGACGTGGTTCTCACAACCTGGATTGACAACGCACAGACCATCCGCATAGCTATGCGTCCTATGCGAAGCTCAGCCGAGACTATGTCATTGGGCGCGACCCCGTCCGTCAGAACACCAGCCAAAAGAGCCGTAGCCGATAAGGCCAAGACGGGTAGAGCAATATCGGCGGGCAGAAAACGGATCGCCGCACTGATGCTCGTCACCGCAGCGGGTCTCACCGGTTGCGATCTGACCCGCTTCACGGCGAACTCGACGGCAGGTCTATTTGAACGCGCCTCCTCAGCCTCCGAGGGCATGTGGGACTACGAGCTGGCAGGAGACGCACTTCCAGCGAGCATCATGCAGTTAGAGGGACTGCTTCGGGTGGTTCCCGATAACGAAATCTACCTTTCGCTCTTGGTCAAAGCCTATGTGGCCTACGGCTACGGATGGGTCGAAGACGAAGCGCTCGAAGCCGATGCCCGCGGCGACTACCTCGCCTACGAAGCGGGACTAGACAGAGCAAAGCTACTCTACTTGCGAGCGCGCGACGTCGCGCAACATCAGATGGGTCTCCACGCCGAGGGTATGGACGAACGGATTCGACAAGGCTTAGAGCCCTTCGAAACGTGGCTGAAGCGAAACTTCCGAGATCGCGAAGATGCAGAGATGTTGCTGTGGGCGGGTTACGCCTGGGGATCCGCTATCAACTCGGCAACCAACGATATGGCCCTAGTTGCAGACCTACCCTTCGCGCGGGCCCTTGTGGAGCGCTCTGTCGCGCTGGATCCTGAATACGAGTACGCAGCCGGCATCACCTTTTTGGCCGTCGTGGAGGCGGAGTCGCTTGGAGGCGATCTCGACAAGGCAAAAGTATTGTTCGATCAGGCGATCGAACAAACGGAACGGCGCTCCCTACTGACCTTGCTCAGCTATGCCAAAAGCTATGCCATCAAGAGCCGAGACCGAGATTTATTTGTCTCCGTTCTCAGTGAAGTCCTTGAGGCCGGAGACATCGCTCCAGAGCGTCGATTGTCTAATATTCTCGCCAAGCGGCGTGCGGAGCGCCTGCTGCGACGGATCAACGATTTCTTCTGAAAACCACCTTGAGTTTGGAACACCGACATTGTCGAGATCTGCACACCTGGAGATGCCCTACTGCAGCATGCGTCGACTCGATCGCCAGCCACCTATGCGACACCAAGACCCGCCAAAATCCGACCGGGAACGGTTTGCTGGCGAATCTGGGTGCTTTGCTGGACGCACACCGACGTGCGCGCTAGTCGGTGTGCTGACGGAGACTGAATACGCGCGCCAGCCTCCTCGTCGAAGCTGGTGAGAAGTTCGTTTTAGAAGGCCCACGGAGCAAGTAGGGCCCGGGAGACGCAGATGAAACGACCGCTACTGTGGGCCGCTCTTTTCAGCATGATCGCAGCACTCATGCCCTTTCCCGACGCTTGGTTGGCAGGAGCACAGGAGATCACTCGTCTGCGTATTGCAACGCTTGCCCCACGTGGTTCCACCTGGATGCGCGTGTTTAACGCATGGAATCAGGAGCTGAAGACTCGGACCGAGAATGCGGTTCAGCTACAGTTTTACCCAGGTGGAGTGCAGGGGGATGAGCGCGACTTTGTTCAGAAGATGGAGGCCGGGCAGATGGACGGGGCCGCGGTCACAACAACCGGCCTGAGTCAGATTGCCCGCCCGATATTGGTTTTAGCAGCTCCAGGGGTTGCCGAGAGATACGAGCAGATCGACAAAATTCGCGGAGCGATGCAGGGCGAACTCGAAGAGCTGTTCACGAGTAACGGCTACGTGTTGCTGGGCTGGGGGGACGTCGGCAAGGCGCGTATTTTCTCCAAGGAGCCGCTGCGACGCCCCGTCGATCTCACTCGACAGCGGCCTTGGGCGTGGAGAGAAGACCAGATCTTCGGTACTTTTTTAGAGGTAATCGGGGCCAATCCAGTCCGGCTGGGCGTTCCGGAGGTCTACCCCGCACTGCAGACCGGACAGGTCAATGCGGTCCCCGCATCGGCGCTTGCGGCCGTAAGCCTGCAGTGGCACACGCGACTTCGATACGTGACCGAGCAAAACAGCTCGATCATCGTTGGGGCGACCTTGCTCAAGAAAGCGCGGCTTGATGCGCTAAGCCCAGAGCACCGCCAAGCAGTCGTCGAAACCGCGGCTCGAGCGCATTCTCTGCTGACCCGCGCCATTCGCCGCGATGACGATCGCGCATACCAGACGGTACTCGAGCGAGGTATTTCAGCCGTGAGTATCGAGGCGCATCGAACGGAATGGGAGCAAGCTGCCCGACAAACACGGCAGCGTCTCGTCGGACAGCTGTTTTCGGCTGAGCTGCTTAGACGCGTTCAATCTGCCGCCGCTGGAGATCACTAGACTAGATTCATAGGCACAAAGGTGTTCCCGGGCTCAAAAGTCACTAGCTGAAGACCGCGAACCGACAGGAATGAGAGCGTTCGTGAATCGACGTGTCCTAGCCCACGATGGACGGCATGCGAAAGCTCGATACACGCTTCTGCCTGCAAAAGGAACCTGCTTAATGCAAGCGGGAGATGAGAGTTGAGTTGGAGGTATGGATTGAGGACCCTACGTCGCTTAGATGAGGGGCTTGCACGAGGGGAGGCTGCCCTGGCGGCCGCCGTCTTGCTCACCATGGTATTTGCAGCCGCAACGCAGGCTTTCTTCAGAAACCTGACCGATTTTGGGGTGGACTGGGCAAACGAAGCGCTCTCCGCACTCCAATGGATCGACCCACTGCTGAAAAAAGGAACGGTTTGGCTTGCCTTTCTAGGAGCATCCCTCGCGGCCTATCACGAAAAGCACATCGCGATCGACGTACTGTCTCGGGTAGCGCCTCCTACAGGACAAAAGTGGATTAGGTTCTTCACGAGCGTCGTGGCGGGCATCAGCGCTCTTGGACTGGCAGCTGTTTTTTGGATCGCAACGCTACAGACGAGTGCTAGCGAGCAGCCCTTTGACTACCAAGTGCTGGTAGACGGCAACGCAGAACACGTTTGTGACGTTTCGGACGAAGAGCTCGCGAGACATCAGGTATGGCGAGAGGGTTGTTTAGGAAGCCCCGAAGAATGTAGGGAGGCGCGAAATCGTCCGTCTGTGTTTTGTGGAGTCCGGGCAGCGTTGAGTGCATTAGGAGCGCATCATTCCGAACCTGTTCTAGAAGCGTCAGGGAATGCAACCGGAGAAGTGCGTCGGATTGAGGTTATTGGATCTCCCGAGTCGGCTTCGCATCTGATGATGCCGCTCATGTTCCTCATCATCGGAGGCCGATTCTTGGCGAGAGGCTTAGGCGCGCTGTCCACTTCGGGAACACCCACTCGCTCCCCAGAGAATACCGACCCAGAGAGAGAGGCTCACTCGGAGGAGTCGCAATAAATGTCTGGCATTGCTATCGCCGCGTTCATCATTCTCGCCCTCATCGGCGTGCCGCTCTTCGCGATCTTCGGCGCGGCTTCGATGATGCTCTTTCACGGGCTAGAAAACACCCCGATCACGGGGGCCGCCAATGACGTTTTTGGAGAAAAATTCGCCAATTCGCTGCTGCTGATCACGATACCGCTCTTTACTTTCTCGGGATACCTCATGGCCGAAAGCGGAACGCCCAAGCGGTTGGTGAGGCTTTCGAGCGCCATCATCGGCTGGCTTCCGGGAGGGTTAGCCATCGTCGCACTCCTGTCTTCGGCATTTTTCACCACCTTTACCGGCGGTAGCGGCATCACGATTGTGGCGATCGGAGGACTGCTCTTTCCTGCGCTGAGGCAGTCTGGATACGAGGAAAAGTTTTCGCTCGGGATGGTAACAACCGGCGGATCCTTAGGGCTGCTCTTCCCCCCCAGCGTGCCCGTGATTCTCTACGGAGTCGTCGCGGGTGTTTTGATCGAAAAACTCTTTTACGGTGGGTTTCTGCCCGGGTTGCTTACCCTAGTCGCGCTCGGGACCTATTCTGTGTTCGTCGGCCTTCGTCATCAGATGCCGGTGCGCGCCTTCGAAGCCAAAGAAGCAGCCGCTGCACTCTGGGACGCCAAGTGGGAACTGTTGCTCCCGGTCGTCCTGATCGGCAGCATGGTCGCGGGCGTGCTCCGAATCCACGAGGCAGCCGCTTTTACCGCAGTATACGTCTTGATGATCGAAGTGTTCGTCTACCGAGACATCGCGCCTCGGCGCCTACCACAGGTGATCCGAGATTCGATGACGTTGGTGGGCGCGATCATGTTGATCTTGGCTACCGCCATTGGATTTACCGCGTTTCTAGTCCAGGCAGAGGTACCTCAAAAACTGCTCGAGTCGATGGAGGTCATGGTCAAAGACCCCTTCACCTTTCTGCTAGCGCTAAACGTATTTCTGATCCTCGTAGGAATGCTGATGGATATATTCTCCGCGATCGTCGTGGTTGTTCCATTGGTAGTGCCCATCGCGAATTACTTCGGAATCGATCCCTACCACCTCGGCATCGTCTTTCTGCTCAATCTCGAAATCGGATACTTGACGCCTCCTGTCGGCCTCAACCTGTTCATCGCGAGTTTCAGGTTCGAAAAACCGGTCACCCTACTCTACCGAGCGGTGCTGCCGTTCATCGCACTGCTGCTTGTGGCGCTCGCGCTGACCACCTATGGAGAAGCGTACCTGTGGAACGCCGGAGAAGGTACGGTTTGCACCTCAGATGCTGAATGTGAAGAAGGGCTATTCGGCCAAATCTGCAGCCTGGATCCGCCGACCGAGGAAAACACCGAGCGGGTGCGTCGATGCCAACGTCGAGGCGTCGTGACGGCTTTGATGAGCCTGCATGAAGGCGAAGAGATTTTCGAATTTGAACCTGCAGTCGGAGGGCCGGCCGCGAAAACCGAGGAAGAAACCGCATCGAGCACCGAAGAGTCTTCGGAGTCTTTAGACGAACTGTTCCAAGAGTTTGAGGATGAATCAGACCCGGCCGAAGGTGAATCGCTTGACGACATCCTCCGGGAGTTGGAGTCTGATTTCAGCACTCCTTAGGCACGAAAAACCTTCGGGTCTTTTCGGATGTTACTGTGCCTCAAGACGAGAGGGTGGCCTGGAGGAGACATCCACCGAGAATTCCCCGGTAAGCTGCTTTACCTGAGTGGCGATGGAACAATCGTTGGCTGCTCCTGAATCGAGCCGAGGCCGAACTAAACTGGGCGGCGTGCCAGCGATGTGAACAGGCAGAAGAACACCGGAGGCCTGGGTGCGAACGCGAAGGAGCGCCTGGCTTTGGCGCAAGTCCCACAGAAACACATCCACTGGCGCATCTCTACGCTGCTCGCCATGCTGAATCGTCAACAAAAAATAGTCACTCTGAATGATATTCGCGAGAAGAGGCAGGTCACGTTCGATTCGACGGGTGAGCTCGTCCTGAACGACCCGCAACTTCATGAGACTGTCTGCATCATCGATGCGCTTCAGCCACTCAGGCTGCAGAAAACCACTTCGTTCGAATAGGCCACGGACCGATGTGGGGGCCAAACCCAAGCATCGTGTGATCGCATCTGGGGCCATCGCCATCGCACCAGAGACGATCGACTTTGCGGTCTGAGTGTCTGCCGCATGGAGCCGGAGATAGAGCCCGGCAGCATCGTGGAGATTTGAAAGATTGAGACGCCGATCGGCCCAGGGACTCGGTGGCCGTTGTCCCGCTTCTTGTATCCAGGCAATGAGCTGATCGCGAAATGCCTGAACGCGCACTCGGGGTGCCTCAAGCTGTTCTTCGTAGGCAGCGCGCAACTCCGATCTCAAATTCTCGCGTTCCTGACGCGCTCGGTAGACGTATCCACCCGTCACGAGCGTCAATAGGGTTATCCCTGCGGCAATTTGCTTCCAGGGCAGAGCTCTGCCGAAAGAGTGACGTGGCTCCAGACGGGCAGGCTGCAAAGGCTCGCCCCGGTCGATCTCCGCAGCGCGGTTTTTCACGATTTCGATCTCGGGATGCTCCGGCGGAAAAGGCTCTGAAGTCGTCGCTGACAGCGTCGAACTACGGGAACCCGACTCATCGTCCGGGGGCCGATGGAACACTGATTTAGGAGCCTGCGCGAGCGGGTCGATGTAGAGGTCGACAGGAACGCATCGTCTATCCCCCCACCTTGTTCACCGCAAAGCTGATATTCGAATAACCGGCTTGGGCAGCGGAAAACATCACTTTCTTGACGACCCGATAGTCCACATCACGATCGGCTTGGAGGATCACGGTGCCGGGAAAAGGCTCAGTCGGGTGCAAGATGCTCCAGTTGCGCTTCAAGGTTTCTAAGTCTTGCACCAAAGTATCGATTCTATCGAGTTCGGCAGCGGCAGCGAGATCCGTAGCACTCGCCATACGTCGACCGTCGAGCGTCACGACTTGTGAGTCGACCGCGATCACGGGTGCCACCTCAAGATCGACCGCATTGCTAGCCTCCGGCATCGTGATGCTCGGTTTCTGGGCGATCAGTTCGCCCGATGCCGAAAAAGACATCAGCAAAAAGACCACTAGGGTGATCAAAAAATCGATGAAGGGAACTAGAGGGATCGAAGAGTCGAGAGATTTTCTACCCCCTCCCACGACGCGATCGTGCACAAACTTCAAGGGTATGTTGTGCAGCAGTACGCGCCCTGGCTGATGAATAGGCATCGCGATATCTCCTAAAGGCCGTGATTTTCTAACGTTCGTGATCTCATGGAATGCCTGAACATGCTCTAGAGCGAAGCTCCGTCAGAAAGGCTCATCTCCGGAAAGCCCTCACCCACTGAGATGTCCATCGCTTCAACCACGTGCATGTATGCTACGCCGTCCTCGGGAGCCACCACGATATCTTGCCGGTTTGGCTCCAGTCTTTTGCGCTCCTGGAGCTTGGCCCGCAGTTCGGTGATGTCATAGTTCTCGCCGTTTTTCGCGATGTCCAGACTGTCTCCAGCGGTGGAGGCCAGTGTGTAGCCAGAACTCTTGACCGACAAAACCAGCTTAACCCGTTCGTCGGGAGGGGGGGTATCGGTAGCCTGGGGTTGACCGGGCTGCTGTTGATCAACGTCGATGCGCGCAAGCTTGTTCCACACTGCGGTCACGAGGAGAAACATGACGCAGCAAAGGAGAAGGTCGATAAAGGGAACGAGCGGGATTTCGCTATCGAGCGACTTCTTGCCCCCGTGTGATCCGCCGCCGGTATTGATGCCACCCATGAAGAGATCCGTATGCTCAACCCGAAGATTGACCTGGAAGCTGGACCTTCGAACGATTGTTCACGACTAAGTTCATCACCTGCACGGTAGCGGCGTTGATATCGTCGATCAGCCCCTGGGTTTTTCCGTTGAGCAGGGCAAACCCGAGTAGCGCAGTGATCGCTGCGAGCAGTCCAAATGCGGTGCAGTTCATCGCCTCGGAGATGCCTCGTGCGAGCATCACCGCTTTGGAGGAGGCGTCCGCATTGGCCACCGCACCGAACGCCGTAATCAGTCCCACCACCGTACCGAAGAGACCCGACAGCATCGCGAGATTGGCGAGCAATGCGAGATAGCCCGTTCGCGTCTCGATCTTAGGCAGTTCCCGTAGCGCTGCTTCGTCCATTGCGGCCTGAACTTCAGAGTCGGGCCGGTTCACTTTCATCAGGCCAGACTTGACGATTCTAGCCAGCGGAGCGTTTGCGGCAGAACACAACTTGATGGCTCGCCCGATATCCCCTGCGAGAATGCATTTTTGCATAGTCGCTAGAAACACGTCTTTATTGATCGAGCTTTTGTAGAGGTAGACGGCTCGCTCTACGATTACGCCGATGGCGATACAGAGGAAGAACAGGATGATCCACATGGCCCATCCGCCCTCCTGAAAGTGGTGCCAAGCTGCTGACATCGCGACTCTTCCTCCCCTAGAAACCGCAATTCAAACCTTGACCAAGCGACCACCCCAGCCTGTCGGCCAAATCTGGACCGCTCGCTCATTCCAGACCGAACGCTTGCGATTTCACGAGTCTTTTGTACGGCTAGAATAAAGCGAAGGTCATAATATCGAGGCGTCGTGACAAGTCAATATCGATCCCTGCATCGAAGAACCGCTCCGAGAACGGCTGAAGTGTTCCTGACCCCCTCTAGAGTTTCTGAGCCCTTAAGTCTCAACGGGACTTTATGCGGCCTGCCAGACAGCGCATTGAAGCGCCTCGAAGTCCGTAGTTGGTTAGGTGGAACGATTTCGATGCACTTCGGTGCTGCGCGAACTTGAGATTTTGTGGTACCACCTCTTACGTGGCTCGGGGGGTTGCGCGGGCCCATCCGCTGTTCCGTTGACAACCCTAAACTTCGTGGGTTACCGTGCTCACGAACGTCGAATAAGGCCATGATTTCAATCGCTTATGTCGAAGCTCCGCTATGCTGACTTCGTGCACTCTTAAGTGTTTTATGAATCATGTGCACTATCTTAGCGAACATGAGCCACTGTAATAAGGAGCTCGCAAATGCAGCAGATCTGGCATGCGTTGGCCGAGGGCGCACCATTTTCATTCATCAACATATTTGTTCTGGCCCTTTCTCTTGCGATTATCGCCGACCGAGCGGTTTTTATCCTCACGAAGTATCGTGTGAATAGCCGAGAATTCATGGCTCAGATTCGAAAGCTCGTTCAGGCGGGCAATATCGATCGAGCTATTAAGCTTTGCGAAGCGGCTCCTCTGCCCCTCCTTCAGGTCGTCAAAAGCGGTCTGACTCAGGTGAACCGAGGTGAAGAAGCCGTCATCGCGTCGATGGAAGAGCGCATGAGCGAGGTGCTTCCAGAGCTGGAGAAGAGAATCGGTGCGCTTTGGTCACTCGCAAATATCGCAACCCTGATCGGTCTCTTGGGGACCATTAAGGGACTGATCGTCGCCTTCAAGGCGGTCGGTGCGATCGACGATCCGGCACAGAAGCAGTCGATGCTCGCAGCCGGCATTTCGGAGGCGATGTGGAATACCGCTTTAGGACTGGGCATCGCGGTGATCTGCATGATCGCCCATTTGATTCTGCACGGCATGGCCAAAAAGCAGAAAATGGAGCTTGAAAAGGCCACGATGAAGCTCGAAAACTTGCTGACGCTTCGCAATAAGGGCTGAACTCGATGCCCAAGTTAACCTCTCAACAGAGGAACTACATCCGCAAGCGAACCAAGTTCCGCGAACCAGATCCGTCGGAAATGGTCGGTGAGTTGAACATCATCCCGTTCTTAGACATCACCGTGAATCTGATCATGTTCCTGCTCATCGCCAGCTCGACGGTGGCGTTCTTCTCGCAGGTCGCTGCCCAGCTACCGCAGTATCGCCGAGGGGGAGTGGGTTCCCGCGCTGCGAATCCAGCAGAGCAGCTTAATCTAAACGTGACCGTCACTGAAAACGGGGTAATCGTTGCCGGTTCGGGGGGAAAGCTGGCACCCGGATGTGAGAATACCGCCGGTGGCCGGGTGCTCACGGTACCGAAAAAGTCTGACGGTTCATACGATTGGGAGGCACTCACCACCTGCGTCGCTCGAGTGAAAGAGCAGTTCCCGGACGAGACGCAGGTCACGGTAAGTGCAGATCAGCTCGTCGAGTTTCAACACTTGGTCGGCGCAATGGACGCGATTCGAAATCAGGGTGAAAACGAGTTGTTTCCTGACGTAATGCTCTCGGCTGGGGTTCGGTGACCGTCTTGATGGAAGCGACGAAGTAAGGGAGGCGCGCGGTGTCGAACACGGAAGAAGAGGACGACCGTCCCTACAGCATGGCTCAGGTAAAGTCGGTGGTTCGACGTAAAATCCGCAAACAACCTGAGCACGAGGAGCACTTCCTAAACATCTATCCGATGATGGACATGATGGTGATTCTACTCGTCTTCCTCATCATGCAGTTTGCCTCCTCGTCGGCATCGGCGATCGTAGAAAGCGAAGAACTCCGCATTCCCTATTCCACTTCGGAGGCGCAGCTAGACGAAGCCTTGTCGGTACAGATCTCACGAAACCGAATCGTGGTGGATGGTGACGAAGTTCTCACGCTGAGAAGTGGCCGGGTCGACTCAAGTGACAAGCAGGGTGGCGGCAACGGGTTTTTAATCACTCCTCTGTACCGCAAGGCCCAAGCGGTGGCCGATCTCAAAAAGCAGATCGCTCAACAAAATCCTTCCCGTCCGTTTCGCGGTGAGATCCAGTTGATTGCGGACGAACGGACCCCGTTTCGAACACTTGCGGAGATTATCTACTCTCTTGGGCAGTGCGGCTTCAAAGACCTCCGTTTTGTGGTGCGCGGCACCGGCAGCTAGATCGCTCGAGATAAATAGCTCTGATCCGACAGATCGACATATCAGCGAACACTGGATTTTTGTTCGCGTTCGTGGACTAAGGCTCTTTTGGCCCGTTCAATCCAGTCTTTCGCTTCCGCATGGTCGGCAGCTCTGGATGATCCATGCTCTCGAACTTCTGACCACGCATCAGCGCTGAGGCGGTAGCGACCGAGAGCGAAGAAGGATCGCGCGCGAAGCTTGAGGTTTTCTAACGTGAGCGACGGGTGCGGCAAACCTCGGTGCTGCGCATCTTTGGTGGCCTCGAGAGCTAGGTCGTAGCGCGAAACCAAACGCCACTGCCGAGCTTCTAGATAGGGCGCAAGTCCGTCGCTTCGAATCTCGGCAAGCTCCCGTACGAGGTGGATCGCGACGGGAGCGGGCACTCTGCGCGGTTCGGCAAGCAGCTCATAGACGATCTCAGCTTGTCTTCCCCCGTGATTAAGCGCCTCCTGCTTCACTACCAGACGACGCATCATGCTGTAGGGCGGCGATGCGCGCAGCAAGGTCTGATAGTTCTCCAGGGCTGATCCGAGTTCGGAACGCGCCCAAGCAGCGTCTCCGACACGCTCCATCGCCATCATTTGAGATATGGCAGGTTCATCCTCGAGCCGTTTGAGCTCACGCTGAACGCGATCGCGATCGCCGAGTCTCGCAAGCGCCCCTACCAAAGTGACGCGGGCCCAGAGATCGGACTCATCGAATCCTAAGATTTGCTCGCACGTATTCTGCACTTCAGCAGCATCGCCTGCAGCGACCTCCGCTCGCAGTTGCTCGCGTAGGTTGGCGATCTTATGAGGGCAGATCGCCCCAAAGATGCTGCGTCGACTGAGCGCTGCGGCGACGCGGGCTTTGCCATCCTCAGAAAGCGGAACCGACTGCAGAAAGACCTGCCAGCGGTTCTGAAGCTCTGCTATCGACGCGCCGGTAGCAGCCTCTAGATCTCCGCTCCGGTAGGCGTGCCGGACGACTTCAGCGCCTTCCGTATCGAGCAAAAAGCGAACAAACGAGCCCGATGCCGAATAGGACCGCCGCGCAGAGAGAGTTCCGAAACGGAGCCCCATCACCTGATCGAGGTCAGGTAAACTGCCCAGTTCCAACATGGCTTTGCTCCACTCATGGGGCGTCAACTGTTCGCGCAGATCCCAAGCAACTGCAACGGCAACACCTTCGATCAATCCGAACTTGGGCAGAAGGCCGCCCAGCGTCGCCGCGATGCGAAAAGGTCCTCGTCCAAATTCACCGGCAACGATGTGGACCACCTCATGCGCGAGGACCGGGTGCGGCCACGGACGTTGTTGAAGGTAAATCTCACGACGCCACGGCTTGGCGATATAGGTTCGACTAGCGCCCATAAGCCTTCGTTTTTCTTCCTTGTTCCTGAAAAAATAGGCGATTACGGGCTCTCGCTTGGACACTCCGAGACGAGCTTCTGCTTGCCATACCCGAAACTCGCAGTCTTGTAGGAGGCGCTCAGCGTCTCGGCTCGACGTCTCGCGCGGCACATGAATGATGCATCGAGCTCCATCCAAAGTGCGCCCCAGGGTCTTCGCGATATATGCCGCATCGCTGACGTGATTTAACTCTGCGCCAAACTTGGTGCATGCTGCGAGACACGCGGCCGACAGGAGCAGAACAAGCACTCGAAAAGGCGCAGCGCGAACTCGGTGCAATCGCAGAGAGAGGGATACAGGATCGATGGCCACATCGGTGACGAGAACTACGAACGCGATGAGAACCATACTTGTTGCGCGGAAAGTAAGGTAGGCCTCCGGGATCTGCACTCCTTCGTCGTAGATCGTCCCAGGGGCAAATCCTGCAAAGTGATCCAAAGCAAAGATGCCCGGGGAGTTGTACAGCTGTTCAAGTTCCAAAGCGATGGACAGCAAAGGAACGAGCGCAGCAAGCCCGAGAACAGCGCGACCGAGGCGGCAACCAAAAAGGGCGATAGCCTGTCCAACAAAGACCGCCAGCGCTATTCCCAGCAGCGGTCCCATCGCCATGAATGTCAATCCCAACCACGGACTGCATTGGCGAAATCGAAAAGCATTCAGGGCCAATACGCAGGTGGGCACGGACCATAGAAGCAGCGAAGAACCAAACGCTTCCTGAACACGCGTCAGTGTGGGGTACTGAAGACTTCGCCGTCGACGTACAACGACCTGATGCGCACCCGTTGCCGCCCCCATCGCGGGCAGGAACAAACCAAAAGCTAGGGCACTCTCTACGCCGTGAAGCCCGAGCAAAGGATTCATACAAAGAAGAAAAGCGCCGGCAGCCCCGATAGTGAGAGAACATTGAAGCGAGCGCAGAGCAAGGAGCTGGCGGAGCATAAGCTAGGGATTATCCTCTCTGAGCCGGAGCGGATTGAGACATCGACATACTCCGCGTCGAGCGCTCCGATTAGAGAGACGGTCCGTCGATCCGACACTCTAAGTAGAGAAGCTAAGTCGGGTGAGGAAACTAAGCCGGAATGGCCGTGCCGGTCGTTTGAACTGCGACTGGATCCTCGAGTACCAAGGCGAGAACCTGATCGATACGAGACACAAGTTTGATCTCGATCCCTCGGAGAACCTCTTCTGGAACTTCATCTAAATCTGGCTCGTTGAGCTTTGGAACCAGAACCGTGCGTATTCCTGCTCGACGCGCAGCGAGGCATTTCTCCTTGACCCCACCTACGCGGAGGATGGCTCCGCGCAGCGTCACCTCGCCGGTCATCGCTACGTCCGGCCGGACACGGAGTCGGGTGAGCATCGATGCAAGCGATACAAATACAGCGATGCCTGCGCTGGGGCCATCTTTGGGGACCGAGCCTTGCGGCAAGTGCACGTGGACGTCGATTTTGGAGAGGAAGTCTGGCGCGAGTCCCAGCTTATCGGACCTTGCACGAATGTAGGTGAATGCCGCGTGGACCGACTCCTTCATGACATCCCCCATCTGCCCGGTGAGGTGAATCTTGCCAGTCCCCTTCATACGGCTCGATTCCACGAGCATGAGGTCTGCGCCCGCTTCGGTCCAAGCGAGACCGATCGCCAATCCCGCCCGAGGGCTGCGCTCAGCTTCCTGCTTGGTGCTCTTGGGAGGGCCCAGAATTTTTTCGACACGCGGAGGGTCCGCGATGACATGAACATCGTCTTCGCCTTCCGCGATTCGAACCGCAACGGATCGGCATACGCTTGCGATACGCCGCTCGAGACTGCGTACCCCGGCTTCGTGGGTATATTGGTCCACGATAAAGTTGACGCCTTCGTCGGGGAACTCGAGGCGTTCAGGCGTCATGCCGTGCTCGCTCAGCTGTTTGGGAATCAGGAACTGCTGAGCGATCGCGTGCTTTTCTTCAATGGTGTAACCGGGAAGTTCAATAAGCTCCATACGGTCGAGTAGAGGCGCCGGAATCGTGTCTTTTCGATTCGCGGTGGCGATGAACATGACCTGACTTAGATCGAAAGCGACATCGATGTAGTGGTCGACAAACTCCGAATTTTGTTCAGGATCAAGAACCTCGAGAAGCGCGCTTGCGGGATCTCCTCGATAGTCCGTACCCAGCTTGTCCACTTCATCGAGCAGCATGACTGGATTCCGACTTCCCGCGCGCTTGAGTCCACTGATGATGCGTCCTGGAAATGCGCCGACGTAGGTGCGTCGATGACCTCTTATCTCCGCCTCGTCCTGCACTCCTCCGAGAGAAACACGAACGAATTCACGTCCGGTGGTCCGAGCGATCGAGCGCCCAAGGGATGTCTTACCCACTCCGGGTGGACCCACGAAACACAGCAACGGACCTCGCACATCGGATCGGAGTTTGCGAACCGCGATATATTCAAGGATCCGTTTTTTCGGTCGCTCCAGTCCGTGATGATCTTCGTCGAGAACGCGACGAGCCTCCCCGACGTCCAGCCGGTCGGGCGTGCTCTTTTTCCAAGGGAGATCGGAGATCCACTCGACGTAATTTCGCGCCACCTGATATTCAGCGCTGGCGCTCGACATCGAAGACATCCGCTTGAGTTCTTTTCGCGCGGCACGCTCTGCCTCGCTCGGAATGTCGAGGGACGCGATCTTTTCCCGAAACTGTTCGATCTCGTCCTCGTCATCGCTGGCTTCGCCGAGTTCACGCTTGATCGTCTTCATCTGCTGCCGCAGTAGGTACTCTCGCTGAGATCGGCTCATTTCCTCTGAGACCATGGTGGAGATCTCTTTCTTGACCCGGTAGACCTCGCCCTGACGGTCCACAAGATCGTGAACCTTTCGAAGGCGGCTTCGTACGTCGAGCGCCTCGAGGACTTCCTGCTTTGCCGAATTCGATACGGGGAGATTTGATGCGACCAGATCTGCAAGCGCTCCCGCATCTTGCACGTTGTCCAGACTGGTTGAAGATTCTCGGTTCTGGTTGGGTAACAGGTCGGACAGGCGTCGCGCAGCCGTGCGTAAATGCTCAGAGAGCGCTTCGATTTCGATTCCGCGGGCAGTCGCCTCGGGGATTCGCAGGACTCGAGCCTTCATGTAGGGATCGAGCTGAATCGGCTCGACAATTCGTATCCGGCCGAGTCCCTGCAGCACCACGCTATAGTTGCCGGAACTTAGTCGAATCACTTTGAGCACCCTCGCTAGAGTTCCCATCGAATGGGTCTCGTCGAATGAAGGATCCTCAGTTTCCGACTTCTTTTGCGCGATAACGCCAACCGTCGGCCGTTCACTCTCGCTGCACATCTCGATAAGTCGGACGGAGCGAGAACGACCAACGTTGACCGGGACGACGGAGGCCGGAAAGAGCACCGAATTTCTCAGCGGCAAAATGGCCACTTCAATCGAGGGCATGGTGGAAGCGCCGTCGTTCATAGTTCAGTAGTTCCCATGCCTTGAGATTCTTCGCAAGACTTGGTTGGAAAACCTCGTCTGGTCGCCATCTTTGGTTTCTGTTAGAAGTTTGACCGAAGTCGGCTTCCATGTAGGCTTTAGGTGTACATGGCTTCTTCGCGATACGTTCGTCGCGTAGAGCATCCGGCGCTGCGTGTAGGTTTGCTATGCGCTTTTTCGATGAGGCCGGTCCGTAGATGCGGCTCACTCCCGAGGAAACATGATACGAAACGCTTCATTCCGCATCGCTGCTCTTGCTCGTCCCTCGAGCACGGGTCTGCTGATGGCTTGTCCACTTTTTGCCGGCTGTAGCGGCGCAGCTTGGGGAAATCTCATCGTACTCGGGGTCACCATAGGTATTTTCTTTGGCACCCTGTCCTTGGGTCGTTCGGCCGAACAAGCCACGTCGGAACGTTCCGCCTCGGCACGTCGGTGACTCCGCCCTCCAGTAGTCCACCCTCGAATAGACCTCCGCCTGGAAGTCGTCCTCCGTCGGAACTGCCCGACGATCGCTTCTCGGAATGGCCTACCGCATCAACCTCCCGTTTCGGAAGTATACCGTCGGCTGCACGACGCTCGTTTGAAGACTACTCCCTTGCGGATCTAGAAGCGATTCGACTTCTGTTGCGGGGCGGCAGCATCATCGACTGGCACCGGCTCAACTTCTCGGGGATGGAGGAGGTGCATCTTTTTCTGCGTGCTCATGAAATCGCGCCTGAGGAGGCAGCCGATATGGCACGCGCAGAGGCGGTGAAAAACGCAGCGATCAGCTACTTGCGTCGGAACTTCGACTTTCCGATTCCAAAGGCAGTAGCCACGATGGCGCTCCCCGACCTCTTGATGCTCGCCTCCGGTAAGGGACATCGTCAGCTCTGTGCGTGCACTATTTTGAAGGTGATGCACGTGATTCACCACATGGAAGCTAGAGAGCTTCTCTTTACACTGCCGATATCCGATGAGGATGTCTTTCACCTGGTAGAAACAAAGGTGTATCGCGTGATCGGAGACATGCTCGCGCGCGGTTTTCCCATAGTCGAGTTTATCGGTGGCAGAAAGAATAAGGATTCGCTCTACACCAAGTTGATGAGCAAACCGGAAGTCACCGCTGCTCAGATTTACGACAAATTGCGCTTTCGCATCGTTACTCGAGAACCAGATGACGTGTTTGCGATTTTGCGGCACTTGGTGCACCACGTTTTTCCTTTCAACTACGTCATTCCCGGCGAGTCGACCAATACGATTTTCAACTTTCGGAGCTTCTGCGACTCTTTTCCCGCACTAGAGAAATTGACACATCAGACGCAGTTTCCTGTTAATTTTGAAGATCACGAAGCGAACAAGATGGAGAACGCGTTCAGCTCATCTAGCTATCGAGTCGTCCATTTCGTGGTCGATATGCCGATTCGTCTGCCGGAAGCGATGGTGAGATCAGCCCCTCCAGCCGCTTGGGCATTGGGTCCAGTCATCTTTTCGCAGACAGAGTTCCAAATTCTGGACCATCAGAATGACCGAGACAACGAGATGGGCCCGGCCAGCCACGACGCCTACAAACAGAGGCAAAAGCTTGCGGTCATGAGGCGCCTCAAGCTGGGCCGAGGAAATCGCCGAACCGCAACGTCCCAGGCTACCGATATGATGGCCACGGACTATTCGGGTTCAGACGAGGCGAGTCTATCGGATCCTGAAGAGAAGGCTTCTCAGGACGCATCTTCAGATGAGGAATAGCTCAGGATATCTTCACTTTTCTGCGCTTGGCTCTCTATCGCCAGAATGTGATTACTGAGCGGGGAAGCGATAGGGAATAGGCTTTGTTTCTCTCGGAGCCACCTGAACGCTGGTGGTGTGCTCTCGCCCGTCGTCCGTGCGGAACTGAACTCGATGCGCGCCCGGCTGCACGCGTAGGTTCCATAGGGGGGTTCGACCTTTCAGCGCACCGTCCACCCGCACCTCAGATTGAGGGAGCGAGTTGATGTGCAGGATGGAGAAGCTGCCTGCTGCAGGAGATGGAGACTCAGGCGCTGTGATCGATTCAGTTTCGTCGGTTTGGACCGGTTCCGGTTCGCGCTCCACCTCAGGATCTGGATCTGGCGTTTCGTTAGGCTCCGGGCCGGACTCGTCGAGAGCGACCAGTACAATATCGAGCATCGCCATCGAATCTTCACCAACCTGGACCTCTCGGCGGACAGGTTGGTACCCCTGGGCTTCGATCCGAAGCGCGCGATTGCCCGCAGGTACTCCGTCGATACGCACGGGCGTATGCCCTCGAGCAATACCGTCGATCGCTACGAGCGCTTGAACTACAGGAACCGTGCGAATTTCGATAGAGCCCGTGGGTTCCGCAGATGAAAGAGCGATCCAGGTCAGCATAGAGAGAAACAAGACGCCAAGTAGGCTTCCCGCCGCGAGAAAGATTCCTTGGTGATCGTGCCAACGGCTTCGCTTTGGTGGAGATACCCGCACGACTTCCTGAGTCGCCGCATAGCCTCGGGTAGACGGAAGTTGAGGGCTGGTAACGCGAAAATCCGAAGGCCTAGTCGGTTCGGGAGCGGACAAGGGTGCGGGAATCGAGACGTTGTCGAATAGATCCGCTTCCCGAAGTCCTCTGGCGGGACCCGCTGAGTTCTTCTTGGCGGCCGATACCGACTTCGGACGGTCCGTAGACGAGCCTGCACCTTTGGATACTTGTTCTGACGTGGGCGGAGCGGACGGTCCGCGAGCAAGAGTGCCTAGGGCACTGGGCCTATCGGTCGGGCAGGCAGAACGTGCGAGCCCGCGATCGTGTTCCAGGTCGGGGCTGCCCTCCACCACCGGACTGATGGCGTCTTCTAGTGTGGGTGGGTCGAGTTCTTCCGCCTCGGGAAACTGAAGATCGGAGGATTCCAGAAACTCGAGCTCAGTCGACTCAAGTTCGAGAGAATGACCCAAATCTCGGTCAGGGAACTTGGACTTGCGAAAAGGCCTGAGCGCTGCAGTGGGGGAATCGATCACGGATTTCGAGGAGTAATCTGCACGCTCGGTGGAGTCTGGCGCGTAGTCCAACTCGTCCGCTGAGAAGAATATCGTAGTTTCTTCACCATCGAGATCCCCATGCAACGTGGGTTCTGCATCGTAGGCAAACGGCACCGACGAGATGGCGGTTTTGTCATCAGACATGTCCAGACCACTCGCGCGCACCGTGACGTCAAACGGGTCGATGATGCGACCGCGTGTTTCTGCTTCACCGGTGCTCGCAGGATGACGGGTATCGACTGTGTTCTTCGGACTGTGTGCAGGCCGAATCGGGGCCCCGGTCATCGTGGCGGCTGGCGCGGTCGCTACGTCGGCCCTTCGTCCCGTTCGCGTGGGTATGCTGAGGGGCGTACCAACAACCGATGGGTGACCGATTTCGGCATAGCCATCGAGACGCTCTTTTTCTTCACGCATCTCCGATGCAAAGGCCGTCTTCATCCACGAGGACAGTTTGCTCGTGGTAAATGGCGGCCTCTGATTCATCAAAAACCGCTGAAGCGCCCGTTGAAGCTCGCCGGCAGACTGAAACCGCTGGGCAGGATCTCTCGCCAGCGCCTTCATCACGATCGTATCGAGCTCTTCCGGGGTAGGAACCACCGTAGACGGAGGCGCCACCGCAGCGTTACGAACCTTCTCGAGCGTAGTGAAGTCGCTTTCTCCGACAAAAAGTCGTTCGCTCGTGAGCATCTCATACATGCACGTACCGAGCGCAAAAAGATCGGAGCGCAGATCGATGCGCAGACCCCGCACCTGCTCCGGACTCATGTACCCGAATTTTCCCTTGAGCACACCTGCCTGGGTCTTCGTGGTTCGCGACGCGGCGCGCGCGATTCCAAAGTCGATCAGCTTTACCCTACCCTCGTAGCTGACCAGGATGTTTTGAGGAGAGATGTCTCGGTGAACGAGATTGAGAGGGGTTCCCTGACGGTCGCTCTTGTTGTGGGCGTACTCGAGGCCTTCACAGAGTTTGGACGCGATCGAGGCGACCATTGCGGGAGGCATCCGCTTGCGAAGGCGACGAAAGCGATTGACGATTTGGAGCATGTCTTTGCCCCACACGTACTCCATCGCGATGTAGTGGGATTCGCCGATCTTCCCGAGTTCAAAAATCGGTACGATATTCGCGTTGGTCAGATGTCCGGCGATCTTGGCTTCATCGATGAACATTTCGATGAAGTCGTGGTCCTCAGCCATGGTCGGCAGAATTCGCTTTATGGCGAGAAGCTTCTCGATACCCTCGTGACCAAAAGATTTGGCGAGGAATACTTCAGCCATACCCCCCACGGCGATTCGCTCGAGCAGTAGATACTTGCCAAAGGGAATCACGCGAGAAGAGCGACCACCGTCCTGTGGCTTGGAGCCCCCAGTGGGGTCTGGATTCCCCATAACGTGATATTGTGCACGCTGGAGCTGGCAAAATCAATGCTCCGCAGACGCGAAGAACGCACGGATGTCGGTAGCTTGAAGAACTTGCAGTGCCCAGCACGCTGGTGGCAATAAAAAAGGCCCGACCAGGACGGCCGGACCTTTTCAGATTGCGCTCACCGGACCCAAGGAAGAGTGCCTAGGGTCGAGCGGTGGAGATATCGCGGGTAAGAACGAGAGCGCTACTCGGCTTGGATCGTGGCGGAAACGCCGGTGAGGCCTGCTCCGAGGCTGAGCACGTCACACTCACCGGACGCGGACACAACGTCGGCAAATCCGCTGATGATTCCGCTGAAGTCCGCCCCGAGTTCCAGCTGCTGCAAAAGGTTGACGATGTTTGGGATGGTGAGCCCTCCTCCGATCATTCCGTCGATCAAGCCATCAGCGGTGATTTCGCCGTCGAGTCGCGCTTCCAAAATAGAGAGGTCGAGGCGCGTGTCTTCAAAGGTCAGGCTGAGCGGTACGCTTGGAGCGGTGAACTGGATGAGCCCGCCTGCGATGACGGCGTTTATCGTCGCTTGCGCCTCTCCATCGAGCACGAAGGTTTGGCTTGCGGCGACTGCGCCGGTTGCCTGGTCGATCTCAGGCGCCTCTCCATCAGCGGTGGCGCCTAGATAGATCTCTGCGTTGACGCAGTCGTCGTTGAGGAAGTCGTCGACCGCGGCGAGTCTCAAGACGATGACCAAGTTTCCCGAGTTGAGGGTGGTGGCCAGAGCGTCGTTGACGTTAAGAAATGTATTGAGCGCGTTTAGGTTTGCGGCAAGGGCGTTGTCGACGTCCTGGTGGCGTTTGTTGGAGAAGTCGGTCGCTGCACACAAGCCGCTGTCGACGCTTCCGCGGCCGTCGAGATCGAATCCGTCTACGGAACTCGCATCGTTAGTGGCATTGGGCACGACCAGCGTGCTCAGCACGTAATCGTAGCTCGCGCCGCCCGTGCACTGGGTAAACTCATCGGGCTCGCCGCCAAAATTGGAGCCGCCATTGCTGGTTCCGGAGTCTAGGTCGCCGGCGTTCGTGCCGCTGTCGGTATCTCCGGTGTCGGTGTCGCTGCTGTCGTCGCCACATCCGACCGCTCCAAACGCGATAAGGGCGAGGCCGAGCAGAGATAGCTCTTTCAGGTTCTTCATACTGTCTCCTTGAGGGTTCCCAAGTACGTCGAAACACGCCCTCGAACCCGATTTCAGCGGGTGGTAGCACGCAAAAAACGGGTGGTACAAGGACGCCAGGGCATTTTTAAATGCAGTCGGCGTTAGCGCAGTCATGCGCAGAAGACGAGTTTTTTCGGCACATTGCGACGATGCATTGCGTCACTCCGAACTCGGCACTTGCGTCAAACCCGCCCTGCTCAT
Source organism: Myxococcota bacterium (assembly GCA_039030515.1). Lineage (GTDB taxonomy): Bacteria > Myxococcota_A > Polyangia > Polyangiales > Houyiibacteriaceae > JBCCEA01. Next base: position 14,529 of record JBCCEA010000031.1, on the reverse strand, counting down.
TGACGCTTCTACCGATGTCGCGACGAAGACCCGAATGCTTTCATCGAGATTGCAAACCGGACCGTTTACTGCTGCGCTGCGTTACAACAGCTTTGGATGTTCCGCAGCGCACCCCATCGAGGCACTTCGAGTTCTTCGGTTCGGAGATTCCCTCCGGCATCGGTCACCCGAATCGAGATCGAAATTTTTTCGGCGCTCCCCAGCGAAACCGCCTCTTCGATGGAAAGGTTGAGTCTACGGAGGTCGAGTTCGAATGGCTCTGTGTCTGTGTCGAGCAATCCATCAAGAGGATAGAACAGGTTATAGTTTCCAGCGTTGATCGCGTATTCAAGGCGTGCGATCGGTCCCAGCGTATCCCGTGCTTGTCCAACAACCGTGTGATTCCCCTCGAGACGTAGGCTGAGCTCTGGAGCGTGGTTGTCGATACGTAACGGCTCAGAGCGCGCCCGGCTTTTTAGAGTCAGCGAGGCGGGATTGTTTGGTTCGTCGGAGGCCTCAACCTCGACGACATACCAGCCGTCGGGAATGCCTTCGGTCTCCCAAACATATTCGGTCTCGGTCAGAACCTCGTCTTCACCAAACATGGAGCGCCAAAAAGAACGACCTTCTGCCCGATAGCGCAGCCGGTATCTGAGGGAATCTCCATCGGTATTGGTGGTGGACCAGGTGAGGTTGTAGCGACTTGAAGATTCGGAAGCTTGCGAGCGTGGACCTTTATTCTTTGATTCATTCTTGCTCGGAGGTTTCAGCCTCACGTCCCCTACCCTCGGTCTTTGATTTTGAGGGAGATAGAAGAGCTGCACGGCGAATAGCGAAGGTGCCGGGTTTGCTGAAGAAGTCGGTCTCGCTTGGCTCACGCTCTGCCGGGCCACAGAGCGGCGACGCTCGGACGATGCAGGCGACATCGCAACACGAATCTGCACAAAGCGGGCTGCTGGACTCCGCACTGGCCCCGGCGTCAGGATCGGGCGTGACCAGTCGGACCAGGTTTCATCGGGAGTTTCGGAGTTTCCCGATCGGGTCTGAACGGCGAACCCTCCGGTGCCCCGCCAGGAAAGCTGCCCGAAACGCGCGTGAAACTGAGCGTCGAGCACCTCACTCGTCCAGTGCGCCGTCTCTCCATCGGGGGGCAGGGCACGATACAGCGCAGCCCCGTCGCCGGTTGTGAAGTACGCCGGCGTATCATCGAGGTGCAGCCCGAGCACCTGCCGTTCGTCCACTTCAAACCAAACGGCGTGTTGAAGATCGGGACTGACTCGGACGACCCGTCCACCCTGACCAAGGCCTGCGTAGAGAACTCCATCGTCCCCCACTTCGACCGCCGCGATGTGACTCTCGTCGGTTCGGTACACCACCTCCGTGCGGGCGTCTCGACCGATTCGGTAAAGCGCTCCCTTGCCGTGCTTCGGCCGTGCAGGACGCCCTTTCGTCTTCGTCACGCGGGGCGGCTCGGGAAACTCATTGACTGCCGCTGCAACGATTCCGTGGCGCACGTCGAGCGCGGTCACTTCGTCAGCTTCGAAGTCATGCACTACATCAAAGTCGATCGGATCGGCGGTGAGCCGGAAACGCAGCACTCGGGCATCTTCACCGCTGCCCACAAAAAGAGCATCACCTTCGAGCGCGAGCGCGAGTAGATGCTCCACCTCAGCATCGTGAAGCACGGCCGCATTCCCCTCTGCATCGATCGCATAGAGCCGTCCTTCAGGACCGGTGGCGGCAAAGAGCTGTTGCCGTCCCTCGTGATACGCGAGCTGCCAGATATGCTCGGTGCCTTCAAGCTCGGCAAAAAGGGAAACGTCTCCGGCGGGGCTGATTCGAAAGATGCGACCACCCGGAAGCGTGCCCGCAAACAAAGAGCCGCGTTCGGTGCGAAGGAGGGAGGTCACGACCAGGGCTCCAGTTTCGGCGAAGACCTCGACGTCTTGGCCACGAACGCGATAGATCGCGCCGGCATCTCCGGTACCGATGAAGAGTTGCTCGTCGGGGCCCACGACGATGGCGGAGCCAAATGCCGCCGGCAGCGCTACTCGTTCGAGTCGAAGGCTGGGGACTACCTTGCCCGAGGAGAGCACGCTCGTTCCGCTCAACGTGCCACGGGCAAAATCATCAGCCGAATCGATGAGAAAGCTTCGTGTGGAACCGGCTGTTGCAAAACCACCGAGCCAGGTGGTGGTGAACGCCGCCAGGCAGGATGCGATCAAGACGAGCCTGAGCGCATTGGCCTGTACGCGGCGGGGAGACGACAACTTCAAGGCGCGACCTTTGGCTTCTCACGAACGTGAAGCGTGAGGTACGCGGCGCCGGTGAGCAGGTATTCGTTCGGCTGGATGTAGTGCATTTGGGTGACAAAGGGTCGCACCGACCCTCCCTCCGTGGTGAACTGAAGCGTATCTAGGGCCGATGCGGGTAACGAATCGACTATCTGGCCTCGATAGCGCAATCCTCGAGTCGGCCGCTGCACAGAAGCGACAAGGGATCGCGCCGGTACGTAGTCCTGAATCTGATCGAGCAGCTGACCGAGACTTTGGGCGATAGGCTGAGGCCTTGAAACCTCGTGACCACCCTGAATCTTCACTTCGAGTGTACTTCCAGCCGACCCGGGCGGTACGCGAATCGGCAGAGTAACGAGTCTTCTTTCGGCATCCTTGCGTTGGAGCTGCACCTGGAGCGAAACCGTCTCTCCCGGGTCGACCTCGCTGCGAGCCACCCGAACATCGACGATTTCTTCGACCTCGCGAGCAAACTTGAAGAACAGATCGATCTCAATCGACTGTGGCCAAGAGCGACGGAACGGATTGCCGTATGCAGCATCGATCACTTGGAAGAGGCGTAGTCGGCTCAAGACTCTCGACTCGGACGGACCATCCTGCATCATGCCTTCGTCTTCAAGGGCGGTGAAGTCAGTCTCTCCGAACACCTTCACGCGCGTCTCGGCGCGAAACGTCACCTCTGTGCGATCGCTGGCAGTGGCGCTCACGGCGTTGCTGAGGGCAGCGAGTACCAAAACGGGCGTGAGGGCTCGATGGCTGGCGATCTCCACTTTCCACTCGTTTCGAGGAACCGCAGCCAAGCCCGGCATGCGAATCCTGAGGGATACAGTCGCTGCAGTGCGGTGCGAATCGACGACGATACCGGCCTGACGATCGTGGATCAGCGTTCCCTGCGAGCTCAGTGCTTCAGCGATCTTAAAGGACCGACTGCGGCTGGCCAAAATATGCAGCACCCGTGCAGTCGCCGTGGGGAGCCCTACTTGTCCCGCTTGCAACATTGGATGCCCAAATGCAATGAGTCTTTGGTCTCCCACAAAAGTGACCGTACCTACCGCGGTTGCGGACAGGTCGCCCCGGATCAGCTGTACACCTATCGCGCCGCCGTTTTCAAACGGTGCCGCCGTCACGCTCTCGGTCGCTCCTCCTCCAGCCTGCAGCGGTTCAAGTCCGAACGGGCCAAGCTCCTCGCGCAGTAGCCGAACCGCGGTCGGGTTCATGCCGCCGATCATGAGCGGCGTCTTCGCTGGCTGTGGATCGAACTCGCCCCTGGGGTGCCGAATGCGCTTCAAGTCGCGCAAACGATCTCCAGCAGCCATGCGACGGCCGTCGTACGCAGCAAAGAGGTCGGTACGTGAAAAGCTACGGTCCCTCAGCTCGGAGCGTTTCGAGTGCGCTGCGCGTTTTGTTTCTGCGGCGGGGATCGTCTCTGCGGCGGGGGTCGTCTCTACGGCGGAGCCGCGAGCAGCCCGAGTTTTTGGAAAGACCGTGGCGGGTGGAAAGGCGCGTTCCCTGAGCGGAAGATGCATCTCGGCCAACATGCTTGCGATGGGGGTCACACCGACCACGGGCTCCAAGCCAAAAGGCCAACCGTAGGCGTACGCTCCCGCCAGTCGCCCATCGAGGTACACCGGGCTACCGCTCATGCCTCCCACCGCCACCGCTGTTTCGAGGATCGGATGATGGGTGCGGATGAGGATGAGGTCTTGATCCGGCTGGAAATTGTGAAGCACATCGATCACTTCGACCTCAAAGCGCTCGGGGCGTGTACCCCGGAACACCGTCAAACCGTAACCTCTCATTCCGGGCTGGATTTCGTCGACGTCGATGGTCTGAAGTCGGCTCTGTGCAAGCGCAGCAACTGCGAGGAGCCCGGACCAGATCACAGCGAGAACGACTAGGGGTCGGCGCAAAGTTCGCTCAGCCTTTCATCGGGACTCGGGAGTGTCAACGGATTCTCTCGACTGCGGGCCCGCAAGCGATCTGCCGCTGAGAGACGACCGGCTGGAGCAGATCTTTGAGATGGCTTGGTCTCTGGCGCCGTTTTAGAGCCGAATCCCGGTATGCCGAGGCTCGTTCTGGTTAGCCGACCGGAGCCAGTAAGAGGCCTTGGATCTGAAGTGTGCTGAACAGTTCGAGGAGATTTTCGGGGCGAAACGGCTTGGCGATACAGGCCACCGCTCCGGCAAGCCGTGCCGCTACGTGCATTTCGGTGTTCTGAGGGTCGGTCATCAACACGACGGGTATTTCTGGGTGTCGCTGTCGGATCTTTCGGGCCAATTCGAAACCGTTCATGCCTGGGAGGTCTTCGTCTACGAGTACCAAATCGACGGGCCATTCTGAGATCAGGGCGAGGGCACCGCTGCCGGTGCTGGTCCCAACCACTCGATTTCCGTTCACCGTGAGGATGCGCGCCAGCTTCCACTGCATGTTCGGGTCGGATTCAACGATGAGAACGCCGCGTTGACGACGGGGAACAGAGGCAGCCGCCTCTCTCGCCTGTTTTAGCTTTGCTTCCGCGCGCTTTGCTTCCGCGCGCTTTTCATCGCTGGCCATCGTCCTCTACCCACAAAGATGTTTATCCGAAAGGTATACGGGCTCGCTTCGGGGAGTCCCCCATCGCGGACTGAGAACCGTCTAATTCGATCCACTCGATGCACTAGTGCATGTGTAGATACGGTTAAAACGACGTCCGGGGCATATCATTGCAGCAGACGCCGGTGAACGAGACTGTAAGGCTGAGCTCGATCGAGCGCAATATTAACCGTAAAAAAAATAATATGAACAAATAACGGAACTCAGCCTGCCAATCGATCCGGTTTTCCCGTGATTCGTCCAGGACAAAAAGTGGAACCCACCGCTTCGGACTGCAGCACACTTCGGGCGACATGGTCCCCAGCAGCAAGCCCGATCGTCATTCCACGACCTCCAAATCCCGACGCCCAGGCGAGCCCTTCCTTCCGCGGATCGATCCCAAGCAGAGGCTGCCTGTCTGCCGTAAAGGTACGAACGCACGCCCAGTAACGCTGCACTTTGGTTTCGAGCAACAGGGGGGCCATCTTTTTCAGCTTGTCGGTCAGCACAGAAAATACGGCGGGGTCCTTTGTAGGAATGCTGGGCATCATCTCGTCTTCTTCACCAGCGCAGGCGAGGATGCCGGAGGATTCGCTACGGAAATACATCTCGGGAGACAAGGTCCAGATGACGCGGCTAGGTCTTTGATTTCTGTGCTCTGACTTCAGCTGCATCAGATGACGGCGCAGAGGAATATGGGGCGTCGGTACGCCGGCCATTTCCCCGTGCACCCCAGCCCAGGCTCCAGAGGCGATGATGACCCGGTCGGCTCTGAGAGACCTGCCTTGAGTCGTACGCACACCGTCCACTCGAATTCGATTCCCCAAAAACGCACCCACTTGTTCACCGCACAAAATGCGAACCCCGAGACGGCGGGCAGCTCGATGGAGCGTATCGATCATCTTGGCGATATCCATCACCCCCGCTTGATGAACTAGAAGTCCCTGACCACACCGTCCACCCCGCAACTGAGGAGCTTGATAGAATAATTCAGACTCGCTGAGCACATCGAACGGTGCCGCTTGGGCAGTGAGGCTGCGCTCTGCAGCGAAGAGTTGACTCTTAGAAGGAGCAGCGAGCACCGCTCCAGTTTCAGCTTTCCAAGTCAGATCACCGAAAAGTTCGTCGAGAAGTTCAACGCTCTGCGGCGCAAAGGTCCGGGTCGCAAGGTCGTCCTCTACGGGCAACCAGATGGCGGCATTTCTGCCGGAGCTGTGGCTTCCGACTAAAGGTTCCTGCTCTACTAGAGTAACTTTCGCGGCTCCGCGCCGAGCAAGAGCCCATGCGGTCGAAAGTCCGGCGATTCCTCCCCCCAGGACGAGACAGTCGGATGAAATGCCGCTGGCCATGATGACTTCTCATAGCGCCTCGAATCTCCTACACAAGCGCCAGAAACAAACGCGAGGTCTCGGAGAGTCTTTGAGCAGCACCCCCACATCTTTCACGCCGTAGATCACTCGCGCGGCAGAGTAGCGTATGGCCACTGGGCGCAAAACACCGAAGTCGAAGAGCCCACGTCGAGATCTGAAGCAGTTGTTTAGCGTTCATGCCCGGGTAAGGGTAGACCCAGCCTTGCGATGGAGACTGCCCGACACATTGCGGAGAGACTGGGACTTCGCTACTCGGCTGTTTTGGCGACCTTAACTCTCTTTGAGGACGGCGCGAGCGTTCCGTTTATTGCTCGCTATCGTAAGGAGCGAACGGGCGCGCTTGACGAAGTGCAGATCCGCTCCGTAGCCGAGCAGCGGGACAGATTGGCTGCGCTTCAAAAAAGACGAGACACGATTCTCCGTGCGATAGCGGGCAGCCCTGAGCTCACAGACGCCCTTCGTCGACAGATCGCTTCGTGTCAAACAAAGGTCGAACTCGAAGAGCTTTACGCTCCACTGAAGAAGAAACGAAAAACCAAGGCCGCGGAGGCACGAGAAAGAGGCCTTGGACCCCTAGCTGAGCGAATCCTGCAGCAACCCCGTAGCTGTCAGGTGGCGCGAGAAGCAAACGCCTATCTAGGCCCTCAAGTACGAACGGTAGAGGAGGCGCTCAGCGGAGCCAAGGAACTCATCGTCGAGCACGTTGCGACGTCGGGACCATCTCGCGCAGACCTTCGTCACATCGTCGAACGTCATGGCGTACTCGAGTGCCGCGCGGTCAAGACAAAGACGAAAGAGCGCACCAAGTTTGAAGACTACTACGAGTACGACACGCCTATCGCTCGCATACCCTCCCATCGGTACCTGGCAGTGTGCCGAGGCGAGCAAGAGGGTATCTTGCGGGTGCGGGTACGCGTCGACGATGAGGTGCAGATCGCAAAACTGCTGAGACGCTTTGGTCACGATCGGCGTTCTCCGTGCGCGTGCCATCTCGAGGAAGCGGTCGAACAAGCCTACCGAAAACGACTGCTTCCGGCCGCGCAGAGATTTGTACGAAGTCAGGCGCATCAACGAGCCGAGACCGACGCCATCGATGTGTTTGCAGACAACCTGCGCAATCTGTTGCTTAGCTCGCCTTTCGGAGGACGTCCGGTCGTAGCGGTTGATCCCGGCATTCGGACAGGCTGTAAGCTTGTCGCTCTCGACAGCGTGGGAAACTACATTGCATCGACCACGATATTTCCGTCCCGCCAGCAAACTCAGGCCCGAGATGAGCTTATCGCGTTTCTAAAGCGACACCCCCACGAGGCGATTGCGGTCGGCAACGGAACGTTCGGCAGAGAAGCGCTGAAATTCATTCGTGCACGACTTGAGGAACTCGGCAGTTCGACACCGGCATTGCTTGTGAGCGAATCCGGCGCCAGCGTGTACAGCGCTTCAGACATCGCTCGCGAGGAGTTCCCGTCTCTCGACATCACCCTGCGCGGCGCGATAAGCATCGGTCGTCGACTGCAGGATCCGTTGGCAGAGCTCGTGAAAATCGACCCCAAAGCGATTGGAGTCGGGCAGTATCAGCATGACGTCGATCCGGCTCGTATTGCCACCAAGCTCTCGGAGGTCGTCGAGTCATGTGTGCATGCGGTGGGCGTGGATCTGAATACCGCCAGCATACCGCTACTCGGGCATGTTTCCGGAATCGGTCGCGCACTCGCAAAGCAGATTGTGACGTACCGGGAACGTTCTGGGGGTTTTCAGTCCCGAGCAGAGTTAAGGAAGGTCAAAGGTCTTGGTGAGCGGGCTTTTGAACAGTGCGCTGGATTCTTACGCGTACGCGGCAAGAATCCTCTAGATGCGTCTGCAGTCCATCCGGAACGATATGGGCTCGTAAAAAGGATCGCATCGGATATGCAGGTATCACTAAACCAGCTACTCGAACAACCTTGGCGACTGAATGAGATTTCCTTTGAGAACTACTTCGAAGAAGACGTGGGCTCGCATACAATGCGTGACATCGTCGACGAGCTGCACAAACCAGGACGCGATCCCCGGGCGACGTTTGAGGTACCGGAGTTCCTGACTGGAGTTGACTCGATTGAGGATCTTCGGGAGGGCATGGAGCTAGAGGGGGTCGTCACAAACGTGACTGACTTTGGAGCTTTTGTGGATGTCGGAGTCCATCAAGACGGACTCGTGCACATAAGTCAGATTTCCGACGGATATGTTCGGGACGTGCGGAGCCTGGTGCGAACGGGGGAGCAGATCCGAGTTCGAGTGCTCTCGGTCGATCTTGAACGGAAACGAATCTCCCTAAGTCGACGAGGGCTTATACCAGCGCGCGTTTCTCAGACTCAGGGACGAGCAGGACAGTGAAAAAGTGGGCTCGACAGTGACCTGCCGAGGTGTTCTGAACGGGTCATGCGAGGACGAACGGATCCACGGCGCTCTGCACTTTCAATCCGGAATCTCTGATTCCGTCAGCGCATCCGATTCGCGGGATCGGACGAGTGGTGGACGCATTCTTGTTGGACATCGACGGGGAGCTGGAGGCCAACTTAGTCGACGGGAGGCGGGCCGAACATACCGCCCGAGCGGCTGTTGAAAGTGATGCTGCTCATGGCGCTGTTCGACGTTCGTAGCGACCGTCCGCTTTGCAAACAGGTTCGATACAACCTGGCACGAGTCGAGGACGGAGTCAGAGTCGCAGCCGCGCTCGAACCGGTCTACTCGCCACGCTATCGAAGACTGCTCTCAATGCTCTGAGGATTGCGAAGCTGCAGATGTGGGACGCACCCAGTGAAGGCAGCCGCGCTCCGCCCGTTAGACAGGCCGCTACTTGTTCACCGTCTTGCTAGAATCAAAAAAAGAGTAAACCTCATCTCGTCGGTTCCAGACGTCACGTTTGCCTAGCGAGATAAGCTGTTCGGCAAAGGTCCCATCAAATAAGAGATAGGAAAGAACATCGGACTCCAAGGCGTCTTCATATTTCGCGAACTGTCTGACCAATAGCGTGCTTAGACCGCGAACCCTGATTCTCTCGGCGAAGCGTGATGCGATGTTGGCAATACTCTCGGAGGGCTCGAAGACCAGCGTGCGAATTCTTCGATAGGGCAAACCTCGGGTTTCGCACAGTACTTGCTCTACCTTTGCAAGCTCCTGGGGTTCCAGTTCTGCCTCGAGTACTGAGATCAATTTATTGAGTCGATCGAGCACCTGAAGATCGTAGCTAACCTGATCGAGCATCAGTGCATTGAGAACTTTCCCCAGTAGAAACAGAGGACTTGGATACTGCGCTAGACGTTCACTGTTGAGCCGAGCGCCTCCACCGCGATCATCCTGATGCTGCAGCGTAATCACGACCAGTTTCTCAGCACCACAGCGAAGCGCCGGGGATATGGGAGTATTGAACCGGAGACCACCATCGCAATAGTAGTGCGGGCCGATTCGACGCGAGGGGAACAGCAGCGGAAGGGCCGCAGAGGCCAAGACATGTTCGGCGCGAATCAGTTCACATCGGCTTCGTCTACGGGGGTCACTGGAGCCACGAAACTGCATCCCTTTTGTCAGCTCAGCAAAGATTGTTGTTTGCCCGGTGGCGATATGCAGCGCAGCTACGAGAAGCGCCTGGACCTTGCCGGAGTCCACGTTGCGATGGAGGCGTTCCCAATCCACCGCGCTAAACACCAGACGTTCAAGGACCTCTGGGTTGAGTAGAGAACGTCCGTAGTGGCTGCCACGCTCTCGCTTACGAAAGGGACCTGACTGCAGTCCGAGCATGCCAAGCGGATCGAGATTGAGATGCGCGTCGAGATTGAGACCGCACCATTGCTTCACCAGCTCGTCGATACCCATATCGCCACGATCGGCATGGGCGGCAAGCCAACCCGCATTGATTGCGCCCACTGAAGTTCCGCTGAACACGTTGAAGGGACTTGGACGACCACCACCGAGAATCTCCGTGATTCCCGCGACAACACCCGCTTCGTAGGCGCCTCTGGCACCTCCTCCGGAAAGCACGAGGCCAACAGGCTCTTGAACCATTCAAACATGGTAAGGCATTTGTGTGGCACCTCACGCATACAAACCGGACCGGGTACGCGGCAACCGCACCGGGTACGCGGCAACCGCACCGGGTACGCGGCAACCGCACCGGGTACACACACAAACCGGACTGGGTACGCGGCAACCGCAACGGGTACGGCATTGTCACGACGCAACGAGGCCTCTGAATGCCTATGACGGTCACGACCGACGGGGCGCCGGGATTGATCCGCGGCAACCGCACCGGGTACGCAACACAAACCGGACCGGGTACGGCATGTTTTCACCGGGTGGCTTATGTAATCCGCCGTGAGTTCAACAGAGCTAATCCACCTCGGGTCAGCAGAAGTGATCCGAGCTATCTGAACATCAGAGCAGGTGCGTAGCCATCGTCGTCGCTGTCGCCGTCACGCTCGCCATGAAAGCGGACGGTCGACTGCGCCCGAGGGGGCATGCGTACCAACCGACCTCTGAGGTGAGAAGCTCATCAAATCCTCGGTCAATGGTCAGCCATCCGGGGCGGCCATTTCGTTTGAGGTGACCACCGAGGCCCGCTACCGCTAGTAGAACGTCTTGGACCGTGGGCTTTTCAGGCAGCTTGATGCGGGTGCTCATGGCTCAGAGCAGTCAGATAGAGCCAAGCGCTTTGAAGAACACCTCGGTGCACCGACGCGCCCGGTACATGTCCACCACCCGCAGCACCTGCGCCTCAGTATCGATCGGCTCCGAAGTGCACAGCGTCCACTGCACGGGCGCTTCACCCTCGGGCGGGTCGGGCTCCACCACATGCACCTCGAGCGAATCGGGCAGTGTCCGGATGGCGCTCGATGGACGGCGCCAGTGCCACCTTTGCGGCCCGGAAGCTAAGCTTGGCCAGCCGATGGCGCCGCAATGGGTAAATCCGTTTGTCTTTCGGGGGCGGTTGCGACTTCGGGCGGACAGCTTCATCTCCCGCTCGGCCATCCCTTCACAGCAATCCAATGCACCTGCCAGGGAAACCAAGCCAAGCCTCAAGGCAGGCGTTGCCAAGGTCCCCCCCTTCAAACTCCTTGTGAATGCTTCCTACCAGCGGGCCATCTGAGTTCTCGTACGTAGACATCCCGCCTTCTCTACCGCGTCCCACACACCTCCACCCCAAAAAAGATGTGTAGGATCATGAGACTTTAGGTGCCCAATTCAGGCACCATCACTTCTTGCCCCACCGGGTGTGGTGCCAGCCCTTCTTGATATTGAGTGTCGAACGATGTCGTGCACATGCGAAGAGGATCCCGGTGATTGGCGCAGGTCCTTTATGGGAAACGTACCAGGCTGGGTTCATTGACATAGGTCCGTTCCCTGCCAAAGCTGAGGAACGTGAAGAAAGTCACAGCTCTCTGTCTGGCGCGCATATGCAAAATCATGCTCGACTCGATGAAGTTCTTAGGTTCCATTCGATAAACCACGAGGCTGGTTTTGATGACTTCTGAACGTTTTCTTGACCAAGGCACGACCTAGGCTTGTTCCTAAGACATATCATTCATGGGGAATAGCGTTGACTTTTCTTGCGTTTACAAGCCTGCTGATTTTTGCACTCAGTTCTTGCGGTGATGGTTCGGACTCGAAGCCTCTACAAACATGGAAGCCTTCAGATCACGGCCGGCCAGTGAGCGCGCGCACTGAAAGACAGAGACCAACGCGTCAGGAAACTATCGGTACCGAGCTTTCAGAGTCTAATCCGCGTCGAGCCGTCACGGCGCTCTGGCAAGTTAGCTGCGCTTCTTGTCACGGAGTACAAGGTCGTGGAGACGGTATCTCTGCACCATCTGGAGTACAGATGCCGAACATGAGGCTTGTGAAATGGCAGCAGACCGTAAGCGATGAAGAAATCGCGTCTGCAATAAGCGTCGGAAGAGGACTAATGCCGGCCTTCGGGGATCAAATTAGACCGCAAGGGATAGAGGGTCTGGTGCAGCATATTCGTTCTTTTTCGACACAAGATGCCTCAAACTCGAAGCATAAGTAACATAGCAATAATATTGAGATCTGCCGCGCCTCTCTCCAAACCTGACCAGGTACGGTGCATGGAGTGCTCATCGTCGGCGCCCCTGGACACCATCTCGGCACCACCATCGCGATGACGTCCGGCGACAATGCACGGGTCGCTGGAGGGGTTGCCCCCGCCACCGTGATGGGGTCTTCACGCCATCTCACCGGGGCGACGGCGGTCCTCGTGGGTGGTAAGCCGGTGACTCGCATGTCGAGCGTATCCCTTCAGAATGGGTCGAACTGCCCAGGCGTACGCAGCTCGCCCAGCCAGACGACGGTGTTGATCGTCGCTCCCTAGCGGGTGTCTTTGGGCGGGCCATCACCGGGTCAGTGGCCCGTCGCCGTTGCGAGTTTTTTTGTCTTTAGTTCCAGGAGCTGCTGGGTGACGTCCGATCATCCTGGAACCTTAACCACGCTGCTTGCGTCGAGTCCGCCGAGGCGACAGCCTGAGCTTCATATGCGATCCGATTCCGGCCAGAGCGACGTCGCCTCCGTGCCGACCAACCATATGATGGCGGGAGTGGACCATCCGATCCTGACTGCCCTCCAAGAATTGACATGCAGTGTGCCGAGAGCCTTGCGACCGGGGCGAGAAGAACTCGCCTTCGAGATTAACACGGTGGCCCTTGTGGCGTCGTGGCGGTCCGATGAAGAGCCGTACTTTGCGCAGACTCGATACTTCAATCTAAGCCACGTCGCCGACCAGCTCGCCCCGACTGAGATTTCCCTGGTCAGGAGGTTTGTGACGCAGCTGCAGACCATTGAGCAGGAAGTAGCTCTCAGCAGGAGCGAGTTCTCTTCCTGGTTTTCGAATGCAAATGCCGGAGTGGGAGTCAGCAAGGAACTGGATCCTGTCCCGGAGTACGACTCAGAGGGTGAGTTCTCTTCCTCAGACCTTCAGGATTGGGCGAAATCCGTACTCGGAGAAAGCCAGGTAAGCATCAGTCACCGTTCCTCCGGCAGCATTATCGTGACCTCGCAGCAAGAGGTCGTGAAATTGTACCGTGAGCGATGGTTTGCCGCCAAGGTCGCCTCTTTGAGCCGTGAGCTTCGGAACCAAGGTGTACCAGTCCCCCAGGTACTGGGCTCCGGACTGCTCCATCGAGAGCTTTCCTACGTGCGCTTCGAGCGACTGACTCCTGCGAGTCGCGCCCTGCTTACCCTCTCTGTTGCTCAGGGTTATCCGGCGGCGCTGGCCCGCGCGCTGGGAGCGCTACATGCAGGTCGGTACGAAGGCTTCGGCGACCCGACGTGGTTTGAGACTGGGTCGTCTTCGGCGCGATGGGAAGGGGCCCGATCGTGGGCCATTCGATTGCTCGAGAACTATATCGACGACCGTTTCTCGACGGTCGAGAAACGGAATCGCGCCGTGCGCTTGCGAAGGCGCGTGACCGATGAGGACGCCCTGTTCGCCTGTCAAACTCCGCCCTCCCTCATCCACGCTGACCTTACCCTCGAGAACATCCCATTGTGCGATGGATCGATCTACTTTCTTGATCTCGATCGATCCGTCTTGGGCGATCCACACTTCGACATCGCTCAGGTGTTCTGTAGGCTCCCACTGCTGAGGTCTGTGATCAGCGTCGACGGGTTCATGGCGTTCTATCGCTCTGTCTATCCATTGGAGTTTTCGCGAGCGCGCTTCGGGTTCTATCGGGAGTACTTCGGGCTCGCGGAAATGCATCCGCTAGTGCACATGCTTCGTGGACTCACGCACGCCTTCGTGGTGAGGGGAGCGGCCACGTAGGTTAGAGAGCAGCGCAGGTCGAACGCAGCCAAGGCATCATCGAAAGTGAGCCTGGGACCACGCGGACTTCAAAAACACATCGGCCGCCGAATGTTCACACTCCGGACCCGGTCGGGGATGGCCGAAATTCCCTTGACACAGATTCCGTCGGGAGCGTAGCCACGCGCTCACTTGCGGGCACAACTCAGTTGGTAGAATGGCAGCTTCCTAAGCTGCTCATACCCTGTGAGGCGCAGGTTTTAGCGCAGCTTTCAGGGGGATTTGTCTCCCCAAACCTGACCCTCCCCAAACCTGACCGGGTACGGTGCCTGGAAGCCGGATACGCATCGCCCACCTGACCGGGTATGGCGCTTGGAAGCCGGATACGCATCGCCCACCTCCCCAAACCTGACCGGGTACGGTGCGCGGAGGCGCCCTTGCGGTGGCGGTCTCCGCGGCGCATCGGCGTCTTGAGGGGGCCTCTGGCTTGCTGCAAGCGTGCTTTTTGCGCCGCCGCCGGCGTCTC
>JBCCEA010000030.1:0-47268 GCA_039030515.1 Myxococcota bacterium | reverse complement strand
TTCATCGCTACACTCATTTTGACAGGGTCGCATTTCAAGAATACTGACCGCATATCGGTTGATGAGAGCGAAGTTCTGTGCTCCGTTTTTCTTGCGAATGCCTCTTCGATCTTCGCCAAACGTCACATCAAGACAGTGGTGAAGTTGATTCTCTATCTTCCAATGGTCTCGGATTCATTTTGCGAGCATCGTCGCACTCGCCCGATGACTTGTGATGTAGAGGGAACGTTGTGATGACAGGGAACTAGGACCTCCGCTTCTTATCGTCATGAGGCCGTTCTCACCGCCAGGCGCGGCGAAACACTTTCCCCCGGCGTCGTCTCTGAGCCTCGCCGTCACGTTGCCAACGACCTGCCTTCGGGATTTCGAACCGGCAGTCAGAGGTTCGCGGCTCCGGCAACCCGAATCACGTTTTGTCTGAAGTTTGAGCAACAACTCCAGTTTGTCTGTTAGACTTCTCTTTTATGGCAAGTGAGCAGCTGTCGTACCCTATTTTGTACGTCGACGACGAAGCAGCGAACCTGCTAACGCTGAAGTACTCACTTGACGGAAAGTTTCGGGTCCTTACCGCCGACTCTGGCGAAAAGGCAATCGAGCTCCTCAAAACCGAGGAGGTAGCGGTCCTACTCACCGATCAGCGCATGCCGGGGATGACCGGAGTAGAGCTTTGCGCCCGAGTGCGGGACATGAAGCCCCGTGTCATCCGAATCATACTGACAGCCTACGCCGACGTTCAAGATGCCATCGCTGCGATCAATCTCGGACATGTCAGTCATTACATTGCAAAGCCGTTCCAGGAGGAAGAACTCGTCGAGGCTATTTCCAGCGCTATCGACCTCTTTCGTTCACAGAGAAGGCACAGTGCCTTGACGTTGGATTTGGCCACATCAGGACCACGTCAAGCTGTCGATGCTGTCCAGGATGAACTCGCTCACGAACTGAGCAACTACCTAGCTGGACTCTCCGGCCTTGTCGATGAGGTGGGTAAAATGATGGACGAGGTTCTTGAAAACGCGAGTGATCCAGCGAAGATCAAGTCTCTGGTCGAATCCGCAAGGCAGACCCAGCGTGATGCAGGAGACGGCGTCGAACAGCTGCGGCAGATGTCAACACGTCTTCGAACTCGCCGAGGGGATCAAATTGCAAAAAAGATGGCGGTCAATGCCAGCGAAATCGTTCGATCCACGGCTCGAATTGCTCGAACAGAAATTGAACAGGCAGCGACCCTAGAGGTTCAGGCCGATCGGGTAATCTGCACGTATATGGAAGAGAGCACACTTGGTCAGGTGCTGATGAACCTGCTCATCAACGCTCGACAAGCCCTGAGTGATGACAAACACGGGCGCATTCGCATCTCGGTATCAGACGGACCAAGAACCGATCAACTACAGATTGACGTAGAAGACTCGGGTATCGGTATTCCCGTGCATCAGCGCGAGAACGTTCTTCGACCCTACTTTACAACCAAAGCTGAAGGATGCGGACTCGGTCTCTCGATTGCACGCAAACTTGTCGAGAACGAGGACGGCAGCATCGAGATCCGGAGTTCTGAACTCGGCGGGGCGCATATTGCCATCGTGCTTCCTACAGCACCGTGCCCTGAAGCCACGCCCGAGTAACGCACAATTCACAATGAGCTATGGGCACGCTTCCTCGGATACGCCTGTATCGGAAAACGCGTTTCTTCTCACAGACACTTAGGTATTAAGATCTTCAAGACCATGGATGTGTCGACCGTAAAGCAACCATCGAGCTCAAGAATTGTTGAGGACGTCCGTAGCTAAGGCAGACGGGAATCTGTTCACGGTTCACCGCGGATCGCCTTATGGACATCGGTACAGTACTTGGAATTGTCATCGGTTTTGGCCTAGTCATCGGCTCTATATTGATGGGAGGTCAGGCGAGTAGCTACATCGACATTCCCAGCTTCGCGACGGTACTGGGCGGCACGATCGGCGCTACGCTCATGGCCGAAAGTATGCCGAAAGTCCTCGGTGCATTCAAAGTCGCCAAAAACGCCTTTCGAAAACCGGCGGGAGATGCTCCAAGCACGATCGAAGTGATCGTTCGCCTCTCCAATATCGCGCGGAGAGAGGGGGTACTGGCGCTTGAAAACGAGAAAGTTGAAGACGAATTTCTAGCTAAAGGCGTGCGCATGGCGGTAGATGGGCTCCCGCAAGAAGAGATAAGAGACACGCTAACCGCCGAGCTCATTGCAATGAAGCAGCGACATATACGCGGACAGAAGCTCTTTAAGTTTATGGCTGCTACTGCACCCTCGATGGGCATGATCGGAACACTTATCGGACTAGTGGCCATGCTTGCATCGATGGACGACCCATCATCCATCGGTCCAGCCATGGCGATGGCTTTGCTGACAACTCTATACGGAGCGATCTTTGCGTTCATGATCTTCACCCCAATTGCAGAAAAACTTGAGCGCTACACCGGGGAAGAAACGGCCAATATGGTGGTTGTAATCGAAGGCATCGATTCGATCGTCAAGGGGTACAACGCCATGATCATCAAGGACAAACTCGAAGCCCGACTTTCCCCTGATGATCGGAAAGCTGGCGACGACGCGGCCGCTGCATAGGAGCCCACCTTGGAAGACGACGACGAAGGATCGGGAGAGGAAGGTGGTGCGCCCGCATGGATGGCCACGTTCTCCGATCTCGCAACGCTCCTACTCACCTTCTTTATTCTCTTACTTTCGTTTGCAGAGCTCAACGTGATCGAATTTCGCGACGCGGTAGGATCACTCCGGGAAGCATTCGGCGTGCAATTTATAGATCCAGGGCCGATTCAAGCGATGAGCACGACACTGGTCGAACTCAATTCGATGCCCACAAGCCCGCTCACAACCGTAACGCAAGAAGAACTGCTGGGAATGCGGCAGATGCAACAACACATCGGTGAGCAGGGAGTCGAAGACCAGGTTGAGGTACTTCTGTCTGAACGCGGCATCGTCGTCCGCATCGAAAACGTCCTATTGTTCAACACAGGCAGCGTTGAACTGCGACCCGCAGCGAAGGCTTTCATCGCAGGCATCCCAGAAATCGCAGAAAACTTCGGCAGAGGAATCGCGGTCGAAGGACACACGGACAACCGACCGATCGCAAACGAACGTTTTCCTTCGAATTGGGAGCTCTCTGCTGGGCGTGCAGCATCTGTGGTGCGCTATCTTATTTCCGAGCACGAAATCGAACCAGATCGCCTCACAGCCACCGGCCTCGCTGAAACGCAACCTGTCATGTCCAACGAGAACGAAGCCAATCGTCAGAAAAACAGACGAGTTGAGTTTATTTTTGAGCGCGCAAAGAAGTCTGCGAGCGAGAGCTTTTCTGGAACAAACGCCACTTCGCGCCGAGGAGGAGCTATCGGAAACCTCCCAGAGCCGGGAGTAGGAGTCGGCTTCCGAATACTCACGCCGAACGAATCCAACATTCTACCAAACGACCTACGTAGTTACCGCAGTGAGGTAACCGGTACCGGCTGGCGTGATGCATCAGACAAGGGCGAAGCCTCAAACGCAATTAGCAAGGAGGAGCAAGCTTCAGAACAAGACACCGAGCGGCCAACGAGCAGCGAGAGTATGACCGATTCAATCGAGTCGGAAGCAAACAACGACCGTCAGAGCGATGAAGAAGGGTCCGCCGATCGAGAGCGTAGACCTGAGGATCGTGAATGAGTTTTTTCCGGCGCTCCGCAGAAACGTCGAGACCGAGCCCTAGAACACAAGAGTCTTTTCCAACCGCAGAACTACGTGAAGGCCTTTTACACACACTGAGGTTACTTCAAAGAGCGATCGCGTATCACGGAGGAGATCCAACATTCCGAAGGAAAAGCGGGCGACTTGTACTCGAGGTAGAGCGAGCACGCTATGCGACCGATTTTCAAACGATAGGAGTCGAACTACTCGATCTGACCCTGCCTTTCGCTCACGCGCACCTGCCCGAGCGCTCTGAAGTGGTGCATGTTCTTCGCATGTGCATCGAAAGTACAAAAAAGATTGCAAATGCACTCAACGGGCAGAGCGCCGAAACAGTATTCAATCGACTTCAAATCGACTTGGAGGAACCTGATGCGGAGATAAGCGTGCCGCAACGCTATACGCGTCAGGTAGAAGCTCTAGCTGAGTCCGTGAACTGGCTACGCCAAACGGCCGATGTTTTTCGATATGCACTCCATGACATCGTATCGGCTCTCAGGCCTCTTGCAACAACTCATGAGTTTCCGGTAAGCCGTTTGGAGAGAATCGCGGCCGAGGTACGTGAATCCGAAGAAATTGAGCAGCTAGAACGTTTGCGCCAGAAGCTTTTATCTGAAGCCACTCTATTGGTCGACTATGCCAAACACCGTTCAGATCAAGCGTCACAGATTGCAGAAATCGCTAAACTTGCAAATGAAGAGGCAAAACGCTTAGAGCGCGTTCTTCGAAATGCAGAGTCGATGGCCAGAAACGACTCCCTCACCGGTCTTCCAAACTGCCTAGCCATGCACGAATACGCTACTCAGTTAGCAAATGACCCAGATTGGACGAGCGCTCTAACTATTGAGGTCGGCAAGACTGAACCTATGGAGAGAAGTCAAGGAGCCGAAAAGCGCGACAAATTAATTCGGCGCATCGCTCAAGTCATCAATACAGAGCTAACCAGAAAGAATAGCGATGGAAGAAACAGAGCGTTTCGAACCAGCGAAAGAGAGTTTGTGCTACTTCTACCTCGCACTACATCGGGTCAGGCAGTCCACATTGCATCAGTTCTTCGAGGGCGTGTGGAAGATGCGATTTCCGAGTTCATCTGCGACGAAAGAGAACTCCAGCCGTCAGTATCTATCGGTATTTCCAACTGGAAAGAAGGAGAGCCGATTTCCGCAGCTCTCAGTAGAGCAAAAGAAAGCCGGAAAGAAATATAACAAATTGACTGAAGCCAAGGGAACGCCTGTCGATATAAAGACTTCGCGTCTAGGGGCGTACGTCGAAAATGACGATATGGTCCGTAGTGCGAAACGAAAGGCGGGCGGCATCTGTGGACCCAATGATGGACACATGAGGTCGCCTCCTGGCTCCGTCTGGCCTCTGAAGAAAGCCGTTTCTTGTGCTCAAGAAATTTATAAAGTGAACGTATTTATCAGATCGGTCCGGAGCATGGGAGGATGTGTTGCAAGACGCCGTTCTCATCGTTGAAGATGAAGAAGCGCTGCGTGGCGCCCTAAAGCGATATCTCACTCGAAAAGGTTTTCGAGTGCTTGAGTCTGAAAACTGTGCTGATGCTTTCAAGATACTTGATACTTGCCCCGTGCAACTAATTCTCTGCGACGTTCTACTACCTGACGGTCTCGGATTCGAACTTGCGGATCGAGCAGCGCGTCAAAACCCTGAGCCGAGCGTTATCGTGATGACGGGTAATGGAACACTGGATAATGCGATTCGTGCTTTGCAGCACGGAGCCGCCGACTTTCTTCAGAAACCTTTCAGCTTTGACGCGTTAGACGACGCGTTTACCCGTGCGAGGCAACGCAGAGTTCCCCTGCCGACATCACCGGTCAAACCCTCAGAGCAAACGCCCATCGAAGAGTGGAGAGACGCAAACGCTCCTGGAATCCTCGGCCGACACCCGTCGTTGCTCAGGGTCTTTAGCATTATCGAAAGAGTGGGAGATACGGACTGCTCCATTCTCGTCACCGGAGAGAGCGGTACAGGTAAGGAGTTGATCGCCAGGGCAGTACACACGGCGAGCACGCGTTCGACCAAGCCATTCGTGACCGTAAACTGTGCGGCAATCCCCGACAATCTTCTGGAAAGCGAGCTTTTCGGTCACGTGAGGGGCGCGTTTACCGGTGCCACCAACTCTCGAATTGGAAGATTTTCTGCAGCGGATGAGGGCACGTTGTTCCTCGACGAGATCGGGGAGCTGCCTCTAGCGCTCCAAGCAAAACTTCTGCGCGTCTTGCAAGAAAAAGAAGTGACTCCAGTTGGAGAAACCAAGCATCACAAGGTTGACGTGCGGGTGATCGCCGCAACGAACGTAGACCTTGAGGAGGCTGTCGAAGGGGGAGTCTTTAGAGAAGACCTACTCTATCGGCTCAATGTCATCCCCATAGAGCTCCCAAAACTCCGCGAGCGACGTTCGGATATTCCAGAACTCGTAGAACAGTTTATTCAAAGAATGAATGAGCGTCGCGATCGCCGAATTAGTGGAATCGCTCAAAGTGCACTAGATGCAATCTGCAGTTACGACTGGCCGGGCAATGTCCGCCAACTAGAAAATACGATCGAAAGAATGGTCGTATTAAAGTCGGATGGTGAACTGGAACTCGAAGACCTGCCTGCGAAGGTTCGTAACAACAAGCGCGGTAGTCCGATTCTTGGTTCACCAGAGCTGCCAGAAGCCGGAATCAATCTACGTGACGCTGTGGAGAGCTTCGAGAACGCGTTAATTCTTCAAGCACTCGAGCGTACGGGTTGGAACAAAAACCGAGCCGCAAGTATTCTTCAAATGAATCGCACCACACTTGTGGAAAAGCTGAAGAAGAAGCAATTCAACGTAGAGCTCGCGCAAGCATAGCCATCTGTCGCTCGTAATCTCATTCTGGGAGAGCGGCGTGTAGTGCAACCTGGTACGTGACCAGGTGATGCATCGCGATCCTGGTGCATGAACGGATACGGTGCTGGGTCGCTCTTGGTGCCTGACCGTGTACGGTGCTGCGTCCTCACCGACCTGACCAGGTGTGGACCGAACCGGGTACGGTGCTGCATCGCAATCCTGGGGCATGAACGGATACGGTGCTGGGTCGCTCTTGGTGCCTGACCGTGTACGGTGCTGCGTCCTCACCGACCTGACCAGGTGTGGACCGAACCGGGTACGGTGCTGCGTCGCTCTTGGTGCCTGACCGGGTACGGTGCTGCGTCACTCTTGGTGCCTGACCGGGTACGGTGCTGCGGCACTCTTGGTGCCTGACCGGGTACGGTGCTGCGTCGCATAAGCCAGCACAAACACACACCTTTGGCTGCGTCACCAGCCCGTCGGTTTGTCAGAGGGTTGGCGAACTACGCACTGCATACTTCCGAAAACAATCGTTTTCCGGCAAGGCACGGCCATTGCGTAAGGAAAGCTCGATGTCGCAGTTCTTTGGTCCGATAGACGATCTTCAATCCGCGCTCGACTACCATCTTGAGCGACACAACGTACTGGCCAGCAATGTCGCCAATATCGATACCCCTGGATTTCGTCCCCTCGAACTCGTCCGAGTAAGCGTCGACAACGACGACAACCAGCTCTCCGTTCAGAGAACTCATGAGGACCACCTAAGGCTTCCCGGTCGACAACAGGCGGGAGAAGCCGTTCTTGAAGAACAGGTAGTTCAACCGGGAGCGGACGACAACGCGGTGAGCTTGGAGCGGGAGATGTCCAAAGTTGCCGCCAACGATCTTCGCTACGACGCCGCATCGCGAATCGTGAGATTACATATCGGTATGCTTCGGTATGCCGCAACAGACACACAGAAGTGAGGTGCTTTAAATGAACGTCTTCAGTGCAATGGAAATCGCAGCCTCCGGCCTGTCTGCCGAGCGAACGCGGATGAACGTAATCGCTTCAAATCTTGCCAATTCGCGAACAACACAGACCGAAGAAGGCGGCCCGTACCGCCGGATGGATCCAGTGTTTCGCGCGGTACCTCTTGCAGACAGGGTGCCAGAGGCTGCAGAGAGCGAGCATGCAAACTCGGCGTTTTTGGTCGAAGTACCGGAGATTCGTGAAGACGAAGGGCCCGCAAATCTGATGTACGACCCGACACATCCCGACGCGAACGAAGACGGCTTTGTTGAGATGCCAAACATCAACGCCGTCGAAGAAATGGTGAATATGATCACGGCAACTCGCGCTTACGAGGCCGGTGTAACCGTCATGCAGACGCTTAAGGGCATGGCTCGACAAGCACTCTCGATTGGCTCCTAATTCATGAGTATATCGACGATAGCGGATAGCGTTCGCTTCCCGGAAATAGAGACTCCTGAGCCTTCCATCGCCCAAGAACCGAATCCAAGCATCTCGGAACATGCTCCCTCATTTGTGGAGCGGCTTCGCGAGTTCGCCGAGGAGGTGAACGAAACCCAAATGGAGGCGGAGCAAGTATCTCGGGACTTTGCCGAAGGAAAGCGAAACGACATACACGGGACCATGGTTCAAATGCAAACCGCTGATATTGAGTTCCGAATGCTCGGAACCGTCCGCAATCGCGTCCTCGAGGCCTATCGTGAAGTGATGAAGATGGGAGCCTAATCGTTTCGGTGGAGAATCTAAACGACAGACTCGATCAGGCCCGAAGTCAATGGGGTCAGCAACCGATGACCCGAAAGCTCGCGGTAATTCTGGGCGCTGCCGCACTGGTGGGCGCTGGAGTGTTCGGATTCTCCCAAGTGACGCAGCCGTCTATGGGCGTCTTATTTTCAAATCTTGCGCAAGATGACGCTGCCCGTGTCGTAGAACGTCTGAAGGCACTCAATCTTCCATATAAGCTGGCTGGCGGAGGAAACACGGTCTTAATTCAAGAAGACCAGATTCACGAAACTCGGCTCACGCTTGCTGCTGAAGGCATACCTAGGGGCGGAAACGTCGGATTTGAACTTTTTGATGAGCAACGCTTCGGAGAAAGTGAGTTTAGCGAACAGGTAAAATACCACCGTGCACTGGAGGGAGAACTTGCACGCACGATTTCTTCCGTCTCCGGCGTCGACTCTGCTCGCGTCCATTTGGTTCTGCCTGAACGCTCGGTGTTTACCTCAGCAGACACTCCTGCAAGCGCATCGATCGCTCTTCAGCTGCGACCGGGATGGCAAATGCGAGAGGATCAAGTTCGCGGAATAGTCCATCTAGTTGCATCCAGCGTGCGTGGTCTCGAGGACGAATCCGTCATCATCGTTGACGGAGAGGGCCGGAACCTAACCAGCGAACGCAACGCCGAAGAGGAAGGCACTACGGATGCTCTTGCGTACCGAAAGCGTGTAGAGCAGGCAAAACAACGAGCGGTCCAGGAGATCCTCGACGCAACCTTAGGTCCCGGCAGAGCGGTAGTACGAGTTGCTGCAGAGGTTGATTTCTCGCGTCAGGAAGTCATGGAGGAGCGATACGACCCTCAAGCCTCCGCAACCCGAAGCTTTCAGATAGAAGAAGAGACCGATGGAACCCTGACGAGGGAAGCCGCAGGCATTCCTGGAGCGGCAACAAACCTACCGGGCGGGGATCCGGCCCAAAGCAACGTAGAGCGCGGCGGGACCAGACGCCGAACAGAAACACGCAATTTCGAGCCGAGCAAGACCGTCCGGAGAACAGCGCGGCCAATCGGCAGAATTCAGCGACTCACAGTCGCAATCATGGTGGACGGTACGTGGGAGGATGGTGAAGACGAATCGCGCAGCTTTACCCCGAGAAGCGAGGATGAACTGCAGCGGATACAGTCGATCGCCGGAAGTGCTGTGGGGGCAGACGCGGACCGAGGCGACACGGTAACGGTTCAGTGCATGCCATTTGCATCGAGTGAGAATCCTGAACCTGAAGTGGTAGATCCACTCGCTCCGCTGGATCCGTATCGCCCTCTCTTCAAACCTATAGGCTACGCGGTGCTCGGCCTTGTCGGACTTATCATGCTGATGAGTTGGAGGCGGGGCTTTAAGAAGCGCCAAAAAGAGCGCAGAGCTCAGGCGGAACGTGAGCGCGCACTCTCCACCGGAGAGGTTCCTCCGCCCGTGCTGACCCAGCCAACCTCGGTGCGAGACTTGGAAGCCAGCATTAAGAGCGAGTCGGCAAAAGCTGCGCTGCAAAGCGGCGATCCCGGTCGAGATGAAGAGGCTACCGAACTTCGACTCTTGGCGGCGACCCTTGCGTCCGAAGATCCACAGCGTGCCGCACGCGTACTCCGTGGCTGGTTGGCAGAGGAGAGAAGTCGATGAGTGAGGAAGTTGCGGCAGCGGCGGAAGCACCAGCAGCACCAGCAGCACTTGCACCTAGTGCTCCAACGGCCATGGGACCCAAACTGAGCCCGGAGGACGAACTACGTGAGGCAGCGCTGAAGCTCCGTGCGGCTCAACGTTCACTGCTTCTGCTCGTCAGTCTGGAGGAAGCAGTGGCGACGCGAATTCTTGCACACCTAAATCCGGATGAAGTGAGAAGACTACGTGAGGCATCAGAGGGGCTGCAAGAAGTCGACGCCGTCGCCATACTCGGAGTGCACCAGCTATTCGTCGATGCGATTCAAGGGGGGGTTCCAACCAGTCTTCGAGGCAGCAGCGCCTACCTCCGTCGCCTTGCCGGCAAGGCGCTGGGCGAGGGTAAAGTGGCAGAGCTCTGGAGCGATATTCAGCTTGACGATGGACCCGTCGCTGCGCTCTCTACTCTCGATGTTCCCACCCTACTCGCAATACTGGAATACGAGCACCCCCAGACCCTCGCGGTAATCCTCTCTCAGATTGAGCCTACTCGAGGTTCAGAACTCATGGCCCGGTTCCCGCTTGAAAAGCAGTCAGAGATCTTGGTCCGCATGAGTCGTCTTCAAGGCGTGCCCGAGTCGGTGATCACCGAGATCGAAAAACAATTTGCATCCGAGATCGCCGCACTTGGTGATACTGCACGCCGGGATCTGAACGGCGTCAAGGCCGCCGCAAACCTTGTGAAGCGTATGGACAACGAGCTCGGCGAAGCCCTGCTGGAAGAGGTTGCCGCAACCGATCATGAGATGGCGGAGGACCTAAGAAAGCAGCTGTTTACCTTTGAGGACCTCATGCGTATTGACGGCAAGGGCATGCAACAACTTCTGAAGGAGGTCGCGACCGATCAATTGACACTCGCTTTGAAGAGCGCAAGCGAGAATCTCCGTGAAAAGATCTTTGGCAATGTCTCGGCGCGAGCAGCTTCGATGATTCGGGAAGAGCTCGAACTGCTGGGCCCGGTGCGACTTTCAGACGTAGAGGAGGCGCAGCAAGCGATAGTCGACGTGGCCCTCAACTTGGAGAAAGAGAACCGGATAAGCATCGCAAGGGAGGGAGGCGGCGACTATGTCTAACACCACAAGTCCCATGCTCTTTCCGAAATTGAGCCCGGAATCCGGCGAGCAGCCCCCGACGTGGCTCGCCGAGAGCGGCGGGAAGGTTCGCAACGTCGTCTTCCCGAGTTCCGCAGAGTCTGCAATTCAAAACGAATTGAAACAAAGCCGATCGCTGCATCCTGAGGGCACCCCCAGACATGTAAGCGAAACAGGGGGTTCTGAAGAAGCACTGTCTGAGCAACATCCCGAGCACCAAGCCGAGGAAGCAAACTCATCAGAGCCTCAAGTCATTCACCTTCCTCCAGATCCCGAAGTGCTCGCCGAGCTTGAGAAGGCTCGCGAGAGATTCGTCGACGAAGCGGCGCGACTCGCATCGGCTAGAACACGTGCGCTTCAAGCAGCAGAGAAAGACTTACTTGAGCTCGCTACATGGATTGCGGAAGCGATCTTGGAGACCGAACTGTCCACATCGAAGGAGCTGCATCTGCGGCTAGTCCATACCGCACTTGAAACCCTTGCTGCAGAGCAAGGTGCAGCGTCACTCCGAGTTTCAGTCGACGCACACAGCGTGATTTCAGAAATACTCGACGGCGAGCCTTTTTGCTATAAAGACGAAGAAATAATCCTAGTTCAAGACGACCAGCTGCCGGGACTCAGTTGTATTGCGGAAACCATGGACAGCAGCGTGGACGTCAGCATCCGAGCGCGTATCCGCGCAGTAGCGGCGGCTCTTGAATCAGAGCGCATCGAAGCAGGCTCGACGAACACGCAAATCGAAGAAGCCGAGGCCACGGAAGCCGAGACCACGGAAGCCGAGGCCAAGGAAGCCGAGACCACGGAAGCCGAGACTAGCGGGCCCAATTCTGCTGAGGACTCGACCTGGGAGTCCTCATGAGCTTCGACACCTTGCGCTACCGGAACGCGATCGAGCGCTCCGCCCGACCACGTGTCGACGGCAAACTGTGCGAAGTGCTTGGGCTCGTACTGGAGGCCCGAGGCTGCCATGCCTCCATCGGTGATCTCTTTGAAATCCGGGCAGAAGGAGGCCGTCTAGTTGAAGCGGAAGTCGTCGGCCTTCGCGGCGGCAGAACTCTGCTGATGCCCCTTGGCCCAACGGAGGGACTTGAAGTGGGGCTTTCACTTCGGCGCAGCGGCAAGGGAGCCTCTGCACGTGTGGGCGATGCGATGCTTGGTCGCGTCCTCGACGGACTGGGTCGGCCCATCGACGACTGCGGAGATCTAGCCCTGAGCTCAAGCCGGCCCCTCTATGGTGCGAGCAGAAATCCCCTGCGTCGTCAGCCAGTGCAGTCACCACTCACCGTGGGCGTCCGCGCGATCGACGGCTTACTCACCATGGGAGAGGGACAGCGGATAGGGATCTTCGCGGGGGGCGGCGTCGGTAAGAGCTCGTTGCTGGCGATGATGGTGAGACAGGCCCGAGCCGACGTCTGCGTGGTAGCGCTCATCGGCGAACGTGGTCGAGAGGTCGAGGAATTCGTTCATCGAACCCTTGGCCCGGAAGGCATGCGTCACTCCGTAGTCGTCGCGGCAACCAGCTCGGACCCGCCGCTCGTCAGAGCCAGGGGAGCACTGCTTGCGACCACCATTGCCGAGCACTTTAGAGACTCGGGCAAACGGGTGCTGCTCGTGATGGACAGTCTCACTCGGTTTGCGATGGCCCTACGCGAAGTTGGCCTTGCTGTTGGAGAGCCACCGACAACCAAAGGCTACACGCCAACTGTATTTGCAGCTCTCCCGCGACTTCTAGAACGGGCGGGAACTGGGGAAAAGCAAGGCTCTATCACGGGAGTGTACACCGTACTCGTCGAAGGCGACGATCTCTCAGATCCCATCGCCGACACGACGAGAGCAATCCTGGACGGTCATGTCGTTCTGTCGAGAGACTTAGCAGAAAAGGGACATTTTCCAGCTATTGATGTTCCCAGCAGCATCTCTCGAGTCATGCGTGATGTGACGGACTCAGCACAGGTGGAGATCTCCCGGCAAGTCCGCTCCTTGCTGAGCGCCTATCGCGAGGCGGAAGACTTGGTCGCCATCGGCGCCTACCAACGCGGCTCACTACCTCGACTCGACGCCGCACTGGAGCGCATGCCCAAACTAGAGGCTTTTCTTAGGCAGCGAACCGACGAGTACACCGGCAGCGATGATGTTCGGCAATGGCTTGACTCGATTTTCAAGGAGGAATCATGAACGATCGAAAAAGATTGGAGCGCATTCTTAGAGTTCGTGAGCGACTCCAAGAAGTCCGTCGAGCCGAGCTAATCAAAGCGCAGCGTCGCACCCTCGATGCCGAACGCGAAGTAAGCCGACTGATCAAGTCGGAACAAGAAATCCTCGATCAGCTTGCCGAGTCCGCTGCAAAACCGGCGAAGGAACTGCAGAGCCTCTCCGAGGTCGTGCGCCGAACCTCGACAGGCCGCAGACACGCAGAAGACCGAAGGAACATCGCAAAGCAGGAAGAAGAGGAGCGCAGCAAATCGATGGCGCGTGCGATGCGCGACGTCAAGGTGCTCGAATGTTTTCGCGAGAGACTGCGCGAGACGGAGCGCCAGACACTCAGGAAGATCGAGCAGGCGCAAAGTGACGAAGCCGCAACGCGGTCCACATCGTTGATGCGGTCGAGCGGATTGCAACGAGGCGATTCATGAGCGCGTTCTCCCTCACGTCGAGCCGCACACTGAAGATCACAAACTCGGAAGGTGCCAAAGAACTTCACCGTGAAGGAACGGCCGGATCGGCGCAGCAAGCATTCATCTCGAATCGGGATGCATTGCGCGACCCGTCTGAGTCACCTTCCAGTTCCGACACATCAAGCGAGATCGACTTTGCCAGCGCCCTGCAGGTTCAACTATTCGATCACGATGATTCATTACAAACCAACTCTCCAACGCCAAACCTACCTGCAGATCAGTCACACCTGCACGCAGATCCGGAGGAGATGCTCTCAACATCGCTTACCGATGCGGCGCTTGCGCCCACTGCCGATACGCAGTTCGAATCGGCATACCAAGAGATGAATGCGGAGGAAGTGCTAACTGAAGCCCATGCCTTTATCGATACTTCCTTTATCGATACTGCCCTTATCGATACTGGTCAGGCAGCACTCGTCTTCAATGCGCAAACGGAAAGCCAAGCGTCTGATACGGATTCGTCGTCACCTCTCACTGAACTGAGATCAGAGGCCTATCCGTCTTATCCACGCACATCCAAAGAGTCGCCAGATCCAAAACAGATCGAAAGCCGAGCAGACCACGGCTACGGGTCAAACAGATCAAAGAGCGGGGACGCCACCGGCGCTCATTCGGCCACGCGCCTCATCGACGACATCAGCACGCGGGATGGAGACGGGATCGATCGCCAAGCGACCACCGGCTCTGTCGACAGCAAAGCGACTGGAGACGACTCGGCCGGTCACATCAGCGGAGGCGATGCATCGGGCGACTCAACTGATGAGAACGTAGCCAGCCACGGTGACTCGGACGGCAAGGGGTCTGAGGGAGAGCGACGGGATGCCGAAAACTACCCACTCGAAACCCAACAAGACACCACATTGGAGGATGCTTCGTCGATCTCAGCTGAGTTGGATAAAGAGTTTGGCGATGCTCGATCACCGAAGACCGCGCACTCCCTAGAAACCAACCAAGCCTTAGGGCAAACTGGATCTACGGAGATATCTCTAGAGGCATCGACACTTCGACAGTGGGTTGACTCGCTTTCACAAGCACTCTTTGACGCCTCCCCGCCGGAACCAGGGGTCGACAGCGGACATCCGAACGTACCCAAACAGTCCTTCTCCGGTGAGCTGCAGGCCAAGGCACAGATTCTTCGAGGCGCATCAGTCGACGGCGCGAAAGCATCGAACTCGCTCATCGAGGTACAACACCCTACCCTTGGCGTCATTCGATTAGAGGTCAGCCTAGAAGCGAGTGGAATCATCTTGCGCGCTTCAACCAAAAACCGAAGAGCGGCGTCCTCCTTGCGTCGCTCAGAGGAAGAGCTCCGAAGTGAGATTTCACGACGTGGACTGCATTTATCTTCTCTCGAAATCGAAGTCGAAACCGAGCACCTTGAATCCAAACCTCATCGGTGGAGTCGATTCATCGACCTAGAAGCTTGAATTAATATTTACACTCTGAGGTAAATTATGGAGATCAGTAACCTAAACGCACTTGCAAACCCCCAAGCCACCGAGGTTCCCCAGGAAGAGGATCCACAAGACCTGGGTCGCGATGCATTCATGCAGCTCCTCGTCGCCCAGCTTCAAAATCAAGACCCGCTCGATCCGATGGACTCGAGAGAGATGATCACGCAACTGTCCGAACTTACCAGTGTGGAGGAGCTCCAGTCGATGAGTTATCGCTTGGAAACTCTGGAAGTAGGCCTAGCGAGCATCGCCAATACGCAGGTTTCGTCGCTGGCAGGCCACACTGTTGTGGCCGACTCGTCTGCCATCGTACTCGATACAACAGGAGACGGAAGTACGTCTTTCGAACTCATCGGCCGAGCAAACGAGGTGAATGTCGAGATCCGAGATAGCGCCGGCCGTCTCGTACGCACCATGCAGCTTGGCGACACCTTCCCTGGCAGGCATGAGGTTCGGTGGGACGGAGTAGACGACATCGGACAGCGTATGCCTCCCGGTAGATACACTGCCAATGTAACCGCCAAAGATGCCGATGGATATTCGGTGGAAGTATCTAACGAACTCACTGGAGTCGTCGAAAGCGTCTCGTACGAACACGGTTATCCCGAGCTGATCGTTGGTCAGTCACGCGTTCTGCTCGGCGACGTTAAATATGTCTCACCATAAGAAGAGGGAGTGATAGAGAATGAGCATCCTACGTTCGCTGAATACCGGAGCTGCCGGACTTAATGCCCATGGAAGAGCGATTGGCGTAGCAGGCGACAACATCGCCAACGTCAACACCAACGGATTCAAGGGATCACGTGCCGTATTTCAAGACATACTCGGCGGCTCGGTCGCTGAAGGCACTGCGCCAACGCCAGGCGCAGGAAGCCGTCTCTCTCATATCGAGCAGATGTGGAGCCAGGGAGCACTGCTCACTACGGAATCTCCAACGGATCTCGCGCTCTCCGGCGATGGCTTCTTCGTGGTTAACGGAACCGTCGGCGGCCAGACGGGGAACTACTACACTCGAGCGGGTCAGTTTCAGATCGATGTCGATGGTGAACTCTCGAGCGTAGACGGCCTTAAAGTACAGGGGTACGGCATCAACGATGATGGAACATTGGGATCCACCGTCGGCAATTTACTCGTCGCCGGTCAAACGATTCCTGCGCAAACGACCACCACCGCCGATCTAGCCATTCAGCTCGACTCAGAGGCCACGGTTCCCGCAGCATGGGATCCATCGAATGCAGAAACCACGAGCAACTTCTCGACGAGCATGACCGCCTATGATTCCCTAGGCGATGCCCATGATCTGACGGTTTATTTTCGCAATAGCGGAGCAAATTCATGGGAATGGCATGCGCTGGTGGACGGCGGCAGCGTGACCGGCGGTACCGCAGGCACTCCGTTTGAAGGAGCCAATGGAACCCTAACCTTCACCACCGACGGTCGGCTAGATACCGAAACGCCCGGAGTGAGTAGTTGGAACTTTCTGGGCGCCACGGCAGGTCAAACGATCGCCTTCGATTTCGGAGATGCGATCACCACGGATCTCGGGACCGGCATTGCAGCAACCACGCAATTTGCGACCCCTTCAAGTGTCACCGGACTCTCGCAAAACGGTTTTGGCGCTGGCAGCGTCGCGGGCATTAATGTGGAAGGCGACGGCACGATAACTGGAGTGTTCACCAATGGACAGCGCCGCAACTTGGGCCAGGTCGCTGTGGCCCGATTCACCAGCAACGATGGTCTCAACCGCAACGGACAGGGTTTGTTTGTAGAAACTCAGGCTTCAGGAGAGGCGCTACTCGGAGCAGCTGAATCTGGAGGAAGAGGAAGCGTCGTCAGTGGCGCTCTCGAGCAGTCCAATGTCGATATCGGTCAAGAATTCGTCAACCTCATCAGTTTCCAGCGTGGCTTTCAGGCGAATTCTCGAGTGATCACCACTGCTGACGAAATGTACACAGAGCTCGTAAACCTCAAGCGATAGAGCGGGCTGACCTAAACCCCTGGGACCCTCGCCGCAAAGGACGTTACCTCAGCCTACTCAGGCTGTCTGATCTGATTCAGGTATTCGATGCGGCTTTGGATAAGCGTGCTCTCAGGTTCGAGCTCCCTTGCACGCTTGATTCGAGACGCTGCCGCCTTGATGTCTCCCCGGCCTAGCTCGCCTTCAGCCACGCGGAGCTCCCACATTCCCGGATGACGCAACTCGTAGGCACCGGTCGCGAGGTATGCCGTGACGGTGAGTGCAAACAACAAGACAGGCCCCAATCGAAGCCCCCAGCCAGAGCGCTTGTTCGAGCGCAGCGAGGCAATTGCGATAACGCCTCGACCCGCAAGCACGAAAATGGGCACCAACATCGGCAAACGGTATCGACTACTCGGATGCGCTACCAAACAAGTAGCGACCGCGCCCAACAGCAAAGGAAGATATCTCAGCAGTACGCGACGTTCCTGACGCGACTCAACGTATGCCCCTACGAGGGCCAGCAGGAGCAGAAAACCGAAAGATATACTCGTCAGCGTCAACGCTCGAACTTCGGTGCGCTCTCCATAGTAACCATATTGAAAGGTGGTTTCAGTGTTCCGGAACGTGCGCCACAGCTTTTGAGGGATCCCCTGAAGCAGCCCGGCCAGATCGATTTCGATAGATTCATTTTGGATGCGATGCGCAAGAACATCGTCGGCCTGCTTGACGATATCCCACGCGCTGACCCTATTTCCGGCAATTCCGGCGCTTCGTAAATCTCCATCCCACGGCTCCGCAGCAGTCCGTTCGAGGGTGCGCGGCACCAACGTCACCGGCACAAAGAATCCAGTGTGACTCCAGTTCCAAGTGCCCCACGCCATCAAAACCAGGCCGAGTCCAAGCGCGAGGGAACACGTGCGTCGAACCCGCACCCGAGCCGATTCTTGATATGACCAGGCAAAAAGCGAACATACGACCAGAAAAGGCAGCGAAGTTAGCAGATTGGATCGAGTAAGCGTCGCAAGCGCAAAGAGAATTCCCGCTCCGACTCCCGATTTTGCCTCTTTGGTTTTATCGCTCAAACCCACGTACATCGCAAAAGCGATGGAGAGCAGAAAAAACCCAAGCGTCTCACTCATCAGTTTGGTCTCGTAGAACATGAGCAGCCCGTAGCCGTACACCAGAGCAACCGTGGCCAAGCCGGAAGATGCGCCAAAGGACTTCGATGCAACATGACCCAGTATCAGAGCGGACATGAGGCCCATGAACGCTTGCGCCGCGTAGACCCAGGAGCCAAAAAACGCGAGAAAAAACCCGTAGAGCGGACTGAATGCAAGCAGCGTAGCGTGCCCAAAGTCACGCGATCGGACGGCTTCGGCCTGGCGCAGATAAACCACCGAGTCGAAGAGCGGAGCGTCAAAAAAGGGAAGCTCGCTGTACTCAAGCGCATAAACCACTCGAATCAGGATTCCGAACATCAGAAGATAGAGGAGAATCCTAATCTCGAACGCAAACCCACTTCGCAGAGTCGATCGGAAGCTCACTGGATTTGGCTCTGAATCTTGCTTTGATGGCGATCGGTCTTCAGACGAAGAATCGGTTGCCGCCGATGCAGGTATAAGGAGCCTAGCTTCATCTGTATTCTTTTCTTCAGGCATAAGATCAGCGACACAGCCAATCTACCGTATCGAGCATTTCGCTGGGGACGAAATAGCCACTTCGACGGAAGCAGCTTGATGGCAGCGCAGCGTGAAGATCGCGCGTACAAACACGGCGGCGCGTGGAGCAGTGCCTTCTTGCGTGCAACCCCTGCCTGAGTTAGCCAACGGCTAATTCAATGATCTTGGTCGTTGCGGAAAAACCCAGGGTCGCTGCGGACATCGCCAGGGTGCTGGGCGCGGTGCAACGCCAGAACGGTTGCTACAAAGGGCGAGGTATTCGGGTCACTTGGGCCATCGGACATCTCGTCAGCTTTGCAAGTCCTGAGGAGATGAATGAAGCCTGGGGAGCTTGGAGTTTCGAGAACCTACCGATGTTTCCTGAAGCCTATCGTCTGGTGGTCAGGGAAGGGATGGATTCCCAGTTCGAAATCGTCAAAGGGTTGATGAACGACGTTCACACTACCGAGATCGTCGCAGCGACCGACGCGGGGCGGGAGGGCGAGCTTATCTTTCGCTACATTTACGAACTTGCGGAGTGTAATAAACCAGTTCAACGCCTTTGGACTCGCTCGCTTACCCCAGAGGCGATCACCAAAGGATTCCAAACGCTTCGAAGTGCGGAGGAGTACCGCAACCTTGCAAGCGCAGCCACTGCCCGGTCGAGAGCAGACTGGTTGGTCGGAATGAACCTCTCTCGCTTCTACACGCTACGAGCAAGATCTTCAGGCTCGCTGATTTCAATCGGTCGGGTACAGACTCCCACGCTGGCCATAGTCGTCGAGCGAGATGCGCACATTCGAGCATTCAAACCAGAATGCTATCAAGAGGTGCACGGCAGGTTTGCTACGGCGGGTGTCGACACGATCACTGCCATCTACAAGCGAAACATGGACCACGAAGGAAAGACGCTTCTGCAAGCAAAGCTTCCATCCGAATCGGAGGACCCTGGATTCGGGCCTCGATCCGCTAGAGCAGTTCTTGCTCTTGCCAAAAGCGGGGCGGCCTTTATCGAAAGTCGAATCAAGAACCGAAAGCTAACGCCGCCACCCCATCTCTTCGACCTAACCTGCCTTCAACAGGAGGCCAATCAGCGCTTCAACTTTACCGCCGCGAAGACACTCGATCTTGCACAAGAGCTCTACGAAAAGCACAAGGCGATTACGTATCCGCGCACAAATTGTAAGTATCTCCCCAGCGACCTGAGCGCGCAACTTCCAAAAATCGCACTCAAGCTATCAAAAAAATTTTCGATCTTGCGTTCGGTAGACCCGTCGGTGTTTCGCCGACCACTTGATCGTCGCTTCATGGATGATGAGAGAATCTCCGACCATCATGCGATCATCCCTACCGGCATCCTTCCGAAGGCTCGGGATCCAGCCTTTGCAAGAGGTTCAGATAAGGAGAAGCTTTTCCACCTCATCGCGCAGCGTTTTCTCTGTGCATTCTTGCCTGCGGTTCAGCAGTGGGTCACCGAAGTCGTGTTTGCAGTTAAGAAAGAGCACACAACGCACCGATACTTTGCACGCGGCTCAGAGACGGTATTCCATGGTTGGCAGCTACTCGATCCTCCCTCAAAATCGAAAAAATCAGGACAACGACTGCCTGCGGGATTGAGCGAAGGAAAAAGCGCCGTCTGTGAAGACGCGTTTACTGTTCAAAAAGAGACGACACCTCCGCTTCCCTTTACGGAAGCCACGTTGCTTCGGGCCATGGAGTCTGCGGGAAAGCGTTCCAGTACAGCTACGTGCGAGAGGATACAAGACTGTGGAATTGGCACTCCGGCAACCCGAGCAGCGGTACTAGAGACACTTTTTAGACGAGAATATTTAGTCCGCGACGGAAACCAAGTTCGAAGCACCGAGCGAGGCCACGAGGTAGTTCAGCAAGTCGATCCCGAACTGCGCGATCCCGGCATGACCAGCGAGTGGGAGCGCCGACTTAGAAAGATCGAGCAGGGCGAAGAGTCCTTGGAGGAGTTCACGCGTGATGTCGAAGGTTACATCAGAAAAATCGTGTCGAACCGCGCGTAGTCTGTTTGTTTTGGCGGCGTTTCTTGCCCGGAAGACCGCGGTTTCGACCAAGCGGTCCGCGCGATAAGGTTCTCTCGTTGGCGTCGGAGCACAGTGTCATCGGGGTCGAGACACAGTGTGCTCAGAGCTAGGCTTCGAGTTTGTCGAGTGCATGATCAAGCAGCGCAGCGATCTCGATCACATCGAGGGCTCTCTCGTGGGTCGAGGCAAGCACGACCTTGGGTGCAACTCCGGCATCAAAAGCCTCTTTCCATCGACTTGCACACACGCACCACCGATCACCTGGTTTCAAACCTGGGAAGGAATACTCCGGCCGGGGCGTGCTCAGATCGTTTCCTTGGGCTTTCGAAAACGCTAGAAACTCCTCCGTAACCTCAGAGCAGACGACATGAGAACCCCGATCTTCATCACCCGTTCGGCAACAGCCGTCACGATAAAACCCAGTCAAAGGCGACGCAGAGCACGTGCCCAGTGCTCCTCCGAGCACGTTTCGAGAGTAATCACCCATGCATGCTGCTTCCCAAATGCGCTGACCGAGGTCAAGTGCACATCAAAAAACGTTGCCCTCGCTAGGCGACTTTGCCTGCAGCAAGCCTACCGAGCACGCGGATGCACCCTTTCAGAAGTTCACTCGCGGGTCTTCATCCACCTTCTGGCTAGGGCCTCCAGCAGTGTTCGAAGCGCGCCAGCTCAGGTCTGGAACTCTTCGAGGCTTCGACATCAGAGTTCGCTATCTCCCAAGCAAAGGTGGTGATAGGCTGCGCCGGTCATTTTGGCGGCCACTCTCAAACGAAGCCGGATGCGTCGATCTCTATGGCGCTTGTCGCAGGCCGATGAGTTACCCAAAGACCAAACTTTTTCATTGTTTCTTAATCCTTTATTTTTGGGGGATTTCATGAGTTTTTTGGCGCAACGTTCCATCATCAGGACTGCGACTCTGTTTTTGACCGCATCGTGGATTATCGGATGTGGGGACGACGGCAGTTCGACGGACACTACGGGAATCGAAGTCATCGTTGCGAATGGAGGTTTGAACACGACCGAAACCGGTGGAACCGCGAGCTTCGTGATCCGCCTTTTGGCTGCGCCTTCCGCAGACGTCATGGTGCCGCTCTCGTCTAGCGACGAAACCGAAGGCTTGGTCACACCGGCCGAACTCACCTTCACGATAGACGACTGGAGTGCGCCTCAAATGGTCACCGCAACGGGCGTCGATGACGACATCCAGGACGGGACGGTTGTCTACCTAGCCCAACTAGGTGCCGCCATGAGCAGCGACGAAAATTACTCGGGACTCGACGCTGAGGACGTTTCCATCGAAAACATCGATGACGAGACTGCGGGCATCACAGTATCCCCGACATCCGGCCTCACGACCACCGAGGGTGGAGGCAGCGACACATTCTCGATCGTATTGAATAGCCAACCGCAAACCGATACTGAGGTCATCGTCGCGGTTAGCTCGAGCAATCCCGCCGAAGGCACCGCAGTCCCAACGAGCGTGACCTTCACGGATGAAAACTGGGATTCGCCCCAAGTAGTGACCGTCACCGGGCAGGATGACGGTGAAGCGGATGGAAACGTTGTCTATTCGATCGAAACAGCACCGGCCGAAAGCGGAGACTCAAACTACACCGGGCTAGATGCAGCAGATGTCGAGGTGACCAACACAACACGGACGATGTGAAACGGCGGGAATCACCGTAAGTCCGACTGAAGGCCCTACAACGGACGAAGCCGGAACCACTGCTTCCTTCACAGTCACGCTCACCAGTCAGCCGAATCCGGATTCAGAGGTCCGCATCGACCTGAGCTCGGACATTCCAGAAGAGGGCACAGTCGCGCCTTCCAGCCTCACGTTCACAAGCGACAACTGGAATGCGCCTCAAACGGCGACCATCATCGGCGTCGACGACTCGAGCGCAGACGGCAACGCTCCCTACACAGCGCAGATCGATCCGGCGATCGACGGCGACCCCAACTACAGCGGACTTGACGCGCTGAGCGTCAGCCTGGTGAACATAGATAACGACACGGCAGGCGCTCTTGTGTCACAGACCGACGGACTCACGACAACGGAGGGCGGAGGAACCGACTGGAGTCACCCCATTTCCATAGACAGCGAGGAGCTTTCGGGTTGCGGTTGAAGTAGGTTCTTGGCTTCGAAGTCGACTAGGGATCGATAGTCGAGTGCGGAATGAAGTCGACGCGTGTTGTACCAGCCCTCGATGTATTGGAAGACCGCGAGAGCGGCCTCTGCGGGATTGCGGAAGGAGCTGGGAATCAGCAGCTCGCATTCAAGTGAGGCGAAGAAGCTCTCGGCCATGGCGTTGTCGAAGCAGTCACCTGCCGTTCCGGTGGAAGGAACAACTCCGGTTTGGCTGCAGCGCCTACTAAAGGCGGTCGCGCTGCATTGGCATCCTTTATCGCTATGGTGAATGACCCTGTGGGGCCGGCGATTCTTGACTGCCATATTCAGCGCGTCGAGCACGAGTTCGGTGCGAAGGTGGGTCGCCATCGACCACCCAACGATTCTTCGGCTGAATACGTCCATGATGATGGCCAGGAAGAGGAAGCCACTGAGGGTCGGCACATACGTGATGTCGGCGACCCAAAGCTGATTGGGGGCGCTGGCTGTGAAGTCGCGTTCCACAAGGTCGGGCGCAGCCTTCGCCCGATGGTCTTGCTGCGTCGTCTTGGGCCTCTTGGCCCGGCGGCGGGTAATCCCTGCGATTTCCGCCTTGCTCATCAACCCAGCAACGCGCTTTCGGCTCGGTGCTGGCTCGCCACGTGCCTGGCATTCGGTTCGGAGGGCGCGATGCACGCGAGGGGCCCCGTAGCTCCTGCCTGACTCCGCGTGGATGACGCGGATGTGTTCTGTAAGTTCGATATTCCTTTTTTCCCGTTCCGACACCTCTCGAGCTCGCCACGCGTAGAAGGTTGCCCGCGACACCGTCAGGAGACGGCACATGACGGATACGGGATAAATGGCCTGGTTTGCCTCTATGAACGCGAGCGCTTCTTGCTGCCGAGCGCGTCGGTCTCCTGAGCAAACCAGGCGGCTGCTTTTGAGAGGATTTCTCGCTCCATCCGCAACTGCTTGTTTTCCTTCCGGAGCGCGGCGAGCTCCTTCTTCTCTGCGCTGGTGAGCCCATCGGAGCAGCGGCCCTCATCGCGATCGGTTTGAGCGACCCAGGTTCGAATCGTCTGGGTCGATGGACCGAACTCCTTGCTCAGCTCCGAAGGACTCCGGCCAGCTCGGTGCAATGCAACAATCTTCTCTCGATATTCCGGGTCATAGGGAGGATAGGTTCAGGGCATGGTCTCACTCTTTCCCCGAAAGTCTCCACCTGTCTATCCGAACGGGGTAACTCCAACCGTTACTGGTCAAGACGACCAACTCGGAGACGGAGCGCAGAGCTACCTGATCACCGGCGAGGTCAACAGCGACACGGATACCAACTACGACATCTTGCCAAACTTCACCGTTGGAGTCTCAAACACCAGCGATGAATAGGACTAAAACCTGTTTATTTCAGTGGCAATACAGAATAGGCCTGCTTGGCGTCACCCGATAAAGAAGCATGCGCGTGACGACTGGCGCCTTCACCTAAAATAAGACCATCTCTAGACGTCGGTTCGGGCGACTCGGTATCCATATCGGACCGCCCTGAACTGAGACTTGACGACCGCCGACTCAAATTAGGCAATCCTGAGTCGAACGCAGGTGGCGCCAGGAGACTCTCCTTGGTGCGCACCTCACCCACCAGGCTTGTCATGGGCAGACTGAACCAAAAGGTGCTGCCCTCACCCTCGGTGCTATCAAAACCAACAGTGCCTTCGTGCTGCTCCACGATGGCCTTGGCGATGGCCAAGCCCAATCCTGTTCCTCCCCGCTTGCGCGTATCTGAGGAATCGACCTGCCTGAACTTCTCGAACAGAGTTTCACGATATCCAGGAGGAATCCCTGGACCGCGGTCTCGCACCGCTACACTGAGGTATTCCCCGCCTTCGAGCCAAAGCCATACTTCGACCAGTGAACCCACTGGAGAAAACTTGATGGCATTCGAGAGCAAGTTGGTCACGACTTGCACCAACCGATCTGGATCTCCGTGGATTTTCGGAATCTGCTGCTCGCGAACTTCGAGTTCTACACTCGCCTCCTGAGCCATTCCTTGAACTTCGCCGACCGCCCTCCAGACTACCTGACTCATGTCGAGATCAGACACGTTGTAGTCAAGATTCCCGGTTTCGATTCGTTCGAGATCGAGTAGGTCGTCGATCAAGCGAAGCAATCGGTCACTGTTGCTTCGAGCCATGCCGACGAGTCGTTTCGCAGGAGAGGGCAAAGCCCCAACCACTCCGCCTTCCAGTAGTCGAAGCGATCCATAGAGAGAAGAAAGCGGAGTTCTGAGCTCATGAGAAACGATCGAGACGAAATCCCTCTTTGCTCTTTCTCCGGCCCATTCCGCGCTCACATCCTGAAACGCGCCGCGTACCCGAATTGGCTCCCCGTCCACCAACTCAGCCTGTCCCAAAACCCGCACCCACATCCGCTCGCCCGAGGGCCTTCGAAAAGGCAGCTGCAGATCGAATGGTGTTCCCTCGGTGGCCACTCGATCTAGTGCGGCGCGGAGCATAGGTCGTGCATCAGGTTCGAAAAAAGAGATAGCTTCCTCTACGGTCGGCTGAGCGTCCATGGGGATTCCGTAGAGCCGATAAGCCTCTTCGGACCACCTCAACTCCAAAGTGCGCATCTCCAGCTCCCAACCGCTAACCTTCGCGACTCGGGAGGTCTGTTGGAGCAACTCTTCACTCCGACGCAGCTGATCTCTAGTAGCGACCAATTCCGTAACGTCGTTCGCGATGATGTAAATGAATCCGCGATCCGCATCTAAACTGGCACTCCAAGAAATCCACTTGTAACGCCCATCGGCGCACACGCACCTCGCAACGAATTCTATGGTTTCGCTCTCCTGTCCTACAAGATTGGCAAACCGACAGCCGACCCTCGCGTGATCTGCTTCATGAAACAGCGTGTAAAGCGGACGGCTGGCCAATACTTCAGAAGGAAATCCGGTGACCTTGGTCCAGCTGCGGTTCACCCAGCAAAAGCTTCCATCGAATCCCGCAATGGCCAGCATTCCCGGAGATGCTTCAAAAAGACGTTGAAAAAGGCCGGGGGAGATCTGAGGTTTGTCGCTGTCTCGATGCAGACGCTCCGTAATGCTCACTTCACGGATGGAGGCAGTGAACCCGAGGATAGTTCCAGCTTCAATATGAAAAGTGAGCGCAACTTCAGCCAAAAAAGAATCGCCACTCTCAACGGTAAGCGCCAGCCATGTGCGACGATGGGCACTCTCGTAGGAAGGCCAAATCTCGTGGCGCTCAAGCGAATTCGGCGCCGGTTTCACGCATTGTTCCAAACGGGCCTTGTCCACCGCGAAGTCGATGAAGTGACGACCGGCAGCGGTCCCAGCATCGCAACCAAACAACCGTTCGAATGACGTGTTGACTGAAAGAATACGACCCTCGGCATCACCGATCAGTAGAGCATCTGCCGAGGCCTCAAACACGCGATCCCGCAACGAAACCATGAGTGCCTTGGAGTCGTTCATGCTGCTTCCGCCATGAATTCCCTAATGAGTTCGGGCAGCTTTATCGGATCGAAAGGCTTCGGAATCACTCCGGCCGCTCCGAAGTCCAAGTAGCGTTGGACCTCATGAGTCTGAGCCTTTGCGGTAAGGAAGATAACACAACAGTTCTGAAGCATCTCGAGCTCCCGAAGCTTCAACAGCGTAGAGGGTCCATCAAGCTCGGGCATCATGACGTCGAGAAGAAGGATATCCGGGCAGATCTTGGGAACCATGGAGACTGCCTCCAGTCCACTTTCCGCAAGATGAACCGTCCAACCGGCTATCTCCCGCAAGCTGAGCTCACCGATAAGTCTAATGTCTGGCTCGTCGTCGACGATTAGAACTACAGGTATCGACACGTAAGGGCAAAACGGCGGAAGTTCGCTCGCCTTAAGCGCTTCATGAATCATTTCCTACGTCCAAAAGAGCATCCCCAATCGCGGTAATGTAGGTCGCCCAACTCTGGTATGGACAAAAAGACAGCGGCGCGGGAGAGTCTATAAGTGGGTACTGGCAAGGACGAGCAACTCGATTCGTCGCTCGAAACGGAAGAGTCGGCTAGTCAGGCTTTGAAACAGCATATTGCCCATCAGGGTGCTCAATACATTTCTTCGCTGGCGGAGAAGGCAGATGGTTTTCTCGTATTGCCTCGGGTCCCGGATCGCGTAGGTCGCACGTCTCAACTCAAAAGACGTTTCCATGCGATCGCCGGCACGGCAGGAACCTACGGCTTCGACGAAGTGCACAACTTGGCAAACGAGGCAGCCCACGCACTACAGTCCCTAGAAAAGGGCCAAGAACACCACTACACCCGTGAGTCCTGGGGCCGGCTACGCATCGCAGCGGAGAAACTGAGCGAGGCGATTCACAAGGCGGCCAATCACTGTGTCCTGCCAGAGCTAGACGAAGAAATCCCATCGGTCATACGTAATCGCAACCGGCCCCGGTTCTTGATCGTCGACCAAGATCCCTTGGGGCTACGTACGTTCGAAAAGCTGTGCGCAGAACTACTGTTGGATTCGATATCAGCATCCAATGCGAAAGAAGCATTGCAGATCGCCACAAACAACGACCTTGACGGGGTATTTTTAGACATCGAGCTAGAGCAACCTGACGAGGGCTTCCGACTGGCACGAGCTCTGAGACGCAGTTCCAACTCGAGTACGGTGCCCGTTGCCGTCGTCACTGCGGTGGGCGATCTACGCAGCCGAATCGAGGCGGCCCACGCGGGAGCGAGCCTCTACCTGACGAAACCGGTCACCAAACAGCAATTTCAGGACGCGACCATACTGTTGTCTTCTCACCGAAGAGAGTCGGGACAGATGGCGCTTCTCGTCGAAGACGACCACGCGTTTGCAAACTACGTTGAAACCGTATTGCGATCAGCCGACCTTACAGTTCAACACACGGACAAAGCAGGCGCCATCTTGGAAATGGTGCAACAAGATCGTCCGGACATCGTTCTACTCGACGTGGACCTCCCCGACGTCAATGGACTCGAGGTGTGTAGCGCACTCCGTGCAATGCCGGAATTTCGAGATTTGCCGGTTTT
Organism: Myxococcota bacterium; assembly: GCA_039030515.1. Lineage (GTDB taxonomy): Bacteria > Myxococcota_A > Polyangia > Polyangiales > Houyiibacteriaceae > JBCCEA01. The sequence goes on along the minus strand of JBCCEA010000030.1, from coordinate 19,221 downwards.
ATTCCTCAGCGCCGATGCATCTGTGGAAACACGTCTCGCATGTTTTGAGGCAGGTGGAGACGACTACATCCAAAAACCAGTACTCGATCAGGAACTGATCGCCCGAACGCGAATACGACTTGAGCGTGCGCGCATGACCCGGGATCACCACGAGCGTGATGCGCTAACGGGCCTACTTAATCGGAGGTCCTTCATCAACCAGGCAGCCTCGAAGCTGAACGAAATACACCGAGCTGCGCGTACGTTTTCAGTCGGGCTTTGCGACGTAGACCATTTTAAACAGGTCAACGATCTGAGAGGACATCTCGTTGGGGACCAGGTCCTCGCCAACTTCGGCAAGATTCTGCAGGAGGCGTTCCGACCGGCCGACCTTAAGTGCCGCTGGGGAGGTGAGGAGTTCCTGGTAGCCTTTGCTGAGCAAGAAGCGGATGCAGCAAAAGCGATTCTAGAGCGGGCTCTCGAGGAACTGAAACAAACAGTCTTCACGGATGAAGAAGGTCGCGAGTTCAGGGTCACGTGCAGCGCTGGGATCGCGACGATACCCGACGACGGGGACAGCCTCGATCACTTGGTACGCGTGGCCGATCGAAGGCTCTATCTCGCTAAAGAGCGGGGCAGAGATCAAATCGTACATAAGGGCTGAGGTACAACTGTCGAAGAACTGCGGCATACTGAGCCGTACAATTCGACCATCGACATCATCTGAATCGACGTCATCTGATAAGTGCCCCCGATCTGCTTTACACAAACAGGTCGAGGGCATTTCTTATCTGCCGAAACAGGGCAAATCAGCTAACGCACCCAAAGGGCAAACGAAGAGAGTGTAGACAACTCACAACAGGTACCTCGATCCGCATGAAGACTGCGGATGTGGAACGAGACGACCGGATCGGGAACCGAAAGTTGCTCGTTGCGACTCCAGATCCAGTTTTGGGTCGTCGGCAGCGGATCCAAGTTGTTGCAGACATAAGACGGAATCCACGCTCTGTCCGAGGCAGTGTAGGCGGGGGCCGCCGTGTGATCGACGCAGTCAAGGTTCTGCGGGGTCGGATTGGTACCGGATTCAACGTAGAACCACACTCCGTGCCCATCCAGATTGATACCTTGGTACTGCAGTGAGTAAAGCAACTCACCTCCGTTCGGCACATCGATTTCTGCTTTATAGGCCATGGCATCTCGAGTGGGCGCGTTGTTTCCTTCGCCGCCGTCGTTCCACTCGAGTCGATCCGACAGCAATCGGAACAAACCCATATCGTTGACTTCTTCGGTCATCAATGTCGTGAGGTCTTCCAGAGTATCTCCTGCGCTGGGATTCCAGCTGACGATCTGTGTAAATCCGCCTCCGTCGGTGGTCATATCACACACTGCGTTTCTCACTTCGCCGATGCCTGATGGGTCGATCACGTAGACGCCGTCACCCATAGCGCGGCCAGCGAGCAAGTGTTCGAACCCACCGTTCGGAGCGCCACGCCGTTCGGTAAAGAACCTTGGCTTTCGGCACCGCGAACTCGGGACCAGTGTTGTAGATCGAGTTTGACGTATTAGGGGGGACGGGGCGGCGACTGACTTCGTGTGCGCGCTGTCGGTGCAGCGTAGGGGGAACGCCGGGCGGGGCGCACGCCGAAACTTGCTGGGGGTACTTCGGACTAACGGGGTATGTGTTTGCAGTGTGTCGCCGCCCCGCAGTGTTTCTCTATACACAAGGCGTGCCAGAGGCTGAGAGCCTGAACTTACTGAGATTTCTCACCTGAAACCCACACGCGTGGATATTGAAGTAGCCGTTTCGCCACCGATATACGGGTCGGCTGACCCACCTACGGATGATCTCTCTTTGGATTGCAGCCGCGACTCGATCGGCGCGAAACACGCGAACTCCTTGGGAGGCGCTACCGTCCAGTTGGCGCTGCGGCATCTCGGGCCGCGGCATCTGAATCAGGCATAGGATATCGGAGCAAAGCCACGAAAGACGACAATCATGACGCACTATGATCGACGGCTTATCTAGTGGCCGGCCAGTGAGTCCTCTGAACCGTTCCGTGACCGCTTATCGAACCGAAAACTCCTGCTTTTTATGGATGGCACGCTAAGTGAATAGGCATGATGACGAGGGTCGGGTTGTCGGAGACACCGATGAGCGGCCATGGAGCATATCACCCCCCAAAGAGCTTCCCAGCATACTCTCGGATCCCCCACCACCAACCCGAGAGCCCTGCATGGCAATCGCTTCCGGACTCCGACCCCGCCCTCGATATTTTTTTACGCTCTCCATGGTTTGATGAGATTTGCAGGGTTTAGACACGTCTAGAGAACACGTGCTCACCGAACTCTTTGCGCACTACCGAGAAAACACTCAGCCCGTTCGAACGGGATTCGAGCGTTGCTACCTTCAGCACACGTCAAAACAGCTCAGTGAACCTACGGTCCCCGGGACCGCAGAGGACTTTCTTCAGTGGCTTTTGACGATGGCGGAAATCACCGCTGGAATGTCGGAGCAACCTCCAGATGATCCCTCGCCTTTTTTTGGACCTGCATTCGCGGAGCACGCTCAGCTTCCGGTGAGCGAAGCTTCCACCAGGCGACGGGCGCGGGAAATATTGCGTCGTTCAAACCCGCAAGAAACCGTCTTAGCGTTGGGGGACGACGACTGCGTCTCGTGCGAGCTACTTCGCCTCGGTTTTTTCGACGTACATGTTGTCGACATCGATCCTCGTGTGCTTCGAGGAATCGAGCAAACAGCTCGAGAGCTTAAGGAGGCGGAGACGGTGGTTCGAGACGCGCCTCACGATGCAAACGAATCGAACCTTTCTTTCGCAACCCGACTCACCACCCACAGGCTCGACCTGACCAACCAACCTCTACCCAAAACCCTGGTTCACCGATGCGCCGCAGTAGTCACAGATCCACCACGGAACCCAGGTAGTGCCCTCGAGTTCCTAGCCTGCGCACGTGCCGCGGTGCGTTCAGAGGGAACGATCTACTACTGCGACCATCCCGCCTGGAATCCAGGCCTCGAGGCGGTTTTCGCACAACTGCCAGTTCTCGGTCTGAGGCGGGTAGGTATTCGGGAGAACCTTCACGCATACCCACTCGAGGCCTCAGAGTTTTCTGAGCTTTCCTCGCATTGTCTCACGCTGGGACTGCCGGAGCCTTGGCTCCGATCCGTGATTCTCCACACACTGGCGTGGTCCAACCTCTACATCCTGGAGCCTGAGGCAAAACTCCATTTCCGACCGGAATTAGGCTAAATTCTTCGACTGATTCCGAGGCCTAGACATTGGGAATTCTCGCTACCCAATCGATACGTGCGTGAAGACACCGCGGACATAGATGTCGGGGTGGTACTCCTTTGAGCATCAAAGTGTCGTGACCGGCTGATCTGGAAGCTGGCGGCACGTGTGAGGAGCACGCAGATGATCCGCATCGGTGAAGTAGTCGGAGGCTACGAACTCGTCGCCAAACGCAAAGAGGGTGGCATGGCTGCCCTCTACGTAGGGCGGAGGGTGGGGCTCGGAGGTTTCACCAAGGAAGCGGCGGTGAAGATCGTACACGAGCGGCTTACCTCTACCGAGGCGGGCATACAGATGTTCTTGGATGAAGCTCGCGTGGCAGCACGGATCGACCACCCCAATGTCGTGCACACCTATGACGTGGGTCAGGTAGGCTCGACCTTTTACTTGGTGATGGAATACGTCCGCGGCCATTCGCTAGCCGAGTTACTGAGATCTTTGGTCAGTCGGGGAACGCAGCTGCCCGTGGAGCTCGCTGTATGGATCGTTGCGCAGATCCTTGCAGGACTGGAGGCGGCACACCACGCGACCGACATCGACGGGGTGCCTCTCGAGGTAGTGCACCGAGACGTCAGTCCGGCCAATGTGCTGATCGCCGACTCGGGCCACATCAAGCTGATCGACTTCGGGATCGCGCAGGCCGCGGGACGTCCCGGTCACCATGTCGAGGGGACGATCCGAGGCAAGATACGCTACATGTCGCCAGAGCAAGCCCTCGGACAGGCGGTGGATCGACGCACGGACGTGTACTCGGCGGCAGTACTACTTTGGGAGCTACTCACGTTACGCCGATTTAGAAACGCGGCATCAGAGGATGCACTTCTGAGGCAAGCCATATCAGGCCACTACACACCACCAAGTCGTCATCGTCCTGGAGTCCCTCAAGCACTCGAGGGAACACTAAAAAGAACTCTGTCGATCGACCCGTCCAAACGTCCTTTCACCGCCGAGTCATTTCGCAGAGCACTCCTCGCCGCCGTGCCTGAAGCAGCAAGTCAAAGCCCCAACAAACTTGCTCGCATTCTCTCAGAGGCAATGGAACAAGAAGGCGCAAAACTCCATCGGTTTAAGGAATTCGCTACGCAGAGTGGTGAAGTCGAGCACGACTCGGCTCCGACACTGACAGAGTCCAATCAACAAGCAGTTCACGCGCAACGTGGTCGGCCAACCGATTGGCCTCGCGCCGGAACACCGGACCCCAATTGTTCAGGACTCTCGAGACTCGGAGGTGGAGTTCTCGCTCAGGCACCGACCTGTAGCGAGAGGGCCGAGGTCTCAAGAATGCCGATGGTCCACGCTGAACATGTACGTCGGACGGTGAAATGGCTCGGCCTTTTGTTCGTTTGCCTCGGACTGACCACTAGCGCGACTGCAGCAAGCATTTTTTGGCTTCGCATGCCCCATTCTGGCAAGACTCAAACTCGAACGGAGTTAGGTGTCGAGCATCCGGTAGTCCGGCACGTCGATAGCTCGAAAAATTTCACGCTGCTGGAGGGGACGGACACGCAGCGATAAGGTGCAGGGCAAACACCAAGGGCGGGGAGTCACATTCTTGCGGTGAGTCAACCTCCCATACGCTTTGGGGTCCGCACTACCGCTTTGACGGGGACCACACGCGACCCGAGCGCTTAGGGAGTTTTGGAACTGTCTAAAATCTCGTCGGTACTGGAGCTGCCCTCACTATGGGGCATACCCGCTGTCAACTCGATGAGCCGATCCACCAGAAACCGCGACTGTACGAGCGCTTGCTCGGTAAAGTCACCGAAAAAGTCACGAACCTCTTGAAACATTCGTTCAAATCCCGGTTGATCCTTTGACTCAAGAATCAGCGCCACCTCTTGAGCCGCCTTGCAGAAGGACTCGGTCACCTCTGAAGTCCGCGGATTGAGCATTTCGATAGGCCCGTACAGATCTGGTGATTGAGCGAAATGACGCGCAGTGACGTAACTCTCTAGTAGGTACGCGGGGGAGGTAAACGCTAGGCTTTCTTCTATGGCAACCCCGGAGCGACTCAACGCGAGTCCCATCACCTGCGTCTGAAAATGATTGAGCACCTGGACCAGAGCCATGATCCGGTCGTGCTGCCGAGCGTTGCTTTCCACAACCATCAACCCTCGGGCTCGGAACATCTGCGCCAGCCAACGGTACCACTCGTCTCCGCGTCCTCTACAGATCACCACCCGATGACCAGGTACGACGTGCACTCCCGGGCCAAACATTGGATGGGTGCCCACTACGCTGCCTCGGCACGACGCGAGCATCGCCTCCATGGGCCCCTGCTTGACGGACGTGAGATCACAGAGAAGTGACTCAGGTCGGACTCTGGGGCCGATCCGTTCGATCACCTCCTCGGTCGCCTGAATCGGCACCGAAATCAGCACGACATCCGCAAGGCTCGCAGCCTTCTCCGGAGTCAACTCGGTATTGCGGTCGGCGATCCACACTTGGTGACCGAGCTCCGAAAACATCCTTGCAAAGAGTTGCCCCATACCACCACGCCCACCGATGATCGCGATGGAACGCGGTTCGACCTCTGGCGGAACCTCCACTCGAAGCGACGCTTGATGATCTCGACTGGCGAGGAGCACCAAACGATAGATCGACTCGATCACACCGGCGGGAAGTCCTAGATCTTCCGCTTGAAGGCAGCGATCTCCAAGCATCTGACGTTCTCGATCAAGGTCTCGGATCCGCAAACCCTGTTGGCGCTTGTAGGCTGCGACCTCAGCTACGATGGCCATCCTGCGAGAAAAAAGACGCAAAACATCTCGATCGATCGTGTCGAGCGTCGCTCGTAAGACGGGAAGGGAACGAATCGGCTCTTTCGGGTGGTTCATGAGTTTCTGGGAGGAACAGCTCAAAGCGCGCCCTCGATAGACTCCTGCTATGAGCCTCTGGTTTTGGTGTCACGAGCTGAATGCAAAGTCGAGGATTGCATCGCGATGAACGATTACGCAGCACGGAGTTCCATGGTTCCTGAGTACAGAAAGATTGTCCCGAATCCCTATGCCTGAACTGCCGGAAGTGGAGATCTGCGTACGCAACCTTCAGCGGTGGACCCATGAAGCCAGCATCCACGATTGCAAGGTCGAAGAACCACGCTCGCTGAAGTATCAAACGCCTCGAGAGTACCGTTCCGAACTGGTGGGGAGACGCGTATGCGCCGCACGAAGAATCGGGAAACACGCGTTGATCGAACTCGAAGAAGACCGTCTCCTTTGGATACATCTCGGCATGTCCGGCAAGGTCGTTCGAATCGCGGGGCGAGCCATACCGGACCGCGTCACGAGTGAAAGCAGGAAACCGACCTCGGAACACCGGCACGTGCGGATCTATTGGCGGTTCGGCACTCCGGAGGGCCACCTCGTCCTTGCGCTCAACGATCCGCGAATTTTCGGTAGAACGGTGGCGGGTCGATCCTGTGAAGTGCGTGAAGCGTTGCACTTGTCGCAACTAGGTCCGGATGCCCTGGGAATCTCTGGGGACCAGTTGCGCGTGCAGCTCGATGGCAGCAGGCAGGCTATCAAGACGGCCCTTATGGATCAGAGTAAGATTGCCGGACTCGGGAATATCCACGCCAGCGAGGCCCTTTGGCATGCGGAGGTAGCACCGGTGTGGCCTTGCCGCTCACTGAAAGACGAATCGTGGTCGCGCCTCGCAACGGGCATCGAGGCAACGTTTGAGCGCACCCTAAATCGAGATTCGTCCGACACGATTCACTACGTAAGCGAAGGCGCTGAAAACTACTTTTGGGTTTATCAGAAGAACGATACGCCATGTCCGAGGTGTGGCGCTCCGATAAAGAAGATGCAGCTCGGCGGAAGAGCCACGTACTACTGCGCTCACTGCCAACCAACCGAGTCAACCTAGGGCACTCAAGACTTCATGGAATCTGAGCGGTGTTCGATGCAGGCTAAGCCGCGTGCTGTACCAAACACTGCTCCGCCCGCTGCTCTACTGCCTCTCTCCGGAATTCGCGCATCACCTGGCCTTTTTCTTACTGCGCATGGTCTACCGAGTCCCACTGGGCGCTCGACTACTGAGTGCATTTCGCTACGCAGACCCGGCGCTACGGGTGAGCGCACTCGGTAAAACTTTCGAAAACCCGGTCATCCTCGCGGCCGGTTTTGATAAGGACGCCATCGGATTCCGGGAGCTTTCTACCCTTGGCTTCGGAGCGATCGAAGTAGGCACTCTGACCGGTCAGGCGCAGCCGGGAAACCCCACTCCACGCCTGTTCCGGTTGCCGAAAGATCGCGCTTTGATCAATCGTATGGGGTTCAACAACCGGGGAAGCGCAGATGCAGCAGGTCGACTTGCGGCCCCGCATACGGTTCCCGTCGGGATCAATATCGGCAAAACCAAGTCGGTACCTGAATCCGGCGCGATCGAAGACTACGTACTGAGCACACGCTTGCTTGCTCCCTACGCAGACTACCTCGTGGTCAACGTGAGCAGTCCGAACACCCCGGGGTTACGAGCGCTACAGTCGATCGACAGTCTCCGCCCGCTCCTTGCTGCGGTTCGACAAGAAATTCTTAAGGTCCGTGAGGAGCCTCTACCTTTGCTTGTCAAGATCGCGCCTGATCTAGCGAACGAAGACATTGACGCCATTGCACATCTTGCCCTTGAACTTTCCCTCGACGGCATCATCGCAACCAACACCACAACGACCCGAGACGGATTGAACACACCGGATGCAGTCGTCGAGCTTTGTGGCAAGGGCGGGCTCTCGGGACCGGTGCTTGAGAGGCGAAGCTTGGAGGTTTTGCGTCGCCTGCGCTCCATCGTCGAGGATCGTGTATGTCTCGTGTCGGTCGGAGGGATCGAAACTGGCGAAGACGCCTATCGACGCATTCAAGCAGGAGCCACGCTGGTGCAAATCTATACGGGCTTTGTCTACGGCGGCCCAAGCACACCCGGCCAAATCTGTCGAAAACTTGCACGAATGATTCGACACGACGGCTACGCGAATGTGGAGGACGCAGTTGGGCATGCTTGCAGCACTTCTCGTCCAGATTCATGATCTGCGCGGGCGCTGATTCCACAATGGAAACTCGAAGGACGACCGATGGCTATTAATCTCGACGCTTACGAAATTAATGTTGCAAAGATAATCCGTAATCCTCCCCCCGCCCGACTGTACGAACACGGCCTTCGAAACGAAGCCGGAACCGCCATCGCGTCCTCAGGCGCACTCATCGCGATGAGCGGCGAGAAAACGGGACGCAGTCCAAACGACAAACGCATCGTCCAAGAACCACGTAGCGAGCGCGAAATTTGGTGGGGTCCCGTCAACATCGCGATGGATCAACAGACGTTCGATATCAATCGGGAACGTGCGATCGACTTTTTAAATACTCGACCGCACCTCTATGTGATCGATGGGTTCGCTGGCTGGGACCAGGATGAGCGCATCAAGATTCGGGTGATCGCTACCCGCGCCTATCATGCACTCTTCATGCACAATATGCTTATTCGTCCAGGCAAGCAGGAGCTCCTCGAGTTCGGCGAACCGGATTACGTCATCTTCAATGCAGGTGGTTTCCCAGCCAATCGGCACACCACAGGCATGACCTCCAAAACTAGCGTGAGCCTACATCTTGGGCGCCGGGAATTTGTGATTCTTGGCACGGAATACGCCGGTGAGATGAAGAAAGGCATCTTCACGATCATGCACTATCTGATGCCTAAAAAAGGGGTGCTCAGCATGCATTGTTCGGCAAATGAAGGGCGCACCGGAGACGTGTCGATTTTTTTTGGTCTTTCCGGAACCGGCAAAACCACGCTGAGCGCCGATCCAGAGCGCAAGTTGATCGGAGACGACGAACACTGCTGGAACGACAAGGGTATTTTCAACATCGAGGGTGGTTGCTACGCCAAAGCCATCAACCTCTCCGAGGAGCAGGAGCCGGAGATTTTCCAGGCTATTCGCTTCGGTTCGGTGTTGGAAAACGTGGTGTTCGATCGAGATGCCCGACGGGTGGACTACAATGACGTGTCGATCACCCAGAACACTCGGTGCAGCTACCCGATCGAGCACATTCCAAACGCGAAAATTCCCTGCATGGGTGGGCACCCCAAGAATATTGTGATGCTGACCTGTGACGCGTTCGGTGTGCTGCCTCCGGTGAGCAAGCTCTCTCCGGAACAAGCCATGTACCATTTCATCAGCGGCTACACCGCCAAGGTTGCCGGTACCGAGATGGGGGTAACCGAGCCTGAGGCCACGTTTTCGGCGTGTTTTGGAGCACCGTTTCTAGTCTGGCATCCCACCAAATACGCCGAGCTACTAGCGGAAAAAATGCGGAATCACGGGGCGCACACCTGGCTCGTCAACACGGGTTGGACAGGGGGGCCTTACGGGGTTGGAGTGCGCATGTCTCTACCGCAAACCCGGGCGATTCTCGATGGGATTCACTCTGCCGAGCTCGCACACGCACCGATGCGTAAGGACTCGATCTTTGGTTTGGAGGTTCCTACGAACTGCGCCGGAGTTCCTAAAGCACTACTCACCCCTAGGGAGACCTGGAACGATACCCACGCTTACGACACGGCAGCGCGGACGCTCGCAAGACTGTTTCAGGAGAATTTCAAGCAATATGAAGATCAGGCCAGCGAAAGAGTTCGCCATGCGGGCCCCTTGATCTGAGATGTGTTGTTCGGACAGATCTAGTGATGGAAGTCCAAGCTCTGGCGGTGATCAAGCGGGAGGAATGTCGGAGGGAAAACCAAACGCCCTAGCCCAACGAACCCGCGCCGATGCAGTGCCGAACCCGAGAAGCGCACGACCAAAGGCATGCAGATTCGGAAAGCGATCTTCCGGATCAGAAGACATCGCTCGGAGGATCACCTGCTCGACCTGCTCGGGGATTTCAGGACAACGCTGACGTGGAGACTCTACGTCCCCCTTGGCGATGAGGTGGATGTAGCCCAAAGCGGATTGGGACCGATAGGGGTGATCTCCGGTCAAGATTCGGTAGAGCATGGTGCCCAGAGCGTACTGGTCGGAGCGGGGATCGATCTCTGGAAGGCCTCGGGCCTGTTCCGGTGAAAGATATTTTGGCGTACCTACCATGGATGAAAAATCGGTCAGGGTTGCCCCGTCTTCTCCTGAAAGTTTGGCCACACCGAAGTCAAGAACCTTGGGATGCGTCTTGCCGTCATGACTACGTACGAGAAAGACATTCTGCGGTTTAAGATCTCGATGGATCACGCCGAGTCCGTGGGCCTCGTGCACCGCACTCAGAATAGGCAACATCAAATCGACCGCTCTTTGAATCTCACACGATCCCTCTCGTAGGAGCCAAGTCGCCAAAGACTCACCATCAAGAAACTCCGTGACTAGAAAAGGAAGCTCCAGGTTTTGCTGGATCTCCAACTCTTCTTGGGACGCAGAGCCAGACGACGATGGAGACGCCGATACCGTATCCGAATCCACTCTATCGGGCGCAGGGCTGTGATCGCGAATCCGAACGCTCCCCGAATCGACAAGTCGGACAATATGCGGATGAGAGAGCTGCGCGATCAGCTTCATCTCCCTCTGAAACCTCTCGATTTCCGCATCGGCAGATTCACGACGCAACAAGCGATCGGCCCGTAAGATCTTCACCGCAACGGTCTGGCCGGTAGAGACTTGGCGGGCTTTGTAGACGACCGCGAAACCTCCAGCTCCGACGACCGAGAGAAGCTCATATCGATCGTCGAGAACCACTCCAGGTTGTGGCGAGGTTGGCGGCAACTTCGATCCAGGTCGCATGGAGGCGGCCTGCTGACGGGTGGCGAGGTGACTCTCTATCCGCGCCAACGCCACCGGCATGTCGAGAGGCTTGGTGATGTAGTCGTTGGCGCCCCTCTGCAGGGCGGTGATGATATCCGAACTCTCCGACCGCGACGTCGCCATCAATATGGGCAGCTCCACCTTGGAGTATTTCGTGCGGATCTCGAGCAGAAGGTCGATTCCGGCCATCCCCGGCATCACCACATCGAGGACGATCAAGTCGGGGGGACCGGACTCCTCGATCAGCTGCAGCGCCTCTTCCGCATCGGATGCTTCGAGAACATCGAATCCCGATTCACGAAGCCAGTCGCCAAAGGCAGCACGAAGTGACCGGCTGTCGTCGACGACCATCACCGTCGGACGCTCCCCACTGGACCGACTCGTATCCGACCTAGTTTCCGACGCCGGCATGTATGGCTAGCATATCAGCGAAATGCTCAAAATTGTTCTTCCACAGCGATGGCGACCAGAAACGAAGCAATTTCAATACTGTGGCGCAGATTTTACGCGTCATTCCATCTTGGTACATTGGAGACCGATCGGAATCACGAATCTCCTACATCCAACTGAGCATCGCATTTGACAATTGAGGACCGCATTTGATTCCAGCGCTCCTGTTGAAGAATGACAACCATCAGGAGAAACCAAAAAGTCCAAGGGATTGCTCACATATCAGCTTTTCTTTTCTGAGTGGCTTAGGCATGGTGGGACATCCATGGAAGGCGGAAGAAGCATGAAACGCAAACAGCGTACGTCCATCCAGCGAGTAGTTCCGGCAGCGATGATGCAGGTCGCTGGAGTACCCGTAGGACTGGCATTTGCACTTCTCTCTGCCTGGGCCTTAGATCGCGCGACGAGACCTCACAGCCGAGCCTCGCACAAGAGTAAAGCCAGAATGTCGGCATTTGGCGGAACGACATCCAGACCGTCCATATTTGGATAGGTCATGTTGAATCGAGGTGACCATAGGTTCACGCTAGGCCGAAGTTTGCCGCGGAGGAACGAATGGTTAGCACTAAGGGACTCATCGGACTTCGACCAACCCCTGAATCTGTGGGTCGATTCACGAGCCCTCCTTACGACGTCATCAAGCCCGGAACCCCTCTTGAGAGAATTCTGAAGTCCGAGCCGGATTCTATCGTTCATGTGATCCTCGGGGATCATCCTAAAGATAGCCTGAACGACCTGCACAGGCGGGGCATCGTAGAGCGTGACGATGAACCCGCATTCTACGCGTACCAACAGCGATCCGCGTTCGGAACCCGAATCGGTGTATTGGCAGCTGCCGGCGTACATCCCTACGAAGACGGTAAGGTCCTCAGACACGAAAAGACGTTCGACCACAAAGTAACGGGCCGCCTCAAGCTTCGGGAGGCGACCGGACATAGCTTCGGCCCTGTTTTTTGCCTTACGAGAGCAAATATATCGCGTATCCTGGAGGAAGCGATCTCAAAAGATGCGGTTTGGGCTTTTGAAAGCGACTTCCAGAACGAGAGTGAACTCCACGAAGTTGAAAACCGAATAGTTCGAATCCCAGAAGCAAGTGAGTTAGGCAACGCTCTGATAAAAGCCCTAGAGCCAGAGGCATTCTACATCGCAGACGGCCACCATCGATATCACGCCTCTCTGCGCAACAACCAAACCCATTTCCTCGCCTACATCACAGAACACGCCGAAATTCAGGCATACAATCGAGTCGTGCGATGCGACCGTCCGTTCGAAGATGTGCGCGACTCTTTGCGTCTCATCCCTACAGAGCAGTTCCGCACACCGGAGAAACATCAATTCTGTCTCTATACGCGGGAGGGTTGTTTTACGCTCGCAGCCGAGGTGATTCCTTCGGATGTGGTCGGTAGACTGGACTGCGCAATTCTCGAACGAGAGCTGTATCCAAAGTTAGGGATCACCTCGGAAAAGATCCGAGATGCTGGCTATTTTGACTACTATCCGGAGTCAAATCTTGAACAGATGGTGCGGGTTGTCGATCGAGGAGATTTCGATGTGGCGATCGCGCTGCACCCAGTCGGCCGAGACGAACTCTTCGCCGTTGCCGATGCAGGACTCACCGACTCAGAAATCGTGATGCCTCAGAAGAGCACGTACTTCGCTCCCAAGATCTTGACCGGACTCTTCATGTATCGACATCAAGTCAACCGGTAAAGTCCGCTGCAAAGCCGAGGTGCTCCAGGCGCGTTGAATCTTCACTAGAGCCTGCTACGGCGATCTAGTGATTCCCAAAGAAGCCATCACCACTGAAGTCAACTTCGACGGGCTTGTCGGACCGAGCCATAACTACGCTGGTTTGGCCCATGGGAACCTCGCCTCGGCGCTGCACGGCAACCAGATATCGAACCCAAGAGCCGCTGCACTGCAGGGCATTGAGAAAATGCGTTTCCTTCGTTCTCTGGGACTGACACAGGGAATCCTTCCCCCTCAAGAGCGGCCCCACGTCGAGCTATTAAGGCAGCTCGGCTTTTGCGGCAGTGACCACGCAATCGTAGAGCGCGCTTACAAGGATGCTCCGCTGGTGCTCGCGGCAAGCTACTCGAGCTCTGCTATGTGGGCGGCAAATGCTGCCACCGTTTCGCCGAGTGCGGATACCCTTGATGGCAAAGTGCATTTCACTCCGGCCAATATGGTCTCGTCCCTTCATCGATCGATTGAGGCCGACGCCACATTTGACGCCCTCAGCGCAATATTCTTCGACAAAGATCGCTACTCGGTACATCGACCACTACCTGCGACTTCTTCCTTCGCAGATGAAGGAGCCGCGAATCACACCCGACTCTGCACGCGCGAGGGCACGGCACACCTTTTTGTCCATGGGAGAATCGGCCTTGACGGCAAAGGAGTGCGTCCCGCACGGTTCCCCGCGCGACAGACCCTAGAGGCAAGTCGGGCGATCTCCAGACGCCACATGCTGCAGGCCACATCGGTCTACGCTCAGCAAAGCCCAAAGGCCATCGATGCCGGCGTTTTTCACAACGACGTAATTTCAGTAGGACACCACAATGTACTGCTCTATCACGAGCGAGCATTCCTACATGAAGATGAGACGCTTCAGAGACTGCGCGCAGTGCTTGGCCCGTCTTTCTGCGAGATACGGATTAGGGAACAAGAACTTTCATTAGAAGACGCGGTTAAGAGCTACTTGTTTAATTCGCAGCTAGTGAGTCCTCGATCGGATGGCATGCTCGAACTGATAGCGCCGGCTGAAGCCGAGGGAAACCCAAATGCGTTCAGAGCCCTCAGACGTATACAAGATACAGAACATCTACCGATAGCCGCTGTGCACTTCATCGATGTCCGTCAGAGTATGAACAACGGCGGTGGGCCAGCATGCCTCAGACTTCGAGTGGAGCTGAGTCCTGACGAACTCAAATGCGTCAACCCCAACTTCATCGCAGACGATGCGCTCCTCGACGCACTCGTCACTTGGGTAGAACGTCACTACCGAGACCGACTACATCCTTCGGAACTCCGAGATCCAAAACTGCTCCAGGAATCGCGTACCGCACTCGATGCGCTCACTAAAATACTGCATCTTGGAAGCAGTTTTTATCCGTTCCAACGCTCGGGTCCTGCAGCGCGCGCTTCGGATAGCGGTCGACGGGGTTAGGCCGAGGGGAACACAAACGGTTCATCGACTAATGCAGCAATTTTTACGGCGACGGCGTAAGTATAGGAACGCGAAAACTAAGCAGGCAAGCAAGGTATCGGTTGAAACACCGGAAGCGCTTGTCGCACGACAACCACAACCATCGTTGGAGGCTGCACCAGAGTCGGGGGGAGGCGATGGTGTACCGAAGTCGATCACCCCCGCGCCGTCAGGAGCAGACAAACCGGCATCTACGCTCTTTGCCGAGAGCACTCGGGCAACACAATTGCCTGACCTGCAGGTCTGCCCGTCAGGACAAACGGCATCAAAACAAGGATCGACGCAGCCGCCGTCGTGGCACACAAAACCTGCGGCACAAGACACACCGAGGCAATCTTCTTCGATGCATCGTCCTTGTTCACCACAGACCTTTCCCGCCTCACAGGAACCTGGCTGACAGAGTGGAATGCAGGCTCCGCCTTCACACACCGAGCAAGATGCATCACAAGTTGTGTTGCGGCATAAATCTACGCAGCGTCCCTCGAGACAGGTCAAGCCGAGAGGACACCTCACCGCTTCGCAAACCTCCAAGCACACTCCATCGCGACAAATCTCTCCCGCACCGCAAGAGTGATTTTCGCACCCCTGAGCCACACAACGATTGTCCTCTCCGCAGATCTGGCCGGCAGGACACGCACCCTCAAAGCAAACGCCCACGCATAACCCATCTACGCACTGGCTACGCGATCCACACAGTTCACTACCTTCATCGATGAATCCGTCACAGTCATTGTCCAGTCTGTCGCAGGTTTCAGCAGACACATCTACACTCTGAATGCACTCCAGATCGTCTCCAACACAAGCGGTGCGACCTACCCCACAGGTGCCTTCCAGACCGGTAGAACACGTCTGTCCAGCATCAGGACAAGAAACAACCCCGCTCCTTATCTGAAAGCGCCAAACCCCAGGGGAGCCGACATTAGACTCAGCACACATTCGATTCGAGATGCCGTTCATGCGCGATCCCGGCAAAGCGACGTAGTTGGTGCGATCTCCTGCATCAAATCCGGACTGAGCTGGCACGCCGCCAAAACCACCTGACCCGCTGCTCTCATCCCCTGTCTCCCAGCCGCATTCTTCAAAACGAAACTCAACGTCAAAGTCGCCTGCGGTACCACAGCTGGAAGTCGAGGCGTCCGATAGGATGAGTTGAAAGCTCATACGCAAGTCGTCTGAACAGGCGTAGTATCCCACTCGATCCCAGGTCGCGACCATACGCGCGGGGTCGCTCTCCGTCGCTTCCACAAAAGCGTACCAAACCTGATTGTCTCCGGAGACGCCGCTGCAGTCTTGGTCACAAGCACCTCCACCGCAGTTGTAAGAACCACCACAAGAGCTACCTCGAATGTCGACATCGCCCCAGTACGGAGCGATCATCGGCTGTTCCGCTATGGGAAAAGGGGCCGGCGTCCACACGAAAAGCGGAGCGGCGAACGTCACGTTGCCGTTTGTATTGAGGAAGAGTTCAGTATGGGTTTGATCGAAAAATCTAAGTCCTGACGGGAAGTAAGGAGTGAGATCTAGCGCTCGAGAGGAACCATCATCATTTCTCTGAAAGCATCGAGTCCCGAAACCGCTGGGTCCGCCAAAGCTGCGCAAAAGACTAGCCTGAGCCTGTGCTTGCAACGGTTCAAGCGGCAACGTGGAGTAGAGCAGGGCTGTGAAGAACAAACGCAAAACGAGGCGCATCGGAGGATTATAAAATATCGTCCAGCAGCTGGGGTCTTCGAACAGTCATTTTTAAATAACTTCGAAGTTTTAGGCTGATTGGAACTCATTGGAGGGGAACTCAGCCCGGGAGAGGGGCAAAAAGCGCATCCAGCTCCTCGGCGTCAAATGAGGGCCCGGCAGAACCAGTTCCCAGTATCGAGTCTGCTAGGTATTGTTTTCGACGCTGCAGCTGCAGCATCCGCTCCTCAACACTGCCCGCGGCATAGAGGTTGTAGACAAAGACAGGTTTTTTTTGCCCGATTCGGTAGGCTCGATCGGAGGCCTGCGCTTGCGCTTGGGGATTCCACCAGTGGTCGTAATGAATGACAGTATCTGCACTTGTTAGGTTCAATCCAGTACCGCCAGCTTTTAGGCTGATAAGGAATACATCCGAATCTCCTCGCTCGAAAGCGTCCACTAGCGACTGTCGGTTTCGACTTCCGCCGGTAAGCAATAAGTGGTTTACGCTCGCCCGCTGGAGTCCATCGGAAATCAGGCTCAGCATCTGGGTGAACTGAGAAAACACCAGAATGCGATGTCCCTGTTCAAGCTGAGCATTGAGAAATTGCATCAGGTAAGCGTACTTGGTCGACTCTCGAACAAAACGCGCCGCTTGCATCGGAACCAAACGCGGATCGCAACAAACCTGCCGAAGCTTCATCAAGGCATCGAGAATGGGAATCGTGCTTCCCCGAACACCTTTCTTTTTGATGACCTGTCGAACCTGAGCGTGAGCCGCAACCCGAATATGCTCGTAGAGGTCACGCTGTTTGCCCTGTAGCTCAAGCGGTACCGCCAGCACGGTCTTCGGGGGAAGTTCTTTGGCTACATCTTTCTTCACCCGCCTGAGAATGTAGGGCTGGACCAATTGCTGCAGTCCGTCGAGTCGCTCTGCATCTCCGTCGCGCTCAATGGGCTTTCGATACCAACGCGAGAACTGATGCTCATCGCCGAGCAGGCCTTTGTTCAAGAAATCGAATAGAGACCAGAGCTCACCTAAGTGATTCTCTACTGGCGTTCCGGTAAGACATATCCGATGTTTCGCGTCGATCGTGCGTACGGCTTGATGCACCTGGCTGCGGGCGTTCTTGATCGCATGGGCTTCATCGAGAACCAGAATATGAAATGGATATTCAGCAAGCCGTTCCTGGTCGCGAACGACCAGTGGATAGGATGTAACCACCACATCCGCCGCCGGAACATCTTCCCAGTAGTCGTGTCGTCGCACTCCGTGAAGCAGAAGAACATGCTTGTGTGGCGCAAACTTCTGAAACTCTCGTTGCCAATTCTCGACTAGGCTGGTGGGAGCTACCACAAGCGACGGACACTGGACTCGATCCGATTCCTTGGCTAGGTGGGCGATCGTTTGTAGCGTTTTCCCAAGTCCCATGTCGTCTGCCAGCACACCACCGACGCCACATTCCCGCAAATGTTGAAGCCACGCGAGTCCGTCCTGCTGGTAGGGCCTTAAGGTGGCTCTAAGGCCGTTCGGAGGACAGGTTTCGCCAGGCCGAGCCATGAGCGCTCCCCCGCGTTTCCTCCACCCCTTAGGGTCCTCAAGATCGAGACTCTGCCCCTCGGCCTCAAAGACGTCGACCATACGTGACACGGTTGCTGCACTGCGCGCGTCGCAACCCCCCAGTGCCCTACCCGACTGATCCTTGTACAGCTCTACTACTACCCGGAGCATTGCCCGCATCCGTTCGCCCGAAACCATCACATGGTGGGTTTCGTTGGCACGCAAAGCGTAAGATCGAGCTGGATCATCGACGAGGTCGGGTAGCGAACCGGTTCCTTCATCTCTATCGAGAATCGAAAGTAGCGCGGGCAAAAGGCTGACTCGACTGCCCTCGACCTCAACCCCAAGTTCCAAACCAAACCAATCCGGCTTTTCGTCTTTCGTGCCCAGTACGGCGTACCAAGGCGGATCACCCTTGAACACCTGATAGGGGTAGTCAGGATCGACCTCCACTGCGAATCCGAGTTTTTGAAGTTCGGGCAGTGCGCTTTTGAAAAATGCACAGTGTGAGTGCGCATTGCCGTCGATGCGAAGGAGATAATCTGCATCGGTATTGGGCGGGATTGCGTAGTGCTCGACGCACTGCAGATCAACTGCACCAAAGCGTTCAAGCAGATAACGAGCTCGTGCTTCTGCGTCGAAGTCTCGATTGGTGGCGAGAAACACGCCGTCTTTTGCGAAAAAAAACCTCTCCGCAGGATCCGATGCCCGAACGACACCGGTTGGATACCGGAACGAAAGTGCCACCAGAGGCACCTCTGCTTCATCCAGTCGCGTGCTTATCCCGTCGCCTCGATCGATCACCACTCGGTCTAGGAATAGATAAATCTGAGGGACGATGGTCGCATTGAAGTCGAGCCAGGTATTCGGTGGTGTTCGATATGAAGAGGAACCGAGGTGGGACGAAAAAGACGGCGCAGTCACCCCAATGTTTGATCACTCTTTGGGTGATTTGTCGATCCCCAAGATATGGTGCAGTTACTGCACGCTTACATACTAGATCAGGAGAGGTCGTGAACACACACGCCGCGAAAACTCCGAGCATGAGAGGAAAGCGGCCGTTCAGGCCGAGCGACCACCACAGCGGGCCTAGGTTGGTTCAAACAGCCGGCGCGCACGAAGCGCAGACGTGAAGGAGTATGTCTGATACTTCGAGCTCCGAGCATCGGAGGAAGCGGCCGTTCAGGCCGACATAGGCCCGCTGGAGCGCGTCTCCATGGGTTTGAACGGCCAGCGCCCCGCACGCGCAGGGGCGAAGGAGTATGTC
>JBCCEA010000029.1:0-51345 GCA_039030515.1 Myxococcota bacterium | reverse complement strand
CTCCTGCGCTTCCGGGGCGCTGGCTGTTTGAACCAACCTAGGCCCCCTGGGGATGTGGTTGCTGAATTGGCCTAAACAGCCGCTGACCGAAGATGCTCGTCGCTCAACGTACTCGAAGTCTCATGATTGAGCGTAAGTCGTGTCTTGTTCAAAAGGGGGTAACGCGGCAATGGCATTGGCGCTTGCGAAGCATCCTCTATGCGGTCGGCGCGCATCGCCAGCACACGACACGGGGCAGTAGCTTTTTAAGTGACGTTTCTCTGGTGCAGCCCGTCTTGAGGGCTTTGAAGAACTCCTCAATACACCGACGCAACCCGTACGTGTCTACCGATCGCAGCACCTGCGGCTCTACCGATCGGCTCCGAACAGGTTGCCGTAATCGCGGTGGTTCTTCTTCAGACCCATCGAGACGCGATCCCGCAAACTTATGTCCCGCGCGCGATTGAATTGCTGCACGTGTCGGACTATCCGTCGCTTATGAAAACCCTAATTCTCTCCCAGGAAGATGTACGTTCGGTGCTCACCATGGACAAGGCTTTGGATGCTGTCGAAAAGGCGTTCATCGCCCACGGCGAAGGTAGCGCCCTCATGCCGTCCAAGGTCTATCTGGACATCCCCGACCACAAGGGAGATTTCCGAGCGATGCCTGCGAGGCTCAAAGACGCCGCAGGCGTTAAGTGGGTCAATTCTCATCCATCGAATCCGGTAGAGCATCAACTTCCATCGGTGATGGGTCTCTATGTCTTAAGCGATCCGGCAACCGCGTATCCCTTGGCGATCATGGACGCGACTTTTCTTACGGCCATTCGCACTGGAGCTGCAGCCGGCGTCGCCAGCCGCGCCTTGGCGAAACCAGCGAGCAAAACCCTTGGGCTTGTGGGCTGCGGCGTTCAGGCACATTTTCTCATAGAAGCACACCGAGCCATCTTTGGGACAGAGCTAGAGGTATTTGTCGCGGATCATAGTGCAGAGAAAGCCAACAACTTTGCATCGAAGTATGGCGCCACCGCAGTGCCGATCGATCAAGCCTCCTCGTGTCATATCGTTTGTACCTCTACCCCAGTACGAAGCCCAATCGTATCGAGATCTTGGATCTCAAACGGCAGTCATATCAACGCGGTGGGGGCCGATGCACCCGGCAAGCAAGAACTCGATACCCAGATACTGATAGACGGCAAAATCGTGATCGACGAACATCACCAGGCGATGAGCAGCGGGGAGATCAACGTTCCTATTCGAGCCGGGAAACTCAAGGACGACAACATTCACGCTACCATCGGCGAAATTCTAACCAAGAAAATGGTTGGAAGAGAAGCTGACGAGATCACGATATTCGACAGCACGGGTCTTGCGATTCAGGACGTTGCTTGTGCTGAAATCGCTTTCACCAAAGCAAAAGAAGCCGGCATCGGTGTTTCCGTGGATATTGTCTGCGCGTAGGTATTGTCTGCGCGTAGGTATCATTTTTACAGAGCGCTTTTTCGCGGCTTGGCGATGAACCATCGAGCCAAACGCTCTATCTAGGTTATCCACCCGGCTGCATACATCGAGCGTCCACAGTCCCGCAGACTTTCTTTGAAGTCTCGAAAAGAGATATCCAACTCTTCTTTGATGCGTTGATTGGACAGTGTACGACGTTTGCCTAAGTTTTTGCGCAAAAAATGAAATGAAAAGCGCTTGTCCACCAAAGGCGTCAGGTACGTCAGTATGTGCGGCAAGGTTCGTGTTGACACTCGACTCTGAGGAAACAGCTCGGAGAGCAAACTCGCAAGCTCTGGCAGAGAAACACTTACGTTGCTGCAAAGATAACGGGATGAAGGACTAGGGTGCTCGTAAGCTCGCAAGTGCGCTTCTGCTACGTCCCGCACATCCACAAAGCCGAAGATCAAATCGGGTATCGCCGGCAAGGACCCCCGGAGAAGCTGACGTACCAACACAGGGCTCGAGCGAAGGTGCGTCTTCGAATGCAACGGACCGAGAACGAAACTCGGATGCAGAGAGGTCAGCACCCAACGTTCCGTTTTCGGTAGCGACTCCGTAAACCAAAGAGCCGCTCGCTCTGCGAGAACCTTGGAGAGCGGATAGGGTTCGCGACCTAATGAAGCCGAATGATTCCAAACGGATTCATCAAAAGTCGTATTCAAAGGTAGTTCATTGTCGACGATGGCCGCGATCGAGGATGTTTGCACGACTCGACGAATGCTGCCGGCCTTTCGAGCAGAGCGCAGCACGTTCAAAGTACCCTGAACCGCAGGATCGACGATTTGGCGCTGTGGATCCTTGGCGTGTAGCCGCACCGACGAGGCTACGTGAAACAACCCTTGGCACCCCTGCAGCGCTTCATCAAACGAGTGCTCCTCATTGAGATCTGCCCCGAACAGCTTCACTCCAAGGGTTTTTAGAGGCGAGACCTTGACTTCATCTTTAGGATCTCGAACAGCCGCATGGACTTGATAGCCTCTTGCCACCAACCTGGCGCACAGGTGATAGCCCACAAACCCAGACGCGCCCGTCACGCAAACTGCTTCAAGATCACTGTTCATGAGATCTTCTACACACTTCTACCTAGAACATCTAGAGCGCACCGAGTCGTGCCAAGATCTCCGAAGTAGCATCAACCAACCATCCATGTTCTCATTTCATCGACTAAAGCGGCTTCTCCCTCCTGGCTTGCCACTGCTCCTGCTCTGCCTCGGAAAGGTGTCTCTGGCATGCACCGATGACCACGAGCATCCTTCGCAGCGCTCCAGATCCATTGTTTCAGAGAGGGAGGAGGCGGTTACAAATCTTGACGTATTGAAAGCGTTACCACCTGAGATAGATTTACCTACCCATACTCAGAACGACATGCCAGCGCCTCCAGAAGTTGAGTCTGAAGGGGCGTCAGGCGATTGGGTATTTGATCCAGCACAAGACGAACCGCGGAGACGCAAGCTGTCGATGAGTCCTATTCAAAGCGTGAAATTGGGTCGAGGCGGCCGTTCTCTGGCATTCAAAATTGAGCTCGCAGACGGTACACGGGGCTACTTCAAACCCGAGCAAAGCTTCAGCGGTGCACATTGGTACGCTGAGCTTGCGTCGTACTATCTCGATCGAGAGCTCGATGTGTTCCGGGTATCTCCCAGCATTGGGAGGAGGGTTTCTTGGCAGGTTTTAAAAAGGGCGGCACACGGAACTCGCAGACGAGGTGAAATGATCATTGAGCCTGAGGGAACCGTAAGGGGGGCATTTATTTGGTGGATTCCAGAAGAGTTGGTTCCATTGCGTCCAGGAAAAAGCTGGGAGCGTTGGATTCGAAACAGCGCTCTGCATCGAAGAAGCCCCTACCAGCGTGCGGCCCATATTCGCGATCCCTCTTTGGCGCCTCCTGTGACTGGACGATCGAAGCAGCCTGATGTTCACACGCGCCCTGAGGAGCTTTCCGATATGATCGCTTTTGATTTTCTGACCCACAACATCGACCGCTGGGGGGGCAAGTTCACCAATGTCCGGACGCGAACTCGCGGGGGCCCTCTTGTCTATCTAGACAACGGCGCCGGTTTTCCGCCTTCACATCTTCAAAGAACTCACTTGATGGATTCGCGTATCGAGGCTCTACAACGATTTCGTCGTTCCACGGTGACTCGCATACGCAGATTCCAGATGAATTCCTATCGAGAGCGCCTGGCCGAGGACCCTCTCGCGCCCTTACTTTCAGAGGTTCAACTGGAGGGCGTCGAACGAAGGCGTCATTACCTATTGAGCCACGTGCAGCGTATGGAAGCGCGATTTGGAGATCATGCGTTCTTCGAAGAACACTAGACGAGCGTTCCAATTCAAACAGATGCACCAACTCAAGCTTATTCGGGCGGTATCTCTTCTATGAACGACCCAAAGTCAATGCGTACTCCCGCAGAGTGGGAAACCCATGAGGCAGTGTGGCTCGCCGTTCCCCATCTCAGGGACGAATGGGGAATCTATTTTGAAGGAGCACGTCGAGAATTTTTGGCTTTTTGTAAAGCCATTCGCGGTGAGCGCCTGGAGATTCTAACCGCGACTGAGGAGGACACTCGATGGATACGTGCGGAGCTTCCCGAACATTCAACCACGGTTCATCAGCAAGCTTTTGGGGATATTTGGGTTCGGGACACTGGACCCGTCTTTAGTTTTTCAGAAGGTCGTCTTATGGGCACCTGCTTTCAATTCAATGGATGGGGAGGACGCTATCGATTTGAGGGAGACGAAGATTTGTCGTCACGGATCAGCGAACTCGCAGAAGTACCAAGGCGTCGAATCCAGCTGGTGATCGAAGGGGGTGCACTCGAACAGGACGGGCTCGGAACTCTGCTTACCACGCGAGAGTGCCTTTTAAATGAGAATCGAAATCCATCACGAAACGAGCATGCGATTGAGTCATTACTTATCAACTCTTTCGGTGCAAAAAAAGTAGTGTGGTTCGATAGAGGTCTAAACAACGATCATACCGATGGTCATATCGACAATCTCGTGCGCTTTGTAGCACCGGGAAAAGTAGTCTGCATGATGCCCATGAACCGTGATGATCCGAACTACGATGTGCTACGCGATATACGCAAACGTCTGTCCCAGACCCGAAATGTCGAGGGAGAACTCTTAGAGGTCATCGAACTACCGTCTCCAGGGCGGATTGAAACACCATGTGGAACACTTCTTCCTGCAAGCTACTGCAACTTCTACATCGCAAACGAAAGTGTGATCGTACCGTCGTATGGGCGCCCCACGGACGCAGAAGCGGTTTCTATCCTGGCCGCGTTGTTCTCTGATCGAACGACGTTAGGATTAGACGCGACACATATTCTCACTGGTGGTGGCTCTTTTCACTGCATAACCCAACAGCAACCTCGAGTGCCAAGACGCCAACTCAATCTGGAGAAAACATGACATCTATCGCAGTGTTGCAGAGCCCATTAGGCTCGAAAGATCCCGAAGAGAATATCGGTCAGATTGAAGAGCTCACCATCCAGGCAGCCCAGGCAGGCGCGGAGATTGTCCTTGCACCTGAGCTCTTCGAGGTTCCCTATTTTCCGCAAACGCAGGATGAATCTTGGTTCGAATACGCAAAGCCTTACGAGGAACACCCGACCGTAGAGCGATTCCGCATGCTTTCCGAGCGCTATCGCTTCACCCTGCCAGTCAGTTTCTTTGAGAGGGCAACGCACACCTACTTTAACTCCGTTGCACTCGTCTCCCATGGCGCAGTCCTAGGAGCGTACCGTAAAACCCACATACCCGACGGCCCGGGATATCAGGAAAAGTATTATTTTCGGCCGGGAAACTCTGGATTTCGGGCTCTTGAAACACCTGAGGCATGGGTGGGCGTCGGGATTTGTTGGGATCAATGGTTTCCCGAGGTAGCGCGTTCCTTTTGCCTTCAAGGTGCAGAACTACTTCTATACCCTACCTGCATCGGAAGCGAACCTAGCGATCCCACACTGGACACGCGGGACCCCTGGCGCAGGGTGATGATAGGGCATGCCGTCGCCAATGCCTGTGTGGTCGCCGCAGCCAATCGAGTAGGAACGGAGGATAAGATGTGCTTTTACGGTTCTTCATTTGTCTGTGACGCTCGCGGCGACATTCTTGCGGAACTGGATCGTACGGAAACCGGGTTTGCACTTGCGGCAGTAGATTTTACCGCTCTACGCCGTTATCGGGCGGGCTGGGGGTTCTTCCGAGACCGCCGCCCGGACCTCTATGAGACGCTCACTCGATGTGACACGGCTAAAATCGGCTAAGTGCATTCACGGCCATCTCCGACGTGAAAACCGATCCGGACAATACCGGAGGGTACGGACCAAGTCTCGCTGCCTGGACCAAGTCTCGCTGCCTGGACCAAGTCTCGCTGCCTGGACCAAATCGCGACACGAACAACGCTCGTTGCCTTAGGGCGAAGTACCGTACACGCTACTGCGAAGTTCTTCATAGGCGGCCACATAGGCCTGATGGTCGCCGGGAGGGCATGATTCTAAATCGATACGCATGGCAAAGCCGGGTGGTGCCGCACCTCCAGGGCCATGTAAATCACGACACCACATGACCTCCCCTCGAAGATGCACCGCATCGCGAAGACCTGGAGGACGCATCTCAAACCACAGCAGCTGACTCGTTGGTGGTGCATCCAAGGTGCGAACGAATAGACCTTCTCGGCTGATGTTGTACGTGAGCCCAAAAACAGGATCGAGGTCGCCAGCCCGACGAAACGCGCAGATCGTCCCGTGGAGCAGGCGGTCGGAGGCCCTTATGTTTCTTACATCCGGGCGTAGGAGCTCGTTGGCCAGAAAGAGGAGGTTGTCTGCAGGATCTTCTTCGTTGGAAACAGCAGCTGGATTGAGACTCTGAGCAGAGCTCTTTGTGCCTGTATCGAGCACGATGACGGGGAATTGATCTGAAACAGAATCAAGAGCGATACTCGCGCCTCCGTTTGGAATCTCAAGCGATACTATTCCCAAGGTGAACGTATTTTCTTTGATAACGTTCGAAAACGTAGCGATGGAATCGGCAAAGTGAACGTCGAACCCAGCCAGTCGCATCGTTCTCCCGAGCACTCGCCTTCGGCGCTCTTCGGCGTGAGCGATAACCACCTTACCTTGATTTGTGGGTGGCTTTTCGTTTTGGGTTGTGCCCCTCAGATTCGCCAGACGCCGGGTCAAGCCCCCGGAATCACCGGCAACCAGCACATCATCGGCACCATGTGCATGCGACAGGGTGAAGAATCGATCGTTTGCAGCCGGAACCTCTACCATGATCGGCACGCCGAAAAATCGCGCCTCACCGCGAATCCAACCTATGAACGACTCTAGATCTTCAAGTCCCCAGCTGAGCACGATGCAGTGCGGCACCTCTTCGAGTTCTTGCAGCTCGTGTTTTGCCGACGCGCCTCGGACGTGGAATCGCGGCACCGCATCTGCGCGAGCTGAGGCCAAAGTGACCTGCTTGCGCTCGTGGTCATTGAATGCCCCCACAAATAGCGGACGCAACACGTTGGCTACACTTGGTTGCACGGTGCCGAACTGCACAGAAATTGGGTACGACTGAAAGAGGCCACGATTGACCCTTTTGGTTGTACAGGATAATCCACAAAATGCGTGGGCGAGCAAAAATAGAGGGCTTCTACGGGATCGTAGATCCCAGCATCTGCAGACCCAATCGGGCGACAGAGGTTGCGGCGGAGATTTTAGAAGGGGGATGTTGCGCCCTTCAGCTTCGCGCCAAAGAGTGTTCTGACGAGGAATACCTCGAGCTGGGCACTCAGCTGGTCAAGCTGTGTCGTCGGTATCGAGTGCCCTTTTTTGTCAACGATCGAGTAGACCTGGCACTTATCCTCGAATCTGATGGAGTGCATCTCGGTCAGGACGATCTACCGGTGCGCGATGCACGCCGCCTGCTTGGCCCCAAACCCTTGCTGGGGTGGTCCACGCACAGTCTGGAGCAAGTTCAGGCGGCGCATGCACTCGAGTTAGATCTGATCGGGGTGGGACCGGTATTTCCAACCAGCACAAAAAAGCTCACGAGCCCGGGCCTCGGAACTCATGAGCTGGAAAGGCTGAGACGAAGTGCTGGGTTACCTGTCGTGGCGATAGGTGGAATCACTTTGGAAAACGTAAAGGAAATCCAGAACTTTGAGGGGATGGCGGTCGCGGCGATCTCGTCAGTCTGCCGAGCACCTTCTCCCCGTGCGGCTGCCGCTCGCCTGAACAAAATCGCGCTCCAGCGTAGGCATGACGAACAGCTTTGATTTGCGCTCGAAGCGACTACGCTGTTTGTACGCGCGTTCCGTTTGATTCCTCTTCAGCGGCCGTCTCAAAAAGCCGAACTGCCGATTCGACAGAGGTCACCAGCGCTTCGTGAATTAGATTGGCTACCGCGTCTTCCGAACTCTTGAGTGCCTCATAGTAACGCTGCCGTTCCGTCGCGTGAAGCACTGCCGGGGGGTATCCGTGACGCATCAAGATGAGATTCATCAACAATCGTGCGACCTTTCCGCTGTTTCGGGGAAAGGGGTAGATGTGTAAAAGCTGAACGTGGGTTTTGGATGCGAGCCGGATTGGATGGGTGGATCGGCGGGTATCTGGAGAAGAGACCCACTGCATCAGCTGTCGCATCTTGTAGGAGATCTTTTCGGGTGCTGAGATCTCGTGAAAATACAGGCGGTGCAGGGGCATATCTTTGCGATATTTTGGAGCGCCTTTGCCGTCGACCTCTTCTGGGGTGAGCTGCGAATAAATATTTTTCACGACTTCAAGGCCAACAACGGGTCGCTTTTTTTCGGAAAGTGTCCGAACCAGATCGACACCGCCCTTGAAGTTCCGAATTTCGTCGTAGACGGGTATGAGTGAGGAGTCGCTGACGACCTGATCTAATATCGCCGACGTGAGCTCCTCTTTCGTGTAGACAACGCCCTCAAGAGCACTGTCGTGGTAGATCCACGACATGTCGAGTCGTTCATGGTACGCGTCGATGAGCTCGCGGGGGGCTTGTTGTTTGAGCTCGTTGAGCTGCTGCACTCGCTCTTCTAGACTTGAACCCTTCAGCGCCTGAACCAAGGGATCCTCCAAATTTTGGTCGCTTCGCTTAGATTCATCCCGGAGTGTGATTACATGGGTAATGAATTTATGTAAGCGACGTTAAGACTGATTTAATTTTCAAATTATCATCATTTGAAGAGCTTCGCCACCTCTGCTTCCAGATGGGCAGGACTCGGAGCCCCACTTTCGACTCTGCGCACCTGACCGAAAGTATCGATGTACACCAACGTTGGCAGACTCGTAACCTGGTACATTTGCTGCAATCGGGTTCCAGAGTCTTGAACTGTGGGAAACCGCGCACCCATCGCTTTGTGGAATCTGCGAACAGTCGAGCGAGAGATCGATTCTACGTTGATACCAAGAACGATGAGCCCTCCCTCTTGATGGCGGTCCGCCAAGTCGGAGAGAAGCGGGATCGATTTGCGACACGGTGGGCACCAGCTAGCCCAGAAATCAAGTACCACGGGTTGGCCAAGGAACTTGGATATGCGAACGCGATCTCCGCTTTCAGCGCCGTGACCCGCCAGGATTTCCGCGCTGAAGTCCGGCGCCGTAGTTCCCTCGAGAGGATGTGGCGTGCGTGACTGCAGCCAGACAAATGCGGCGATCAGGAGCAACAAACCGGCGCCCATACGCACTGCAGAAAATACGTCCGTACGGCCCAACACGGAGGAGTACCTATCAGAGGTATCTCTATCGGTCCATCTGGCCCTAGCTACCGCTCCGCGTACGCTTGCGATTCGCCACGATCCCGTGTGCCGCTCGACTCAGCGCATCATCGATACAGCGGCAAATGAATTTGTAGCAACGCCCCTCCTTGGTCCGAAGCCAGACACTGAATTTTGCCGTGATGTTCTAGGATGATCTTCTTGACGATCGCCAGCCCTAGGCCGGTCCCCTCGTCACGAGTCGTGTAGTAGGGATCAAAAACCCGTTGCCGATCCGCCTCTGGAATGCCGGGTCCGTTGTCTTCTACCCGTAATAAAACCGAAGGACCCTCGACATGAGCCCGAACCCAGACGCGGCCGGAGCCCTTTGCTGCGATGGACTGGACTGCGTTGCGCAGCAGATTGTCGACACATCGCTTCAGCATCATCGCATCGATGCATACCGGTATAGAATCACCTGAATCGATAAATTCGATGTAAACCTGCTCACTAACCCCGAAATCTTCGAGAATCGCAGGGGCAGATCTCGAAACTTCAGCGAGGAAATCCCTTAGGTCAGCTGCCTCAAGTTGAGCTTCGGGCAGCTTCGCAAACGCGCTGAACTCTCCTACCAGACGCCGTAACGTTGAGACCTCTTCTTCTACGATGGTGCGGGCATCCGCCAACTTTCCATAGAATCTCGCATCGGCGCCTCCGTAACTTTCATGTACCTCCTGCACTGCGAGCTGAATCGGAGTGAGTGGGTTCTTGATCTCATGCGCCAATCGCTTGGCAAACTCTTGCCATGCACTCACTTTTTGCAGGTAGTTTATTCGCTGACGACTTTCATGCAGATCGTGAACCATCGAGTTAAATGCATTGGTCAGCTCGCCGATTTCATCGTCTACTCCACTTTGTACCCGAACAGATAGGTCGCCCTGCCCCACTCGACTGGTGGCTTCAGCGAGCTGCACAACGCGCCGGGTGACGCGGCGAGACAGCACAAATCCGATTCCCATCGCGACGAAGATCACGGTCATGAGCAACGCGCTGTACGCAAACAAATATAAACTTGAAATATACTTGCTGCTCTGGCGCAGCTGGGCATAAGCCTGCACAAAGTCGCCAAAATACTGATATTCCTCAAAGCGCTTGCTGGAGGTCACAATGGTGATTAGAAGCAGGTATGTTCCATTTGGAGTCGAAATCTCTCGTTCTTGCTCGAGCCGTCTATTGTCCGCATTATCGAGCAAAACCTCGCGCTTCAAATGAAACAGCAACTGATCTTTGGGATCGTTAATATAAACTTGAGCGATGTTAGGATAACGCTCTATAGCTCCTTCCATAAAAACACTCAGCAGGTCAGAATCGTCTGATGCTAAGCTGGAGTGCAAACGATGGTCTAAAGCGATGGCGTCACTTGTGCGGTTTGCTTCTTCTCGAAGCGAAATAAAGAGATCTCGATAAACCGCGAGCCCTTTGTCGAGTTGCGCTTGGATATCTCGATTGATGCCAACTTCGAAGGCTTCCCGGAGCGCTCGACTACCCAAAACAAGCGCGGCGATAAGGGGAATAGCGGCGACCAAACTTATCGCCGCGAGAATTCTTCGCTCGAAGCGCATAAAACGCATCAGGGAACCGTGACTTGTTGCGAACGAAAACGAAGGGAACGTTCAGCCGCTCCGATGTTCTTGTTCACGAATATGCCAACAAAGGAGCCAAAAACTTGACCATCATCGACACCCCTATTGCGTGCAAGCAGTCGTCTGATGCGCTCCACGGTTCGACGAGAGACCGGATTGAATTCAGAGAGCACTGCGAAATACAGCGAAGAGCCAATTCGATTTCGGTAGTCTTCGAGGTCGCCAATAGGCAACGCACGAATTCCAAGACATCGATCGAGAACGTCTGAAAGCTTGTCATACTGATAGATACTTGAGTCTTGGTCGCGACCCCCAACGGCATGCCGAACTCGATATCGTTGCTGCCAAAGATCGTAGGTGATGGAGCACTCCACCTGTGCAGAGGCGATGGGTCTTCTCGTTCTTCCTCCGTACGCGAAAACGGTAGTCACCATCGTTTGCTCAAGTCCACTTGCCAACCGCTGTCGGACATTGGCGTTGACAAGATCGCGTACCCCAAACCAGAGAAGAGGTCTCCCGGCCTGAAAACTCACTCCGACCCTTCTAGTGGGCACTTGGCGTTGGGCGTACACCTCCACGGATCCCCATCCAACGGTTAGACACAATAGCCCGATGACGAGTGTACGCATCACAGCTCGGTGAACCCCACCAAGGTCGAAAAACCGAACTGAAAAATACCGGCCTCTGTTTCAAGCCGAAGCCCAAAATCGAAGGTAAGGTCTACGGGAACCTTGGCCCAACCCTCATATCCCGGCACCGCAACGCGAAGATCGTCAAGCTCTGCGAGCACCCAGAGTCCGATGTTCGTATACCAATCGACTCCGCGAAGACCGCGCCGACCCTGATGCAAACGGATCCTGTATTCGGCATCGACCCGAGAGACAAATTCTCCGTGATGCATCACTTCGATGGCCGTTCCCAAAAAGTTCGGAGCGGGGCGTCGATCGAGGGTCATCTCTAGCCGGCGAGAAGGGATGAGATCGGTGAGATTGGATATGTGAAATTTATAGAAGAACGGGGCGTCGCCGAATATCACTCCCGCATAGGCGCCGAGCCGGAGCGTGTGCATAGGAGCAGCTCCGGGAAGCGGAATCCATCCCCGCAGCCAGCCTTGAATCCGAAGAAAGTCGTAGTTGCTTCCGAGAACACGAGATCCACTTTCCGCCACCAGTTGTGAATAAATCCCTCGGGTGGTTAGGGCTGGGCGATCCCTTTGATCGAAAACCAGGCCGGCACGCAGACGAGAAACGAAGCTCCGACCGTCTTCGATCGCAAAATCGATCGGCTGTGTTTCGATACCTCGAACTTCACTTGCCGCATCAGGCATTGCCCGGACCTGGACGATTTCACCCTGCCAATCGAGAAAATAACGAGTTGAAGCGCTGAGATCTCCGCCGGTGCCAAAACCAAACCCTCCTCGTCGATAGAGAACCACCGCATTGCGTGCCACGCTGGAACATCCACCGACATCTGGTGGACATTCGAGACTGACCATCACGTCGTTGTTGCCGAAAAACTCCCTTGCGTTGTTAAAGAAGGTGGAGGCAGTAAATGAGCTATCCGATCCGAAAAGGTGTGGTCTCGATAGGTAGAGGCGGCCTCCCTGTTGGCTTGTAGAGAGAATCGTCGCTCCACCAACAGTGGTTCCCGTTCCCAGGAAGTTCGTTTCAGCGATGTCCGTTCCTAGATAGAAGACCAGGTCGGTGGAATCGTCTCGAGAGCTTTCGAGACCTTCTGCAAGCCCGAGCGTCACATTTCGCACGAGCAGTGTATTTCTTTCGACAACCGAGACGATGAGACGTACCCACCCACGCCGAGATCCTCTTGCCAAGCGCAACTGGACGCTTTCAAACCATCCAGTGCCCACCAAGCGAAACTTGATCACCTCCACAAGTGGATCGTCGACGTCCAGGGTGTCGCCAACATCTAAAGGAATAAAACTTCGGATGACCGAATCTCGGGTTTGGGTGTTCCCCTGAATCCGGACTTCCTCTAACTGATAGCGAATTATCTGAACGTCCGGATGGATCTGCTGAGCGAGACATGACGTCGCTGAGACATCGGCTTCTTCGGAACCACTGAGCTCTCGAGAGTCGAGTGCCTCTTGCCCCGATGCGAATCCGGGTAGAGCGATGCACTGGACCGTCGATAACGTTAGGCCCGCGAATGCATACCTAAGGTTCATACGACGGTCTTCATGCCTAGAGGTAGTCACCTGGCAAAATGCCAAGTCGATTTGAAATCAAAGATCTCTTGGACTCAGGGAAAGATTCCACGCTCCGCGTATGCCATTCCCAAGCTCTCTAGCGCAAGGACATAGGCTGCGATTCGAAGGCTGAGATTTCGCTCGCGGGCGCAGAACGTGACCCGCCGATAGGCTTCCTTCATCGCCTCTTCGAGACGAGTGTCTACTTCTTCTAGTGTCCACTGCTCACTACGTCGATTTTGGACCCATTCGTAATAAGAGACCGTCACGCCACCACTGTTGGCGAGAATATCCGGAATGATCGCGATACCTCGTTCTTCGAGTATCTCCTCGCCGCGGGGATTAAGTGGCCCGTTCGCCCCTTCAGCGACCAACCGAACCTGCAGCGCACGAGCTTCTTGCTCACCTACCTGATTTTCGATAGCGGCCGGAATGAATATATCTGCTGGGGTCGCGAAAAATTCATCTCGAGAAATAGCCTCCCCGCCTGCGTATCCAGCCACTGAACCTTTCGTGCGAACATACTCGCTCAGCTTGTGCGGATTCAGACCTTCCTGCATGCGCAGGTAGCCGCCGTGATCTCCAACGGCAACCGTCGACACCCCCAACCTCGCGAGCAGCAAAGCAGCGTTACCGCCCACGTTGCCAAAACCTTGGATAATCGCTGTCTTGCCTTCGAGGTCGAATCGATTGTCCTTTGCCCACTCCAAAATGCAGTGGACCAAGCCTTGACTCGTCGCCTTTTCTCGACCGTGGGATCCACCACTGATAATCGATTTTCCGGTGACAACCGCCCTCTGGGCATTCTTAT
This sequence comes from Myxococcota bacterium, assembly GCA_039030515.1. Taxonomy (GTDB): domain Bacteria; phylum Myxococcota_A; class Polyangia; order Polyangiales; family Houyiibacteriaceae; genus JBCCEA01. The sequence continues at coordinate 37,495 of JBCCEA010000029.1, read as the reverse complement.
TCGTATGCCCCATGGAGTTCATATACGTATCCATGATCCAAATCATGGTTTGGGCATTTGTGCCTACATCCGGAGCGGGGATATCGTAGCTAGGCCCAATATTATTGCCTAATGCATGCGTGAACCTACGAGTGATCCGCATCACCTCTTCCGCTGAATGCTGTCTCGGATTGAACTTGACTCCTCCCTTGGCACCTCCAAATGGAATGCGCATGAGGGCACACTTCCAAGTCATCATCGAAGCGAGGGCTTTCACATCATCGAGGCTTACACGTTCATGAAAACGGATACCCCCTTTATAGGGACCCAGAAGGTTGTTGTGCTGGATTCGGTATCCCTTGAACAGCTGCATCGATCCATCATCCATTTTTACCGGAAAATGAATGATCAACTCGTTCTTTGGCTGCGTAAGGATCAACCGCACATGGGACTCTAGCGCCAACGCGTCCGCCGCTTTACCGAGATACTGCTGAATACATTTGAAGAAATCGTATGGCTCGTGAACATCGGATGTAGATCCGGCTGAGGTGGACGCGATTTCGTCGCTGGGGTTCTCGGTCATGGTCTCCTCCTACCGTACTGGTTGTGGCTTACGCAGCGTGGGCACTGTGAAACGCTCGGGGCGCCGGCGGCAACTAATTCGAGCAATGGCGCGATATTACATCAGGGTATCGCGATGTAGGCCACCGCAAACTTGCTTCCGGTGGAACTCCAATTGGTGGAAGTCTAGTTGGTGGAACTTTTGACCGGCACTCGCGTGCAGGCACCGAAGTACCCCACGGTGTGCGTTTGCCGTCGTTGAATACCGCTAGGCAAAAAAGACGTATCGAGCATATAGCCACGTGACCACTGAGGTAACGACCAATGCATCCGCCCGATCCAGGATACCACCGTGCCCCGGCATGATCTTGCCGGTGTCTTTTCGCCCCGTGCTCCGCTTTAAGAGAGAGATGCTGAGATCGCCGAGCTGCCCGAGAGTTGCGGCTACTATTGCAAGAATAATGCATGCGACGAGCGGAATTTCAGGCAGACTCAGTCCGCGTATAAGGAGCGACACAACTACGGCGGCCATTATGCCACCGAGGGATCCCTCGAGAGTCTTGTTGGGCGACACCGCCGGGTAGAGTTTTCGCTGACCCGCGAATTTCCCCACAAAGTAGGCCGCAGTGTCGCTTGCAAACGCAAAGCTCATCGCAAGGATCACCCATGTGCCTCCCTGCTCCAGGCGATGGAGCAAAGCCATCGTTGAAAGCGAGCCGGCGATGTAGATGGGGCCTGCAATGGACCAACCCATGCGCGCCGCTGCCGATTCTATATCAAAGCTCGTTGTGCTTGACGGTCCGCTCGTGGCGCCAAACGAATTCGACGGTGGAAGACCTGTTTCTGGAGTGACTGCCTTTTCCGGCATGCGCGCATCAAACAAGGTCACAACTAGCGCGGCGACTACATGCACCAGGAGCGCGGGAAGGAGCCCACTTGACGCCTCAAAAAATAAGATAGAAGTCAAAAGGCCGAGTGAACCAAATACACCCAATACCTGAGACGCGATGTGCTCAGGAAACTTCATCTGCATCATCTCAAAAGAAGCGATCGTGACTGCAACATAGCAGAACGCGGTCCACCAAGGTTTGGGGCACCAAAAGAGCAACGCCAACATCACAGGTATCAAAACCGCTGCGGAGAGGACACGCGTAACGGTATTGTGGAGCCAAGATTGCGACTTTGGCGGAGAGGCTTCTGCCGGCTTTTCGGCTTCGGGCTCCGGAACAAGGCCGAATCGACGCTCCCGGGACCCATAAGTCGCTAGAGCAGAGTGTAAATCGTCCGCATCGAACTCTGGCCAAGGCTTGTCGAAGAACACAACCTCGGCGTAGGCGATGCCCCAGAGTAAAAAATTGCTAATTCTTTGTTCACCTGCAGTGCGAATGAGCAAGTCTACCGGGCCTACGCCCGCGGAGGGCAGGTTGGCACTCACCACCTCACAGTCGATATCGTCTGGATCTAGGGAGCCATCGACGGCCCTGACCGCAAGGGTTCGGCAAACATCTGCAAGCTCCTCTTGACCGCCGTACGCCAACGCCAAGGTCAGCGTCATTTCGGTGTTTTCAGCAGATTCCTCTTCCAGCGGCAGAAGAACCTGATGAACGTAATCGGGCAGTTCGGAAACGCGACCTATGGAGCGAAGACGGATGCCGTTGTTCAAGATCTCTTCACGCTCTGAGATCAGAAAGTCTCGCAGCAAGTACATCAACGCAGAGACTTCATGTGGCGGGCGCTTCCAGTTCTGCGCACTGAAGGCGTAAAGGGTGAGGGCAGGAATGCCGAGTCGTCGACATGCGCGAACCGTACGGCGAACCGCGTCCGCACCCGCTCGATGACCGTCCGCTCGCCTTTGATCGCGATTCTGAGCCCAGCGCCCGTTGCCGTCCATGATGATCGCCACATGGTTGGGCACGGGGTTTGGCTCGATGTTCACGCCGCGCCGTACCACGGAGAAAATACCGCAGCAACCGAGGAGCGCTCCAAGCGAGGGAAGGATGAAGCACCGGTGCCGTATTCAGCCGATATTGAACATGGGCGAGGGGCCCTTTAGGTTTGAGACAGCGCTTATTCGATCGCAGGTCTGCCACAGAAGCTGAGGAGACGGGTTTACAACGACATGGTTAATCTTTACGAAACACTAGGTGTGGACTCTGGCGTGGATTCCAGTGAATTGAAAAGGGTCTATCGAAACAGAGTGAAGAAAATCCATCCTGACAGAAACCCGGACGATCCTTCAGCGGAGGAGGAGCTGAAAAGGGTTTCCGAAGCCTATGAGATCCTTTCGGACGGTCAGAAGAGGGCGCTCTACGATCGGTTTGGAGACATCGCCATCCGCGCAGGGTTCGATCCCCAGGTGTTGCGTCAGTATGAAGATTCCGCGAGTTGGCTGAGCGAGCTGACTCAAACCGCCAAAAAATGGAAGTCTCGGGATTCCTCCTCAAAATCGCGGGCAGCCCGTCGATCAAGCCGCTCTGCAGAGCGGGCACGGGAGGCTGGCAGGCCCGCAGGAGAGCGAGAGGCTGGCGGGCCTGCAGGGGAGCGAGAGGACGCATCGACGCAGAGGAGGCAAAAACGTACGGGAGCTCGGCCCCGCCCGGAGGATACAGACGCGCCAAAATTCGACCCGAAGGCCATCGAGGATCTGCTGGGAGGAGACACGCTTAGGGATATTCTTCGTGCAGCATCGGATGCAGCTGCCGAGCCCGGCTCCGACTTGGAGGCGGAGGTGGTGCTAGAGCTTGGAGAGGCCCTGCGTGGATGCGAGCAGCATATCAGTGTGCGTAAACCAGGTGGAACGCGGTCCCTCTCCGTTCGCATCCCGCCGGGAATTCGAGACGGGGGCCGGATGCGACTTCGAGGCCAGGGAGTTTCGGGTCGAGGGGGCACTCAGGACGGCGATCTCATCGTCAAGGTACATGTGAGAACCCATCCGTGGTTTCGCCGAGAGGGAGACGATCTCCATCTCAACCTGCCGGTCACCATTCCAGAAGCGATCCATGGTGCTCGGGTGAACATACCCACTCCCGAAGGTCAGGTGGTGATACGTATTCCGGAGCGAACTCAGGGCGGCTCAAAGCTGCGTCTACGTGGAAAAGGTGCGAGGGGGCAAAACGGGCCCGGGGACCTCATCGTTCATATCGATCTTCGGCTACCTGAACGAAATCTGCGAGAAAATCTGGTGGACGAACTGGAGCCTCTCTATGCGCCAGACATCCGAAGCGACGTCACGCTCTGAATCCTGAATCTCCGTGCAGGACGCGCTCGAGCGAAACGTTGTCGCAGGTTCTGGTCACCGTTCGAGATCGCGGTGAAGGCCTCAAGCCGACGAGTTGGCTGCGCCAACCTGGTTTTTACACGGCACGTTCAGCTTTAGAAAGAGGATGCGGAGCACGTTTGCGACGCATTTCAGCTCGTAAGGCGAATCGCCTCGCGCATGAAAGCGTGAGGTACGCAAAAGTGGCGATGAACGGCACCATACAGGACCAGACGAAGTTATCGAAATGGCTCGAGCGAGTGCGTGGTGAGACCTTCATCAGTGTCCAAAGGGCCGACAAACTGACGGCCGCCTGCATCGCCGTAACCAATTTGACGGTTGCCGGCAGATCAGACGTCACAGTCTTCAAACCGGAGACTCCGGAGAGCGTCGCGAGCGGGGCCATGAGGAGTGGGCTATTGCCGCGAAGCGCTCTACCAAGGGGTCCGATTTCCTCCACCGTTGTGTCGCCAAACAGCGAAATCAAGGGTTGAAGGAACGCAGTGCCGACGCCGAAGGCAGCTCCGATTCGAAGTAGTCGCTCGAGCTGGTTGGGCGAGGCTGCCTGATTCCAATCCCCGATCACCTGAGATCGAAGACTAGAGAGCTCGCGAGGAGGGATTTTGTCATGCGCATAGGACCAGAACCTGTCCATTTCGGCCAGCGACTCTCGTATTTCGAGCTGCGTGCTAGAGTCGTATTTGCCCGTGCAATGGTTTATTCGGGTGATCGCTTGATTCAACTCAGCGGCTCTTGGGTACTGCTCCGCCAACCTTAGAAATTCCGGGTTGACGCGCTGCATGCCGTCTCGAGTGTCTATCGCCCAACGTGCCAAAACATCTGCCCTGGGCGCATCGTGGCTCTCGTTTGCAAGGCGGAGCATCACTCCAATGATGCAGGATCCAATGGTCAAGCAAGAGATGATCGTACTCATGAGGATGGATACCTGCAGTGGGGTCAGCGAATACCCACGACCTGCCAGAACCTGCTGCTTGTTGGCCGACAGGGAGAGAAAGTCGTGTCCATATCTGTCGTGCCACACTTTGCCCGAACCAGGAAAGCCGAGCGCTGCACAGTCAACTTCCTCGATTCGACCTTTGATGTATCGGCTCGATCTCAACGCTGAGAAGACATAGCTCAGAGAGGAGACAAGGTGTGCGGCTGAAAACCACGTCGTGAACCCGTCCAAAGGACCTGTCTCTTCGAATTTTGACCTCAGAAAATTACCGAGTAGCACCGAGGAAATCAATGCAGGTGGTATTATCCCTGCAACCGACATCAGGGCGGACTCCCCGTTGCAACCAAGTTCTCTCCCTAAAGAATTCGGTCTGGAGATAGTTTCGTAAGGAAAAGCAACGCCGGTAAAACCCAGTGGGTCGATACGATAGGGCGCGAAATGTGCACCGCTCACATGCATCGGTAGTCGTCCAATCACAAGGTGTCCAATTGCCTCATGGAGGAAGACGACAAACGGTCCACTCCACAGATACACCGCAGGAACACTAGAAATGACTAGAAGTCTGCGCCGGAGCCGACTGGTCGGTTCCGCTGGCTGCGGATCATACAGAGGAGCGGGCAGGTAGCCTGTGCGAAGCAATCCGATTGCTTGCCCCATTGCCTCCGCGGTCGTTAGGCCTCTTCTTGAGGTGCTTCCTTGGGTAGTGAAGGTGCTGCCGTAAGTATTAGTTTTTCTAAGTATGTCAGGATCGTTCATCTAACCCCTTATTCCACGAGTAGCCGTACGCATCTTTGGTAGACAGAGTCTTCAACGATCGATAGCGCAGCTAAGGAGGCTCGATACGTGCCTGTTGGGCCATCGACCTTTGAAACCGTTTCTCCGGGTCATGCAGCCTACTTCCGCTTCGGGTTGGTGCAGCTGCTGCTGATAGGCGATGATCGCTAGGCACATCTTGGACGCTTGAGAAAACAGCAAACCCTGTTTCGTTCAACGTCGTACGCGAAATTGCTTTTGTAGACGGTGTACTGCCGGGTCTGCCGTGGTGGGCACGCACGGCTATTAGGTTATCGCTTCTTGCGACGGGGCTCCGTTTCTACTGATTACAAGAAGCCGACACTATATTCGTTCGAGCGAGGACTCTATGTGTCTTATACGCTCGATGGTTATCTTCTACTTAAGTCAGCCTTAAATCTATGAAGTGTAGGTTCGCTCCCATAAGGCATACCCCATCCCTCGTAGTAATTGTCATGACCGCGTCTCCCGGTACGTGTATGCTTTGCCGCTGCAACAACCACGATGTTATTATCGCGATCAACGTGAAAAAATAGAGCTAACTTGTCAGCCGTGTAATGTTTTAATCTAACGCGCTTAAAACGGTCTGAGAGAATAGCCTTATCGCGGGCGGGCCCTAAACGTTGGTAGTTAGTGAGAAGCCGATCGTTCCACGTTGATTGTCTGATGCCAGGAAGTTGCCTGCTTACGTAGTACCATAGACGATCTCCCGAACAGCCCCAAACGACCCGCGACGCTGTGGTTACTGCTGGTCCGTTGGTAGTTGGAGACACCGGTGCCGGCGTAGCGGTCGTTGGTGCCCTGCGTTTCCCTCGTCTGCTGGGTTCATTAGGTCTCTCTTGGAAATCTCCTACTGTGTTGTCGGGCATGGTGTGAACGTTGGTGATAACAACTGGGCTGTGCGCGCCTGCTGGAGTCGAAGTTGGGGAAGCACGCGTATCTAGAGGATTGCAACGATAGAGATCCTGAATCATTCGTGCTGCGGAGTCCCTTCTTGCCGCGTCACGCTTTTGTGTATCTCGCCTCCGCAGAAAAGATACAACGTGCGTTCGAATTGTCGAAGCTGCGCTGGAACGCACGGAACGCACTTCAGGGTGATCCAGTAATTCACTAACCGTCTGCGACAGCATTAGGACAACCTCTTCAAGTTCAGGAATCAAACGGTCTCCCGCCGCATCTGCTATTTTTTGTGAAGAAAGTTTTAAGCTTGTTTTGTACCTACTGTAAGTGGAATGAGTGATAAAATTCTGACGAAGACCTTCTCCCTCTCTTTTTACGAAACCAGTAAAAGCGTTTATCCATGCAATGTGTTTATTGAACTTCATGTGTTGCTCGAACGTCTTCTTTATGATCTCCGCTTTCAGTAATTGGTTACATTTCGAAAGTTTGCGAGAAATGGTTTTTGACTCTTCAAAGTCATTTTTAATATATCGAGATAACGAATATATCTCACCTTTAACATCTGCTATTCTATCCGTAATTACAATGATCTGCTGAATCCACTCCTCACCTTGATGAATTGTTGCTCTTCCGCTCTGGTGAAGATCGATGTGATACAATATGTGTTGCCTAATACTCAGCCCGTTAACGTTAGGATCGTGTGTGCGCTCTAAGACGGAGTGACCAAACCAGTGGAAGTAGAGTCTTGCCAAGTTGAGGTACAACTCCAAAGCGGATTGTTCCCCGGCACTTATACCTTGGCAATCCCGAAACTGCCTTATCAGTTCATCACGTGTGTTGATGAGCTGATTTACGGCGGAGACGAAGTCCATCATCGGCATCTTGAGAAAGCTCAAGTGTTTGCCATTCATGGTTGTTCGCATTGTAAACTTAGCGAATATACTATTGTGTTTCTCTACGTAACACTGTCGGACTCCCTCTATACCGCCTTTCTTTGTTGCGCCTAAGTCACTATCAGTGACAAGGTTTCTCCAGAATATTTTATGGTATTCGTCCCAAAAGTTCCGCTCTGCGTTATCAGGCTTCTCGCTTACATGACATCCCTTCCTGATTTCGTATTCAAATTTGCTATACCGATGCCACCATTGACGGTGTTTGAGTACACTCAACAACTCGTCGACTTGTTCGAACAAGACTGCAGCAGAACCTACCTGGAGGAGACACCATCTTTCATAGTCGCGTCCATCATATTGTCGGGAAAAGGCTGTGAGATCTTGATTATCATCGTATCGGAGCCCTTTGGCGTCTAGGCTAAGTGCGTATCTTTTAATTGATTCGCACATGCGCTTACCGTCTTCGAGGTTCAGTTTGCCAAGGCGATCGTGTAGCGCTTTTGCTGTATTTTCGACGTGCTTACTCATGGTGGTTCTCGCCAAACGGGAAATTTGAATATTGATGCAATTCAATAGTAGTCGTCGTTAACTAAGAAGCATCGAGAGCCCACGTTGCGACGAATTGTAGATCGTTCAGACTGCTCTGCTCATGTTCGCGGCATTGTTGTGTTTCATCGACTAGGTCCTAGTTCATAAACCAGGAAGTTTAGAGATTGACTGGAATTTTAATGTCCAGTGCCTCTTATTTAGCGTCTCGAAGAGACTACTAGTGTTGCGTAGAATTTAGCTTGGTTCGATATCAACTGATTTCCACGATCCAATAACCATGCGTGCTCAGGACGGGAACGTATTTTTACGGACCTTCTAATTCGCAAATCGAGCCTGCGACAGTTGGAGTATGACGGGCGATGATCATCGGTGGAGACGGTAATTGTGTGGTAGAGCCGCTCTCTTTTTGTCGATGACGCTGTTTCCCGCACTTGACACGGAACACACATTTCATAACGGCGTCGAGACATGGGCTAGCGGATCTAGAGGGTCTTTTGCAGCAGGAGGGATGTGCGATCGGTTTCCTGAACTACGGTCTTGGTGGACCTGACCGATCAGCAGTGGGCATCGGTTACTTTGCGCGCCTTAGAGAAAAAGCGAGTGCGGCGCACATGGAAGGGTGTTCGGCTGTCTCGAGACCCGCATTATGTGCCCGTGGATGGGCTCAGGTGGTGGACTCAGGTGGTGGGCTCAGGTGGTGGGCTCAGGTGGTGGGCTCAGGTGGCGAGCTCGACGGCGCGCCCAAGCGAGCGCTCTTGATTTTGTGAACCGGATCATCATGAGTGGACCGTTCGGACCGTCAATTGTCGTGCAGAACATGCCATCGGCCCTGCCCGCCAAGTGCAGGACGGGGTGCTTTGTCGGGTCTGATAACGGTGATCTGACAACGGTGATGCTCTCAGAGAACAGCTCGAACGACAGCTTGGTATTGAAATAATTTCAGTACTTTAGAAGAGGTGAGTTTACGACAAGACGCAAGAGAACCGCAAGCTTCGACGCAGCCGCTGTCTTTAGAAGCTAGAAAGGCCTTGGAAGGTAACAAGGCTTTTCGCTTGGCTGATGCGTTTACAACGGCTGATAACCAATGGGAGGGACTGGCCGGAGGTTTGCGGGGATGATTGTTCACGTCGCATGCCTCGCTCTTCTTTTGAGGAGATTGTGACTTCTTTTGAGGAGGTTGTGAGATGCGTTCCAGTGGTTCTTTGAGAAACAGCGATCTCTTGATTTGGGATACCGCCTGGCATTCAACCCCGGAGTTTCACGTGAAACACTACGTCCGGACGCATCGGGTAGTGGCCTTGCGTGATGCCTAGGGGTTTTTTTTGAGATTTACTCGCGCAAGTCACGTTTGCGGCCATTAAGCGGTAGCCAGGCTATGTCCGGAATACCCTGCATGAACCACTGACTTGCGTACTTGTCAACTGGACCCAGTGCCCATCCGATCCTGATTCTAGTGACCGCTATCTGCAGGTTTTGTAGTGCAACACGCATCTTTCGTTGAGCAACCCCCATTGTTGAGGCGTTTGCCGTCACCCACACAACCATGCTGGAAATCGCGATCAAAGCTCAGCACGAAAACGCCTGCGGCTCCATTTGATCTGGATTGAAACCAACCCAACAAAATCGGCTGAACGAAATCGGCTCGGCAAGATCAGCTGCACGAAATCGGCTGAGCAAGATCGACTCAGCAAAATCGGCTGAATAAAACTGGCTAAGCAAATTCAGCCGCCCTCGTGCACCACGTTTCACGTGAAACACGCCTCTCTACAGACAACCTGCCCTAATCCAACGCCCCCGACGATCCCGTGCCTAACCAAGTGACGGTGCTGGCCATCGAGACCAAAGCTTCACAACCGACTCCAGGCGCGACCTTTTTATCTGGATTGAAACCAATCGAGTGACATCGGCTGAACGAAATGGGCGGAGCAAGATCGGCTGAATAAAAACTGGCTAAGCAAATTCAGCCGCCCTCGTGCACCACGTTTCACGTGAAACACGCATCATGAGGACGGCGACCCGCTTCGAGCAAACCGGCAACGCTCTCGACCAATCTGAGGCAAAATTACCGGTACCTGTCGATAAACCAGCGTCCTCTCCTAAGGTTAAACTGCTTGCGATCATTCACTCGGTAAACAAGAACGATCTCGACAAAACCCAGCTCAAAAATCCACTTCGAGAATTCCACCTGGGCGGAAATCTGGGGCTGCGATCAAGACGGATGAGCACTTCAGCTCAGCGACCTGTCCCAGAAGACACATAGATTGCTGAAATTCATCGTCGAAGACCGCACACAAGATGCGCGCAAAACCCAAGGCTCCACCCACACGACAGAATTCACGGCGAGATCACCGCTGACTAGTCGACACACCAAACCTTCACGCTGAGGCACCAAGATTTCCGTTCCACCACAAATTCTCGAAGAACTCCAAGAGCTTCACGCCCAAGGATTGTTTCGCGCTCCACCTATCTGCACCTTCCAGAAGACGCCCTTCATCGAAGTCGATGGTGTTGAATATCTTTCCTTCTCCTCAAACGACTACCTAGGTCTTGCTTCCGGCCCTTCCACCATCAGCGCAATGCAAAGCGCTTCCGCCGACCTTGGCGTCGGGTCATCCGCGTCTCGACTCGTTACCGGAACTCTGGCGGCTCATCGAGGCGCCGAAGCGGCATTGGCTGCCTTTATTGGTCAGCAGGACGCCGTCTTGTTCACGTCAGGATACGCGGCAAACGTCGGCACCCTATCCGCCCTTGCAGGAGCTGAAGATGCGCTCTTCAGCGACGCACTCAATCACGCAAGCATCATCGACGGGGCGAGGCTTTCTCGCGCGAAGACCTATATCTATCCGCACTGTGATCTGAACGCGTTATCGAACCTTCTCGCGAAACATCGAAAGGAGCATCGCCGGGCATTCATCGTGAGCGAATCTCGATTTTCGATGGACGGTGACGCTCCCCAGCTAGCCGACCTTGCGCAAATTGCGAGCCTTCACGACGCTACGGTGTACCTAGACGAGGCGCACTCGCTCGGCATCGATGGTCCCGAAGGTCGTGGACTCGCGGCCGCCGCAGAGGTCCAGCCAGAAGTCCTCGTGGGTCCTCTCGGCAAATCCTTCGGCCTATCCGGAGCATTCGTGGCCTGCAGCAGCGACATCGCAACCGTTATTCGCCACAAAGCACGCTCCTACGTCTTTTCAACGGCGCCAAGTCCCCCCATCGCGGCCGCAATACCGACTGCCGTACATCATCTGCGCAACGCAACAGAGCAAAGGCGCACCCTCGCCAGACACTCCGAGCTATTCAGGCGCCTCATCACTGAAGCTGTGCAACACAGGAGCACCGAAGTGCGTGGTCCGATACAAACGATACGATTCAAAACCCCGCAGCAGGCCACCGAAACCAGTCACGCCCTCAAGGAGCTCGGCATATTCGTGCAGGCCATCCGTCCACCCACAGTGCCAAAGGGCACCAGCCGCCTCCGCGTTGTTTTTTCGTCATCACATACTCAAGAGCATGTTCGCCAGCTAGCGAGCGCGATCTCGCAGGTGGTATCCGCCGTTGATCGATAGAAACCATGGATCCAGCTTCGGGCATGTTCATCACCGCAACGGGAACTCATTGCGGCAAGACCTGGGTAACTCGGGGAATTGCGACCGCTCTTCAAGCGCAACACCATCCAGTCACCGCGATCAAACCGATCGAAACCGGCTGCAACCCCCATCCAGACGACGCACGAAAGCTCGCGCAAGCCTGCGATCGACTCGAGCTGGTATCGCCAGCGGCGCTGTATCGTGCATCCCCTCCTCTCGCCCCATATGCCGCTACCCTCACTGGAGAGCCTCCCCCCCCTCCTCTCGACCAGCTTGTCTCGACCATCGAGCATCTCACCGAGGGGACCTTCTCACTCGTAGAAGGTGCGGGAGGCCTGCTCGTTCCTTACGACGAGCACCACACCATTGCCGATCTAGCAAGACTACTTCGACTGCCGCTGCTGCTGGTTTCTCCAAATCGCTTGGGGACGCTTTCACACACCCTCACGGCAATCGAATCCGCCCTAAAACGCTCTCTATCGATCGCTGCCATCGTATTGACTGAATTGGATCCGCGCCGCGAAGCTGCTGAACTAAGCGCAACACCATCCCAGCGACCGGGCGATCGCCACACATTCGACCTCGCCGACATAAGCCACGCAAGCAACGCTGAGGTTCTGCGACGAGTGCTTCAGCGTAAAATACCGGTCTTGGAGTTTCCCCACGTAGCCGACGACAACACAAAACTGGCTGAGGCAGCGATCGAAGCCGGCATCATCGAAATTTTGCCCGTTTAATTCTCAGAAAACTATTTGATCGCCAGGAACCCATCTAATCGCCAAAAATGCGCCATCCATCGATGGCCACTACACGCACTGCTGTCCTTGCACCTTCGCCTCAGCTGTGTATACCTCTCGCCGCAGAGGGGCTGTAGCTCAGTTGGGAGAGCGCTAGAATCGCACTCTAGAGGTCAGGGGTTCGATTCCCCTCAGCTCCACTAACCGCCAGAATAGGACTAGAATAGTAATTGCGCAGCGATGTGGGCCGGCTAATCTCGCCGACATGGCACGCGTAATCAATTTCAATCCAGGGCCCTCCGCACTTCCCCTATCCGTACTCCAGCAAATGCAGGAAGAACTGCTGGACTATCAGGGCACGGGAATGTCCATCCTCGAGCATAGCCACCGAGGTCAGCCCTATGGTGAAGTCCATACCGAAGTGAAAGAGCTTCTTAGAGAGCTCCTGACCATTCCCGCATCACACGAGATTCTCTTCATGACCGGTGGAGCCACGTCGCAGTTTGCGTTCGTTCCGTTGAACTTTCTGCACGCAGATCGGTCTGCCGACTACATCGTCACCGGGACATGGTCGGTGAAAGCGATGGCGGAGGCAAAAATCGTCGCTGAAGCCCAGTGCGCTTGGGAAGAAAAGCAAGACGGGAAATACCTTCGCGTCCCCGTCCAATCTGAGCTGAAGCTCGATCCCAACGCGGCCTATTGCCACATGACGTCGAACAACACGGTCGCCGGAACTCAATTTCACTACGTACCAGACTCCGGCTCAGTCCCGCTCGTTGCAGACATGTCAAGCGACATTCTCTCCCGTCCGATCGATGTTTCGAAGTTCGGCCTAATCTACGCTGGTGCGCAAAAAAACCTTGGCCCGTCAGGAGTCACCGTTGTCATCATTCGCAAGAGCTGGATCGATGAAGCAAAGACCGAAGGAGTTCCCAAGATCTTTCGCTATAAAACTATTCTTGAAGGTGACTCTTTACAAAACACGGCTCCAACGTTTCCGATTTACGCGGTGAGAAACAACCTACGATGGGTAAAGGAACAGGGCGGAGTATCTGCAATGGAAGCGCAAAATAAACATAAAGCTGAAGCGCTTTACGGTTGCATCTCTGAGATACCCAACTTCTATACCTGCCCCGTTGAAGCGTCTTCACGATCTCTGATGAATGCGGTATTTCGACTCCCCACAGAAGCGCTGGAAAAGCAGTTTGTCGCTGAGGCCTCTGCACAAGGGATGCACGGGGTAAAAGGGCATCGATCGGTGGGCGGAATTCGCATCTCGATGTACAACGCGATCGGAGTGGACAAGGTGCACACCCTCGTCAAATTTATGCGGGAATTTGCCAAAGCCAACTCCCGACCAGCCGCCAACTCCTGATGACCGGCGAAGTCCGTACCAACCGCTAAGTCATTGTCGGCATTGCACTCTTTGGCGCCGCACTATCTCGCCCCGAACTATCTTGCCGCACGCTATCTTACCGCGAGAATGCATCCTGCAAGTGCCTCCCCGCTGAGGCGACGCTATCGCGTATTTAGGCATTCGAACCGGGGTAGTCAGACCAATGCAGTCGCAGATCGCTACAAAGCAGTGGAGAAGATCAGCCACTCAAAGGCAATCAGGCGGCTTCCGCGCGACCTCCAGTTTTCTGAACACCGTAGGAGTCGTCTATCATGACCGAGAATTCATTCGAACTCGCATCGAAATTTGAACCTCAGGGAGATCAGCCTCAAGCGATCGCGTCAATTCGCGATGGGTTTGCTACCGGTGAATCCGCTCAAACGCTACTCGGCATTACCGGCAGTGGAAAAACCTTCACGGTAGCGAATGTCATCTCGAGTCTTGGCAAACCGACTTTGATCATGGCGCCCAATAAGACACTTGCGGCCCAGCTTTACGGCGAAATGGCCGAGCTATTTCCAAATAACGCGGTTGAGTATTTTGTAAGTTATTACGATTACTATCAGCCAGAAGCCTACATACCGAACAGCGATACATATATAGAAAAAGACGCCATCGTGAATGATCGAATCGATCGAATGCGCCACAGCGCGACTCGGTCTTTGCTTTCACGGAGAGATGTCATCATCGTAGCGAGCGTATCTTGCATTTACGGTATTGGCTCTGCCGAGTGGTACCACGGAATGCTCATCGATCTTGAGGTCGGCCAACAGATTAGAAGGGATGAACTTCTCCGGCGTCTCGTCGATATACAGTATGCCCGCAACGATGTTGATTTTCATCGAGGCACATTTCGTGTGCGAGGCGATGTCGTGGAGGTGTTTCCAGCCCATGCAGAGGATATCGCAGTCCGAATTGAGTACTGGGGAGACGAGATCGAGCGCATCACAGAAGTCGATCCTCTAAGAGGCGTAGTACTGAAACAACTAGAGCGATACGGCCTCTATCCCAGTTCTCACTACGTTACTCCAAAGGAACAACGTCTTCGAGCGATGGAGTCGATCCGCATTGAGCTTCACGATCGGTTGGAGTGGCTCGAGGAACATCAACACCTCGTCGAAAAACAAAGGCTTCAGCAGAGAACTTTGTTCGACCTGGAGATGCTTGAACAGATGGGTTTTTGCCAGGGGATTGAAAACTATTCGCGTCATCTATCCAATCGAGACACCGGACAGCCGCCGCCCACCCTGATCGACTATTTTCCTGACGATTTCCTATTGGTGATAGACGAAAGCCATATCGCGATACCGCAGATTGGGGCGATGTACCGCGGCGACCGTGCTCGAAAGGAAACCTTAGTTCGACATGGATTTCGACTCCCAAGCGCCCTCGACAACAGACCGCTGAGATTTGAAGAGTGGGAACAATATCTCAATAAAGTATTGTTTGTCAGTGCAACACCCGGAGATTACGAGCTTCAGAAAACCGAAGGTCAGGTCATCGAGCAAGTGATTCGCCCAACAGGACTACTCGATCCCAAGATCGAGGTTCGACCGGTAAAAGAGCAAGTCGACGATTTGCTCACTGAAGTTCGCGCACAAATCGGTAGAAACGAGCGGACTCTCATCACCACGCTCACCAAACGCATGTCGGAGGATCTAACCGAGTACTACGGTGAACTTGGCATCAAGATACGATATCTTCATAGCGATATCGATACATTAGAACGTATCGACATTCTTCGTGACTTAAGACTGGGTGTTTTTGATGTTCTGGTCGGCATCAACTTATTGCGGGAAGGTCTCGACCTGCCAGAAGTATCCTTGGTGGCGATCCTTGATGCCGATAAGGAGGGTTTTTTGAGATCCACTCGCTCACTAATTCAAACGATCGGCCGTGCGGCGCGGAACAGTGAGGGACGCGTTTTGATGTACGCAGATCGCACGACGAATGCAATGAAACAAGCTCTGGGCGAAACTGAGCGAAGGAGAAGCATCCAGCAAGAGTTCAATGAGAAACATGGAATCGTCCCCAAAACCGTCTTTAAATCACTGGGTCCGCTCCATCCGGCCCACAACGCAAACCCTGAAAAAGTTTCTCAGGGCGAAACCGGCGAACAGATCGAAGCGACCTTCGAGAAAATAGAGGAACTGCGAAGCGAGATGTTGCTCGCTGCCGAACAGCTCGAATTTGAGCGTGCGGCTTTGCTCCGTGACCAGCTAGCAACCTTGGAAACCAAAGTGGGACAAGAGCAGAGATCCAAAAAACCCGGCCGCGCGAAGCGTTCTCCAACCTCGAAGAGCCGCAGGCGGCGAGCCTAGTTTTGTCCTGCAGCCATGAACCTAACCTGGTGCTGCATTCACCACCGCCTCAGTGAAGCCGTATTGTGGTTTCAAGCTTCTCAGGCCTTCAGCGATCGCTGTCTCTTGCTCGAGTGCAGCCTCAAATCTATCACATGGAGAGTGAAAAAATCTTCTGCGCGCGCCGGAAACTGGATCGGTAAACTCAAGTAGAGACGCATGAAGTAGGTGATGTGACTCCCCCTCATTGGACTTCGGAGAACAAGACTCGCGATCTCGACCGTAAAGCGAATCCCCGACGAGCGGTAGTCCGATGGCGGCGAGATGAACCCGTATCTGATGACGGCAGGCGGTGGTCGCTCTTAGTTCCAGCAGCGAGCGAGCATGGCCCACGATTCGGGATACGATTTCAGTATACGCGCCTTGGGCGTTTTTCTGGCGGGCTTGAGCCTCCGAACGACAAGCGATAACCCGCTTTCCAGTCGCATCGATGGGGTAGTCGATCCATCGAGGCTTCGACCCGATACGCCCCTCGCACAGCGCAAAATATCGCTTCTCCCAGTCTCCTGATTGCAGTCCCTCCCGAAGACGTGAAAACGCTTTTGGAGTTCGCGCAGCGATCAGCAATCCCGAAGTCCATATGTCCAAACGATGAACCAATCCGGCTTCTCGACTCGAGTACCCGATGCCTTTCATCTCAGGAAAATGATGCGTGAGCTGATCGGCAAGAGCTTCTCTTTCCTGATGGCGAACTCGGTGGCATGGAAGACCCGCCTTTTTGGCAACCACAACCCAATCATCTTCGACATGCACCAAATCGAGAGCTGAGTTCTCATCAGACTCGATTTTTTTTGGATCGATCGAAATCAACTGATCCGTTGAAACTCGGAATCCCTTGGGACGCGGCTTGCCGTCGACCCGTACCCTGCCTTCAGAGATCGCATCCCTAACGTCCGAACGACTCCATTCGCTTTTGTGTGTTCCGACAAATGCGTCGAGTCGTGTCCCGTCTTCTGCGGCACAAACGTGTCGGTTCCATAACATCGGCACTCCCGTCAATGCTAAACCCCTTCCGCGGCGGGGCCAGTGTGCGACTCCCGGCGGAGGTATAGAGCATGAAGCGGGACTACTATGAAGTTCTTGAGATCGCCCGAGAGGCTTCCGATGACGAAATAAAAAAAGCCTATCGAAAACTCGCGATCAAGCTTCATCCGGACCGAAATCCAGACGATCCGCAGGCTGAAGAACAATTCAAGGAAGCTACAGAGGCTTATGCCGTGCTCAGCGACCGAGACAAACGGCGGCGATATGATCGCCTCGGTCATGCCGCTTTTGAGGGATCGAGCGGCGGCCCCGGCGGATTTGAGCAAGTAGATTTCTCGACGGTAACCGAGCTCTTGGAGGGTCTGCTCGGGGATGTTCTGAGCGGCCGGAGAAGTCGCAAAAGTCGGGCCGCACGAGATGTCGAGCAGGACTTAGAAATCACTTTCGAAGAAGCTGCGCTCGGGACAGAAAAGTCGATTTCAATTTCTCGTCCAGCTCCGTGCCGCAGCTGCAACGCAACCGGGGTGCGCGCAGGAAGCAAGATTCGACCGTGCGCGGTTTGTGCGGGTCGAGGGCAGATCAAACAACAGCGAGGTTTTTTTGCCTCCATGCGACCGTGCGAACAATGCCGAGGGACCGGTCATCAGCTGGACGATCCCTGTCCAGAGTGCAGCGGTACGGGAAGCGTCGTCGTCCAAGAGGAGTTCGTCGTTCGTCTACCCGCTGGAGTTGCAGATGGCGCTGTCCGCACCGTGCGTGGTGCAGGCGAACATAGCGGAAACGACAGTGGCGATCTCCATCTGCATATTCGTGTTCAAACCCATGCGCTCTTCGATCGCGACGGCGCCGATGTGAAACTGACAATGCCCATCAGCTTCCCTCAGGCGGTGCTGGGTTCGACACTCGACGTTCCGACGTTGTACGGCAAGGTGACGATGAGACTTCCCTCGGGTACTCCATCTGGCAAGATGTTCAGACTTCGCGGCAAGGGAATCGACGTTTTGGGAGGGTACGGCAAGGGCGACCAGCTGGTGAGGGTCGTGATCGAGGTGCCCGAGCAGGTCACCCCTCGACAGCGGCGACTTCTCGAGGAGCTTTCGACCGAGATGAACGCCGAAACCCAACCAAAACAGCGTTCTTTTATGGAGAAAATCAGGTCTCTATTCGAGCAGAACACCTCGCGCCCGGGATGAGGGAATCTATGACAGCGACCTACCTTCAAATTTGATCGCATCGGGTCGTTCATTTTTGAAAGCTAATGGATGCTCCCTACGATTCCTGGCCGGCGGGTCCTTCGAGCCGTCCTCCTTTGGTGCTGCTGGTGCACCGGCTTCCGCAAACGCGTTCGACGATCGCGGCAGCGATTGAGATGGCCGGCTGTGAGGTATGTGCGACGGATACGGAATCTTCGGCGATCGAACTCATCGATGCGGTTGAGCCGAATATTCTGGTGTTCGATCCCAACATGAGCGCGTTCACCATCGAGGAGCTGAGCAAACTTATCAAGAATTGCTATCCGAATAGGTCGGTTCCGATCGTTCCGTTTGTAGACGAAGGGCACGAGGACAACACACACGAATTCCTGTCCCAACTACGATTGCTTTCCGCACAGCCCTGCAAGTATCTACACTAGCTCAATCGGGATTGAATCCTTGTGCGAGCCCCAGCGCTATTCGCTCTCTATGTAGGCGCGTCAAAGTTTACGCGCCTCAAACTTCTTCACCGGCAGCCATCACGGCACCATCTCGAACTTCGAGATTCTGACGATTTCGGTCAAGAAGGATGAATTCCGGATGCGTGGTGGTTAGAAATACCTGCCCGCCAAGTTGACGAAGCAACTCAAAGAGGGCTCGATTTCGAGAGCGATCCAGCTCGCTCGAAATATCGTCCATCAGCAGCACGGGAACAGAGCCCACCTTGTCGGAAAGCACGTGAAGTTCTGCAACTTTCATCGAAAGAGCGGCGGTTCGCTGCTGCCCTTGAGACGCGTAGTGTTTTGCCAACCGTGGCCCGAATTCGATCCGCATATCATCTGTGTGGGGGCCAACGTTGGTGCGACCGGATCGCCGATCTTTCTCGAACGAAGACGACAAGGCCTGCTCCAAGACGGCAGCAGTCGGTTCATGAGTCGGTGTGTAGACGATCCGAAGGCCTTGCTCTTTTCCTACCACGTCGCGAAATACGGGAGACGCGTGGGACTCTAGTTCTTTGGCAACCAGAGTTCTCCTCTCACCGATAATGGCTCCATGCTGGGCCAGGATGGCATCAAACGCCCGAATGGAGCTGCGCTCCACGTCTTTATTCTTGAGGAGGTGGTTCCGGCTTCTAAGCGCCTTCTGGTACCCGGTTGTGATGCTGCGGTAAGAGGCGTCCATGTGTTCGAGGATGGAGTCGAGAAAACTTCGGCGTCCTTCGGGGCTCCCGCCTACAAGCGCAAGGTGGCCTGGATGAAACACCACCATCTGCACGGCTGCCAGCCACTGACCGGTAGAACGCGGTCGCTTGCCGTCGACGGTGATTTTTCGCGATCCGACGCGTCGAAGTTCTGCGCGTAGCTCGCTTACCGGGGCAGCTCCGATGCGGACCTGGGCGAGCGCCGCACACCGCTCTGAATCTCGGCAAACGATGTCGTCTGTTTTCGCACCGCGGAAACTTCGGAGTGCGCCCAGATAGTAGATCGCCTCGAGAAGATTCGATTTGCCGGAGCCGTTGTCTCCATGGACCACGTTGAAATGCCGTCCGGGTGTCCAATCGAGGTTGCCTAGATTTCGCCAACCCACCGCGCGAACCCGTTCGATACACTGCGTCGGCGAACCCATGTCTCAAATACGCATCGGCATGATCACACCGACGAAGTCACCCTCGCTTTGAACGGGCCGCACCACTCCCGGATCCAGTTCTCCGCTGAGCTCAAGCAAAACCTCTTCCTCAGCGAGGGCTCCGATGACGTCCATCAGGTACCGAGCGTTGAATCCGATTTCGAGGCTTTCTCCTGCGTAGTCGACATCGAGTTCTTCAGCGCCTTCTCCCACTTCAGGATTCTCACTGGTGATGTGGAGCTTGCCGTCCTCGATCCGAAGCCGAATGCCGCCGCTTTTTTCGTTCGCCACGAGACTGATGCGCTTGAGGGCTTCGACGAAGGAGGAACGCGGGATGCCGACTTGCCGAACCTGTTGCTGGGGGATGACCTTTGAATACGGCGGAAACTGGTCGCTCGCGAGTTTGATCGACAAAAGCACGTTGTGCCTTCTGAAAAACGCACTGCCGCCGTCGGTAGCGACCTCGATGGTGGTCACTCCCGCTTTCTTGCCGTGCTCTGACCGAGCATCCTCGATGACTCTGCGAAGTTCGCCAATCCCCTTGTGAGGTACGAGCATCGAGAACCCCAGAGAGGAGCCCTCTTCGGAGAGAGATCGCTCTGCTTTTGAAAGCCGATGTCCATCCGTTGTGACCATGCGAACGAGCGCGCCTTCTCCTTCGAATAGAGCGCCTGCCAGATGGGGACGGGTATCGTCGCTCGACATCGAATACTGGGTCAGGGTGATCAAATCTCCGAGCAGATTGGCATCGAGAGACGAAAATGAGGCCTCCCCAGGATTGGGAAGGGGCGGAAAATCGTCCCCGGGCATTGCCGGTACTCGGTAACGTACCCTGCCGCATCGGATTTCCAGAGACTGCCCTTCATCGACGGAAAATCGAACGCTGCTGTCGGGAAGATTCTTGGCGATATCGAAGAGGGTTCTTGCAGAAACAGCGAGGGAACCTTCCTTTTTGACCTCACATTCCGCAGTGGCGACTACCCCAAGGTAAAGGTCTGTAGCAGCAAAGCGAACCCTGCGATCGGATGAAGCTCGAATGAGCACATTCGAGAGAATCGGCATGGAACTCTTCCGATCAGCAACTCCGTGGGTGCGGGCGAGGCTTCGAAGAAGGTCCTTTTTGCTGATGGTCAATTCCATCTGAATTCCTCACTCATGTTTCCGGCAATACAGATGTTGCCAACCATGGGGATCAATTTAAAAACCAAGTTAATTAATCCGTCGTCTTAGTAGGTGTTGTGAATTGGGGTGGATAGTCTCTAAGTGCTCTGAATTACTCAGTTTATAGAAAAAAAATTCTGGGGGAAATTCCGGGTATGAACTGTGATCAACTTTATCCCTAGGTTACCCACATCCTTCATCCCCATGAACCCCACTGCTTCATCCACAGGCCGCATCTGTAACGAGGGACGCAGCGCAGCGCAAGAGCGTCTCTCGGGTTTGGACTTCATCGCGAGGGTGCCAGCACAAGAGAATGTCTGCCGTGAACCCGAACCATCTCAAGCCTTTTCGGTGTTCTCCACAGAAATCCCCAGGATGGGGAAAAATGGGGATAACGAGCGCAAGTGCACGAAATCAAATGATTTTTATTTGCAGTTCGCGGTGGAATAGTTAATTCGCACGTGAACATTTCCGGATGACTTGAGGAGTGGACTTCGAGTACCGAAAGTGGGGGTTGTTCTAAAAGCCGAGTTTTCTCTCGATCGCCTCGACATCCTGTCGGACTTTCGAGTCCTCTTTCACGAGTCTCGATATCTTTCGATAAGCGCTCATCACCGTAGTGTGATCCTTGCCTCCGAATCGATCCCCTAAATCTGGAAAACTGCATCCCAAGCGGCTTCGAGATACGTACATAGCGAGCGCACGAGGAAAGCTCACGGCTCGATGCCGTCTTCTGCCCTTTAAATCGGCCATCCGAATCCCAAAGTAATCGCATACGGTTCGCTGTATATCGTCCACTCCGATGGCCTTATCCGGGGAAGTCTTGCTGACTTGCATCGTCTCCTGAGCGAGCTCGAGGTCGATCGGACGATTGAGAAGATCCGCTTTTACTGCGATCCGGATCAAAGTTCCTTCCAGCTCACGAACGTTGCTCTTCACAACCTGAGCCAGAAAAAGCGCGACATCCGGGAGGAGTTCTATCGATTCTTGTTCAGCTTTTTGTTGAAGAATCGCAATCCGAGTATCGAGTTCAGGCGCCTGAATATCTGCCACCATCCCAGATTGGAATCTGCTGATCAGACGCTCTTCCATCTCCTGTATTTGTTGCGGGTAGACATCGGAAGTCACCACAATCTGGCGGTCCAGGTGATAGAGAGCGTTGAAGGTGTGGAAAAACTCCTCTTGGGTTTGTTCCCGTCCTGCCAGGAACTGAATGTCGTCCATCAACAGCACGTCACATCGTGAACGGTACTGCTCACGAAACTCGCTAATGCGGTGATTTTTGAGTGCCCAAATAAACTCGTTGGTAAACTGCTCTGCCGAGAGATAGAGGATACGGACCTTGTTGTTGGATGCAGTTATCGTGTGTCCGAGTGCATTAACCAAGTGCGTCTTGCCGAGACCGACGCCGCCGTAAATGAACAGGGGATTGTAACGCTGCCCGGGGCTTGAGCCGCATGCCACGCTCGCGGCGTGTGCCAGTTGGTTCGAAGGTCCGACTACAAAATTGTCGAAATTGTATTTCGGGTTGAGATCGGCGTGTGGCTGCTGCACCGCCGTCTTCGAACCAGTGGAAGCCTTCGAAGCCTGCTCGTCTGCTATCCGCTCGGTGTTACGGATATGCTCGATTTCCCGCTGTAGTCCTTCATCCACGACCCATTGAAGCTTCAAATCCTCGGGAAGGGCGGAGCTGTTACCCGGTTCCTCGTAATTTAACTGTTCACTGAGTAGTCCATCCCCGTGCAACCGAATCGCTTCGAGGATCACGTCTACATAGTGTGTGCTCAGCCACTCTTCATAGAAGCGATTGGGTACTCTGAGCCGGACCTGATCTTCTTCGATCGACACAAAGCGAATCGGCTCGATCCAGGTCTCGAAGTTCTCCGACGAGAGTCTTCCGCGGATCTCCCTGAGTGCAGATTCCCACAGGTTTTCCATTCACGAAAGTCCTATACAATTCAACGGACTAGCTCCTGTAGAAGCAAGATTATCCACAGAGAAACACACGTATTACTGAGGGATCTCTCGTCCGTTCAGCCGTTCGTTTCCTGCTCCCCACTTGCCAATCAGGCTCGACGACCAACGAACGGATCGCGAAGCTAGCAGTATCGATAGAGGTCGTCTATCCCTGCGGAAGCACAACTTTCTAAACCATGGGGATCGTAGAGGATTCACTTATCGTTCGTGATCTCCTCAAAAGACGCTCCGCGCTCGATCCCAGGTTTGATTGATTCTAAGCAGCTGAAATAAAAAAGAAAAATCATTTTCTTGACTGTGGGTCCGCGTCTAAAGCGACGCTGGCTGGCAGTGCCGTTGCCCGGCGGAGCAACGAATTGCCCGATATTTGGACCGCTATCGCCGAACTGCTACTGATGAGCCTGAGGAATGCTGTCGTAAACGATGTGGAGATGCCGATGAAAGCCGTATCCTTGGTAACGCTTGCTCGAAGCTGTAGGTACGCGGCGCGTCTAGTCGCTCTGCCGTTCAAGGGCGCCTCGGGCTCAGACCTAAGAACTACCCCTGCACTTGAGGGCGGGCGACGGCTCAGAGGTATGCTTGCGGGAGCGCTTTTTGTATGGCTTCTGCAGGCGGTATGCTTCCACTCCGCCGCTGAAGCGCAGAGCGACGTTCCCAAGCATCCACCTGAACCGTCTACCTATGAGACCTCACGCGGCCTCGCGATGGGTTCGGGCGCTCGAGCAGGGGCGACAGGAAGCTCCGCAGTGGCGTACAATCCCGCATCCCTGACGGCGGCTCGCGTCTACCATATCGAGTCGAATGCCCAGTACTTTCCTGACAGTGATCTTTGGTCCATCGGGGGAAGTGCGGTGGATTCGATCACCAACAGTATGGCGGCCGGAATCGCCGCTAGAGGTATCCTCGGAGGCGAGGACGGCACCTACACCGGTTACGATCTCCGATTGGCTTTAGGGCTTCCGGTGAGCAACAGCATCGGCCTTGGCGTATCTGGTCGCTACATCAGACTGCGCGGAGACCCTCAAGGGGACGACGTGGAGGATCAAGGACTGAAGCGATTGACTCTGGACGCGTCCGTTCAGGTGAACCCTACCGAAAATATTCACCTCGCGGTGCTCGGCTACAATCTGATCCGAACCGATTCCTCTCTGGCTCCTCAGCAAGTTGGAGGCGCTCTCGCGATCGATGCAGGTGGCGTATTCACCTTGGCGAGCGATCTCCTTGTCGACCTCACGACCTTCGACTCTGCTCGCGTGCTTACCGGTGGTGGTCTCGAGTTTCTGCTCGGAAGTTCGATCCCTTTTCGTGTTGGATACCGCTTTGATTCAGGACGCGACCTCCACTCGGTGACCGGAGGGCTAGGCTATGTCGACCAGGCGTTTGGGGTGGATTTTTCACTACGCCAGGACGTGACCCAAGAGAGCGAAACTCAACTGCTCGTGTCCATCAGGTATCATGTTCAGTAATGTCACCTGACCAATACATTAAAGCCACCTGATGAAACCGCAGCTTCGGTTCAGTGCGTCATTCAATGCATCGCAACCGAACACCTGGGACTGAAGAGCGGTCAAAAGTGAACTCCGCGGCATAATCGAACGCGCCGCCTCGCACTTCAATCGCTCCATGGCCATTCAGCAAAGTGTTGCTGCAACCTGAAATAAACGACACATCCCACGTGCTGACCGACAGAGATGTTCCCGCGTCGGAATCGGAAAATGAGTCCACCGAGAGCTCGATAGATACCTCACCTCCATGCTTCACGATCGTTTCGACCGAACTCTCCAGACGGGTGGTGAGCACATAGTTGATCGAGCTCGAAAGACTGCCCGGACCACTTTGAACCCGAGACTGTTCCAGTTGGAGGCCCACCAGCCGGTCATAGAGCTCATTCAGACCGACTCGGAACCCGCATGTATCTACCTGAGCATTGCAATCGAAGGATCGGCTGTTGGGGCAGGTGATCTGATTGCACTCCGAATCACAAGTATTGGAGGGGATACAGTTGTTAAGGGCCATGCCGGTGAGGTCCGTCCCTATCAATCCAACCCCCGCGCACAGGTAGGGCGTACCGTCATCTTCCGTATCGTAGTCTACCCAGATCTGGCTCTCCTCCTCACCGCTGCTCGCGCCATCTATGACGTTGAAAGCCTGGACCGTGGCGTTCAGAAAGTAGCTATCGGGGTCGGTGATGTCGTAACTCAACTGGCTACCGTCGACCGGATTGAGGGCCCGCACGATGCTCTGATCCTCAAAGCAATAGACGCGATCGTCACTGTCGGGGCAGCGGTTGTCTATTTCACTCTGCTTGCAATAGCCTCTCCCGCAATCCTCCAAACAAAAGTCGTCGCAAAAATCGCTACAGCACGATCGGCAGCAACTGCCGCAGTCCGAATCGCAACCTGCCCGACAATCCGACACGCAATCGCTTCGACAGCCAGAAACGCAACGCTCGTTCAGTCTGGACACATCTCGAAAACAGGCGCGTGACGGCAATCGTGGGCGTCCGTTGGCCTCATGAACCAGGGCATCGACGTAGCTGAACGCAATTTTGACGATCGGATCGGAGAGTTCCCCAAGGCGGCGCGCCCATACATCAAACTCGCGTGCGACCCGCATGGTGAGCTCAGGGTCTGCATCGCCGGTGCAGTCTGCAAGCCCGCTGTAGTCGCTTTCATACAGGGCATCGAGCATCTCGGAACTTGGGTTGCATCCACCTTCAGGACGAACGCGATCGAGATCTTCGACCACCGGGCTGGTACAGCCTGATGTGATGAGGGCAAGTGCTTGGAGCGCAAGTGCTTGGAGCGCAGCCCTGGCGACAGAGCCAGGCTGTCTTCTGCAACAATACACCCAGGAAATCGTAGCTCCGGGCAGGCGTGGGTGCCATCGTCTACTTTATAGACTGCAAAGTACGCAGGACTTGCGCTGCATTACAGCCTGTGGCACACAGTCCGCTCCATAAAGGATCACCTGGATGTCGTCCGTACCTGAAGCTGTTATCTGCAAACCCGTTGAAGTCCTTGTTGGCGACAAGGGTCTCGAGCGCGCCGTAAAACATTTGAAGAGAAAAATGGCCGCCGAGGGTATCTTGAGAGAGCTCAAGCGCCGCCGTCATTACATGAAGCCATCCGTACGCCGACGAAAGAAGGCTGCAGAAGCCGCCAGGCGAAGGCGCAAGCGTATCAAGCAGCTCGCACAGCCTCGCTAAACCGCTCTGTGAAATATCCGCAAACCACTCTGTGAAACATCCGCCAACGACTCTGTGAAGCGGCCGATCAGACCTGCCGGATACAAAGGTTGGACTATTCCGGGGATCCTCAGCATGGTCCTCTGGTGCATGTCGACCACTCAGAGCGTGCAGACTCCTTGGCGGACTTGGAGTGTGCGCACCGCCCATAGCCAACCAGATCTTGTACGGCTCGCGATCCGCTTCATTGCTTTTCCTCCGGCGGATGTCGATCGCTCTTGGCTCGATGAACAACTCGACTGGGCCAACCGACTCTTCAAGCCCGCTCAAACCGTTTTTACGATCGGCGAAGTGCGCACTGGCGACCAAGGATACGCGGATGTGCGAACCCGTAACGACCGACACAGGTTCGGCTCTTTAGTACATGCGGGTTCGATCCACTGCTTTTTGGTGCGTGCACTTGAAGACGTGGATGTTCCAGGCCGATTCATTCAAGGAGTTCACTGGCGCAGGCGTAGGCCTCCACAAAGCCACTACATCCTCCTTTCTGAGATTGCGGCTCCCACGGTTCTTGCTCACGAACTGGGCCATTTCTTTGGCAATCATCGTCACAGCGAAGTTCCCGGCAACATCATGAGCTATCGGTCTGCTGACGGTGATCCGTTCTTTGATCGAGCTCAAATCGGGGTGATTCAGAGGCACGTTTCCAGATTTTTGCTTACGGGAGAACTTCAAAACATCCGCTCTATCTCGGAGTGACCCCATCGATACGCGGTTCTTACCGGGGCCCGCTGCACAGACGCTGCGGTTGTGGACGCTCCCGCTGCAGACACGACTGCAGATACGTAAGCCTCCACCCCGCTCGAACGAAGCAGCTCGCAACGGTACCTGCTGCCGGGTGAGCTACCGCGCAAACGGAGTCACCGCATCCCACGCGATTTGCTGCAGCGTCAGTGCATGTGCCCTCGGCACCTTCGGCGGGGCGTAGTCCAATCCGACCGGTGAGCTGCCCGTGAGCACGGAATAGAGCACGCAGGCGGCCAGGTAGCTCCCGCGACGCGATGGGTGTTCTCCGTCAGGCCCAAACAATTTGATCTCCGGCGCATCCGAACGGGCCTTCAAAAATGCTCTTCCGACGGGAGCGATCCATCCGTCGACCCGATCGGCGATGTTCAAGTAGACCGACTCGATTTGCCGCTGCATCGCCTCTGGAGTTTCTACACCGCGTTCGATTCGATAGATCTCGTCGGTAGGCTTACGCGGCCAGGTCGCATAGAGGACCGTTCGACTCCCCCGAGCCTGCCCCAGCTTCGCAAATCGTAGCGCGTAGTCTGTGAGCTCCTCAGCCCGCTGCACCGGGGACAAACTATGACCCTGAAGCACGATGTGGGTGTAGTGGTTTGCTTGGATACTCCATACGGCCTGCTTTCGAGCCCAGTGCGTGCGCAGCCGCGCAGTCGGGATCACGCTTGCACGCACACTCAATTCAGGCCCCCCAGCGCTCGCGAGTCGGCGCACCATCTCCGGAAGTCGATTGCCCTTGGTGTAGCTATTGCCCACAAAGAGCACCCGTAGTGGGGGTGAGACCCGAGGTTCCTCCGGCAAGGGAGTGGACCTTTGCCGGTACTCCAGCGCATGGGTTGCCCGAGCGATTGGATATTGCCTAGGGTGGACCAAGACGAGGGTGAATGCTGCTGAGGCGCATGCACTAAGGACCACCGTGGCAAGGAACGTTCTAACGTCCCCCATGGTGAAAGCATAGCACTTCATCCCTACACTAAATGAGCGCGATATCGTTATTTTCTGTTTTAGACGGAAGAGAGGTCGCGAAAGCCTAGGAGACCGGAAGCACAATTTGAGCAGGTAGCGCTGAGAGCCTGGGAGGAGCGCGGGCGCTCAAATACTTCATGAGCTCCTTCGGGGATTTAGGCTGGAACCTCCCATGCCCAAAATGACCTGAAAATGATCTGCCTCCACCGGCTGAATGGAAAGCCGTTGCCCCTTGCGGATCGCCAGCAACCCCTGCAGCTCGTCTTCAGAATCTCTCAGTTCATTCAAGGTGACCTGACGCGGCAATTGCTCGACGAACGCGACGTCGATCATCGACCAGCGCGGTGACTTCTCTTCCGACTTGGGGTCGAAGTATTGGCTCTTGGGGTCGAACTGCGTGGGATCTGGATAGGCTTCTGAGACGATCCGCATCACCCCGACGATTCCGGGTGGCTTGGCGTTCGAGTGATAAAAGAAAGCGAGATCGTCGATCTGCATCGCGTCTCGCATAAAATTTCGAGCCTGATAGTTCCGAATCCCCTCCCAGTAGCAGCGTTGCTCGCGCTTTAGGTCTTCGATCGAATAAACATCTGGCTCGCTCTTCATCAGCCAGTAACGACGTGTGGCCATCGCGGTCCAACCTAGCAGGTCGCGAAGCGCAGAACCCGTGCGGCCCCCACAGTTCTCGCGCTGCCCCGCATGGTTCTCGTCAGCATACCGATTTGACCTTTACTGTATTTCTCCCGGCGCTTTTGGCCTGATAGAGCGCTTGATCCGCGGCTTCGAGCAGTGGCTCCACATCGACGGTCTGACCCCCATCGCAGATCGCTACTCCGACACTGATAGTCACCCGCTCGATGGGGGTATCGCTGAGATCGATCGCTTCGACGGCAGCGCGCAAACGCTCGGCTAGGGCAAGGCTGTTGTCCGGTGACCGGCAGATGACCACGAACTCCTCGCCACCAAATCGCGCTACGAGATCGCCTTGTCGAAGATTGGAATCGAGGCATGAGGCCACCCTTCGGAGCACTTCGTCGCCCACTCCATGTCCATGGCTGTCGTTGACCGCTTTGAAGTGGTCGAGGTCCAAAATCAGTACGGCGAGCGAGAGCCCCTCACCTACTGCCTGGCTGAGTTCTTGGTCTGCGGCCCGTCGATTGGGGATTCCGGTCAAGGGGTCGGTAAACGCCTCGTCCTTGTAACGTGCGCGCGCATGGAGTGCGTAGTGTAGGAGTTCCCGGTCCCGACGATTGCGTAGCTGCACTCGGATCCGGGCGTTGATCTCCCCAAGGCTGGCGGTGGTCACCACGTAGTCATCCGCGCCGCACGTGAGTCCGGTAACGATCGTGTCTTCGTCCGCCACACTTGAGGCCATGAGGATGATCGGCGTCAGTCGCATGCCGTCCAGCACGCGGATCTGGCGGCATATCTGAATCCCGCTCCGGTTCTCTGGGAAGATATCGAGCAAAATGACGTCGGGTTTTGCGATGACCACGTGGTCGACGACTCGATCCAGTTCAGTCACCGCGTCCAATTTGTACCCTTGGGTTTCCAAATAAAGGACCAACCGCTCTTTGCGCGCGGCATCGCCATCTACGAGAAGGACACGCGGCAATCGTGGGGGTACAGGGGCCAAGCTCGGGTTGGAAACGCTCAATGCAGATAGCCTACCGGAAGCCCAACCGATGTGGGCATTGAACTTACTGTAACAATTGATTGTTCGGCCGAACAATCAAGAGCACGGCAAAGTTGGGCCGATGCGCCAGCTTGCTGTAAAAAGCCGCTCAGTTGACCGGACGGAACAGGGCTCGGAAATTTCCCGGAACAGGACCACAGGGCGCGTCGATGCCTCGCTTGAGCGGCCGAACATATGGATGTTCGTTTTGGCGGCTGGAGTTCCTCTGGTCACCTACGTGGTCTCCGCTTCGGGACACGGATATTGGTTGGATTCCGGTGAGTTTCTCGCCTCCTACGTCAGCCTTGGGATTTCACATCCACCCGGGCATCCCCTTGCGTCTCTCGTGGGCTCGGGATTCACGCTACTTCCGTTCGGATCGCTCGCCTATCGTGCAGCCTTGGCGAGCGCAGTGCTGTGTGCCGTGGCGACCGGCTTTCTTTTTTCGGCTACGGAGCGAAGCCTGTATGCGATCGGGGTGGCCTCTATGGAGGTTCGCTTTCCGCTTTCGCTCGCCGCGAGCTGGACTGCGTCGTTGTGTTCCGGATGGTGGCTTCAGGGGGTTCGCCCCGAGGTCTACGCCCTCCAAGCGGCTCTGAGCTTTGCAATCCTCGACCAGCTGGTGGCGTTTGAAGTCGACTGGCCCAACAGATCACCACGTCACCTGAGAATCGGAGCGTTTCTTTTTGGTTTGGCGCTCACCAACCACCACTTGCTCACGCTGCTCCTGCTGCCGGCGATCGCACCGACGCTTGCCCGTGTCTATCAGCAGTTGGGCGTTCGACCCCTCTTACGTCTCACCGGCTTTGCGGCCCTCGGGCTAATTCCTTACGTCTACTTGCCCCTCCGTTCGCTGCAGGATCCACTGCCGGATTTGGGCGATCCTACCTCGCTGCAGCGTTTCTTCTGGGTCATCAGTGCGGAGGCGTTTCAAAAGAATCAAGGCGCGCTCGTACCGCAGAACTACGTCGAGCGCTTGGTCGATCTCGTCGACCTTTTTGGATCAAGCCTCGGTTTTTTCACGATGACTGCGGCTCTTTTGGGGGCCTACGTCGCGATGCGGATTCCCTCTTCGCGTCGACTCGGGGTTCTTTGGACCATGGTGGTCCTGTCGTTTGCCACCGCTCGCGTCTGGCTTGGGTTCATCCGCTCCAATCCAGACGCTGCGGGGTACCTGATGCCTGCATTCGGAGCGAGTTCCGTGCTCGCTTCGCTTTTTGCCGGCCAACTTCTTCGGTGGTTTGGTCGCGCATCCGATCCGCGCTCAGGGCTGTTCACCATCGGTTCTGCCTGTCTGCTGCTTTTGGGCGCTGTGGTGTATCGGCCGAGCGCAGAGGAGGCGATCGCCTTTGCTGAATTCGATGCCGCCGATGCGTTCGACGGTCCTCTTCGGCGAGACCTGCCCCAAGATTCCGTGTTGATCCTCCATTCACCTCAGCTGGTCTTTCGCTTTTGGGGAGGGCGGGCCGAGGAGCGGTTGCGACCCGACATCACTTTGGTGCCTATGCCGTTTCTGCCTTATCCCAACCTAGTGTCCTCGCTGGTGGCGCGTGATCCCGATCTCCGAGGTTTGATGCGGGCGTACCTGCTCTCAGGTCAGCTCGACCTTGCTGAAATGCAGTCGCTAGCGGCTCGGCGACCTCTGTTCGTGGAGATGGATCCCCGGCTACCGCAAGAGACATTTGCCAGCCTGGTCCCCGACGGTCTTTTTTATCGGGTGCTGACGGGCGCCGCTGCGGAAGCCGATCGCAGAGTGGGCATTCGAAACCAAATGAAGACCT
Source organism: Myxococcota bacterium (assembly GCA_039030515.1). GTDB lineage: Bacteria > Myxococcota_A > Polyangia > Polyangiales > Houyiibacteriaceae > JBCCEA01. Next base: position 6,173 of record JBCCEA010000029.1, on the reverse strand, counting down.
TGATGCGCCTCAACTACCTGCTGGGCGATCCGATCTCTGAGCGCGAAACGCGATCGCAGTTGCTCTGGCGACACTATACCAACGCGCTTTTCTACGCTTCCGTAGGCGATCGCGTTGCGAGTCGTGATTCGGTCGAGCGGGGGCTGCAACTTAACTCGGTTGCAGACGAACTGCTTCGCCTCCGAAATGCACTTGCAGACGACAAAACGCAGGGACCGCTGTCGATTGAAGCGTTCTCGCCCGAAGGTGCGCTCTAGGGAAAGCACGAGGGTCGACACTTCAAGGGTCGACTCTTTCAAGGATCGACTCCTCTGGAGGCTAAAGAATATCCCGGTGAATCATGCGGCGAAAAAGCCATGCACCGTTGGGCTCGTTCCACGCCAAGCCGGCACTCGTGGCTCGAAAAGCGCGATGAAGTCGATCCGAGTCGAGCAGTTTGCCCGCCATTTGGATCGGCATGTCGCTCTTAAGCGTCGATAAAAGCAGCTCGCGAACTTGATGCGCGCTCTTTGTGTCCACCGCCGGATCAACAGTATCCACCGCCGGATCAACAGGAGCGTCTTGGTAGAGGTCTTTCGCGGTGCTTGGGCCCGCTTCGATCAGAATCGAACGATATCCCCGGGACCAAAGCCAAGAAACCACCGCGGTGATCGAGGGCTCCTCCAGAATCTCTACCGAGCACCCTATGTTGTCGAGTGACGAGACCCCCGCTTTTGAGGTGAAGAGGCGGCATTCCCTGCCGCGAAGCGCGACATGATCCTGGGGAAAAGAGCATCCTGACGTTAATACTGCGAGTAACGGCTTGGTCGAGAAACCCAAGGTGCTCTTGCGGAAGTCGATCAACGTTTCCACGAGAGCACTCGACTCGTCGTGAAGCGTGGGCTCGTAGTGCAGCTCTGGCTCCTCTCGCAGGATCTTGCCGGTGAGCACAACGACATCCGCGCGCGCCCTAGCCAGAGAGAGCACGAAAAGATCTACTTTGCTCTTGGGGGTGCCGGGTTCGATTTTCGGCACGAAAAGGGCGCCTTGTCGTTCAACCGCCGATACCACCTGGGCGATGCCCCTAATACGAGGCAGCGGGCTTCCGTAGAGCTTTTGGCTCAAGGCCTCGATCGTTGCGTCCTCCTGTAGAGGATGCATGTGCTCTTCGTCGGTCATGGTTCCGAACCGGATCGAACAGGGTATCCCTGCTCCATCCAAAAATGAATCCCCTCATCGAGAACCGCTGTCGCGGGAAAATCTCGAGCTCGAAGTTCGCGGACCACCTTGCCCGATGCCGCATGGGGGCAGGCGCAATAGGCGACGATCATCGTTCCGTCTTTGGGGAGCGCGTCGATCATGGGCTCCATTTCATAAAAGGGCACCGGATAGGCGCCTGGCAGATGGTTTTGGTGCCAGTCGCTGGTCGGCCGCGCATCGAGCAGCACCATCTTTTTGCCCTCTCTGAGGGCGCGATATACCTGTGCCGAACTCACATAGAGCCCTTCGCGAAGTTCGAGCGTTGGATCGGCTCCCTCCGGATGGATTACGACGTTGCCATAATCGAGATCGAGATCTTCGACCGGATCGCCCGTGGGCAGTGCGCGCTCCCAGCTACGTATATAGGTCACGACGTCGCGGATCTGCGGCTCCGAAAACCGGTCCTTAAATGCCGGCATTGGGGTTCCCGGCCGGCCGTGCTCGATGGCGTATCGCAGGTATCCGTCGCTGGCGGACGCGAGGAATCGGGGGTTGCTGATGCCGATCGCCGTGATGCCGCTACCGTCCGCTCCATGACACGCTGTGCAGTGCTGTCCGTAGAGGGCCCCCCCACGTTCCGGATCTCCGGTGATGGTTCCGGATTCGAGCTCGGCAGACGGTTCGGTTTGCCAGCTCCGGATGTAGGTGACGAGTCGATGGATGTCGCTGCCGGACAAGGGGCCTCCCGATCGGCGGCTCCATGCGCTCATGGGGGTTCCCGGCCGACCGTTCGCGATCGCGTCACGCAGAAACGCGTTGCTTGCGACCGCCAAAAACTTTGGGTGGTTCAGCGCATTTGCGTTGTCGGCTGCGTATCCTTCCCCTTGGCCCCCGTGACACAGCGCGCAGTACTGCGCATACATTCTGCGTCCCTCCGCGAGATGTGCAGGATCGACGTCGGGCAGATCGCGCTTTGCAGCAGGGTCCCCATAAGACGGAGTCTCCCGGGCAGACATCGATACGTCTGTGGCCGTGAGTTCAGGTTCCAACTCCGAGGCTCGGTCGATGGAATTCCCGCAATCGCAGGAGGTCAGCAAACCTCCGAGCACCCACGCCCTGATCGTGCGGGTACGGCCGCCCAGTGACGTCATAGAGCTGTTCGCCTCCTCGCTCGGCAATACCCCGGTGCCCACGTCATCGAACGCCGGGCGTCAAACCGTAGTCTCAAAGCGCGCTGCACGCGAATCGTTTCGCTCTAAGTCGCTTTGTCGCTGAGTCAAAATATTGATTTCAATAAGCATTCTGTCATGCTGTACAGATTGATCCGCGGCGGTCGGTGGTTACTGATGCCACATAGGAATCGAGCGGTGTTCGCTGCAGTAAACGGAGAAAAAAATGCGACTCGACAGGCTTACTACCAAGACACGCGAGGCGCTGGTGGCGGCGCAGCAATTGGCAAGCGAAAAAGGCCATCCAGAGGTCTATCCGGAACATGTCGTGCTCACGTTCCTCGACCAAGCTGAAGGACTTGCACGACCGATGCTCGACAAGGCCGAGGTGAAGGTGGCTCGTCTGCGCGACGGGTCGAAGGAGCGCCTGGCCCGAATGCCGGAAGTGTCTGGAAGCTCTGCGCAGCCCTCTCTCGGCAGCCGAATGAAACGGGTGATGACCCGAGCCTGGCAAGAAACCGAAGCGATGCGGGATGAATACACCAGCATCGAGCACGTGCTGCTGGCGCTTCCCGAGGCCGACAAAGACACCGCCAAGCTTTTTGAATCTGCGGGCTTTGAGCGTGACGCTTTTCTCGAATCGATGAAGGAAGTCCGCGGCACGCAGAGGGTGACCGATCAAGATCCAGAGGCGAAGTTTCAGGCTTTGGAGAAATACACCCGCGACTTCACCGAGGATGCCCGCAACGGCAAGCTCGATCCGGTGATCGGGCGTGACGAAGAGATCCGGCGGGTGATGCAGGTGCTTTCCCGCCGGACAAAAAACAATCCGGTGCTCATCGGAGAACCGGGCGTTGGAAAAACAGCGATCATCGAAGGTTTGGCGTCCCGAATCGCCCAGGGAGACGTGCCCGAGAGTCTTCAGGGTAAGCGCCTTTTGGCTTTGGACCTGGGAGCTATGGTCGCCGGAAGCAAATTTCGGGGTGAGTTTGAAGAACGCATGAAGAGCGTCATGGACGAGGTTCGCGGGGCATCCGGAGAGATCATCCTCTTCATCGACGAACTGCACACCCTGGTCGGGGCTGGCGCCAGCGAAGGCAGCATGGACGCGAGCAATATGCTCAAGCCGGCTCTTTCCCGGGGCGAACTCAGATGCGTTGGGGCGACTACGCTGGATGAGTATCGCAAGAACATCGAAAAAGACACCGCGCTGGCGCGCCGGTTCCAATCCGTCTTCGCGGGGGAGCCGACTGTTGAAAACACCGTGGCGATCTTGAGGGGTCTCAAGGAGCGATACGAAGTACATCACGGCATTCGTATTCAGGACTCTGCGATCATCGCGGCGGCGACGCTGAGCGATCGCTACATCACCGATCGCTTTCTACCCGACAAAGCGATCGATCTCGTGGATGAAGCTGCAAGTCGCCTGAAAATGGAGATCGATTCGATGCCGGTCGAGATCGATCGAGTGGAACGTCGACTGATGCAGCTTGAAATCGAGAAACAGGCGCTCAAAAAAGAGACAGACGTGGCCAGTGTGAAGCGGCTGGACGAGCTGGAGTCCGAACTCGCGGAGCTCGGCGATAAAAAGAAAGCCATGCGCGCGCAGTGGCTGACGCAAAAAGAGTTGATCGACACGATTCGTGGCCGGAAGGAGGAGATCGAAAGTCTTAAGATCGATCTCGAGCGAGCCCAGCGAATCGCGGAATACGATACCGCCGCGCGCATTCAATACGGACAAATTCCAGAGGCCGAAAAGGCGCTCGAAGCCGCGCAGAAACGGCTGGCCGAAGTGCCCCCCGAAGAGAGCTTCCTCAACGAGGAGGTTCGGGATGAAGACATCGCCGTTGTGGTCGCTCGAGTTACCGGCATTCCCATTTCAAAGATGCTGGAGAGCGAGAAAGACAAACTGCTGCGCATGGAGGAAACCCTATCCGATCGGGTGATCGGTCAGAGAGACGCCATCATCGCGGTAAGTCATGCGGTGCGGCGTTCGCGAGCGGGACTCGGCGAAGAAACACGACCGATCGGCTCGTTTCTGTTTTTGGGACCGACGGGGGTAGGCAAGACCGAACTTGCGCGGGCCCTTGCGGAATTTCTCTTTGATGACGACCGCGCCATGGTTCGCCTCGATATGAGCGAATACATGGAAAAACATTCGGTCAGTCGGTTGGTAGGAGCACCTCCAGGCTACGTCGGATACGACGAAGGAGGGCAGCTGTCCGAACCGGTGAGGAGACGGCCCTACAGCGTTGTCCTCTTCGACGAGGTCGAAAAAGCCCATCCGGACGTCTGGAACACGCTACTCCAAGTGCTCGACGATGGGAGACTCACCGACGGTCAGGGTAGAACCGTTGATTTCAAGAACACCGTCCTCATCCTGACGAGCAACATTGGATCGGCACACATCATCGATGAGACAGAGCCGGAGCGTATGCAGGAAAAGGTTACCGCAGCGCTCCGCGAACATTTTCGCCCTGAATTCCTGAACCGGCTCGACGAAACGGTGATCTTTCATCGACTGGAGAAAGAACAGGTGCGCAAGATCGTGGATATCCAGCTTCGTCGCTTTGAGCGTCGTTTGGCAGACAGACAGATCGGCTTTCGGGTCAGCGAGCCGGCGAAGGACTTGCTCGCAGAAGTTGGATTCGATCCACTCTACGGGGCCCGTCCGCTCAAGCGAGCGATTCAAAAGCATCTTGAGAATCCGCTGGCGCAGCAGATCCTATCCGGAGTGTATCTTCCGGAAGATACGGTTCAGCTTGAGGTAGAGGAGGGCGCTCTCGTTTTTCTGGGAGGTAGCGGGCAGAAAGGTTAGGTCTGCTCGTAAATGAAAGGTATGCGGTCTCAAGCAGTTGCCGATTTCAAGCCGAAGAATACGAGGTGAGCGCATTTTGGGTGCGCATTCGCAGTTTTCCGTCAGCTGCGTTCTTTTTCTGCTTTGTCTGACTGTCTACACTGGTACCTTCGCCGCAAGCGGACCACTGGCTGTCTATATTTAGTAGCGGTTACCGTTGGTTGTGGGAGACTTCCGCGTGGATGAGAGTGCAGATCGAGAGGACTTCTCTGAGGAGGTCAACACGGCGTTAGGGGGCTTTGATCGAGCGATGGGCCTCCATTTCCTCCGGGCAAACGTAGAAGAAGTGCTCGCGGAGCTTGTGATCAAGGAGCAACACCTCCAGCCTTATGGGCTTGTCCACGGCGGGGTGTATTCATCGATGATCGAGACGTTGTGTTCCATCGGCGCAAGTCTTCGAGCACGTCAAGATGGCTGCGCTGCCGTTGGCCTCGAGAACTCGACCTCCTTTTTGAGAGGCGCTCGAGAGGGAACCCTTCGCGGTACCGCAGTCGCGCTTTCGACCGGGCGGCGTACTCAAATGTGGAGAGCCGAAATCCGGCAAGGCCGAGACAACAAGCTACTCGCCACGGGCAATGTTCGGCTACTCAATCTGGAGGACGGTAGTTCTGTGGCCGGCGGGGCCATGAACCCCAGCACGCCTCGCTAGGCCTGACCGGCCGCTTGCCTCCGATGCTCGTCGCTCAACGTACTCAAAGTACGCCTTCACTCCTGCGCTTCGTGGGCGCTGGCCGTTCAGACCCATCGAGACGCGCTGGGTTGGTGGTCACTAGGCCTGACCGGCCGCTGCCTCCGATGCTCGTCGCTCAACGTACTCAAAGTACGCCTTCACTCCTGCGCTTCGTGGGCGCTATGCGTTCAGACCCATCGAGACGCGCTGGGTTGGTGGTCACTAGGCCTGACCGGCCGCTTGCCTCCGATGCTCGTCGCTCAACGTACTCAAAGTACGCCTTCACTCCTGCGCTTCG
>JBCCEA010000028.1:0-53857 GCA_039030515.1 Myxococcota bacterium | reverse complement strand
GATGGAACGAGTGGTGGAACAGCTAGGGCTGCAGGCAAACCCTGATTTCCTATATATCCCTGAGGACGAGCGCGATGCTTGGGAAGGCGCCTCGATTTCGGAAGCAGCACTCGCTCTTCAGCTACGACTTGGTGTTCGTCAGTTTTCCAACAGTCGAATCGTATCGCTCACGGTTCAGGATCGAAACCCCGAGCGCGCAATGCTTTTAGTCAACAGCATTATGGAAGCCTATGTCGAAAAGACCCTTGAAGATCGACTCGGTACCACAGTAGAAGCGTTCGAGTGGCTTAGTGTTCGGCTCGCCAATCTTCGCAGTCAGCTGGAGGCGTCTGAAGATGCCCTTGTCGCGTTCAAAGACGAGCATGGCGTACTCACTGTTTCCTTGGCGGATCAACAGAATAGCGTTTCGCGTCGACTTGCTCAGTGGGAAACAGGATTGCGTGACATTCAGTCCAGTCGTATCGCCCTACAGGCGCGTCTGAATCAGCTCCGACAATCAAACCGTGATGACCCGATGGAGGTTCACTCTAGCCTCCTATCGAATGATATTCGAATCACCGCCTTGAGAACCTCTTTTCTTGCGACTCTTTCTGAAATTGAAGCCTCTTCCGTTCGCTACGGACCTCAACATCCGGAAATTTTGGCACTCGAACAACGACTTCAGTCAATACGTGATGGCCTACGCGCTGCTGTTAATGACCGCATTGCAAGTCTTGAGGGGGAGTTGCGAGAGGTCATGCAAACGGAGTCTGGGCTCTCAAAGCAAATCGCAGACGCCCTAGAAGAGGGCCAACGAATCACTCAGCTGGAGACCGAGTATCAAAGACTCAACCGTGAGCGAGAGAACAACGCCGACATTTACGATGTGCTTCTCAAGAGAACTGTTGAAACGGAGCTCAACCGACAACACAGCGTGGCGCACGCTCGCGTTGTGGACCAGGCTTTGAAGCCCGAGGAACCAGTTTCTCCTCTAATGTTGGTCGCTTCTGCACTAGGCGTCGCCGGCGGTTTGCTGCTTGGCGTACTGCTGGCGATCACCCGGGCACGCATGGATCGACGAATTCGATCCGTCGAGAGCGTCGAGTCGCTGGGGCTCACGGTGCTCGGAGTCTTGCCAAAGATCGAACAGCGCTCCGGATTTCGAAACGCGGCCTACCTCGCTCGAAGAAAACACCGAGACCTGGACCCTCCGATCGATCCGAACGAACGAGAACTGCTGGTGCACAAGAACCCCAAATCGGCGGCTGCAGAATGTGCCAGGTCAATCCGTACCAACATTTCGTTCATGTCGGTTCAGCAGCAAATTAAGACGATCTTAGTGACGAGTCCACTTCCGCAGGAGGGCAAGACCACTGTTGCCGTGACTCTAGCGATCACGATGGCTCAGAGCGGGAAGCGGGTCTTACTCGTGGACACGGACCTTCGGCGCCCCAGGATTCATCGCCTCTTTGGGGGACGAGCCACTGTTGGTATGACTTCCCTTTTGTTGCGCGCTGCAAAACTCGAAGAGGCGACCAAAAAGACCGATATTCAAAACCTGGATGTGCTGCCTTGTGGTCCCATACCTCCGAATCCAGCTGAGCTTCTGCACACGTCCCGATTTCGGACCCTGATGAATGAGATGTCCGTCGTTTATGACCTCATCGTATTTGATAGTCCTCCACTGAGAGCGGTAACAGATGCTGCAATCATGGCCACTCAGGTTGATGGAACGGTGATGGTTCTTCGTTCAGACTCAACCTACCGCGACGCGCTTAAGTTCTCTTTGCGGCAACTCGACGATGTGAGTGCACCTATTCTCGGCGGGGTAGTGAATGATGTAGTCGTCACGGATAGATCTTACAAAGGTGGAGGGTACTATCGTTATGCCTACTACAGCAGTGACGACAATGGAGTGGATTCAGTCAGGGACGCGGCCGAATAGGACCGAAGGTGGAGTCGAATCGATTCGTGTGATGTGTTCGAACTGAGACTCTTTGCAAAACGAACCAACTAGTGCTTTCCCACCAACCAGAAGCGACACGAATCGGAGATATCAGGTGATGAAGACCAACTACCTAGTCACCGGTGCCACTGGCTTTATCGGCCGGAAGCTGGTTCAGGAACTTTTAAGCACCCTCAGTGCAGATCCAAATTCTGAGAAATTTGCCGATGCGATGACGACAAACGCGGTTTCAAAAAAGGGTTTCTGCCGCATCGCCGTCCGTAGTCCGTCGCAGCATATTTCAGGTGCGCAATCGGTCGTCATCGACGACATCGGGCCGAATACCGACTGGAGGGCAGCGCTACGCGACGTAGACGTGGTTGTGCATCTGGCGGCTCACGTGCATCAACCTGCGGAGACCGAACATCGCCGGTTCTTTGAAGTCAATACACAAGGCACCATAAGACTGGCCGAACAAGCTGCTGAGGCCGGAGTAAAACGTTTCGTTTTCATAAGCACGATCAACGTTCACGGAGACGCTAGTGCGAATCCTATTCATGAATATTCACCCTTTGCTCCTACGGGTCCCTATGGGGAAAGTAAGCTAGAGGCTGAACGACAACTCCGAAAAAGAACCGATCTTGAGGTAACCGTAGTCAGGCCCCCTTTAGTGTACGGCGCGTGTTCGAAAGGTAATTTTCCTCGACTGGTTCGTTTGGTCAGAGCCGGTATTCCCCTTCCTTTAGGTTCGTTGACCAATCAAAGAAGCATGTTGTTTGTTGGCAACCTGGTTCGTTTTATTCAAACGGTTTGTCTGCATCCTGACGCCGCAGGGGAAACTTTTGTGATCTCTGATCGCGAGTCGATTTCCACCCCAGATTTGATCACCGCCATCGCGCGCGCAGAGGGACGACGGTCGCGGCTACTGCCAGTGCCTCTGTTTCTGATGAGGGCTTCGACTCGTTTGCTCGGGCGCTCAGAGGATTTTCGCAAGCTCTCCACGAGCATGGTTTTAGACTCGAGCCGAAGCAAAGAGATACTCGGTTGGAGGCCACCATACTCGTTTGAAGAGGCTCTATCGATTACGCTGTCGCACTAGATCGACGGAGCTGCCTTAGACGCTGCTCGTCTCGCACTTTGTGGAGGTCACGAATGGATGACATGCGTCGTTTCCAGCTCCGCCGTTGACCGTCACATCCTCATTGGGAACCCCCTCGATCCGTATGTCGTCACCGTCTTGGCCAAACATGCTGTCTGATCCAGGTCCTCCGACAATGTCGTCTGCACCGGCGCCGCCTCGAAGATCGTCATCCCCCTTGGCGCCCGAGATAACGTCGTCACCCGTATTGCCTGCAATGGTGTCGTTACCACCAGCGCCTAGCAAGAAATCGTTACCGCCTTTGCCGTCAATCTCGTCGTTACCGATATTCCCGTTGATGTCGTCGTTACCATCTCCGCCGAAGAGCCGGTCGTCACCCTGACCGCCGCGGATGATGTCCGCTCCGAGGCCTCCCCAGATCGTGTCGGCTCCATTGCCCCCGTCGAGGAGGACATCGTCGCCGTCGTCTCCGGCGATCGTGTCGGCACCCTCGTATCCATAAAGCGTGTCCGCGTCGTCGCCTCCGAATATCGAATCGTTGCCGAAGCCCCCGATCACGAAATCCGCACCGCCTTCTCCGAGGATTCGATCATTGCCGGTGATCCCTATTGTGTTGTAGTCGAGTCCGTCGCTGTCGACTGTGTAGACGGTCGAGCAAGCACTGAAGTCTCCGTATTCGCCGTAGATGCAGTCGGCGTCGCTGCCGCCGAGAATCCTGTCGTCACCGGCTCCACCTTGGAGCACGTCTTGACCTGCCTCCCCGAATATCGTGTCATTATCGTTGCCGCCTAAGATATTGTCGTCTCCGCCGTCACCCTCGAGGTTGTCGTTTCCGTCTCCGCCGTCGATCGTGTCGTTGCCCACGTTGCCACGAATAAAGTCGTTTCCGCTGCCACCGTTAAGGATGTCGTCGTCGGTTTCTCCGAAGATTTGATCGTTGTCGTCCCCACCGTTGATGGTGTCGTTGCCTTCCCCGCCGGCGAGGTAGTCGTCCCCACCGAGTCCGTTGATGATGTCGTCACCGCCGTAGCCCAAGATACAGTCAATTGCGGACGTTCCGTTCAGCGTTTCCCCCGCCGAGGTACCCTCAATGATGTTTGAGCCGTCTGGGCAGTTTTGGGTTCCCTTCAGTTCGAGTGTCAGCGAGGCGATCTCGTCTGTGTCGGCAACCTCACCAACACAGGACACCATCAACACCGTACAGCAAAACGAAGTAATCTTTTTCATCCCTAGGACCCTCATTGTAACAAAATCGATTCGCAAACTGCGCGTTCGGTAAGGTAGCAGCAGACCAATATTATAGTACTGGGCTGCCTTTCGTACCAAGCAATCCGTCGAGCGTAAGCAAACGTCTGGTTGAACGGTTCAATTTAGGCATCGGCCTGACAAATTTAAGCCGATGTATAAACTCCGGTCATCATGCGATGTCGCGTACTCAAACAAGAACTACGCTAGGAGCGTTTGTGCACTGCGTGTGTTGAAATAGGTTCGAACGTCCGACACGGACCTGCCTCGAGCGACTCAGCGCACCTCATGCCTCAGCGCGATACTCGTTTGGGACAGCGGCACTTTTGCTGCCGCCTATCACCTGGCTTCTCGACCGATTTCGGGGCAACGTCCGCTGCTGCTTGGGCGGTAGACCTCGATCACCACACGAAGAAGCCCTGGAGGTCGGGCAGCTTGAGTTATTCCGGGCGTTGAGAACGACTGTGTGTACATCTGAAGAGAATCTGGAACAGGTTGACCCGGAGTTCGAACATCTGAGTCGTGCGGCGAGCCAAGCGGGGGAGCTCAAAGAATCAGCGGACGCGGAGCAGGATTCGGACTTCGCTCAAAAACCAAATCGACTTGCTGCCGCTGGATGTGCTGTTTCGGGCTTCACCGCCGCACTGCTGATGATGAGCAACGAGGCGCAGCTTCCGCGTGGTCCGTTCTACGGAAGCCTCCTAACGTTCATCGGGGTCCTCGGTTGCGTCGGGCTCCTACCGCGGAGCGGGTTTCGTCATCGCGGCAAGGCCGGGCCGACTTCGAGCCCTGGCCCAGCCGTAAGCTGCCGTACGTGGACTGCTCCGTCGATCGACTGGTGGCGGTCCGAGCAAGCCGAATCCGCTGGTTCCGCGAGCGAATCTGCGGCGCCGCCTTTGCGGGAAGCCTGGTTTCTCACACCCAAATGGACGGTCCTCACGGCAGTTTTGGTGCTTCTTTTGGGCATCGTATCGATGGGCTACGACGCAGCGACGCCATCGATCATCGCGTCGTTGATGGTTCTGAGTCTTTCAGCGATTCATCGTCCGGCACTACTCGTATTTGTCGTCGTTTCTCTCGTCTATGCGCCTTTTCTCGGCACCTACGGTCTCTGGGATCCTTGGGAAACCCACTACGGCGAAGTCGCCCGAGAAATCTTGTCGCGAGATGATTGGATCAGCCTTTGGTGGGCTCAAGACGGCTGGTTTTGGTCGAAACCGATATTGATCTTTTGGAGCGAGGCGTTCGCGATGGCGTCCCTCGGGGTCGACGCTTCGCCAGATGCTCATCCACTGCATCCGGAGTGGGCCCTAAGACTGCCGTTCTATCTATTTTCGGTCGGAGCGGTGCTCTCCGCATATGCAGCCGTCCGCCGGGTTTTTGGCGTGCGGGCAGGCGTGCTTTCTGCTCTGGTTCTGGCGACGGCACCTCATTACTTTTTGCTCGCTCATCAAGCGATCACCGACATGCTCCTCGTCGCCAATATGACGTTGGCGATGTCGATGCTGACCCTGGCGGTCGTCACCCCTGAAGATAAGGTCGAAGGTCGCGTATACCTCGGTCTCGAGACAGAGATCGGTGTCAAGCGCAAGAGGGCGCTCTCGATTGTGCTCGGGGGAGTCACTCTACTCGTGATGGCTACGCTGACGTTCGCCCTCGGGCTCGGCTGGATCGGTATCGCCGCAGGTCTCGCTATCGGGTCCGCACTCACGCTGGGAACGGCGCTCTTCGGGCGCGTCGAGTTGAGCATGCGTCAGCTGGTCACGGGTATCTTCGTGATGGTCGTCGTGCCCCAAGCGCTCTACCTGGTTTCGCGCAACATCACCCTGGTCGACTACTGGCGCTTCGCTTTGCATGAAGACGTGTTTCTGCTCGGCTCTGCGGGCAACCACGGCATCGCCGGCAATGCCTCCCTCGGAGATAGGCGTCCGCATGTCCCGGAATTTCAGCCGGCACTTCAGGGATTGCTCTGGCTCTTGTGCCTCGTGGGCATCGTCGCGCAGACAGTTCGGGAAACGCGAGCTCGATCCCTGTTTCTGTTTTGTTTTTACTTTTTTTGTGCGCTCGCATTCATGGGTAAGGGCATTCCCGGTTTTGCACTGCCCGGCCTGGTCGCACTCCTTTGGCTGATCTCGTCGAACCGGTGGAAGATGATGTTTGACGGTCAGCTTCACATCGGCACCGGAATCCTGATGGTGACGACGGTCGGGCTCCCGTGGTTTGTCGCGATGTATATGCGTCACGGTCCAGCCTTTACGGACCGGCTACTGATTCACGACCACATCAATCGCTTGGCGGTCGGGGTGCACGGAGACAGCGGCTCGATTCGGTATTTCATCGAGCAGTTTGGTTTCGGAACCTTTCCGTGGATCGGGTTGGTTCCCTTCGCGGCGCTCTTCTGGATGTCGCGCGAATCCGAAGATCCCTCGCTCCAAATTCCGCGAAAGATGGACTTTCTCAAGCTGCACTCCATCTGGTTTTTTGGCGCGTTCACTTTGTTTTCCGCGATGAAAACCAAGTTCCATCACTATATTTTTCCGGCTGTTCCTCCGGCGATGATCTTGGTTGGCATTCTGCTCGACCGTCTGGTTGCTGGAATGCCCAAGGGCGATCCGGCGATCTCTCGAGTGCGCTGGCGCTCGCCGTTGGGGTTTGTCTTAGCGGCTCTTTCACCTCTGCCTTTGGTTCTCGGAGTTGCCGGGTTCTTCGGGGATGTACGCGGCTTTATTCCGGGGCCAATGAGCGAGCGTAGTGACGTCAGCGAAAGCGGTTCCGAGGCGGCCACTCGACTCGGTTCCGTGACCGAACAAGCAGTAGCGCAGACAGCCTCGAGCGCTGCCCTCGAAACAGACTGGGTCCTAAACCACCCGTGGCCGACTCCCCTAGCTGCAGGTCTTCTGATGTTCGGACTGGTCTTGCTTGGATTGAGCGGGTGTCTGCTCGCACCGCGGCCCTTTGCTAGACTGCGGCCCTTTGTTGGGAGCGTGTCTGTTAGCGAGGGTGCGTCGTCCGTCATCAAATCAGGGGGAGACAGCAAACCGGTATCCATCGCACTTTGTGTGATGTTCGCTGCAGCTGCGACGCTCGTTGCGTTTGTAGGTCGGGATTTGTCTTGGGAAATAGCGACACGTCCCCACGGGTACGAACGGTTGATCCACCTCTTCGTCTACAAGTACGACCGACCATGGCCGGAGCAATGGGACTACCGACCGATCCTCACCGGCTTTGCGTTGGTGTCTACCGCGATTCTTTCGATGGGCGCTGTCCGGAGGTTGCATGTACTGCTCGTACCGACGCTGCTCGGGGTCGCGCTTTCTTTTTCGGTGTGGACGCTCAACTACTACATCACCGACCTTTCCCCTCATTGGGGCCAGCGTGAGTTGGTGCAGCGCTACTATGAATTACGTGACTCGGCTAACGAATCCCTAGTCGCATGGCAGATGAACTGGAAAGGTGAAAACTTCTATTCCGGCAATCACGTTCACGTATTCGTCGATTTAGACAACAAGAAGGTCCGCCAGTGGATGGATGAGCGTAGTGGTGAGAAGGCATTTTTTCTGCTCGAACACACCCGCATGTCCAGCTTCAAAAATCTGATGCGGTCGCGTCAATATCGGGCGGTGACCACAAAAAGGGACTGCAACAAGTTCGTCTTGATGGAAGTTCATCTGTAGCGGAATTCTGCGCGGTTTTGCTATAAAAACCTGACTGGGTACGGTGATTTGCTGTGTAAATCCAGTTCCGCTGCATTTTGGGTCGTCGCAGAACCTGACTGGGTACGGTGATTTGCTGTGTAAATCCAGTTCCGCTGCATTTTGGGTCGCTGCAGAACCTGACTGGGTACGGTATTCGGTGGACGATCGGGGCGCCCGCTGGGAGGTGCGTTTGATGAATGCGTAGGTTTTCAGCCCTGCACTCAATACGATTGCGGCGCGGTGTCGTTTCTTGGCACCCTTAGGCAAACGACGGTGAGCTTTGTTCTCGGCATAGATCTCGGTACTACCAACTCGGTAGTCGCGGTGGCGGATGGAGGCCACATTCGGGTCCTCAGCGATCTCGAAGGTCGCCGCTTGATTCCCTCGGTGGTTTCGTTTCATCCGGACGGCGAGGTGCTTGTCGGTCGCGAAGCCCGAGAACGCAGACTCATCGATGCGTCAAATACGATTTACAGCGTGAAACGCCTCATCGGCCGTCCGTTCAAAAGTGAGCAGGTCAAGAAGGCTCAGGAGCGCTTTGCGTTCGAACTTACCACCAGCAAGAGCGGAGGCGTGGTTGTCGACGTACGTGGTGAGACCTTTACGCTCACGGAAATAAGCGCTTTCGTCCTCAGAGAAGTCAAGCGAGTCGCCGAAACCCAGCTTGACGAAGAATGCACTTCAGCCGTGATCACCGTACCTGCGAACTTCAACGAGCTGCAGCGAAGCGCAACCAAAGCGGCCGGTCGCGTTGCCGGTCTCGACGTCAAACGAATCATCAACGAGCCCACCGCAGCGGCACTTGCATACGGTCATGGCCGCCACCAGGCAGAGCGAGTCGCCATCTACGACCTTGGGGGCGGGACGTTCGATATCACGATCCTCGAGCTCGAAAACGATATTTTTCAGGTCGTCTCTACTGCGGGAGACACCTTTCTGGGCGGAGACGATATCGACCTCTTGCTGGCAGAGGAAATGGCTACTGCGTTCCTAAAAGAGCACAAGTGGGATGCTCGGGAAGATCAGCAAGCCTTTGAACGTATCCGCGCGGCCGCCGAATGGTTGAAATGCAAGTTGAGCGTGGAGAGCCTCGTCGAGGTGCGGATCGAGGCGTTGACCTATGGACGTGGCGGCAAACCCTTGGATCTTGTCTATCGTATGCATCAGGACGCCCTCACCGACGTTGCGGGCCCGCTGGTCGATCGCTCCTTCGACGTGACAGAGCGCGCGATGCAGGAAGCAAACCTCAAGCCGAAGGATATCGGAGCCGTCATTCTCGTCGGCGGTTCGACCCGGCTTCCGTTGGTGCGTCAGCGAGTACGCGACTATTTCGGACGAGAACCGCTCGTCGATATCGACCCAGATCTCGTGGTGGCTCAAGGAGCCGCAGCGCATGGCCATGCGATCAGCGGACAAACTGAGGTCAAGCGGAGCTTGGGTAAGATCGTCCTCAAGCGTATGTCGCTGCAGGAAATCCGATCGAAATCGAAACGCATCGACCCTCGCGCAGAACCTCCAAGGCCCAACCAGCCTGCATTTGCACCAGTCGAGCAGGAAGCGATCGTTGCTCCCGATCCGCCCGTAAGGCCCCCTAAGGCTTCGGCGCCGCCTCCACCTCTTCCGAATTTGCCTGCCTCGCCCAAACTTTCGCGCCCAAATCTTCCGCCCCCTCCACCTCTACGATCCAGCGCACGGAACGTCGGCGCCCAAACCACCGTGGGCATGCCGGCTATCGCTCCGCCCAAACCAACGGTCGGCGCGGCTGCGTTGAACGCTCCCAAGAACCCCCCGGTGCTTCCTAGCCGGGAGCTCCCGTTCTCTACCATGCGGGAGCCTGTCCAACCTCCTGTTCCGGATTCCCAAAAGATTCCACCGCCCAAAGTAGATTCTCTAACGCGTGACTCTCTGGCGGCACCGAAGCCGTTCGAACTCGCAGTTCCCGCAGATCCACCGACATCTGAATCGGCCCGACAACCGATGCTCCACCGGCCCGCTGAAGCACGTCCACCCGAACGACTTTCGCTGCCCTTTCAGGAAACCCCGTCTGCACGCGCCGAACCACCCAAACAGCGCAAGGTAGTAGTCAAGGAGCTCAAGGCCATAGTGCTGGGTGACCTGCAACCGGGTGAGCCGCGGCTGGATGAACGGCAGCTGGGTGAACGGCAGCTGGGTGAACCGCTGCCGGATCGACCGAATAGGGACGAACCGACACTGGAGGATTCAAAAAACACCGAGAGTCAATCGGCACCCGCGACGACCGTCAACGACCCAACGCGCTTTGATGCTGAGCGGACTCTTGAGACTGGCAACCCAGACCCCTTGACTTCACAGCTCGATGAGTTGGGGGTGGAGGATAAGGAAGTTTCTACTTCAGTTTTTGCCATCACGGATTCCCAAGAAGAGGCTGTTTTCGGCATGAGTCTCGACGGGCACGAAGATCTCGAAGAGCTTCATGCAGATGTACTCGAGTCGCTGACGCCGGACCTCGAAACGGTTCATGCCGAGGAACCGATGGCTGCCTCTCCGATTCATGAGCCGGAGCCAATTGCTGACGATGCGGCGTTAGGCCCTGCACTCGATCCCGCAATGTTGTTTTCAGAGCTCGAAGCAGAGCCGGCCTCCACCCTTTCTCTCTCTCATCAGATGATGCATGAGGAAGGGCGCGATGCTGCACCTACTTCTGCTGGGGTTGCTGCCGGCATAGATTCTGTGCTTGCCGATCTGGATTGGGACGGAGCGGGCTCCGGAGCAGACAAGGAGCCTGCGTTTCAGCAGAACAAAGATCGACACGCTGCGCCTCATTCAGATCCACAACGCGCGTCTACAGCTCCTCAGGCAGCCCAACCGATGCTCGTGATGCCGGAGTCACCTCCACCACTGCTCATGGATGTTACGCCCCACTCACTTTGCATCGAGACTGTAGGTGGGTATTGCCAGCAAATTATTCGAAGAAACGCTCCAGTACCCGCCGAGCAAAGTCGCACCTTTAGTACCGCAAAAGACGATCAGCAAAACGTCCGAGCGCGCATCTGCCAAGGTGAATCGAAAGTTTTTGAGGACAATCAGGTGCTCGGAGAAATCGAGCTCAACGAGCTTCGTGCGATGCCCAGAGGACATCTCAAAATCGATGTTTCCTTTATTTTGGATGCCGATGGCACCCTTGGAGTGCAAGCGATCGAGCGAGAAACCGGTCAGCAGCAGCACATTCAGATTCGTTTGCTGGGAGGTAGCACGGAGGAAGAACTGGAGGCGATGGCGGCTCGACGGCGAGCTCTGGTAGGCTGACGCGTGAGCGACGACCCCCTAGAAGAGCTTGACTACTATACGCTTCTAGGTGTCGCAGAAGACATACCGGTTTCAGAACTGAAAACCGCATTTCGCCGCTTTGCCCGAAAATACCATCCAGATCGTTTTGCCGGAGCTTCGACCGATAAAGTTGAGCGGGCTGCAAGAATCTATCGACGTGGCAGTGAGGCTTTTCAAGTGCTCTCTGACGATAGCGACCGCAAGCTTTATGACCGCCTACTCCACGCAGGAAAGATGCGTTTGTCTTCCGACGACCGCGTTCGCGTGGTCAAGAAACCGCCTGAACGCAAACGTCTCCCAGCGCATATCCGTCACCCGAAGGCGCGAGCCTATCATCAGAAGGCATTGCAGTTCGCAAATCAAGGGCACTGGATCAATACGTGGAAGGCGATGAAACTTGCCCTTCAAATCGAACCGGACAACCTGTACCTAAAAGCACAACTCGATCAAGTAGAGCGCCGGCTGCGCTCGAAAGAGTCCTCCTGATCCACAAGGTTGACTCGACCATCGAACCGTGCCGTTGATCTTACCGGGCGCTTGCGTTGCTTCGGCACCGCTTCTGCAACGATGAGAGGGTGCTGGCAACTCAGACCGATCGAGGTAGGGTGCGGGCTCATCGACTCTTATCTTAATCCTATGTATCCAAATGATTTGGGGTGTTTTGCAAGAGTCCGCCTGTTGTGGTTGCAGATGTAGAGGGTCCAACGATGCGTAACGACGTAAACCTAGATGAAATTCGAACAAGCACCGCAAAGCGTCTAGAGTTTCTACAATCTGGTACACCTATTCCAGCTTGGGTTTTTGATCTCGATTACGAGCAAATGCTGTGGGTCAATGAACCAGCGCTCGAACTATGGGATGCTCCGGACGCGGAATCGCTCACCAAGAGAGATTTTGCATCGGATATGAGTGACTCTACTCGCGCAAGACTCCAGCGCTATCGCGAGGGATTCTCCCGTGGGGAACTCGTTAGTGATCAATGGACTCTTTACCCAAGAGGTCGTCATTCGATCACTGCGGACTGTCGATGTGCGGGGTTTCGACTGGAAGACGACCGCACGGCACTGCTTGTGCTCGTGGTCGGAGAGCGAATCTATGAAAAAGGAGATGAACCGGAGTTGTTGCGTGGTGTTGAAGCGCTTCGGCACAGCACGGCTTTGGTCGCCCTACTGGACTACTCTGGCGACTTGTTGATGACGAATCCCAGTGCGGCACAAGTCTTTGGCACCGAACGTTTTGATAACTGGTTTCTTGATCCGCATACGGTCCGCAATCGACTCAATGAGGCACGGCGTCACGGCACTTCGAGTGATGAAGTGGAAGCCGGAACGGGAGAGCAACTTCGTTGGTACTGGCTCAAAGTTCGGACAACTCGCGATCCAGTAAGTGGAAAAGAGTGTTTTCTTATCGAAATGCACGATATCACCCGACGTCGAGCAGCTGAGCAAACACTCCGGGATCGTGAACGCAGGCTCAGAGGTTTGTCCGCCTCACTGCAAGAAGTGCTCGATCACATGCATCAGGCGATCGTTGTCTTCAACGCTGAAGGGAGACTGGAGGGAGTCGCTTCCCGTAAGGCCCATACGCTTTTTCCAGGAGAAACAATCGAGGGCGCTCCGCTCGTAGAGCTCTTGTATCCGAATGCTCCTGAGTACGATGTGCGCGCTCAAGCACTCACGGAATGGATCGATGCCGTGATGGGCATGCCACGGTCGACGTGGGACGACTTCATCTCTGTTGCCCCGGAGGAAGCCTCAATAGAAGATTCAGGTGAGACACGCATTCTTCGACTTGAGTTCCGGCCTATGGAAGCCGATTCAGATCTCTTGATTACCCGTATCATGCTGCTTGCTACAGACGTAACAGACGAATATCAATACCGTAGAGCCGTAGAGATAAAGTCTCAGAAACAAGACGAAGAACTGCGGGCTATTCGTCGACTGCTCGTATCAGGTAGCCACCAGTTTGTCGATTTTGTCGAGGCTGCTCGGAAACGACTTCACGACTGTTTGGCTTCGATTCGCGAGTCGGAAACAGAGCTTACCGCCGAGGAAGTCAATCATATGTTCCAGGTCGTTCACTCCGTACGTGCTGAATCCGCATCGTTTGGGATTCGAAGCATGCACGACGCGTTGTTCTTAATCGAGGATCGACTAAGCAAAATGCAGCGACATCCCGGGGAGAATGCCGTCCAAGCCACAGGAAGCGATTTCGGTACGATACGGCACGGAGTGCGTACAGCGATCGAAGCCGCAGAACATGCGGTGAATCGATTTGTAGATGAGTCGCCGATCGGATCTCTTATTTTGGATCAGGTAACTGTACGGCGTTCAGAGGTGCTCCGACTACTTACACTGACTGACGACAAGAATCCTGAGTTGCATCAAGCAGTAGAGAAGCTCTTATACCGACCATTTGCCGAATTAAGTGTTCCGATCCAGGATTCAGTAGTTGCGTGGGCAGAGCGGGAATCCAAAAAAATCGCCATGAAGATCGAAGGTGGGGAGATACTGTTGCCGCCCAACCTACATGAGCGACTTGGTTCCGTGCTTGGACACCTGGTACGAAATGCAATCGCACACGGTATCGAAACTCCCTCTAGTCGCACTAAATCCGGAAAATCATCAACAGGCACCATAAGTCTGAACTGTTCACTTATCGATGAACAAGCTACTATGGAAGTATCTGACGACGGATCCGGTCTCGATATCGAGCGAATTACTCAACTTGCGACGGCGCTCGGTATCGAAAAAGAACAGCCAAGCAGCGTTATTTTTCTGGACACGTTCAGTACATCTGCCAAAAGCGATAAGTCTCTTGCGGGAAGAGGAGTGGGATTGCCGGCCGCCAAACGCCTTCTTTCTGAAGTTGACTACGAACTCACAGTAGACTCCAAGCGTGGAGAGGGAACCCGATTCCGGATATTCCCCAAGAAGACAAGCGAGTCTCAAGGAACCTTATGAGTAGCTCATCAGAACAGCAAAGAGTCATCATCATCGATGACAGTGAGATTATTCTCGAACGTGCAAAGCTGAGTCTAGAAGGCGAAAACTTCGAAGTTGTTACGACTACTCAAACGGTGGGCATTGCAAAACTTCTGCGAGAAGAGTGCCTCGTGCTCATCGATTTTCATATGCCCGGCATCAATGGAGGAGACCTGGTCACCTCACTCCGCTCCGCTGCCCGCCGAAGCGGCACGACCTGCGGACTGTACATCTACTCCTCGGACACGGAAAAAGCAGCCAAATACGCAAAACTCGGTTTCGATGGCGCATTTTTCTCCAAAGGGGACATGAACCTTTTGGTCGCGCAAACCATCGCAGCCGCTCGAACCGTCAAGCTCCGCGCCATGAAACAGCGCCGGACGCTCATTGCATAAACGCTGCGCTTTTCGGCCTGCGTAGCCGTACACCTGCGCAGCCATACACCCTGTGCAGACTACTCTTTGTGCGCTACCGCGTTACGGATCGCAATTGAAAGAAGCCCGCTAAGAACCTCATGGATGCATGGGGGTCAGAACCAAGAGGAACGCGTGCGTCCAGCCCCAGCGCGCTGCGCCTCAGTGGGAGATGTCCGATCCGAATAAGACCTTCCTAATGGTCTTTAAGATGATCTCGACATCGAAAAGCGTGCCCCTTGATTCGAGATAATAAGCATCCAGTTCCACTTTTTTTGGAATCGCAATCTCATCGCGGCCATTGATCTGAGCCCATCCTGTCAGACCGGGTATCAGTTGATTCACTCCCTTGACGCGCCTCAAGGCGATAAGGTCGTCTTGATTGTAGAGTGCAGGACGTGGACCCACGATCGACATATCTCCATATGCGATATTGATCAGTTGCGGTAGTTCATCGAGACTTGTGCGGCGTAAGAATCCCCCGATCGGAGTCAGCCTGCTATCTGCGTGTTCAAGTAGATGCGTTGCAACTGCAGGCGTACCTACGTTCATCGTTCGAAACTTGAACATCCTGAAGATCACCTCGTCTTTGCCTACCCGGTCCGACACAAAGAACACGGGCCCCCGAGACGTCAACTTAACCAAAACAGCCACCGTAGCAAAGGGCACGGACACCCATGGAGCCAGTCCAAGGAGTATCACCAGGTCGAGGGCGCGTTTCGCTTTCTCATAGCCGCAGTGCGTGACTGAAGATGTATCTCGCGTTACGCCTTCGCACCGTAACCAGCGAGAGGCTCCAGAAACCTTCGCGGAGATCGAGGAAATCTTCTCTTGCATCGATTGCCAGTATTTCGACATCCCAATCTCCGATGCCTCTTGCGTCATGCCGTGTATTCAGTTGGCCGCGAGGCCTAGTGCTTCGGTTGGCCCCGATCTCGCTTCGTAATCCGCTGGCTAAGTATCACTAGGGAATCGCCGTTTCAAGTGTACAAATCGTTCGATATTTCTATTCGCAAGGCATTGAACTGTTTTGGGAATCTGGGCTATGTTGCCTTCTTTGAGTATGCTCGATCCCTCGATGATGTGGACCAGCCAGCCTAAGAACGCGTGGCTTGAGAATCCGGTCTTGTTCTACGGTTGCCGCAAAAGCGGAACGACCTTGCTCATGAGCCTCCTTGACGGAGCACTTTTTGGTGGCGAACAGGGACTTTTTGTCTACCCAAGTGAAATCAAGCTAAAGAGTCTGGTCAGGCGTCCCTGGCGCGATGCTCAGCACATGGTGGTGGACTACCTCGCCAATTCTGTCGACCCCTTGAAGGCATCTTTTTGGCTTCATGATGCAGAGTCCACAGTATCGAGTTGTTCGGAGGCCCGAAGACGTTGGTTCAAGGATCGCAACCGCACTGTCGACCCGGAAGTCGTGGAGCCGTTTCTCTCGCGGCCTATGCGGCGAAAGATTCATGAAGAAACACGCATCGGAAATTTATCGAGGGCTGAAGGCGAACGTTGCGTGAATCTTCCGCGTTACTTGAGCACTATGGCCGAGCTCGTGCGGCAGCCACCGACCGAACTTCGGCAGCTTGTACAGCGCGATGTTCACGCTCTTTTCGAGGCACTCAATCTACCGTCTGAGTCCCCAACTGCGTGGGCTATGAAGGAAGTGGGAGGCGACCCGCTTGCGGTCTTCGGGCTGTTCAAAAGCTGGTTTCCCAACGGCAAGATCGTTGTCATTATCCGAGACCCACGATGGATCGTTCGCAGTATTCTTTTGGATCGACGACGTCGCGGGGTTGCGATGTCGCCTCGAGATGTCCTCTCCCAAGTGGTCACCACCATGCGCACTACGAGCCGCTATCCTGAAGTAGCACGAAGTCATGGCGCGCACTTCGTTTCATATGAATCGCTCGTGGGAGGCAATCTTGAGGGGGAAATTCGTAACATTTGCGCGTATCTCAAGCTTAATTTTTCCGCATCGTTTTTGCGTCCAAGCACGTTGGGTCAAGCTTCGGTCGTTCGAACTGCGAGTCAGAGCACTGCGGGTGTCTTCAAAAACTCCACACGTTCGTGGACCGAAGGCTTAACCATTTCAGAGGTGTTGCTGCTCCAGGCGGCATTCGCCGCCTACGGAGTCTTTTCTCGCAGTCGAGACGGATTCTGGCCGACGTATCGCCACATCATCCAAAGCATCGATGCGTTCGATCGACAGTCTGAATTCCAAAATGCGTCGAAGATAGCGAGTTAAAAATGGTCTTTTTATGAGATACGTTCTTTTCGCAAATGGTTCAGTTGGGCTTGATGCTGCGCGTTTTCTCGCTGCCAGACCGGAGGAGATCGCAGCACTTGTACTGCACCCAAATGAACATGCGCGATGTGCTGATGAGATTCGTGAAGCACTCGGCATCGATCGAGAAAGCGTTGTGGACGGGAGCACTCTTCGCGATCCGGGTGTCGTATCTCGCCTAAGTTCGCTAGAGCCGCAGATCGGACTAAGCGTGTACTTTAGGTACATCTTTCGGAAACCGATGATCGATCTCTTCCCACAAGGAATCATCAATCTACATCCGTCTCTCTTGCCGCACTGTCGCGGCTGTTACCCAAACGTGTGGAGCATCGTCACGCGGGCTCCAGCAGGAGTGACGATGCACCATATCGATGCCAAAATCGACACCGGAGATATAGTGTCGCAAGAAACCGTGGAGGTTGCTCCGGAAGATACGGGAGCGTCCCTCTACGCGAAGCTCGAAGCTGCGTCATGTTGCCTCTTCCGAAGCACCTGGCCCAAGCTTGTTGCGGGAACTGCCTCACGCACGTCTCAAGGTCCCGGGGGATCACTCCATCGCAAGCGTGACGTGGATGAGATCGATGAGATCGATTTGGACCGCACCTATACCGGTCGCGATCTCATCGATCTCATCCGAGCCAGGACGTTTGCGCCTCATCGGGGGGCGTATTTTCGTTCAGGTGGGCGTAAGATTTACGTTTCGCTTGCTCTAGAAGCAGTTGACGAAGCTGAGAGCGATACCTCCGCAACGATCGAGCAAGCGCGAGGGCTCAAGTCCTCAATAGCCCCTTGACCGGGAGGATTTTATGAGCGTGATCGACAATGCCTATTTGAACATCCATGGTCGCAAAATAGGACCTGGCGAACCTGCCTACATTATTGCGGAGCTGAGTGCCAATCACAATCAAGATTTCGATCAAGCGGTGGAGCTTATGCACCTTGCGAAGGAGGCTGGGGCCGACGCGATTAAGCTCCAGACCTATACGCCCGATACGATCACCATCGAATGTAACAATGAGCACTTTCGTTTGGGTTCTGGGACCATTTGGGACGGCGAAACACTACACCAACTTTACGGCAGAGCGTATACGCCTTGGAAGTGGCAGCCTGAACTAAAGCGCGTCGGAGACGACCTCGGAGTGCATGTCTTCTCGTCCCCTTTTGACGAAACTGCGGTCGACTTTCTGGAGGCCATGGGGGTTGGCGCATACAAGATCGCTTCCTTCGAGTTGGTTCATTTGCCGCTGATTCGCTACGTAGCGCGGACCGGAAAGCCGATCATCATGTCTACCGGCATGGCGACCCTTGCGGAGATCGATGAAGCGGTTAGTGCTGCCCGTACTGCAGGCGCAAAAGAGATCGCACTGCTGCAGTGCTCTAGTGCCTATCCAGCTCCGCCGAGCTCTATTCATCTCCGGAATATCCCTCACCTGGCCCAGGCTTTCTCGGTGGTAACTGGCCTTTCAGACCATACTTTGGGCGTTGCGGTGCCGATAGCTTCTGTCGCACAGGGCGCACACATCATCGAAAAACACTTCACAAAATCCAGGGCGGTCGAGGGACCGGATAGTAAGTTTTCGCTCGAACCGGATGAGTTCAAGCTCATGGTCGAGTCCGTTCGAATCGCTGAAGAATCCCTGGGATCTATCGAGTATCGACTCACAGAAGAAGAGCGTCCCGGCCTTGTGTTTCGACGCTCGGTATTTGTGGTTGAAGACGTTCGCGCCGGAGAGCCTCTAACCGCATCGAATCTCCGGGTCATTCGGCCCGGCTATGGTTTGCACAGCCGTCATTACGAGGGTGTGATCGGAAGAACTGCCACTCGGGACTTGAAGCGCGGTACACCACTCGACTGGTCTATGGTGGGTTAGACCGCTTACCTTTGCCTGCGAGCGATCTCTGGAATCGTCGGGTTGGGTGTCTCAGCGTGGGGCGGCTCCGGCATTGGGTTAGTACGCGAGACTGCAAAAATTGAGAGAAGGAACAACCAGGTGAAGATCATGCTTGTTGAAGAGCATCCGGAGCGTGAACGCATTGCGCTCGAGATTCTCGGATCGTTGCTCACGAGTCGCGGACACGAAGTGCTCTTGTCCCATACCTTTGCGATCGAATCCGACTACCGTCGTTTTCTGCCCGATCTAGTGGTCGATAACGTCAGCGATTCACTAGGTCACTACATGGGTAAGCTTTCTATGCTTACAAAGAGACAGCGAAACATCAATCTAGTTTGGGAACAGATGTTCAACCCTTTGTCGCTGTTTCGTTTTCGGTTAGACGATGAGGTCGCGTCTCGCCTGGTCGATGGTCGGATTGCGTGGGGTGACGCCGGACGCCGAATCTTGCAGATGGAAAACCCAAAGATCGACCATACGCGTTTGCGTGCTTGCGGCTCCATCAAACACGCAGTCCACGATTTCTATGCCGGTCTCGAACCGCAGGCACTGATGAATCTCTACCCGTTCCCGTTTCATCAATTCGAACGACGCGTGTTGCTCATCGATTCGTTTCCCGCCGCGCACTGGGACCTTGACGCGTTACGCGAGATGCGGGGCGATTTGCCTCTTTGCTATGGATTTGAGGCCTGTCAGTACATTTCTGACCTGAAGAACAAAGTCCTCTCCTTTTATGAGTATATCGCCGCGAAGCATCCGAAATGGCTGTTTATTCTTAGGCTCCACCCGACCAAGGTCGTCGGTTATGAGCGCGAATTTGCTTCGTTTGCTGCGATGCCCAACGTCGTAGTCAACTGGGAAGGGAGTATCGACCCGTTGATACGACTTGCCGATTTGGTCATAGCGGCCCGCAGTGGCGCATTGGTCGATGCATATTTCGCGAACGTGCCCGGACTGAATCTCGCCCTAGATCGTCACGCTACGCGGGCTGCCGGCATTACCCTCACTGCAGAAGAGCGATTTGCGCAGACGCTACCGCTCGACGACGGTTGGGTGCAAAGCCTAGAGCCGTTTCTGGAACCCGCGTCTTTGCCCGAGAGGGATGCATGGGCCAACGATTGGTTTTCTTCGCGGGGAATCCGGACGTTCCACTCCGTCATTGCTTTTCTGGAAGAAATCGCCGAGCGACCGGCTCTGCCCAAACAACCGAGCATTCGATCGCTCCTCGATGCACGCGTCGTGAACAGACTGACCCGACATCGACTGCGGCTGCTCGGACTCAAACGCCGTCGCGGCTCCGTTCGAATAGACAGCTTTGACTACAGCGCCCTCCGCGATCTGCTCCTCGAAGAAGTGAAGGACTGCAAAGATAGCGATACTCACGGCTTGCCGGCGCATTAATTCTATTTTGCTTTACCAAGGGCACATCGGTTTCAGAGCCACAGCGGATCCCGTCGACAAACGCGGTCGCCCTAAGCCAGGGAACGAGCTCGTCCTAGACCAAGGTGAGTGTTTTACGCTGACTTACCCAAGGCGTGTTGGCGATGGCGAAGCGTAGAGGCGCATCTCGATCCTCTGGATCGGCGTAACCGATGCCCACCCGAGGTCCGATGCATCTCTGCTCCGGAGGGGGGCCTTCACGAATTTCGAGCCCGCCAGCTTGGTACAGAGGGTGGCCGCTCCAGCTGACGTCGACACCGAGGGCCTGCCCCACCTTGCCCGGACCCGTCAAGAGCGCCGGTCCCTTTGGGGCGCCCGCTTTACCTTCCCGTCGTGCGTAGATCGTTTCGTGTCCAGTCAGGGGCTCGCAGCTTCGGATGAGTACTGCGGCTCCTACGCCCTCGGGCTCGGTAGCGATGTTCAGCAGGTGATGCAGGCCGTAGCAAAGGTAGACGTAGGCCCGTCCTGGGGGACCGAACATCGCCGCGTTCCGCTTTGTTGGGCCGCTGCGCGCGTGGCAGGCACTGTCGTCCGGTAGGTACGCTTCGACCTCCGTAATACGCAGCCGGATCTGCTCTCGAACGAGCTCTTTCCCGAGCAGCATTTGGGCCACGGCGCAGGTGTCTCGCTGAAAGAAACTCTTGGGAACTCGTTTTGCCATTGGATGCAAAATGCACACTAGAAATGTGGGTGCCATTTTATGGTGGCTTCGAAGAATCCATCAAGTCCGTAACGGGCGAACACCTAGGGCGGCGCCATATTTAGCTCAATGCAACCACTCCTTACTGCAACGAATAACAACTCAGAACCCAAAGACTCGGATGCCCGTCGCACAGTGCGAGGTTCCGTGCTAGAAAGTAGTGTATCGCATGGATTATCAAAACGCTCTGTTTGAACTGGCTCGTTTACGACACCAGGTTCCTTGTTCAAAACATACTCTGCAGAGCGCCAATATATTTGACGCAGCATTTTATACTGACGCCGATCACAATACAGTATTGGTCTTGGGAGATATCTCAGGAACCCTGTCATTTTGGGTTTTGCAACAAAGCCAGCCAACATTGCGAGCCACTCTGCAGGGCAGATTTACTGCTCCCTCTGCGGGACAAGCTTGCGCGATGGTGCTTAGTTCAGATCATCGCTTCGCTGCCATCGGATACTCGGACGGCTTCCTCGAGATTGTCGATATTTATACCGGTCAGCGGAGTCCGATAGCTACCGATATCCGACCGCCGTTTTTACTAGAGGAGCTGGCGCTCAGCGACCAACCTAATCCTGTTCTTCTGTGTCTTTACAAAAGCAGTAACCAAAGCCTAATCATCCTTCATGAGATCGTTTGCCCCAGCGATTCGGGACCAATTAGGCCTGCTCAAAAGCTTGATTATCGGTCGATATCATTTTTTACTGATGAAAGAGTAAGTATCAGTTCGAGTGGCAATTTTTTCGCGACGTCATCTAGCGATAGCCGTTCTATTCAAATCCATAGCGACTTGTCGCATCAAATCCATAGCGACTTGTCGCATCAAAACAATCCCCGAGAGACCCGTGGCTCAACTGCGAGCCAAATCATAAGGTCAGAAGATTTTCAGGATATCGCCTTTGGTCCCGGCGACGTTCTCGCTGCGGCAACACGACAGAAGCTCTGTCTCTTCAAACCCAACAGTTGTGTCTCTCAAGAAGAAGCAGGTCCTCGACAGCCAGAATTTGTTACGGATGCCGTGGTGGATCTCGTTGGTGATAGTCCCCAAAAGCTGCTGTGGACTGCCATGGGCCACATTTGTACCGTTAACGCGGATGGAGTTGTTTCTCTGCGGGATCCTTCAAGAAACGGCCAGCCATTTGCCAAGCTGATTCTACCGAAACAAGCAGCGGCGTATAGCGAGGGCAAGTTCAGGCCGGTAGCGGTGAGTCCGAATGCACGGTTTGTGTGCAGTCTTAGTGAGGACAACCGTGCCGTCGTCTGCGGCCCGCTCGGTGGCAATCGGCTCGGCCCGCTCGACAGTAGACGCACAGTTCCATTCATTCCAGGCGCTCTGTAGGCCGACCACGTCAAGTGTCGCGCATCGGAGGTAGCCTCCGAAGATACAAAGCGGTCGATCGGGCCATGTAACGCTCCCAGGGGTGTTGAAGGATTCTTGCCCCCATCCCCCAAATTGAGAAAGCTACCCCCCGGCGGGGAGCGAGCACTTCAGCGCTCAACTGAGACCTGCGTCATAGAAGGGAACGCCGCACATGAGCCAGACAACGATCACGGTTGCTCGAGGGGATGGAATCGGGCCTGAAATCATGGACGCGACGCTGCGCATTCTCGAAGCCGCTGGGGCCCCGCTCTCCTACGACTTTATCGAGGTGGGCGAGCGCTGTTTTCTCGAGGGTGAAACTTCCGGTATCGCGCCAGCAAGCTGGGATGTGATCCGGCGAAATAAAGTCTTGCTCAAAGCGCCGATTACCACCCCGCTGGGAGGGGGATACAAAAGCCTCAACGTGACCCTGCGTAAGACCCTAAATCTCTACGCAAACATCCGACCCACCAAGTCGTATGCCCCGTTCGTGGCCTCGTCTCATCCCGGTATGAATTTGGTCATCATTCGCGAAAACGAAGAAGACCTGTACGCCGGTATCGAGCATCAACAGACGCCGGAGGTCACCCAGGTGCTGAAGCTGATCACGCGGCCCGGCACCGAGCGCATCGTTCGCTACGCCTTTGAATACGCAAGAGCGTACGGGCGTCGCAAAGTGACCTGCATGACCAAGGACAACATCATGAAGTTGACCGACGGTCTCTTCCACCGAACGTTCGAGCAGGTTGCGGCGGAATACTCGGATATCGAAAGCGAACATCAGATCATCGACATCGGGGCTGCCCGGCTTGCGGCGCAACCCGAGCGTTTTGACGTGATCGTGTCGCTGAATCTCTACGGCGACATCCTTTCCGACATCGCATCGCAGATAGCGGGCTCGGTGGGGCTCGCGGGCTCTGCCAACATCGGAGGTGAAGCCGCGATGTTCGAGGCGGTTCACGGCTCAGCGCCCGACATTGCCGGCAAAGGAGTGGCCAATCCATCGGGGTTGCTCCTCGCTGCGACGCAAATGCTGGTGCACCTCGGCGAAGCGGACATCGCCAAAGAGATCACCCATGCGTGGCTCTGCACGCTTGAAGACGGAATCCACCCGGCAGACGTTTATCGGGAGGGGCTGAGCAAGAGTCAAGTCGGTACGGAGGCCTATACCCAAGCGATCATCGAGCGGCTCGGGCGCAAACCAACCCAACTCAGTGGAGTGCAGTATCGCTCCGGAGGTATCAAGGTCGCGGTGCCGAAAACGAATCGCGCGAAAAAAACGCTCGTCGGCATCGACGTCTTTCTCGACTGGAACAGTGACGACCGAAAGCCGGATGCTTTAGGCGCCCTGCTCGAACGTGCCGCCCCGTCGTCCTTTCGATTGAAAATGGTCACCAACCGGGGCGTCAAAGTCTATCCCGGCGGCATGTCCGAAACCTTCTGCACCGACCACTGGCGCTGCCGCTTCTTATCGACCTCGCCGGCCGAGAAAAAACAGGCGGCGGATCCAGGGCTGGGATTTGACGAGATCTTGCGTCTTCTCAGCGCGCTGCACGAGGCCGGACTTGAGGTGATCAAGACCGAGCATCTCTACGAGTTTGACGGGGTGCGTGGATACTCGCTGGGCCAAGGGGAGTGATCATTGCCCCTACCTGAACCCTCTTGCGGCAGCTTCGGGGATTCCGGTCTGTTAGGATGCGCCAGCTGTGGAACTTCAATGGATCGGAGCCGCTTTTCTCTGCGGTGTGATTGCTCGGGCCTTGAGACAGCCGCCGCTTCTCGGTTTTCTTTTCGCTGGCTTTGGTCTCGAGCTCTACGGTCTGCGTCCTGACGCCTCTCTTCGTGAGCTCGCCCACATCGGAATCCTGCTTCTACTGTTTGCGATCGGGATCAAGCTCGACTTCAGGCTGCTCACAACCCGCTACGTTGCGGGCAGCGCCCTCGTTCACATGGCGCTCTCCACCCTCGTCGCCGTCGCGCCTCTTTGGATGCTTGCCCAGGTCGGGCTTGCTCTGGCGGCCGATTTGGAGCTCGCGGAGATCGTGACCTTGGGGTTCGCTTTGAGCTTCTCGAGCACAGTATTTGCGGTCAAGGTGCTCGAGGGTCGAGACGACATCAACGCCTTTTATGGCGAAGTCGCGGTGGGCATCCTGATCGCGCAGGACATTGCAGCCGTTCTTTTTATCGTCTTTTCTGAAGGTGCCTGGCCCAGTCCACTTGCCCTCGGGCTACCTCTGCTCTGGCTCACCCGTCCTTTGATCGCCCAGGCGCTTCGTTTTTGTGGCCATGGGGAGCTGCTTATTTTGGCGGGTTTGGCCGCTGCGCTTGGTGGGGCAGCCCTCTTTGATGCGGTAGGCCTCAAATCAGATTTTGGCGCCCTTGCCGCAGGTGTCCTCTGTGCCGGTCACAACAAGAGCAAGGAACTCTCTGCGAGTCTTTTGAGTCTCAAAGAGGTGTTCCTGGTCGGCTTCTTTTTGACGATCGGTCTCACCGGACTGCCAACACTCGAGACCCTAGTCATCGGCGTTCTGCTCTTGATTTTGCTGCCCGTAAAGAACTTGGGATTCTTGCTCTTGCTTACCGGGTTTCGATTGCGCTCGAGAACCGCGCTACTCGCCTCTTCCAGCCTGACCACGTTTAGCGAGTTTGGACTCATCGTCGTCGCGGCAGCGACCACCAAGGGCGTTCTCGACGAGCAGTGGCTCATCGCCATCGCCATCGCAGTGGGTTTGAGTTTTTTTGTAGGTTCTACGATCAACGGGTTTGCATTCGAGTTGCTTCGGCGCGCGCGGAGCTCGCTCAACCGTCTGCAGCGGGAACCTCCGGTGGATGAAGAACGGGCTGTCGACGTAGGCAACGCGAAGGTGCTGGTCTTCGGCATGGGGCGGGTCGGGACTCCTGCCTTTGATACGCTGCGGGAGCGGTTTGGTGATCGGGTGGTCGGCTTCGATGTCGATAAAGAGCGGATTCAAGCCCATCGAGCCGCTGGCCGAAGAGTCTACGTAGCGAGCGCAACCGACGCGGAGATCTGGCAGCGACTGCACGTGGATCAAGAAAAGGTGGAAGCGGTCTTGCTCGCGATGTCCTCCCACGAAGAGCATCGAGTAGCCATTCGACAGCTTCGTCTCGAAGGATACGAGGGGGTTATCGCAGCAACCGCTCGATTTGATGATGAGATAGACGCGCTCAAAAAAGCAGGTGCGACTACCGTATTTCACGTGCTCAAAGATGTAGGCCCGGCGTTTGTGGCTCGGGCGATGCGCGGGATAGAGCTTCAGGCCACGGGCAATCCGCCTGCCGAGAGGACTGCATGTTGACTCGAGTGGTTGGCAAGAATGCGTGAACTAGGGACTCTATCCGCTTTAGTGTCTCACTTCGGTTAGGCAGACCCGTTTCTGCGAACTTTGAGATAGACTGTGCACCTCTAGATCGGCCTGGGAGGATTCTTTGCGCGATCGCAGGAACGCTTTGTTGGCGTTGCTCTTTTGGACTGGCTGCAGTGATTCGTTCGACGAAGACAGACCGCCTCCGCCTCCGCCCCCGCCCCCGCTAGATGCGTCCGTAGTGGCCGACGCGGGAGCTGCGCCTTGCACCCCAGGGTCCTCGGTTGGGCAAACGTTGCTTCCGATAGAGACTCAGATTCAGGATATGACGCTTGCAGACTGGGGCACATTCTGTACTTGGGAAGAAGTGCGTTTCGAGCCAGTTCTCTGCGGCGATATAATGATTCAGCCACTACCAAATTGCGTAGGCGATCTCAGTCTGCTCTCTGAGGAAGGGGTATTTTGTGAAGTAACGATCTGCGAATTGGAGCAGTGTTATTTCGATACCTATTCTACATGTAATCGCTCAAGTTGCGCTCAGGTCGATGAATGCGTTGTCCGCGCGCAATCACTTTAGCGTCACTGGTGCATGAAATTTTTGGCGGTGAACCAAGAGATTTGTGACGGTAACTGCCACAAGATGACAGCATGAGCGCGCATGCAACATCGAGACTGCAATGTTGTGGCGGATACCCCACAAGGCCTAATCTTTCTCACACCACTCGGCTAAAGCAGCGGCTATCTTAGCCCGTCATGAAATCCCCCACATCGGCATCCGAAGTGGCTGCTAGGAAGACATGCCGCGCGAAGTCGCCGAAGCGACCCTCGTCAGAGCAGATGCGTGATGTCTCGAGCCTGTTTGCTAAAGTTCACAAAAATGCCACACTCCTCCTGCTCGCATCCGATTCCTCAGAAAAAAAGCGCCTAACGCGTCATTCACGTCGCCTTGCCGGTGCCGTACTTCGAGACGGAAGAAGTCGAGCGAGTTCTGAACGATCAAAATCAGTGAATTTTTGCCGTGCACAAAAAATGGGCTTTTGCTCTCAGCTAGGAGAGAGTGGGGAAGTTAACCGAAGGAACGGGTCTGATGTACTCCAACCCTAGGCATCCTCCACGTTCGAGTTCAAGTCCGCGTACACCGCGTTCCGGGCGTTCCACGTTTGGGGTCGAACGGCTCGATTGGTTGTTGTTGGCCGCGGTGTTGCTCGGGTGCGGTAGCCAGCTCGGATGCAGTAGCCATGCGGCACCCCCCGTTTCGACTGCAGCCCTGGAAGCGCGATTCCACCAAGCGACACCGCCCCAAGGAACAGGATCAGGTGCATCCTCTGGGCTCACAAATCAGACCGACAGTGCAGCTCAAACCGACAGTGCAGCTCAAACCGACAGTGCAGCTCAAACCAACAGTGCGGCGCGCGGCGACAACAGTGCAGTACAGAACGAACTCGACGGGGTGAAGTGCCAGGCGGGAAGTACGACTGCCTGCGGACGCTTCGGCCGCTACTTACTCGAGCGCGGCGAAGCACAAGACTTTCCCCGAGCAAGGGCAGCGCTTCGGGTTGGATGCGTCGATGGCGATGCTTTGTCGTGTGCGGAACTCGGCACAATTTACGCCGAGGGACTTGGGGTCCACCGCAATGCACGACGCGCATTCAGTCTCTTTAAGGCCTCCTGTGATGCAGATTTGATCGTTGGATGTGTGAGGCTGGGCACGCTTTATCACCGAGGACACGGGGTGGAGCTTGATCGGGCTCGTGCAGAACGTCTCTATCGCGAAGCTTGCCGGGCCGGATCACTCCGCGGTTGTGCGAATCTCGGCGAGCTCGTGGAAGAAGCGCCCCAAGCCGATACCCGCATCGCCCTCCGCCTTTTCGCACGCGCTTGCGAGGGCGGCGATCCCAAAGGATGCCATGGTCTTGGAAGGCTCTACCTGCGAGGAATAGAAGTGTCTCAAGACTTTTTAGAGGCCAAGCGACTCTTCGATAAAGGGTGTGAAGGCAGTTATTTGCCGGCCTGTACAGAGCTAGGGGTCCTGCACCGTTTCGGGAGAGGAACGCCGGTCTCTCCCAGAAAAGCCCGTGCACTTTTTGAGTGGTCTTGCCGAGGTGAGTACGTGCCCGCCTGCACAGAGCTGGGTGCACTCTACCTGCAAGGTGCTGGAGTGGGGCGAGATCACGGTCAAGCTCAGAGGCTTTTCGAGTTGGCGTGTAGCCGAGGCCATGCGATCGCATGCACCCGTTTGGCGATGATGTTTGATATCGGTGAAGTGCTTCCAAGGAGTCGACGGCGAGCCCGACTGTACTTCGAACGGGGTTGCGATGGCGGAAGCATGATGGGCTGCGCCAGACTTGGTCATTTGGTTGAGAGTGGTCTTGGAGGACCTCGAGACTTGGAGCGTGCGTTACAGCTGTACCGACAAGCCTGCAACGGCGGATACGAAACGGCTTGTCGACCCCCCGCCCTTCAGAGATAAGCGTTCTCGGTTCGTCGAAGGCAGATTGGAAGAAGGCAGGCGTATCATGCGTTCCCGTATGAGGAACCCAGCCCGTGCTTCTAAAGAGATCGTTTCGGTCTGCTGGATCGAAGAAAACTAGCAAACGAGATCAGCTTTTGCGACAAAGACCCCTAGAATGCACCTGAATCTCCAAGACACAGCCACTTATCGGGACGCCGCTGCGGACACCGACACGAGTGCTCTAGCCAGGGAAGAGAGCGGGATTCATTTTCTTAGCCCAGCTCCGGCGAAAGGCTGGATACCTGTGGCAGTCGAGCTGCATGCCGCACTTTGCAGATTTGTGTTGAGGACTCCCTCTGTCGCACGAGTGTTCGACAATCTATTTTATTCAAATCTCGATGCGTCTCCGGATAACGATGCGCCTCCGGATACCGATGCGTCTCCGAGTACCGATGCGTCTCCGAGTACCGATGCACTGAACCATCATTTGTCGGACCGAGGATTCAGTCGCTCGTTCGAGATATTGGACCTTGGAATGCGATTTCATCGGGTCGATCGACTTTGCTTTTCTCCTAGCGGCGCATTTCTCTCGGTAGAGTATGAAACTCGAGGTGGCTACCGCCGATGGATTTTCGATATGGAGTGTGGGGTGCAGTCCAATCCCGCCCGGTCATACCCTCAGTCACCAATTTGCCCAGAAACCGACTACCTGTCGCGACGACATTTGGATCGAGCTCTGGATTGCAGACCGACTACGGTGGCAGTGGCCCGCAATCACCGGATGATGGCTCTGACAATCCACGGGGATCAGGGTAGCCACGTACTATTGATGACCCGGCTTGCGACTGCTTAGCTCGCTTCAGCAGTTCTACTGCAGTTTCGCCGCGCGGCGTGTCTGCTGGGACACCTCATCTCGCACCGTGAACGGTTCGATTCTCGGTAACTGCAACCTCTCCACCTGCATACACGACTATCCATGCACATCGTTATCCTAGGCAATGGAATCGCCGGTATGGAGGCGGCCCTCACGGTCCGGCAGCGTGAACCGGATTGGGAAATCACGGTAATTTCTGAGGAATCACATCACTGTTTTTCTCGAACGGCGTTGATGTGGGTGGCTACCGGGCAACTCAGTCATCGATGCATCGAACCTTTTGAACGAGACATCTACGAGCGCTTGCAGTTCAAACGTATTCGCGCGAGGGCCATCGGCATCGATGTAGAGACCCGCGAGGTGTGGCTTGCGGGTGCGCTACCTCGAGTTGGGTACGATCGCCTGCTCATCGCTTGTGGGAGTCGTCCTCGGCCAGCGCCGTGGCCTGGGAGAGAGAAGGTTGGCATTGGACACTTTGTATCCATGCAAGATTTGGAGTGGTTTGAAAAAGAGCTCCATGGAGGACCGGGCCCTGCTGGGCGTCCTTTGTTTCCAGACGCGCACGTGACTTCAAGTAGCGTCGATTCCCCCTACTACCCGAGACCATCGGCACGTGCACAACGCGGTAGTCCGCCGAAGAACCCGGTCGTCGTCGGAGGGGGCCTTATCGGTATTGAAGCGGTTGAGGTACTCGCATCGATGAAGATCGAGAGTCGGTTTTTTATTCGAGAAGAATGGTTCTGGCCAATTGCGCTTGATTCCCGTGAAGCGGCTTGGATCACCAGTCGCATGTGTCGTCACGGTGTCGATGTGCGACTCGGAGAACAGATCGAGTCGTTCCTAGGAGAGGAGGAACTCGTTACCGGAGTTTCTACCGATCGGGGCATCTATCCCTGCGATCTATGTGTAGTGGCCATCGGTGTTGTGCCGAATACAGAGTGGCTTCGCGCCTCGAGTTTGATGCTCGATGAACGCGGAGGCATCAAAGTCGACTCCGGACTGGCGGCGCACCTCAGCCATGATCCCGAGCGCGATCTAGGTATTTTTGCTGCTGGTGATTGCGCTTCGGTGCGCTGGTACAACGGTTGGCAGCGTCCCGAGCAACTCTGGTACACCTCCCGCGATCAGGGGCGGCTTGCGGGTCGTCGGCTCTTGGGAGACTCCGCAAACTACGAGCGCGGGCTCTGGTACAACTCGGCCAAGCTCATGGATATCGAATACACCACGGCTGGGCTCGTGAACATGAGCGTAGAAGACGAGAGGAGCTGGTTCTTCGAAGAACAGGGTTCGGTTCACAGCACCAGCCGTATCGTGCTCAGCGGTGATCGCGTCGTTGGGTTCAATTTTCTCGGACGCCGATGGGACCATCAGATATTGCTGCGGTGGATTGAAGAGAAGCGAAGTCTCGACTGGGTTCTGAAGCACTTAGGAGAGGCGAGTTTCGACACCGAGTTCGTTCCACCCCTTCGTCTCCCTGAGGAGCTTCCAAGGGCTTTGCCGGAGGACGGCGATCGATCACGAAGCACCAACGCGGTGTCAGGATTTTGAGTTATGTATTTGCAGGGCCAAAACGGACTTCTTCACACGTTTCGAGTGAGCTACCGGAACCGAGGCGTGGCGGGCATTCTCGCTTCACTCAGCCTCATCGTCTTTTATCTACTGCTCTACTTCACCAGTGTTCTCGACGCGTCGGTCGCTTCGCTGGGGTTTCGAAACAAGTGGGTGTTCTACGGTTTTCTTTATACGATCGCCATGCTCATTGGGGCTGCGTACTACCTTAGTCGCCACGGCAACAGTCGATACAATCAGCTACGCATTCTGATCAATGTCTCGGTGCAAATCGTACTGGCGTTTACCCTCCCGCTGGTCATGCCCTTGTTCGGTGGACCTGAGTTTTACGCTTCGTATCTCTGGCCGCTCGACTGGTACAAGATGCATCCAGGCACCCTTCAAAGCCTGCCCGTGTTTCTTGCAGTGTATGTGATTCTTGGCTCACTGGTCGCGGCCCCTTTGCTGGCCTACTTTTACGGGAAGCGCTGGTACTGCTCCTGGGTCTGCGGATGTGGAGGTCTTGCCAACACGTTTGGTGATCCGTGGAGGCACCTGACCGCGACCTCGACTCGGTCTTGGCGCTTCGAGCAGCGCGCCGTGCACACCGTGATGTTTCTGGCGATCGCGTCTACCTTTTTGCTCATCCTGGAGCACATCCTTGGCGCGAGTCACGACGGGTTTCGTCGGTACGTCGCCGGTGGCCAATGGTGGTCTTTGAAAAGCCTTTATGGCGCGGTTGTAGGCTCTATTTTGGCCGGGGTCGTGGGAACCGGTCTCTATCCGATCTTCGGACCACGCGTGTGGTGCCGGAACTTCTGCCCCATGGCCGCTCTGTTAGGTCTTTGGCAAAAGCTCGGACGTTTCCGAATCTCCGTCAAACCCGACATGTGTATCTCTTGCGGCAACTGCACAACCTACTGCGAGATGGGTATCGACGTTCGGAGCTACGCCCAGAGCAATCAGAGTTTTACCCGGGCATCCTGCGTGGGATGCGGAATGTGCGCCCATATGTGTCCGAGAGGCGTGCTTCGGCTGGAGAACGTATCGAAGCGACCCAGAGACAAGATTCGGCAGGGGCTACCAGTCGTAGACCTTTAGTGCGTCCCTTGAGTTTCCCCGGTGATCGCTCTACCTCGCGTTCGCTCTACCTTCTTGGGCGACTTGGCGTTCCCTCAAACCATGGGTGGTAGGGAGGATCGTCGCTACATCGGTGGCGATCGTCGACCGGGCAGTAAATGCGCACGTGAAAGTGCGAGTCGTGCGGAGATCCGGCCGGCTGCCGCATGACGGTATCGGCGCGCGCGATCAGTTCCGGCTGCGCCCCGCTGCTTCGGGCATGGGATAGCAGTCTCCGGGAAAGCCAGCTCGCGACGAAGATGTATTGCACGCGGGCCACCGGGTCCCTCAACATCGACTCCACAAGGGCCCAGTTGCGTGCCACATCGAACCGATAGCTTCTGCCTCGTCGATCAACCGCAGTGCCGTTACGTCGCATGTGTAAGAACTGGTGAACGCTTGCCGGCGCGCTTCTTTCGCTCATGACGTAAAAACCGACGTCCGCATCCCGTCCGCTCCGATGGGATCGATGCGGGTGAACTCTGCCGCCTCGGCGCTCCGATAGGTCTCCGACAAAGAGCTTGGACCCCGGGAAGCGAGCCGTGACTGCTTGAGAGGATCGCTTGAGCATATCGACGAGTTCTCGGGTTCCGTATCGAACAGGATTGCTCTCCCGAACCACAATCGTGCTCGAGGACCTGAGATGTACTCCGCGACGCAAGCTGCCCCCGTTACACGCTCCAATCGAAACGCTTCGACTCCGGAAGGTGGATGCGTTCAGCGCGGCGTCGGTTGTAGCCTCGACAGGCAGCGGATCTGATTCTGCGGCCTGCGCAGGCTGCTCGGCAGAGGGTGCACCCCGCTCTGGCTCGTGTTCTCGCGGTGCACTCATCTCAGATTTGCTCGGTGCGTGCTGAATTGCACGTGACTCTACTCTCGTGTTCGAGCGCGGGGCGGTCGGCGATGCTGCTGCCCTTGGCCCTGAAGTGCGGTCGTCGCGCATGCCTTCGCCGGGATCTCGCTCGGAAGGCGTCTCGCCAGGTCTTCCACGGACAATATAGGGGCTGTTGTCCTCTGGCTCGTCGTGATCAAAAGCGGTTTCGTGCCCGCGTGGTGGAGAGCGGCGTGGTGGAGAGCGGCGTGGCGTGAGATGATGCTCGGGTGCTGGCGCGTGCTGGGACCCCTCGGAACCCGAATGAGACTGACCGAGACTGACCCTGACGCTCAAGGTAAGGATCGTAAACAGCAGTGCCCCGAAAGCGAAATCGTTCTTTCCCGTTCGGACAATGCTGCAGGCACCGGAACGAAAGCCCCCTGTCCGCCCCGTCAAAGCGTCCTGATGCGACAAACGCATGACCACCGGTGTGCCATGTTCCCGTGCAAAGACCAAAATCTCCGACCTGGCCCAGGATGATCCGACCTAGCCCAGCATGATCCCACCTGGCCCAGCATGATCCCACCTAGCCCAGTATGAGAAGCGCGCTGCCCAAACCCATGAACACGGCCGCAGTGAGCTTTGCCCTGGTTAGTTCTTCAGCAAAGACCAAGCGACCGAGCAGAACGCTCGCCAAAAGACCCAAGCCGCGTTTCAGGCTTTCCACCAAACCTACCGGGACCGAGCGAATCGCCAGGAGCTGCAGCGCCTGAGCTGCCGTCAGCGCGACTACCGCAAAGGCGAAGACCTTCCAGATCTGTCGCACAGAAGCCAGTTCCCTCAGGTTTCCGCGTACGACCAACCAAAGCAAAGAGATCGCTCCGACCCCGACGGTTTGAATGAGCGCATGGGCCGGTACGGAAGCACTTCGAAGAGCGACTTTGTCGAGGGCGGACGTGACCGACCAGATCAGCGCAACCACGATCATGAGTACGCCGCCCACTTCGAGTCGAGAAGAGTGGGCTTTTTTGCGTAGCCCCTCCCGCAGAAAAAACGAACCAAAGAGAACGCCGCCGATCCCAATCCACTGAACCGGAACCAAATGTTCTTGAAGCGCTAGAAAAGCAAAACCTGCAGAGAATACCGAGGTCAACGACAAGAAAGGCACCGTGAGGCTGAGGGGCGAAATCTGAACGGCCTGGATGAACAGCACGTTGGCCAGCAGTTGTAAAAGCACGATCGGGCCGCCCACCAGTACGTAAGAAGAATCTTGAATCCACTCTCCGTCTGCTACAGCCCAGGCGAGAAAGAACGGTAGGGAGCCGAGCGAGAGCCAAACGACTGCGGCCGGTGGAGAAAGATGCTGAGAGAGCTTTTTTCGCGAAACGTCAAGGAGCGACCAAAGCAAAGCTGAATAGATGACGAGGGCGATGTCTCCCATATCGCGCATCTTACCGAAGCCAAGGCCAGCCGCACCGCGCTACCGGGCCCAGCTCTGATCGGGGGGTCTGAGCAGGATCGGGTTTCAACGAGTCCCTCCTCTTGACAGCGGCCCGACCGAGGCCATTGTTGCCCCACTATGACCGAAGCGAAGACGCACCGCTTT
Source organism: Myxococcota bacterium (assembly GCA_039030515.1). Taxonomy (GTDB): domain Bacteria; phylum Myxococcota_A; class Polyangia; order Polyangiales; family Houyiibacteriaceae; genus JBCCEA01. The sequence continues at coordinate 19,782 of JBCCEA010000028.1, read as the reverse complement.
GAGGCTGAAGTCAGTCAAGTTCTTCACCTCGTCATCAACTCGCTCTACTCCAATAAAGAGATCTTCCTGAGAGAGCTCATTTCCAACGCTTCGGACGCTCTCGACAAGCTCCGATTTCGAGCGGTCACGAGTCCTGAGCTCATCGAAGGAGAGGACGCTGACTTACGGGTCCGCATCGAAATCGATGCCGAGGCAGGCACGCTCACCCTCTCCGACAATGGTGTCGGGATGACGGAGGAAGAGCTGGTCGAGAATCTGGGTACGGTAGCCCATTCGGGAACCCAGGCCTTCCTGTCGAAGCTTGCCGAAGCAAAGAAAGAGTCTTCAGGCGACGATCCCCAGTTGATCGGTCAGTTCGGGGTGGGGTTTTACAGTGCGTTCCTGGTGGCAGATCGGGTCACGGTGACTACGCGCTCGGCAGGGAGTCGCGATGCATTTCGGTGGATGTCCGACGGCAAGGAAACCTTCATCATCGAAGGAGCGCGCCGTCTCGAGCAGGGCACCGATGTCACGCTGCACCTCAAAGACGACCAAAAGGAGTACCTGGAAGAATACCGGATTCGGGGTCTTGTTCAGCGTTATTCCGACTACATCCACGCGCCGGTCGAACTCAGAGTCGAAAAAAAAGACGACGAGGGCGGCAGTCAGGGTTGGGCCTATGAGCGTCTGAACCAAGGCACTGCGCTTTGGCGCAAAAACGCGCACGACGTTAGCGACGATCAGTATGCCGAGTTCTATAAGCACCTGACCCACGACTGGCAGCCCCCGCTCGTCCACCAACATTTCAAGATCGAAGGAACCCAAGAGTTCTCTGGGCTGCTCTTCATCCCTCAAAAGCCTCCAGCGGATCTATTCATGCCCGACGCGCAGCACGGGGTGAGGCTCTACGTCAAGCGCGTCTTCATCATGGACGACTGCGACGAAGTCTTGCCCAAGTGGCTGCGCTTTGTTCGAGGAGTCGTCGATTCCGAGGATCTGCCTCTCAACGTATCTCGCGAAATTCTGCAGGACTCACGCGTCTCACGGACCATTCGGAATCAGGTGGTCAAGCAGGCGCTCACGATGATCGGCAAGCTTGAGAAGAGTGACGACTACGCCACATTCTGGAGCGCCTACGGAGCAGTTCTCAAAGAAGGACTTCACTTCGAGCCAGAACACAAAGAGAAACTGCTCAAGCTCGTTCGCTATGAAAGCACCAAGGTAGAGGGCCTCACCTCCCTCAGTGACTACGTAGAACGCATGCCTGAAGAGCAGGACGCCATCTACTACGCGCTCGGTGCTGCCCGAGATATCTTAGAACACGGTCCTCATCTAGAAGCGTTGCGGGAACGAGGCTTTGAGGTGCTGCTGATGACCGACCCAATCGATCAATGGTCGGTGGGGAGCCTAAACGAGTATCAGAACAAAAAACTGGTGTCTGCCATGGATGCAGACCTCACCGTACCGAATGCATCGGAAGCGGAAGACTCCGGCTCCGAAGAGAAGATCGCTGAGCTGCTGAACAGGTTTAGCGACATTCTTCGCGAGCATGTGTCCGAAGTGCGTATTTCCAAACGGCTCACTTCGTCACCGACCTGCTTGGTGATGCCTCAGGGTGGACTCCCCCCTTATCTAGAGCGATTGATGCGGCTTCAAAATGAACAGCTTCCCGCTCAAAAACGCATCTTGGAAGTGAATCCGAACCACCCACTCATCGCGAGCCTATCGAAGCTTTATCAGCAAGACCCCAAGGATGAGGCGCTGACGAACTGGGTAGAGCTTGTCTACGATCAGGCGTTGCTGGCAGAGGGTAGTCCGATCGAAAGTCCTGCGGTTTTTGCGGAACGCATGACGCGATTGATGACCGAGGCTGCACAGCGGCACGTAAATACCTAGCCTCCATTGACGGATGCACGTCTGTTTACGCTCGGTATCCTCGGGCTATGCATGCGAGTGCATCCAGCGAACCAGCTCGAGCTCTCCGCAACAGCGGCATACGGCACTCAAACCGAGCTGAAACGCGTTAGCTCCAGCCTGCGGTGTTCTGAAACTACCAAGTCAGAGCTGAACGTTCGGTGCCCTCAGGCATATTCATCTTGCGCACCACGCAGCCCCGGAGCATCTTTGTCGGCCTCGCTAATGAAAATGATTTTCATTAGCTGCTCTGCGTACGTCCCTCCCTTGGTTGGGAGCGAATCTCGAGCGCATCTGGAATGAATCGAAGAGCAGGCGAATCATGAAGCAAATGGGATTGCAAACACGCGACAAGACCGGCGCCGATGAAGTCTTGGGCGTCGGCGTGCCGGCGAGTGCCTCCAGTTCCGGGGCTGCACTGCTTCAGGCGATGGTCGGCGCGATTACCTGCATGCACCTCATCGCGTGTAGCGACAGCGACGGAACTTCCCTATCCGGGGCGTTGAGCGATACCGGAATACGTGGCGAAGCACTGCTTTCGATCGCTTCAGAGGTTGCTCTGCCGACCTACGAAGAATTTCTCGAAGCGGCGCAAGACCTCGAAACGTCGACCGCGAGCCTGCAGCAGGCGGTCGACGCGTCCACCGAAGAGATGGCCGAAGCCGCGCGGAATGAGGCGCAGCAAGCGTTTTTGGACGCTATCGCTGTTTGGCAACGCGCAGAGTTGATGCAGTTTGGTCCGGCAGGCGTCATGAACCTCACCCCTGGCGGGGAAGATTTGCGGGATGAGATTTACTCTTGGCCTCTCGTGAACCGCTGCGTCGTGGATCAGGTGCTCACCGAGCAGTCCTACGCAAACACCCAGCTTTTTTCTGTGCTTGCGATCAATGCGCACGGTCTAGACGTTGTCGAGTATCTGCTCTTTGTGGACGAACCTGAATCCTCGGACAATGCCTGTGACTCTGATGACCGCATCAATCGCGACGGACTGTGGGCCGCGCTTTCGGCAGCAGAGCTGCGTCTACGCCGAGCGTCCTATGCAGCGGTGGAGGCAAAGCGCATACGCGAGTACGCCGAGACCCTCGTCGAACGTTGGGACCCTCACTTTCTCGATCAGCTTCGTCTCGCCGGCAACCAAAACCGAGTCTACTCCACAGCGCAAGAGGGGCTGAACGCCATCTCCGATGCGCTTTTCTACCTAGATAAAGAAAGTAAGGATATGAAGCTGGCCGACCCCTCCGGGATTTCCACGGTATGTCCGGGTGAGATCTGTCCTGAGCTGCGAGAGTCGGACTTTGCCGATCAAAGTCTCGCCCACATAGAAGCCAACTTGCAGGGATTCCGAAATGTGTTTACCGGATCGGAATCCGGTATCGGATTTGAAGAGCTGCTTCAGGCAGAAGGTTCAAATGATGTGGCCAGCGCGATGCTGGAGGCAATCGATGGAGCGATCGCCCACGTTCAGGGGCTCGAAGACTCGATGTTGCTCGAACTTCAAAAGGATCCCGACCAGGTGCGTCTTGCGCACTCCATGGTGCAGGCTGTGACCGACGAGCTCAAGACCCGATTCGTCACCGTTTTGGACCTCGAGATCCCCAATCGAGCCGAAGGAGACAACGATTAGGTTCGCTGCCCGATCGATCGAGCGAAATGTCCACGGTTGTCGCAGTCACGGACGCCACTCATCGGAAGAGCCGACTCCGATTGTCGAGATTTGAAGGCCTGCTCCGCTATGGCCGGACTCCGGTGGACGGAGCTTCGCTGGCCTTTTTTCGTATCGCGTTTGGTTTGATTCTCGCCTTTGCCCCGGCACGTTTTCTGGCAAACGACTGGGTGACTCGTTTTTTCGTCGAGCCGCGCTTCTATTTTAAATATTGGGGTTTCGCCTGGATCGAGGTGCTTTCGCCGAATCTGATGCACGCGGCTTTTGTCCTTCTCGTCTTTTTGGGGCTTTGCGTTACGCTCGGGCTTTTCTACAGACTGGCGGCTTTTGTTTACCTGCTTGTGTTCACCTACGTTGAGCTGATCGATGTCACCAACTATCTGAATCACTATTATTTAGTCAGTCTGCTCTGTTTCTGGCTCGCGATTTTGCCGCTCAATAAAGTGGGCTCCATCGAAACCTATTTTGCGAGCCAGACGCGCGATACTTCACTGCCTCGATGGGCTCTGCTGGCGCTCCGATTTCAGGTGGGGATCGTGTATCTCAACGCAGGACTTGCGAAGTTCGGCCCGGACTGGCTTATCCAGGGAGAGCCGCTCTCTATCTGGCTTGCGGCCCGAACTGAGACTCCCGTTATCGGTCGTTTCTTTGACGAGCCAGGCATGGCTTTGGCGATGAGCTGGGGCGGTTTTCTTTTTGACACCACGATTCCCTTTTGGCTGAGCATTCGGCGGACGCGCTTGTGGGCTTTTGGAGCGGTCGTCGTGTTTCATTCGCTCACCGGCGCTCTATTCAATATCGGGCTTTTTCCATGGATTATGGTGGCTTCAGCCAGCGTCTTTCTCGGAGAGCGCTGGCCCAGGCAGATGGGTCATTGGCTGCAGGCGTCGCGCTTGGGCCGAGCGTGGCGCGCTGGGAAGGGGAGAGACCACTTTAGATTTGAATCCACAGCTGCCACATCGCGCGCCTACCGAGCGCGACCCGCCTTTTGGGATTCGCTGGCGCGAAGCATGCTCGCCCTTTTTGCACTTGCCCAGATCTTGATTCCACTTCGGAGTCATCTCTACGGGGGTAACGTTTTATGGCACGAACAGGGAATGCGTTGGTCGTGGCGGGTGATGGTCCGGGAGAAAAACGGCAGCGTGATGTATCGAGTCCTCTACGACGGCAGCACCCGAGAACGTCTCATCGCTCCGAGTCGCTATCTCACCGCCCACCAGGAGCGGGAGATGTCCGGACAGCCGGACTTGATTTTGCAACTTGCCCACCAGATTCGCGACGATCTCCAAGATCGCGGTCATCGAAATGTGCAAGTTCGAGTACATGCGCTCGTTTCCTTAAACGGACGTCCGGCGAGGCCGATGGTCGATCCGCAAATCGATCTATCCAAGGTTTCGGACGGCCTGATGCCCGCAACGTACGTCACGCCATTTGCATCCAGCGCCCCGTTCGCATCGAGCTCTTTGCGCTCTGCAATCGTGCGCACGCACGCGATCTAATGCCCGGAGCTGTTATCCACTCATGAACCGCAATACGTCAGTCCTCTGCATGCTAGCGATCCTCGTGCTTCAAACTCCTTTTGCCCTGCGAGCTCAGTCAGACGTTGAGCTACCTGAACCTTCTTCAGCTTCCGTTCTGCCGACTGAAGAAGGTTCTCGTGAGGTGGCGGAATCCGATGCCCTAACGGAATCCGATGCCCTAACGGAACCCGATGCCCTAGCGGAACTCGATGCCCTAACGGAACTCGATGCCCTAACGGAACTCGATGCCCTAACGGAACTCGATGCCCTAACGGAACTTGATGCCCTAGCGAACGTAGACCTTTTTCAGGTGGACACGCTGGTGGTGCCCTTTACCCCAGAAGATGCTTTTCGAGTGGGGGGGTCGGTCAATCTGATCTCCCAAGAAGAACTCGAAATCTACGAATACGACGATCCCCACAGCGTATTGCGTCAAGTCCCGGGCGTGTACCTCCGCACCGAGGACGGATTTGGTCTCAGACCCAATATCGGTATTCGCGGAGGCTCCTCTGACCGCAGCAAGAAGGTGACCCTGCTCGAGGACGGGGTTCTCTTTGGTCCCGCTCCCTACTCAGCCCCGGCCGCCTACTATTTTCCGCTCATGACTCGCATCACCGGGGTGGAGGTCTTCAAGGGTCCAGCTGCGATTCCCTATGGTCCCAACACGATCGGGGGCGCCATCAATCTTTTGTCACGACCGGTTCCAAAAGACGCACAGGGGCAAGTCGATCTTTCCTACGGTATTTATCGTTCCCGCAAAGCGCACCTTTGGTGGGGTACGAGCAATGAGTGGGGAGGCATACTCTTTGAAATCGTGGATCTAGCCTCTGAAGGGTTCAAGGACATCGACTTCACCGATCGTCCTACTGGCTTTTGGCGGACCGAAGGGAGCGTCTCCGGGTTTCTGCAAAGCGACCCCAATAGGGATCTTTTTCATCGATTGGAAGCCCGAATGACATTCTCTCAGGAGCGCTCGAATGAGACCTACCTTGGACTCACGGACGCGGATTTCAATCGGGATCCCTATCGTCGTTACGTCTCAAGCGAACTTGATCGCATGCGCTGGCATCGGCTTTCGGGAATCGTTCGATATGGACTGGAGTGGGGTGAAGACTACCGACTGGTGACCACCCTTTATCGCCACAATTTCGATCGATCGTGGAGAAGACTCAATCGGTTTCGTGATGGTCCCAGCCTCTTTGACATCCTCAATGATCCTACCGGGCGCCGAGAGGTTTTTTATCAAGTGCTTACCGGCGATCAGGATTCGAGTAGTGCCGACGAATCCCTGATGTTGATCGACAACGATCGCGAGTTTGTTTCTCAAGGAATACAGACGAGCTTTTCCACCTCGTTTGAAACCGGAAACGTCCAGCACCGCGTCGATGCTGCCCTTCGGCTGCACTACGATGAAGTCGTTCGAGATCACGTCGAAGAAGGCTATCTGATGCAGAATCAGCAGCTGGTTCGCGACGGTCTTGCCGAGAGTTTGGCTACCGACAACACGGGTTCGGCTCTGGCACTGGCAGGTCATCTAGCCTACGAGATTCGCGTCGGATCGCTTACGGCGACACCGGGTATGCGCTTCGAGTCGATTCGAACCGAGTTGGACGACCGCCTTATCGGTGCGAACAACAGCGCAAATCACGCGGTGGTTCTTCCGGGCCTCGGGCTTCAGTATCAGATCCACGAAGACGTGGGCCTGCTCGCAGGGGTACATCGGGGGTTCAGTCCGGTTTCACCAGGACAACCGAGCTCGGTCGACCCGGAAATCGCGACCAACTATGAGTTTGGTGCCCGCTTCCGGCGTGACAACAGCGCTGTCGAAGTCATCGGGTTCTTCAGCGATTATGAAAACTTGCTTGGTGAATGCACATTCTCTTCTGGGTGCTCGACCGAGTTACTCGATCGACAGTTCAATGGAGGTGAAGTGTTTATTTGGGGTGTTGAAACTACCGTGAAGCACGTGGTGGAGCTTAAGAATAGCTTCTCGCTACCACTTAGAGCTTCGTATACCTACACCCGCTCTGCATTCCGTAATGACTTTGAATCCGAAAATCCCACTTTTGGAGAGGTAGAAAAAGGTGATGAACTTCCCTATGTTCCAAGGCATCAAGCCGCCTTTATCGCCGGAGTAGCCCACCGTATGTTCGGATTGGACACCTCACTGGTTTATGTCGGGCAGATGCGTGAACAGGCGGATACCGCTAGCCTACAAACCGACGATTACGTCATGCTCGACGTCGTCGGTCGATTGCGGCCGGTGGAGCGGCTTGAAACCTACCTTCGTCTTGAGAACCTCACTTTTGCCGAACCTATTGCCGCTCGGCGTCCCTTTGGTGCGCGTCCCGCCAAACCCTTTGGTCTCCACGTCGGTGCCCGTTTCGACCTTTAAATCACTCTCTTACACACTGCGCGGGTGCAAACTTGCCCGTGCTTCTGAACGGTCGAGCTCATGGAAGATGCTCAAGAGTAGTCGACTTCCGACCGGGGCATACATCGTCGCGTCTCTACTGGCGATACTTCCAGTTGCGCAGCGTCTTTGAGTCTGCCTGGCTCTGACCTTCGACATAGGCAAGCACCGCGTCAGCAAGCTCGCCGTTTGCAGAGGTGTATGTCCGCTCGATTGGGGTGAGAAACGTGCGGTCTAGGCCGTATGGAGCGGTGGACCGGTCTGAATGAGGAATGGACGAGATCATCATCTATAAAGTCAGTACGACTGCTGACTCGTCTTTTGTATCCCCTGATGAAGTCCGTGCTTCATTTTGAAGTTTTGTGCATCCGGTACTGCGTTTGCCACGCCACGTAGGGCAGAGAGCGCGCTTCTACCTGGCTCGCATTCCAGCGCAAATTAGGGGTGCTGTAGGGTGCTCACTTGACCCGAAGGATGCATACCTGACAGGGTGCCTCGCAAATGCCACAGCCCTATCGAATAGCGCGATGACCGACGAGCGATCCCAGCGAATCATCGATACCGCTGTAGAGCTTGCGGAAAAAGATGGTTTTACGAATGTTCGTCTGCGCGACGTGGCTGCTCACGCCAAGGTGGCGCTGGGAACGGTGTACAAGCGATTCCGGAGCAAAGAAGAGATTCTTGTGGCTGCGTTGGCTCAAGAAGCCAAGCGACTTCAAGACGCGATCGAAAAACGTCCGCTCACGGGGACTACCGCGGAAGAGCGGGTTCTTCATTTTTTCTCTACTGCGACACGTGGGCTTCTCAAACGTCCCAAACTCGCACGAGCTTTGGTGCGCTCGATCGCTACCGGTGGACCGTTGATTCACGACAAGGTAGCCACTTTTCACGCGATGACGACGATGCTCCTTGTCGCTGCACTACGCGATCAGCCTGTCGATGGTCCACTGGACTGGGGAGGTGATGCCGACAAAGAGTGGCGCGAAATCGCAGAGCTTCTGCAGCATATTTGGTTTGCAGCGCTCGTAGGATGGGCTTCGGGAGTCTTTGAAGACCGCATGATCATGGAAAAGCTCAAGCTTGCGACTCGGCGCATGGTGCGTCCTTTGGAGAGCGCTGAGTGATCGAAGCTGAGTAGGTCTTAGCGATCAGAAAAGAGTCGCTTAAATATACTTTCGGCCTCTTCTGCATCGACCGGGCTCGACCATACCGTCTTATAGGCCAGGCCTGAGTTCATTTGTTTTATAAACGAATGCTTGAGGTAGATGAACGTATATTAAAGCTCTATTCGGTTGGGCTCAATGTCTGGCGCAAATCTACCTGCAGTTTTGAGGTTGTTCGCGTCATCAATAGAGTTTCATCAGATGCCTCTCTGAGTGTTTTTTGCAAGAACGCATAAGTGAAGCAGCGTTCCTGACGTAGAGCGAGCCTGATCAGGTCTCATGAATTTGAGTTCATACTCTTGGTTCATGACGTGAATCATGTTGCGATGGTCTTCGAGCTCAGCAGCACTCTTGTCCACGCTGAGCCACCACCTGCGATTCTCGTTTGCATCGAGTAGCTGTTGACGAATCGACGGGTAGCCTCCAGCTCCTTGCCCACAGACGGATGCGGGCGTGGAGCTCCTGCGAATATATCCCCATCAAATCTATTTGCCGGCAAAAAGAAACATACAGTCTGCCTCTCACTCACTTTTTATGACGGTGTCCGGCTCTGGAGCCTATTGTTTGTTTGCACCGATGCAGATTTTGTGCGCGCGAGAGTCGAGACTCTGCTGTTGAAAAGATTACAGCGGGTAGATTTTGCTCGGCCGAATCTGCTGCGGCCTGCAAACCGAATTTTGTACATGATTCTGCTGGAGCTGTGGGGTTCTCGATTGGTTACATCACCTCGATCTCAAGGTGTATCTAACCACATCATTTTCGCAGTTGTGTTTAGACCGTGTGCCTAGTCATGTCAGACTGCCTGGCGCGACATACAAAGGGTTTTGAGTATCAAAGGTGCGTGGATACTTTTCATAGTGCTTGTCATGATCATGTCGCCAGTTACTGAAGGTTGAACTCCAAAAGGGTCTTCCTGGTGCCCTAAAAAGGCCTATAAAATATTCACCAACAAGTCCATCCATCATGAGAAGCACAAGATGATCATTTGCGTTAGGCTTATTTCCGTTCTCGAGACCGATGCTTTTATTTCTAATTAAAGAAAAATAATCGATGGTCCGTAGATAATAAGGAAGAATCCAGTGTTGAGTTCCGCCTTTACAGAATCTACGGTGCTTAAATACGCCTATTTTCATTAGTGCAAAAACCGCTGTAGTGATCTGAAGAGGCGTATGCAAATCACCGAGTGTGCGCAAGATCCATTCCACGATACGCTTGTCGCTCTCTACAGGCGGAAAACCTGTGCCCAATCTCTCGAAACACGACAATAGCCTCGGTTGATCAAAATGTGCTTCTTCTAATATATTGGATAACGTTTCGATGTGTTGGGGAAATAGCGGAGTCCCCAGTTTTCCAGCAAAAGGTGACACATCCAACAAAAGATCTCTTGCAGTCTTAGCAGGAAACTTTGGCAGATTAGTTAACTTTGCTTGATGAATTGCTCCGATTGCCTCCCCTATATTCTGTTCTCTTGTTATGTCTTCAGAGGGACAGCTGGGACTTAACGCACCCCGGGGACATTGAGGTCCCCAAGGAGTCGCAGGCGTTGGGGGATAGCCTGTCGGTCCACCCCGAGGAGGCACTGCACCATAAGGCAAGTATGTCCATGTATGGGGCGGGCCTGCCGGTGAATAAGGCGAGTATGTCCATGTATGGGGTGGGCCTGCCGGATAAAACGGGCCTGCCGGTGGATAAGGCGAGTATGCCCATGTATGGGGCGGGTATGTCGGTGGATGAGGCGGGGCTGCTGGCGCGCCGACTGGTGCATCGCATCTCCCGTCGTTACAAGGTCTTTTTTGAGAAGCTGGACGGCCTCTACCACAAGGAGCTAGAGGGTCGTCATCACGATTTCTTTTGGGCATAGCTAGCTCAACACCTTTTGGGTGCAGATCTCTATTGTCAATCTCATCGGATTACTTGGGATCGCATGACTTAGATGAGGCTGGAGCAGTCTTGATCGGCGGCACCGTCTATCAGGGGCTGGCGCCAAATCTAGTCAAGGCATGTATGTGGGTCCCCATGTGCCGTGCCCGGTCAGTCCCCTCGAGCACCGTACCCAGTCAGGCATGGTGAGGTCCGCAGTCCCCTCTGCACACCGTACCTGGTCAGGTGGTACCCGTACCCAGTCAGGCAGGATGAGGTCCGCAGTCCCCTCCGTGCACCGTACCCAGTCAGGTGAGAACCCGTATCCAGTCCGGTATGGTGAGGTCCGCAGTCCCTTCCGCGCACCGCACCCGGTCAAGTGGGACCCGTACCCAGTCAGGCAGGGTGAGGTCAGTAGTCCCCTCCGCGCACCGTACCCGGTCAGGTGAGAAACCGTACCCAGTCAGGCATGGTGAGGTCAGTAGGCCCCTCGAGCACCGTACCCGGTCAGGTGAGAAACCGTACCTGGTCAGGTGGTACCCGTACCCAGTCAGGCATGGTGAGGTCCGCAGTCCCCTCCATGCACCGTACCCGGTCAGGTGGGACCCGTACCTGGTCAGGCAGGGTGAGGTCAGTAGTCCCCTCCGCGCACCGTACCCGGTCAGGTGAGAAACCGTACCCAGTCAGGCAGGATGAGGTCCGCAGTCCCCTCCATGCACCGTACCCGGTCAGGTAGGGTGAGGTCCGCAGTCCCCTCGAGAACCGTACCCGGTCAGGCATGATGATCGCTCGGAGACCAATTGGCGGCCGTCAGATCTATGAACAGTTTCACTGCACAGCTTTGAAGGTAAGGCAAGTGCCTACAAAGAGCCAAGAGCACTTAGGGGGTGGACGGTGACTCCCCAAACCACAAGATGAGTCGCGCATCGGAAACTTCTCATCCGGAAGCTAGGGGAGCCAGCCGCCCTTCGACACTCTAGAAGTGACCCTATCCAAAGGCGATTGCACAGGATTGCAGATGTCTGGACCGACGATTCCACTCGGAGTTTTTCGGGATCACGTTCGACTCACTTCCGTTCTAGCTGGACGCGCTTGCGCCGGTGGTAGTTCGCTTTCGCTCTGTCCTTCTGCAAGTCAGCTCGACACAGAGTGATGGCGACCGGCTCGCGGTCACGGTGGTCTCTCTGTCATGTTCGTTTTCTCCAGGAGTCGTGGGTCGTATAGTGTTGAGACACAGCCCGATGTCCCGCCCATCGAACATAGCGCCTGGCGATACCCTTAAAGGCTACGTGCTGATACTGCGGCAGGTGTTGACGACACTGTTCCGGAGTTTTGGTCCATTTGACAGTTCCAAGATCTGGAGGCGACGCACTTTACAGAAACACATCCGCGAGCTCGAACGACTTCGCTCCAGCCGAGAGTCACTCCTACTCGACGTCACAGAAGACAGTATCCAGCATCGCGGCTTGCTGCTGCTCGGCTTATCTGGAGGCTTTGCCCATGTGGGCCGATCCTTGAAAGAAGCAGGAGTGACGACGATCGAGATTCATCGCGGAGTTTCTGTCGATGAGCTGGTTGCCCTCTCTGAAGCGCTAATCAATTCTACCTATCGACCCGCTTGCGGCAGCGAAGATCTGGTTACCGCATTTGGGAGTCTTGAACTCGATACTATCCACTTCACCGTCGACCCCTGGAATGGACTCGATGAAGGTCAGAGTCGAGATATCCGAATGCAACTTGAAGCACTCGATACACGCTCAGAGCCTATCGCAAAACTGGCACATTTACCCGCTACCAAGGTGGATCCGGTTGTCCGTAGCGAACTCACCCAAGTGTTTAGGCACACAGCTCGAGACGAAGTAGCGGCACAATCTGAGGTTTATCAGGTGGGTGATCAGCTGCGCGAAGAGATGATCGTCAATGCCGAGAGGCTCTCGCGATGCCTAGCCCCGCTAATCGCAGTATCTGGGCCCTCAGAAAAAGACCGAATTGAAGAAATCTTACAATATCAAGTCCTGCACGAAGCGGTAACTCAGAAGCAGAGCCCTCCTACTCAAACACTACGAAACCTGATCGGACTCATGGACTCCGGTGAGCTTCCTTCTGCGGTCTTGCCTTTGTTGCGAGGATCAATTGAGGGCCTTGCAGAGCATCTCCTACTGCATACCTCTGTCGACAACCAAGATGCAACAGATCTTGCAGGTCTATTGCATGAATCGGAGTATGGACCTCTTCTTGAGGCACTGCTCGAGTATCAGAGCGGACGAAGGCACTCTCACGCTATAGGTGCGCTGGTTTCTGGTCGCCCCGAGACAGTTCGAGCGATCCATGCAGCGATGGATATGCTTGAGCCAGATGTGCTCTGCACTGCAATGCGCAACTTACAGACGACCCAAGATAACGAAGAAGCTAGAGCTCTTTTCCGCGATGCGCTTTGCAGCGAGTATTTACCAATCCGGACGATCGCTCAGGGCTGGTTTACCTATCAGTCTGTCGCGCATGCTCCCGCTGTTTTAGCTGTCGAACTTCGATCCGAACGAGAAGGAGCGCAGCTCTCTGCACTTTGGCTTTGCTTGAGAAATCCTGCGATTGGCGCCGAACTCCTTCGAGGCTGGATGGAAGATCCTGCATTCCTAGAACAATCTGATCGTATGAAGAAGCTTGTCGTTCGAGCTTTTGCCTTTGTCGAAGGCAAGGCAGCCCTCCCGCTCTTGCGATCGATGGCGCAACAGAGCGCCAATGGAATCAATGGTCAAGGTGCGAAGGCTGCTGCAATTGCGGGGCTTGGGGAAGCTGCAGATATCGATTTTGCAAAAGATCTCAAGTTCCTAGTCGACCACAGCCTCAGAGAGGATCTGGGCTCGATTGAAGCGAGACATGTATTGCGAGCCTTTTCTCAAAAGAGAAGGCCTTATCCCCCGGTGACCGGGGAGATCCGTGAACAGCTGACCTCTCTCGGCTTGATGAAACACATAGAGGAAGCCCGCGATCTACGAACGCCTCAGGAGCGCTTATCCAGCCGTCCTCAGGGAGAGGGTGCGGCTCAAGGCAGTGAGCGGTTTCGTCCTCCAGGCTCGCAACACTCATCGAGCTCGATGAACAATGGCGCCACCCATGGTCCGACTGATCTGAATGCACACCTCGTGTCCACTGTAGGTTCATTTCCGCCACCAATGCGTCCTTTCGAACCACCTCCGCCTCCTGTCGAGCACCGCCCGCCCTCCGCTCCGACGATTGCCGCTGAAGTAACTATGCCCGAAGGCACCGCCAGGCGAAGCTTAGAGTCGTTCCGCCCTCCAGGATCTGGAGGACTAGAAAACGTAAAGTCTGGTCGGGAACGCAGACGGGAGGCAATTCGGCGTCATTTTCAAAAGGGAGGACGATTGAGTTCAGCGCCTGTTGGTTCTGAGCCATCCGATGACGTTGCCGAATCAGATAGCGATGTAGAGTCGCTGCTACGCCACTACGTCGAAGAAAACAAGAGCGATGAGTAGTATTCCTTCTCGAGAGCCAGGTGCCCTGACGGGCGATCCATCCGAATCGCGGTTTGCTGCCGATGCGGGACTGAGTGTCCGAAATCGAGCACTCACTCGAGGCTTGCATGCTCTGATATGCGCTGCTGAAGAAAGAGCGGCTTCGATATCTCGGCTCTCCAATCCAGAGTTCCAGCCCGACGCATGCTCCGGACATATTCAATCGTTCTTGAGCGGCTTGAAGGAATTTTACGCGAGCGACTCCCAGGCACGAATCTCCATCGCTACCGGCAAACTCTACATCAATGATATTCCTGTTTCAGACGGAGAATCGTCGTCGGCGGACTGTCTCGCTGTTGAGTCGTTCTTGAACCAACTGCCTATCGATTTCGTGGAACTTGAGGGACAAGTTCCCGAACGCAGTGTTTGTAAGCTCATCGAGTTTCTTGCCCACTCGTCCTCAGATAACGTTGTTTCCCTAAAGAGTCTTCCGACCTTTGAGGGGATCCGGCTCTATCGAAAAGCTGCTGACGCTAAAGAACCCAGTGTCCACAAACCAGCCATTCTCTACCATAAACTCCTCAAAGTGCTTCGCGAAATGACGCGTGAAATGGAGCATCGACGTACGCTACCGATACAGGCACTAAGACGAACGCTTCAAGAGTGGAACTGGCTTGATCAACGACTCCGCCCGCTGCAGGTAGCACTGATGCAGTTCCCACGGGAAGAACTGTCCAGTCGGCTGGCGTTTGTTGCGCTTTTGGTATCTCTTCTTGCTGAGAAAGCAGGCTTGTCGCCCAGTCTTCGTCGCGACTGTGCGTTGGCGGCCGCACTTTCGGGTATTGGCCGATGGCTCGAACCTGACCTGACCAATGCCCCCACGACTGATTTAGAGCGAGAGCTTATCTACGTTCGTGGCGCTCGTAAGATTCTTCCCAGTATGAGGCCGGGTCCGCATGCCTCGTTGTGGCTCATCTCTGCTTTAGAGCAGAGCCGAGATCTCAGCCGACGGGAAGGACATATTCTTTCGCGAATCATTGCGACGGTAGACTCTTACGAAAGACTCACCCAACCGCATCCCTTTGGGCCTGCGCTCACTCCAGACACAGCATTGCGACTTTTGGCACATAGCTCGGAAACAGCTCCCAAGGTCGCCCGCATACTCCTACATACGATAGGTCCTTTTCCGCCAGGCACCGTGGTTATTCTCTCCGATGGACGCTGGGCTACAGTGCTTGAAGTCGCCGGGTTGAGCTCAAATATCTATCGACCTATTGTGCTCCTCGCCGACTCCGACCCTCCAGACTGTCTGGACCTGTCCACTGAGAGTCTCGACGTTGAGAGTGCTGTTACCGATATACATGCCAAACAGTTCGGTTATCGTTGTCTCTTGCGTTTGATTCAGTACAGATGTAACGCCTCAGATCCTGAATCGAACTCAGCCTAAGCCGGTAACCGACTCCATCCGATATGAATCACGAAAAACCTAAAATTACGGTCGACGACGACCCTTGCCGCAGCCAAGAACTCGGAGCACTGACCCTACAACGCCTGCGAGATGCAGTCCTCTGGGTTGACGTCGAAGGGCATCTAAGGCGCATCAACGAAGCTGCAGTTGAGCGGTTCGGTTACACCAAGCAAGAACTAACCTCCATGCGAATCTTTGAGCTTTTTCCAAGTATCTTGGAGTCAGAGTGGAGCCAAACTTGGGTTTGTCTTCGCGAGCAAGGAACGGATGTTCTGGAGACACAAGTTCAGGCAAGAAACGGATCTGCGGTGCCTGTTGAAGCGCATCGCGAGTATCTTCCGTTTTGCGGCATGGGTCTTCTCGTCGTGATCGTACGCGATCTCAGACCGCTGCTTGAAGCTCAGTCCGCTCTCAAGACTGCACACGATCAGCTCGAGCAACGAGTTTTGGAGCGAACTCAGGCCTTACAGAAAGCGAATGAGAAACTGACTCGTGAAATTCGACGTCGTACTGAAGCTGCTGAAGAACTCCGTATCAGCGAACAGAGATATCGTCATTTATACAATCGTATTCCGGTCATGACATTTAGCGTAGATAGTGAAGGATGCATTGATAGCGTCAGCGACTACTGGCTCACAGTGATGGGCTATCCACGGGACGAAGTGATAGGACAGCCCGCGATTTCTTTTGTTGCCTCGAGCTGTGAACCATTTGTCAGTTCGGAGCTGATTCCTCGGCTTCGCGAAGATGGCATTCATGAGGGGGTTGAAGTCAAGTGGGTGAAGCGCGATGGCGAAGAGATCGATGTGTGGCTCACTGCCAACCGTGACGGCAATCACAAGCTTGTGATGGGCATCGACGTCACCGAGCGTAACGCCTTCGTCAGAGAACTAAGAAAAGCCAAAGAAACGGCTGAAGCAGGAAGTCGAACGAAGAGCGAGTTTCTCGCCAACGTGAGTCATGAACTACGGACACCGCTTCATGGAATTCTCGGTTACGCGCAAATACTTAAACGCGATGCGGGCCTGGAGGGAAAAGATCTCGAGGGCGTGGAAGTGATTCAGAGAAGTGGAGAGCATCTATTGACTTTGATCGATGACGTTCTCGATCTCTCCAAAATTGAAGCTGGTCGTATGGATCTCGAGAGGGCTGCGTTTGACTTACACGAGCTGCTCCGAGACGTTTGCGATCTTACTCGAGTCCGCGCGGAGCGACACGGGCTGCATTTTGTCCAAGATACTTGTTTTGACGATGGGCCCCATGCTGTGCCTCAAATCGTGTGCGGAGATGGCACTAAACTTCGTCAGGTCTTGATCAACCTGCTGGGCAATGCAGTGAAGTTTACCTGTCACGGAGAAGTGAGACTCTGGGCACGTCAACAGGAACCAAACATTGTACGTATTGAAGTGCGCGACACCGGGCTCGGGATCGAGGAGAGTCAAATAGCCGCTATTTTTGAACCTTTTGCTCAGGTGCGAACCGGCAGACGTCAGATCGAAGGCAGTGGACTTGGTCTTGCCATCTGCAAACGCTTGGTCACGTTGATGAATGGTGCACTTGGAGTGCAGAGCGTCTTGGGTGAAGGCAGCACATTCCATCTAGAGCTCAGTTTACCGCTAGTCAGTCAGGAACTTTCGGTGAAAGAAGCGATTCCCAGGCGTCCTGCGGGCTATCGAGGACCTCGGCGTACATTGCTTGTTGCCGATGACAATCCTCATAACCGTGCTCTATTGGAAGGCCTTTTGAGGCCGCTCGACTTCAGAATCTTGGAGGCAGCAGACAGCAAGGAAACGTTGGAAGTTGCAATGCGTGCTTTCCCCGATGCGATTTTGATCGATCTTGTCATGCCCGAAATGGATGGTCTGGAAGCGATTCGGCGTATGCGTGCGCAGCCATCGCTTTCCCGTACTCCCATCATCGCTCTGTCGGCAAGCGTTTCTAAAGATAATCGAAACAGAAGTGCGGTTGCGGGGGCAGATGATTTCTTGTCTAAACCAATTCAAGCTGACGAGCTTCTCAGGACTCTTGGTGAACAACTCTCACTTCACTGGATTTGTCCTATGCAAACGGCCAACGATTCAGATTCATCGTCTCCTCAGTCGAATCCTTGGCTTGTTCCATCGTCAGAGACTCTCCTTCCTCTTCTTGCCTCTGCACGACAAGGTAAGATCGTTGCTGTTCGTAAACAGATTGAAGCGATCGAGTCGCTCGGTCCGGATTATCGGGCGTTTGCCCAGGAACTTCGAAGGCTTTCAAAAGATTTCAGACTGAATGCTATCGGAGATTTGATCGAGTCTCGTATCGAAAATACATCCGGAATGAACACGATCTGAAGATCGGCAAGATTGAGATAGATGTCGATGGACGAAAAGACTTTGCCTCGAATTCTGATCGTAGACGACACCCCTACCAATCTAGAGGTGCTCGTAGATGCACTGCAACACGAAGGATTTGAGCTCGTGGTGGCAACCGATGGAGAGCGAGCCATCGAACGGGCCGTGCTTACGTCTCCGGATCTAGTTCTCCTTGACGTCATGATGCCCGGTATCGACGGCTTCGAAACCTGTCGACGGCTGCGGAGTATTGAGTCAACACAGGGTATTCCGGTGATCTTCATGACGGCACGTTCGGAAACCGAAGATAAGGTGAGGGGATTTCAAGTTGGGGGAGTCGACTACGTTACGAAACCCATCCAGCACGCAGAAGTGACTGCGCGAATACGAACTCATCTTCTGTTACATTCACTGCAAAAAAAACTAAAAGCCGCTAACATCAGTCTCGAACAGAGGGTTGTTGAACGCACTCGTGAACTTGAAATTGCTCTGGCTGAGGTAGCTGCGTTAAAAGAAAAGGTCGATGCAGAAAATATCTATCTCCGCTCGGAATTGGAGTATCAAAGGCCCTCTATAATAGGGTCGTCTGGGCAGCTTAGTCATGTGTTCCGGCAGATTGAACAAGTGGCCCATACAAAAGCCACGGTCTTAATTCTAGGTGAGACTGGAACGGGTAAAGAACTAGTTGCGAATGAAGTGCATGTCCGCTCGCAACGCGTCGGTTCCTTAGTGCGTGTCAACTGTGCAGCACTACCAGAGTCTCTGATGGAAAGTGAGCTCTTTGGTCACGAGAAAGGAGCGTTTACAGGAGCGCATGCGAGGAAAATAGGTCGCTTTGAGTTGGCTGATCAAGGCACGATTCTTCTTGATGAAATAGGTGATCTCCCCATTGCGCTTCAGGCAAAGCTCTTACGAGTTCTGCAGGAGGGGGAGATCGAGCGTATTGGAGGCACGCGCAGTGTTTCCATTGACGTTCGTGTGATCGCTGCCACGAACGTAGACTTACAAAAGGCTATTGAGGACGGAAGATTTCGTGAAGATCTTTACTACCGACTCCATGTGTTCCCCATCGAGTTACCTCCGTTGCGTTCCCGTCGAGATGATATCTCGATACTCGTGGATTACTTCGTGCAGAAACATTCTCAGAGCCTCGGCAAACACATCAACGGAATCGCTTCAGGCGTGATTGATGCCTTAAGAGCCTACGATTGGCCTGGAAATGTTCGTGAACTTGAGAACGTAATCGAGCGCGGAATTATCATGCAGAGCGGTAACCATTTGGAACTCGGTCCTTGGTTGCCGTTATATATGAAGCGTGAGACGCAGTACCATTCAGTGACTGAATCTCAGGTGGCTAGAGAAGACTTTTTAGCTTGCGAAGCGCGAAACATCGATGACGAATGGCAGACACTCGACCAAGTTCAACGCCTCCATATCGAGAGAACCCTACAAAAATCCGACTGGGTGGTCAGCGGGAAGCGAGGCGCCGCACGCTTGCTAGGTATGCGCCCGACGACCCTCGAAGCTCGAATGAAGAAACTGGGAGTCGTTCGTCCAAAGCCAGCCCCAGTAGAACACGAGAAGAGTTAGAATCGCCGACCTGCCACGCGCCAGGTGGAGCTGCTCCAAAGTGCCGCATCGCGCCTTCCGTTCACCTCCCGAAGGCTGCCTCTCGCCTACCTCCCCAAACCTGACCCCCCAAACCTGACCGGGTACGGTGCGTGGAAGCCGGATACCCATCGCCCACCTCTCTCGCCCACCTGACCGGGTACGGTGCGTGGAAGCGCCCTTGCGGTGGCTGCATCGCCCACCTGACCGGGTACGGTGCTTGGTACCTTCCCAAACCTGACCGGGTACGGTGCGTGGAAGCGCCCTTGCGGTGGCTGTCTCCGCGGCGCATCGGCGTCTTGAGGGGGCCTCTGGCTTGCTGCAAGCGTGCTTGTCGCGCCCACCTGACCGGGTACGGTGCTTGGAAGCGCCCTTGCACCGGGGACCT
>JBCCEA010000027.1:0-54878 GCA_039030515.1 Myxococcota bacterium | reverse complement strand
GTTGACGAGGCGCAGGTCGCTCACGCCCACCGCCTGCACGCCGTCGCCCGCTTCGCCGCCGGAGCGGACCGCGGTGAAGTTGTTCAGCGTATTGAGGTAGCGAAGCCGAGCGATGGGGGTGTTGGAAACGATCACGCCGCCAAAGGCGTTGTCGGCCACGGTGGAGTGCTTAAGCTTGAGCTCCGCGCCGTTCTGATACCAGACCGCGGCGTGGTCGTTGCGCGAAGCCGAAAGCTCTCGGTGGCGGACAAAGCCGGCTCCCTCGTGAAAGACGCCCCAGCCGGGGTTATCGTCGACCGTCAAGCGGGTGGTGCGGACGATGGCGCCATCGGCGATGCCGGCGCCGACCACCATGTTGTCGGCCGGATGCTGTCCGAGGGCGTTTTGGCTCAAGCTGACGTCGATGAGGGCGGAGCGGCCGCCGCGCAATACGAGGCCGGCGGTGATGTTGGAGAAGGAGCCGCCGCCTTGCCACCGAAAGTTGGGGCGGACGCCTGAAACGGGGCTAGCGAAATCGACCGAGGTCTGATTGACGACGAGGGCGCCAAAGGTGGCAAAGCCCTGGATGAAGACGTTGCGAAACTTGAGCGTGTCGACTTCGATGGCGACGACGCCGTGGGTGGGAAAGTTGAGGGGCGAAGGGTCGAGCGGGACGCTGAGGGCGTTTTGGTCGTTGATGGTGCCGACCACCAGTACGTCTCTTAGCTTGACGAACGAAGTCTGCTCAGTGGCAACGCCTGCTCCACGGCTGACGCCGATCTGGACTTCGCGCAGGCGCCCGTCGCCATCGCCGGTGACGAGCACGCCGAAGAGGCCGGTCGAATCGATATTGACCCGTCGCAGGAGGGAGATATTCGAAGACGCGGCACTGGTCTGAAGGGTGATGGCGGCGCCGGAGTCGGAGTTGATGATGGAGGTGCCGGTGGAGGTGCCGACGAGGCGCACGCCCGCGCCGACGGTAAACGAGCCGGAGATGGTGCAGTCCCCGAGAAGCAATCGGTCGCCAGGGACGGCCGAGGCAAGGGCCGTGGTGAGCGCACTGGCGCTGCAGATTTCGGTTTGCTGCGCGTGCGCCAACTGAGCGGGGGCTCCGAGCAGCGCGAGGCCGACCAGGGTCAAACGAGCGAGCGTCGAGCAGGCCGATTTCAGACGCAGAAAAGTCGACGACGTGCCGCCTGCAGGGCGGACCGGAAGTAGAATCTCCAAGGGTTCCTCCTTTTCACACGAGCGAGATTGCTGCCGGAGTTCGCCCGAGTGATTGGTCGGAGCGCCGGTGATGCATTGCGTGTTCAGGCCGTGTCTACCTTACGCCCACCTGGTACGCACTCCTACATTCCAGTACAGTGTAGGACATGCACAATGTGGCTATTAGTGCAATCTACGTACACCTCCCAGGGCCACGTCGGGTGGTGAGGTGGACACCGCGTAGCACAAGACTCTGGGCTATGGACCGTTTGGGCGTTCGCACCCGTTTGAGGCGCGCTTTATCGGACGCGACTGACGTCTCATGCTCAGTAGCCGAGCGCATGCGACGTGCCCGGGTCGGGAGCCACCGCATCGAGAGCGAGCCACTCGCAGGACCACTGCTTCAGCCCGGATTGCAGGAGAATTATGAGATTTCGACTGTCTCGATCGACCGATCGAGGCGGGACATGTCGCTATCTTGGGAGGAACTGGGCATTTCCTAGAATGACGCGCATACCCTGATAATCGACCAGTTATGTAATATGAAATACGTTCAGAAACCCAGGTTCATCGCCAAAAAAATAGCGCGCTTTGCGAAAAATCCTGTCTTTGTTGTCGAGTTAGAGTCGATATAAGACTGGACAGTTGCAGTGAAGCATCGAAAGCATAACGTAGAATTGCGACAATAAGGTTCTAATTAAGACAAAGCGCTTATGGCGACAGCGAAGTGATGGCGGACTGGGTCTCAGAGACTCGCTATGCCCAGAGACAGGCGGTGCACTGAGATACCATATCGTTCTGGCTGAGATCTGAGATGTACGGTTCTCGATGTACTTCGATAAGTCGTACTCAGGTCGGTTGCTTGCTTACGCCCGATGCTTGGCAAAACGGTGGACACAGAGCTTGCGGTTCCCCCATGCCGTCGAACGAGTCGCACCGCCCGAATGAGTCGCACCACAGAGAGGAGCGGATGTTTTGCCGTCGGGGCAGCGTTACAAAAAAAAAGAGGCGCCAGCGCCGATGTCGTACAGCACTCTACTCGAGCGCTTCATCGGTTGCGGGTCGCCTCTTCCTCAATCGAGCTCAGACTCACTTAAGCCCGCTGGTGACAAGTACTCTGCAGCGCGTTATCGAATGCACTGCATGCGTCCGAATCGCAGCGAGGGTGTGCTTCACTGCGCGCCTACAGTTTGGAACGAAAGGTCTCCAAAAACGCAAACTGCTTTGTAGGATAGCTGTGGTGCCCAATAAGTGGGGTACCGAGCAACTATTCTACAAAGCAGCTACTGCAGGGTTCATCATTGCGCGTTCATCACTGCGCATGGTGTTTTGTGGCGTTGCGCTTTGAGCCATGCGGAGGCTTCTAACGTACGGTGTAGCGCGTGGCTCGTTTTTCGCCCTTCTTTCGGAGTGCGCCGTCCTCCAGCAGTTTGGCGATGGGACGCTTCAGGTCTCGTGACGGTACTTCGATACCGGAGGCGATTTCCTCGACTCGCTGTCCCGGATTGTCACGGAGGTAGCCAACGATTTGATTCTGCAGAGCGGCCAACTCATCTGCAGAGCGTCGACCGCGACCACCCGTGTCCATGACGCGCTTGGTCGTGTTTGCGGCAACGCGGCGACGGACACCCTCTTTGGGTCTGCCGGCCGTCGGAGTACCGGTTCCCTGTAAGGACTCTAGTACTGCCTCTAGTGCAGCATTACGAATCAGTTCACTCAATTCCTCGGCGAATTCTTCGACGCGCGCCTGGATATACTTCTCAGCCTTGCTCATCTCTCCTCCACTCGGCTGCAGCTACTAGCATCAACACAGGCTGTTGTCCCTAAAGAACGTTCTAAAATGTAAATGAAAGGTAGTCAGTGCCCATTGGCGCCAGTGCGGTCTCTCTTGGAACAAGCAAAAAACACCTCAAGTCGATCGCTGAAGCCTTCAAATCTCTGTGCTTTCTCGAACGGACTCGGGTGTTGCTCTGAGTCTGAAGGCATCTTCACCTAGCGATTCGTTTTTGGCGACAGGCTGCAGCGGCCGATTGAGTTCCTAGGTTCCGTTCATAAGATGTCTCCTTGTCTGGAAATGCCCCTTCTCCCGACATACGCCGAGTCTCAGCAAAGACTTCGCAATAAGGCTCTAAGTGGGCTCGCACCTCTGCAGTTTGGATGGTACTAATCGGCCCAAACCCTTGGAACCACTGCCCCACGTTTTTGGTGACTATCTCTTGGTTCGCCCGCTCGGCAGAGGGGGTATGGCCGAGGTGTTCCTCGCGCTGCGTCGTCTCTCGGGCGGCATTGAAAAGCGCGTCTGTCTAAAACGTATTCTTTCCTCTCACGCAGAAGACCCTGAGTTCCGCGCCATGTTCCTCGAGGAAGCCCGCATCGGCGCCAGCCTTCGGCACGAAAACCTGGTGCCGGTTCTCGACTACGGCTCAGTGGAGGGCCGACCTTATTTAACCAGCGAAGTGGTAGAAGGCTGTTCACTCGCCGAGATCTTGAGAGTTCACGGCAGTCTGCCTGCAGAAGAAGTGCTGCATCTCGCGGTGCAGGTGGCGACCGCACTCGCGTATCTGCACGGACGCACGGTTCAAGGTGAACTTCAGGCGGTGGTTCATCGGGATGTGTCCCCTAGCAATGTGCTGGTGAGTCATGGCGGGGCGGTGAAACTAACCGACTTTGGGATCGCCAAACCCCTCTACGGGGGAAGAACTAGGGCCACCCTGTCGGAAACTGTCAAAGGCAAGTTTTCTTATCTAGCTCCTGAGATGCTTTCGGAGACCAAAATCGGACCCAAGGCAGACCTGTTTGCCCTTGGCGTGATGCTGTTTGAGTGCATCGCAGGGATTCGCCCTTTCGACGGGCCGAGTCACGCAGCCACCCTCCATCGTATTGCAAATGGAGAGCCGACTCAGCTCAGTACCTGTGTGCCCCAGGTGTCACCCGCGCTCGATAAAGTGATCCATCAGCTGCTCGAGAGAGATCCATCCGATCGCCCTGCGTCGGCGGACGCCCTGCTCGATCTCTGGTCGCATGAGATGGTGCCCGTGCTCGCGGCCCGCAACTTTGGAGAGCGGGCGCAGGCGATAAGGCCGAAGAGTCGCCTGACCATTCTTCCAGGCCAGCTTACGGGCTCCGGTGTGGCGGCAGGAGTGCCCTTGCCGGCGGGGCTGTCTACCGCTCCGATGGCGTCACATCAGTCTTCCTCCCCTTCAAAATCGACGTCTCAGCCCAAGTTGCCGTCTCCTGTGAATGCGGAGGAGGAAACCTCGGCTCTTGAATCGAGCGCTTCGGTTTCAAAGCGCGCAGCCCAAGGTAGCTATCCCGAGGACGGCCCTCCTATATCGATCGAGCGATCGTCGATCGAGCAGCCCGAGATTGCGTCCGTACCTACCGGACCGTCACCTGTGGGACCGTCGCCCACCGGACCGACACCTGTGGGACCGTCACTCACTGGACCGTCGCCTACTGGACAGGGCGCGCCCGAAGATCCGTCCGCAGAAACTGCAGTTCGAGAGCCGTCGATCCGATCGCGATCGGCCAGCGGAGGTTTGGTCGCTCCAGCTTTTGTGGCCTCAGCAGAGCCCAGTGCGGATGACCCCACCACGGCAGTACCCCGTCGGTCGACCCCCGCGCCTCAGTACCAGCCGGAGCCGTCCTCGTCTCTTGACCTCCACCAAACGATCGGAGACATGCGGACCATTCCCGCGAGCGGTCGGCAAGAAGCTCTCGCTTCCTGGCCTCCGGGTCCACCTCCACCGGCCTCCGGTCGAGATTCAGGGTTTGCGAGAGATTCGAGCCCCAATCGAGATTCAGGGTTTGCGAGAGACTCACGCAGCGCCGCGCAAAAGCGTCGGCTTGGGATCTCGCTCGCGTTCCTTGGGTTGATGGCGGCTCTCGGGGTTGTCGTCGTTGCGGTATCTCCAATCGGAGCGACGTGGATGGAGGAGGGTTCTGCCGGTCTTGCTTCTCCATCGAGCGACGTACTCGTCTCGAGGCCACAGCCCGAGCCTCTCCCGATCCCAGCCCCCGCAGAATCCGGCCCGGCCGAGGTCGAACCGGCATCTGCGCCGAGACAACCGATTCGATTACACGGACAGCCAGATCGATTAGGCGATTCAGCGGGTCCCGCCCAACCCACCGAAGCCGTCCAACCCGTCGGCGCCGTCCGGTCTGCCGCACCCGCCGAGTCGCGCAGCACGCCGAGTTCGCCAAAGGTTGATCCGGCATCGCGAGTCGACTCCTTGGCGGAAGCACGTCGCGCAGTCGCTCCAAGCGATGCGTCTGAGAGCGAGACTGCCGAAGATCCCAGCGCCGAGGGCCGTGCCAACTCAGAGCGTCGTGCAGAAGCTCCGGGCGGTGCGGAGCCGGAAGCCCCGGCGCGTCCCAAGGCCGTCGCGTACGGACTCGTCGAGATCGCGGTGGTGCCCTGGGGCAAGATCTGGATCGATGGGCGCCCTGCGGGATCGGCCCCGGTGCGCCGCCGCTTGCCGGTAGGCACGTATTCTGTTTCAGCGGGTCAGGAATCACCCACCCGCTTTCGTCGAATTCGGGTTCGACCCAATCGAACGACGAGCTACGTCATCGACGTACGCTCCTCGGAGGCTTCAAATCGATGATCGTCCGGTTAAACCTTTCGCTTTTTTTGGCGTTTGGATGTCTGAAGTTGGTGACTCCCCAAACGGCAGTGGCTCAGTGGCTCGTGGTCCCGGCGTATGCCGAGCAAGTCCCTGAAATAGAGGCTGATGTTCTGGAGCAGTTTCGGGATGCGCTTCGCGAGGCAGGCCACCCGGTGCTGCCTTCGGACCAAGTGGTGCAGGCTGCCCGCACCCGAATCACGGTGTCCGATGTCGATATCGACGGGGTGCTTCAGTCCGCCAACGGTCATGCTGAGGCGGCACTTCGGGCGCTTTCGAGAGAAAGCATCGCGGCTGCCGAGTCGCATGTCCAAGAGCTGCGTCGCATCGATGGTCGCACTGCGGCCCTCGCACCAAAGGATTTTGAAGTGCGCCGTCTCTTGGACTGGTGTTTGCTCATTCCCCGCTACCGACAGGCTCAGGGCGATCCGAATGCCGCCGGAGAAGAAGCTGCGCGCTGCGTGTCCGAATTTGTAGGCGCGGAGCCGAGCGACGTATTCCACCCCCCTTCGGTTCGCCAGCTTTGGTCGCGGGCATGGCAAGAGCTTCAGAGTGAACGCTCCGCAAGACTGCGCGTGGAGACGGATCGCTCTGGGTGTCACGCAAAGATCAACGGAGTGGTCGCGGGCTCGGTACCCTTGACGGTGGGGCGACTCACCCCAGGCGCCGTGTACGTCCGTTTGGTTTGTGATGATGGACGGGAGTCCAAGGTCTACCGATCGGAGCTTCAAAGCGGAGACAACTGGCTCAAGGTCTCTTTTTCGCTCGAGAAGAGCCTTCGCATGCGACCTCAGGTGCACCTCGCGTACTCAAGTCTTACCGAGGCCGCAGACCGCGTCGCCGATCACGCCCTCCAATTGGCCCAGTGGTTGGGCGTCGAACAGTTCGCTCTGCTGACCCACGCGGGCGACGAGGTCTTTTTGGAGCATGTCGAGGTGAGCACGGGGCAGCGTTCGGCCCGCATACAGCTTTCAAAGCAGCAGCTGCGAGAAGATCCGGCTGAGGCGGTTCGTCTACTGTTGCCCGCCCAAACCGAGGTCGCGCAAGGGTCCGATCGGCAGCCGCGGTGGTCTACGAAACACAGCCGCTACATGGGCATTTCACTGCTCGCGGTTGGCACTGCCGCGCTTACCACCGGTTTCGTGTCGTGGGGGCTGCGCTGGTCTGCCCGTCGAGACGGATCGATACCCGAGAACACAGGTTCCTCGTCAGTCGCGGCGGCTGATTCGGATCGCTACGAGTTTATCGAGCGCTGGCCCTACTATTGGTCGCCCACGGGAGCAGCCGCTGCAGCCGCCGGTAGCGTGCTGCTGTTGCAGAGCGTGGGTCCGGTTCCTCACGCGAGACGCTGGGGATGGTTGAGCCTCGGGACCGGGGTGTTTCTTGCCGCCACCGCAGCGTCGCTTTGGGTGCACAAGCTTACCAACGATGCAGACTTTGAGCGCTTGGATGTACCTCTCGCCTCGGCATCGATCCCGTTTTTTGCACTCTCGTATGGTTTTTTTCGGTTTGCCCAGGATGGGGATCATGAAGCAGAACACCGGGCGAGCGTCACGACGGATCGCGGGATGTTCTTACCTCAGAGTGTTCCCGGTGGTGTCGGACTTGGCTATCAGCGGTCGTTTTAGTCAGCGGTTCTGTCTCCGCGTTTGTTGAAGAAGAACTCTGATCGTTTGTGATAGGAGCGTTTGTGACTCGAAATGCACTCATCGTCAGCAGCTGTTTATTTATGGGGTTGCAGTCGGTGCCGAACTCCGCAGCGGCAGAACCCTGGGGTATCGCGTCCCCTGCAGGAGACGCCCGGTTT
The DNA here is from genome assembly GCA_039030515.1 of Myxococcota bacterium. Classification (GTDB taxonomy): domain Bacteria; phylum Myxococcota_A; class Polyangia; order Polyangiales; family Houyiibacteriaceae; genus JBCCEA01. The sequence continues at coordinate 47,261 of JBCCEA010000027.1, read as the reverse complement.
GATAAGGAGCTGTCCTCGCACATTCAGTCGGCCCTGACCGAGGCGCTGGTCCAATCAGGGCATGACGTGATCTCTGCCGACGTGATTCAACATCGTCGAGCGGCGGCGGGTCTTGGCGGATGCGATACCACTCCCTGCTGGAGTGAGCAGCGCGCTCAGCTTGGGCTCGAAGGGGTGCTCCTGGTCTCATCCTTCCTCTCGGGAGGGCGACCTGCTTCGATCGAGCTCATCGTGGTTTCCGAGGATGGGATCGGGCGAGCCGACCGATCTTCAGAAAATCTCCTGCTCTCCGCGGTTCTGCCAGAGCTTCTACAAGAGGCGCTCAGAGACGCGGAGAACGAAGGTGAGAAAGTGGTGCGCGTGAGTTCTCAGCCGCCGGGAGCAGCGGTCATCATCGACGAGCGCTTTGTCGGCACCACCCCGATCGACACCCTGGTGACCCCGGGCATACATACCCTGGTAGTGCGTCATGAAAGCGCTGGCGAGGAAGTCCGAGAATTCGAGGTGGGCTCCGCAGCAGGTGGGGTGTTTGAGATGGCCGTCAATCTCGAGCGGGATGCTTCCGAGAGCGACGTGCAGGGGTCGGGCACGCCCTCTGGATCGACCGATCGCAGCAAGACCCGCCGGCTGCCGCTGGCCCGAATCGTCACCGCCGGAGTTGTCGCCGCAGGCGCTTCGGCACTGTTCTCAGTCGGCATGGTCGGTCTTGTTCGTTCCAATTCGTGTTCATCTCGCGCGCCGGACGGCACATGCGAGCAGTTTGATCGGGGGCAACGAGGCATCTCCTGGGGTTATACGGTCGCTGGTCTTGCCGGGATCGCTTCCTCCGTGCTCCTCCTATCGATTCCGGTGCGCCAAACCGAGGGCCGAGAAGCCAGCTTGAGTATGTCGCTGGCATCCGATCGCCTGGTGCTCAGCGGAAATTTTTGATTCGCGAGATTTGATTCACCCCACCAGGGAGAGATTCTTCGATCCCGCGCGTAGAAGGTTGTAGCTGCTTTGATTGAATCGAACTTCGGTCTTGGATCGAACTTCGGTCACATCGGCGGACACTCTTTTTGCGATGCGTGTGATCAAACCCACCACTGTCTCGGTGCTCAGCCGATCCGTCACGCTTGGTGGATCCCACTATCTTTGCATCGGCGCTGCAGTGATGGTCGGTTTCGATCGAGTCTTGAGCTCCGAGCAAGAGCTGTACAAACGCTACGGTGAACGAATCGCCCCGGCATTTGGAGCGCTGGACGAACTTCTTCCAAAGGCGCACCCGGAGTTTCTCTTGGCGGGGGCAGCCTATTCTGGAGGTCCAGACGTAGCGCGCTGCTACCCCCGAGTTGTTTTTGGAGAGGTCGATAAGAAGCTTCAGGTGACGGGTGACCGATACTGGTCAGGGCGGGACCTTTCGCCCCCAGAGGCGTTTGAACGAATGCCCCTCGAATGGTCCCGTGCCTTTGGTGGTCCGGGACACCCGGGAAATCCCGATGGGCGAGGCTTTACGATTTCCACCGAGCCCGGCTACCTGCCCAATATTGAATACCCACCCGATGCCTCGCTCACCTGGGACGAGGCGTCTCTAACGCGCCGGGTGGCTGCGGGCTTTGGTCCGATGCGGCCCGACTGGCAGGTGCGCCGGGATCGAGCGGGAACGTACGACGCGCATTGGGTAGAGTCGGAGTTTCCGGGAATGCCGCGAGATGTCGACCCTCGTTTCTTTCAGATGGCGCCGAGCGATCAATGGAGCCGCTCCGAGTGGAGCCGGCTTGAAGTCGTTCGCATGGAGCACCTCCACCCGACCAAGTCGGTTCTCACGGCCGAGCTTCCTTCTTTGACATGCCGTGGATTCGTTCAACGCACCGATATGAAGGTGGAGGCCTCAGAGCGTTTGGAGATGAAGCTGCGCACCCTGTGGCTCATGCCCGATGTGGAGCAAATGATTCTGATCTTTCACGGCCAAATACCCTCCCAGCACGACGATGGATTTGATGTGGGCTGTGTGCTTGTCGGTCTGGAGGATCCCGCAGAACCAAAAGATGATGCGTACTACCGCTGGGCCATGCAGCACTACCAAACGGCTGAGGGCAGAGTCGAGGCGACGCTCGATCCCGCGTGGTTGCAGCCAGCACGCAAAGACGACTCTTCGAGCAACTCGAGTGAAGAAACACTAATCCCCTTGAGCCCGCGTCTGCAGCGAGCGATGAAGCGTATCGATGAAGCGACCTCCCGTCTGGGGCAGAACCCTGCTTCAGTTGCCGCCGCCGCAGGAGCGGACTCGGCTGCAGGAGCGGACTCGGCTGCAGGAGCGGACTCCACCGAATCTTCAGTGCAAAAAGGCCCGGCCTCGGCTCCGATGCGCGATGGGGAAACATCGCCCAGCATCGAGGGGGAGCCGCAAAGTTCATCGAGTAATGCATCTGCCTCAAGTCCCGCGGTTCCGATCAAAGGATACAGCCTCAAGGAAATTCTGCAGAAGATTAAGTCGAGTGGAGATCAAGAGGGAGAGAGCCCCGTTGAGAATCTCGAGCAGAAGATCCGCTCCAAGCTGAAAGAAGCGGGGATCTCGGAGACAGAAATCTACTGGCAAGGATTGGCCCCCTCTCGTTCCGTGCCTGAAGATTTAGGCTTCTCTGCATCCACTCAGTCGAGCTTTGAAGAGTCCTCTCGTCGGAGTCAGGTGTCGATGGCGCATTATCAATTGCCGCGACCTATCCAAGAAACTGCGGGCGAACCATCCCGCTCGACGGCTGTAGACTATCGCAACAAGGATCTAAAATTTGCCGACTTTCACGGGGTAGACCTGAGAGGCGCGCGCTTCGACGGGTCGGATCTATCCTTTGCCGTCTTCTCGCATGCGAACTGTGAGGATGCCTCATTTCAGGGTTGTTGCTTAGAAGGTGCCAATTTCGGCAAAGCACGTCTTCATCGATCCAACTTTAGTTCTTCAGAGTGCAAAGGGACGATTTTTTGCGGGGCAGACCTTCAAGGTGCCTGTCTTTCTGGGTGTGTCTTGAAAGATGTGGAGTTTACGGAAGCCATTTTGAATAAAACTGACTTTTCGAATGCAGAACTCGAGGAGTCATGCTGGCACCGTCATGAACTCGCGGAGATTTGCTTCGACAACACGAAACTGCAAAAGGCGATCTTTATTTCTTGCGTGATAAAAAACGCATCCTTTCGAGGTGCGTGCCTAGAGAGCACCTCGTTCATTCAGTGTCAGGCAAAAGGGATCGACTGTTTCGAAGCAGCCGCGGCTGGGGTGCGGTTTGTGGGGGAAGAAACAGATCTTTCCGATTCCATCTTTCGTCAGGCTTTTTTAGAAAAGGCACTTTTTAGAGGCGTTGACCTACGTCGTTCTTGTCTTGAAGGTGCAAAAATGAACGATGCAGACCTGAGCCTTGCGAACCTGAGCGAGACCGACCTCTCGAGGGTCGTCGCCAGAAGAGCTCGGTTCCGACGCGCACGGTGCACGAGCGCGAGGTTTCTTCATGCAGATCTCTTCGAGGCGAGTTTCGCAAAAGCGGATCTTCGAGCAGCCAGTTTCGGCCATGCCAGTTTGTTTGGCGCTGATTTCTCCGAAGTCTGGTCCGACGAGCTCACCGCGTTTCAAGAAGCAGATCAGTCGCGAGTTCAGGTGCTCCCTCTCAGGAAGGTATCGGAAGAGTTGTGATGCAAGATTTCCCATTTCCACACAAAGACTCATCGGATGCGCCCCGCCCCTTTCTCAGCGGGGCCGAGTTCAGAGAACGGGTCGAACGTGAGGGAGAACTGCGTTGCGCTACGGTCGAGGGTCAGTGTCTGGATGAACTGGAGCTGAACGGAGTGACCCTGCAAGATGTTCACTTTGTAGGCTGTTCGATGCATCGAGTTCGTTTTGACGACGTGATATGTATCGACTGCTCTTTTCGTTCCGTGAATTTTTTGAAGTCTGCGATCAAAGACCTTGTCGCAATCCGTTGCCATTTTACGGAACTGTTCTTGTCTTCAGTGCATCTTAGTGAGTCTCAGTTTCTCGGTGGGACGATGATCGGTACCGAGTCAGACGAGGTAGTGATGCACTCGGTATTCTTTGACAAGACAGACCTCAGCGGCCTCCGATCGCCTCAGGCGGATTTGAACATGGTGACATTCTCCGGATGCACCCTAAGCGACGCCACGTTTACCGGCAGCTGTTTCGAGCGGGTTACGTTTCTCGAGGCCGATCTAAGAAGCGCTCAGCTGCAACAAGTAGCGATGGATTCATGCGTGCTCAACAAAGTAAACGTGGCCGGTGTTTCTTTTGCCGGCCAGACTTTGCGTGGCTGTCAATGGCAGCGCTCGGTGCTGGCCGGTTGTGATTTCACCAAGAGCGTTCTCGACGGATCGGGCTTCAAAGATTGTGACCTGTCTACAGCGTTGTTCACCGAGGCTAGCGTTTGCTACTCGAGCTTTCCTGAGTCGAACCTACGTCAAGTCATAGCCGAGTCGGCTCTTTTTAACCGCAGCAACTTGGCGGGAGTTGATTTCACCGGAGCGGTTCTAAGAGAAGCATCTTTCAAGGAGTCGGTATTGCAGGGCGCAAAGCTGCACGACGTTCCGATGCAGAACTCGATACTCGACTATGCGGACCTGTCCTGGTGCGAGATGACGGGGAACCTGAACCTTTCCGGCGCCAGCACCTATCGGACGCGCTGTCATGCGGTCCGTGGGCTTGCACAGTTGCCTGAGGGAGCGATTCCAACGGATCAAGAGCTTTTGCGCGCGGAGCTCTATCGTCCTCCCGGTGATGCTGCTTAGAGACATATGGTTTGGGACACGCGCACTTCAATAAATAATGTACCCAGAGCAGAGTCGGTTTATGGAGCAGAGCACCCAGTTTCAGTCGACCTTGCGGTGATCGCACCCGCCGCGAACTGTACGAAGGTTTGGATGCACCCTTCAGCTTCTCGTGCGCCAAAAAAGAGGAGAGTCAATCATGCACATGACTGTTCAACACAACGTACACCATCCCTCTAAGGTGATCCTGGGACCACAATCAGTCGGGTCACCCACCGCCCAGCTGCCCGCATCAGGGTCATCTATTGCGAGGATGAATGCTGCCAGGGGGAGCACCGCAGGGATGGGCACCGCCGAGGTAAGCACTGCAGGGATGGGCCCCGCCGGGATGGGTACTACAGGGATGAGCCCCGCCGAGGTAAGTACTGCAGTCGCAATGCAAAATGTTCTTAGGATAGGGCGCGTGTTGCGCCGGTCCGATGCCGGATACCTCGTCGAACGTGACGGTGAGGTGGTTGGCGGGGCTACGCGTGCTGTCAGTTGTTTGGTTGAGCCGGTTTCTGGTGATGAGGTTTTGTGCGTTACGGTGGACGACCGCATCGTGATCATCGCGGTAATTGCAACCTCAGCGCCGCAAGTGCAGGTGGGTGCGGATGCGGAAATGGTTTTCGGTACCTCCTCACGTCCGCTTCAGGTCGTCAGCTCGACGCTTCAGCTTGCGGCACAGGACCTCTCGTTCGACGGTCACAAGGCAGAGTTCCGCAGCGAGGTTACGCGAGTCTGCAGTGAACGTCTTGAGTTGCGTGCACGGTTTGTGCATTTGATCGGCGACCTGGTGGAAGCGGTATCGAGGCAGGTGGTGCAGACGGCGGAGTCGGTATTCCGCACCGTAGTAGGCAAGGAAACGCTGCGTGCGGGGGCGCTCGAGTTCCGCGCGCAGCAGACCGCCCGACTCGACGCTGAGATGACGAGCGTGACCGCAAGGAACTTGGTGCATGTCGACGGTGCACAGGTACAGGTCGGTTGATGTTTGCGAATACCCAGGCAGCAGGCATGGATCTGGCGTTCCCTGACGTGTGTATGACCCCGTCGCCGACGCCCACTCCCGTGCCTTATCCCAACACAGCCCACGGAATGACGGCATCCGGAGCGGTGTTCCACGTGTTGATGGCGGGCGCGCCGACGCACAATCTCGGCTCCTCGGTACCGATGACCGTCGGCGACAACGCGGGAGTTCAGGGCGGCGCTGTTTCTGGCTCGGTGATGGGCTCCTCCAAGCACCTTACCGGTGCGATGACCGTGCTGGTCGGAGGTATGCCGGTGAGTCGAATGAGCAGCATGTCCTCTCAAAACAAGGGCAACTGCGTCGGTACCCGGTCCACCCCTAGTCAGTTGAAGGTGATCATACTCGCGCCCTAACCATCATACTCGCGCCCTAACCAAAGACCACCTCCAGAACCGACCGTTTCAAGCGCCCCTTCCGGTGCGTCCGGCTCCTATCGCCTGAGCACCGAGAGCCTCTGGGTAGCTGCGCCGAAGGTTGTTTCCAGCGAGAAAAACACGGCCGGCGAGATCACCAAAGAACTCCGCCCATCCTGATGCACCATTGGGCGGTGGACCATCTGAGTCTGGCCAACCGTGCCCGGTCAAGCCAACCGTACCCGGTCAGGCGCGCACCGTACCTGGTCAGGTTGAATGAGCCGGTCAGGCGCACCGCACCCGGTCAGCTGGTCAACCGTACCTGGTCAGGCGCACCGCAGCCGGTCAGGCGCACCGTACCCGGTCAGGCGCGCACCGTACCTGGTCAGGTTGAATGAGCCGGTCAGGCGCACCGCACCCGGTCAGCTGGTCAACCGTACCTGGTCAAGCCAACCGTACCCGGTCAGGCGCACCGCAGCCGATCGCGCGCACAGCCCAACCGTATCTGATCTGGCGTCGCAGCCGGTTAGGCCAACCATACCCGGTCAGGCGCACCGTACCCGGTCAGGTTGAATGGGGCCATCGGGACTTTCCGGCTTGCCTTAGATGTATCTTCGTTTCTGCGCCTTTGGCCGCGGCCTTTGTCGCACCGAGTTCGGCACGAGCCCACTCCTGCGGCGTAGTTTTGAGCGCAGAAGAAGACTTGCGAACCTCTGAGGAAGAAAAGCCCGACGGCATTCTCAGAGAGGCCCAAGAGGCGGCACAAAGATGGCGCCGCGCCTGGGCCGTGACTCTAGCCGGAGAAAGCATCGGTAGCGGGGTGCAACTCGTGCTGCCGCAGGATCACGAAGATCGCTGGGGAAGCGCTCTTGGAGTGGTCCCGCCGATTGTGTTGCCGCCAAGCGTGCGCTCCTGCGGCGCTATGCCCGATCTGAACGCAAAGCGCGCAACTGGTTTGCTCACGCCGGCCTGATATTTCTGAATACGATGATCGCCGGGACGCGCTCGCTCTTTTTTGATCAGCAGATTCCCGCTTTGGTGGCGCTGGGTATTGGGCTCACCCTATCGGAACTCAAGGTGTGGACCTCGCCCCGCGTGGCCAGCGGTCATGAAGCGCGGCCGTGGGCTCGCGTGCTGAGCGGAGTGGTCCCGCTTGTGGCTCCCTCTACGTCGGCATCCCCCGGGGTTTTTGCGGGACTGGGATACGTGCGGCCGCTTCCCTAGGAATCGCGCCGGCATCACGGCGAAGAGGGATGTTTCGCCCCACTCCTAGAAACCCCTGCAGCTCGTCGAATCGCTTCGGTCCGATAAGACACTCCCGGCTGATGCGTAGATTTCACCAGTCGCCGATGACGTCTGAGCGACGGCGCAGGGAGCAGGGAGAGTTCGTGAATCGCTTACGCTGCACTGCGTAGATTTTGCGGCGTTCCATGATGGAACGGATAACAAGCGGTTTTATTGCTCAGTGAACTACGTCATTCAGCCTGCTTGATCCAAATGCACTTGGCCGCTATTTACTACAAGACTTCCCAATGCGCCGTGAGCGGTTGGGCGAGTAGATAGAACAGCACTGCGAGTAGCCCAAGCTTGTACGCAACACGCTGTTTCTATTTGGACAAACAAGGAGATTACCCATGCTTCCGCGAGGATTCGTGCCCAATCTAGGACCCATGTCTCCAAGGAGGCGTCAAGCACCAATACTCCTGATCGAACCCATTTGGTCGACTGAAGAGCTTGCAGACGATATTGAGCGTCCTTCGGTCGATATCGAGCCCCCCTCGAGCCACCAACGGGAATGGTCATCTTCTCTGCCAAGCCAGATAAAGCTCAGTAAGGGGCGCGGCGTTATAGGGATCTGCCCCCAGTGTCGTCGTGAAATGGTTTGGCCAGCCTCAACTTCTCAGGACCAGAGAGATCCAGACGTACTAGAGCAGGGAATACAAAATACGCCTCACAATTTTAATCCGCCTGCGCGACTGGTTTTTGACGCTTGCCGCCCCAGTGGCCCCGTTGCACCAAACAGTTCTCGCAGTCCTCAAAGTCCGCCGCCCAACACTTCCCCTCACTACATCTGCCTTGGTTGCGCCTACCAAGACCCTTCAGCTTTTGCCCGCAACAGTTTTGCAGCACGTTATTCCGGATCATCAGAAGGCATCCCCGAGAATATGCTTCGCATGTGCAGTGACGCCGTGACATTCACAATTGGTAAAATCAATAGCGACCCACGCATTCGACGACGCTTGAGCGCTAATGGTAACGGAGGGCAGAATCATGTTGTTTTGCCTTACCGCCCAGATAGTCTTATCCGCCAAAAACATCCGTCCTCTCTCGCTTCGCAAATATTTGGCGGTGCCGTTTTCTGTATTGTTATTTTGGCTATTTTATATCCCTCGGTGTCTATATCCTTAGGTGGTATTCCTTTTTCTCCTTACCATTACAACAATTCGACACGGATACGGATGTAGTTCACTTGTCAGATAAGCGGATTCAAGAACTCAACGTGCAAAAACGCGCCTCGCGCGATCCGCGGTCAAGAGTAGCAGCCGAGGGTGCGCCCAGGAAAAGCGTTTCTGCTCACGGCTCTTGCCGCTCTGAAAGACGCGCAACCATCTACTCTGGAGCCTGCCTAAAGAAATTAGCGCGCCGGTAGAATTCCGGAGAGATGGTGCAAAATTTCTGTGATTGCCCAGTCTGCACGTGTTCGTGTGGCGCCTGTCATGTTACGGATTGAGCGCGTTATGGCTTGAGCGCTTCACGGTTCAGGCGCTCGTAGTACTCGATAAAGCGTGCACGGCTGGTAGATTCGTTCATCGGAAATGCAGGTCCAGGCCCCGAATATACGTCCCGGGGGTCGATCGGCTGGCCGGTATCTGCGTCGACCAAGATCGGCCGAACCTTCTTGCCGGTGCTTCGGCTGTAGAGCTGAATCGGGGTCTCCCCGTCGAAAAACCAGCGCTCACCGAACGGCATCATGGCGAAGAGGATGAGCGCCGCATCGTACCCCTTGTCGGTCAGGCGGTAGCGGTAGCGCGGAGGTTTTTGCTGGTAGAGCTGTTTTTCGAGCACGCCCTGCTCGACGAGCTGGACAAGGCGACCGCTGAGGATGTTTCGCCCCACTTCCAGAAACCCGTGCAGCTCGTCGAATCGCTTCGGTCCGATAAGACACTCCCGGATGATGAGTGGATTCCACCAGTCGCCCATCACGTCCAAGCCTCGAGCGACGGAGCAGGGAGAGTTCGTAAACCGCTTGCGCTGCACCCTTAGACTTTGCGGCGTTCCATGATGGAACGCAATATTGAAGTTTCCTAGAGGATCCGCCGCGCTCGGAAACCCGCTTGATCCCAATCGCTTTGAACGCTAGAGCCCCCCTCTCTTGCGGGCATAACTCAGTTGGTAGAGTGGCAGCTTCCCAAGCTGCAAGTCGCCGGTTCGAATCCGGTTGCCCGCTCCCCTTCAACCTTCCTTTCGCGCGAGCGCTAGTTCACGCTCGATTGAAGAGAGAGCTACATGGCAATTGGCCTCGGGAACCCCAACACCGACGGTCGACCGAAGAAAGCCGGTACTGCTCGAGTGGTCTGGGTCGCCTCTGTTCCAGGAAACCCTCATGCACTGAGCTTCACGCCCTACGATATCCCTTCGCATAGGTGTCCCATTTGTTTTGAAACTCAGTCGGGTTCGAATCCGTTTTTGGCTGGGATGTACAGATGTCATCAACCCCCAAATGTATTGGACGCTCGTTCCGCTGCAGCGATCAGGCCGACTCCGCATCTTGTTTGCATGAACTGCTATCGCGCCGCTTATCGAGGCACGCTGCGTTACGGGAGCAAAGAGAATGCACCTGTCACACTTTTTAGTAGTTGCCCAACTTGCAGAGCGGGAGTTGCGCTCCCAGTGCACCCTGATTCTCTTACGTCCGGGGTGTTTCAAATTATTCAAACTTTGGAACAGGATCCGCGAGCAAGCGAGGTGTTGACTCGATTATCGAGGTGTGAAGTGCGACCGGAGTCGCAACCGAATCAGACCGTGCTCACGCTTGCTGGTCACGGTGCGTCATACCTCCAGTATTTGCGTGGAATCCTCTTTTGTCTCGGCACGATCGCGTGTTCCGCTGCCCCTGTCGGCAGTGCCCAATCGATCGTCAGCGTGGGGGTGGTCTTTCTCAGCGCCTTATCTCACTGCTGTGCACGTCCCCATCCCGATTTTCGATTTGATTCAAACGGCTCACAACCAGCGGTTCCGAGCGGTCATCGGTTCTAGGGATCGACCGCCCGGTCGCAGGTTCGATCCCAGGGAGAGGCGTGCACCCCGTACCCGGTCAGGTTGAATGAGGTTATACGGACACGGTTGCATGATGAAACTTGCTGATGTAGGGTTCCATCATGCAACTAAATCGCGCTTTCGGAACTCTCTTATTTGTTGCCGGCTGCGCTCAATCGGTGCCGCCCGGGCAAACGGTCAGCCCACGCCGTTTGGGGATGGAAGCCATGGTTCAGGCCGATCCTGCCGGGGAACCTCGCTTGCTTTTCTTGCTTTTGGGTCACTACGGAGCGACCGGGCGACAGCGGGAAGGTCTTGCGTTTTTTGAAGCAGTGCTGAATCACGCCGGCTCGGACTCCTCTAGCAGCCGTCTCGACCCCTCCACGCGCGCGCTCTATCTATCGGTCATCGGTGCACTGAGGGTGCAGATGGCCAGCGAGATTCGGTTGCTGCGCAGAGTGACCTGGGTGAATCGAGGGCTTGCGGAACTCGATGAAGCGGTCGAGAGCACCGATGGAGCACTCTACGTGGTTCGGTGGCTGCGCGGCGTGATCCTTGCGCAGTTGCCTCCGCGTTTTGATCGAGCAAAGCAAGCGCGAAGGGAGCTCGCGTGGCTTCAGGCCCATCTCTCAGATGCTCCCGTGCCAGGGCTTGCGCGCGAGGTGTTCTTCCAGCGAGCGCGACTATTGCGCGAAGAAGACCCTGCACAGGCCGCCCTACTTCTCGAGCGAAGCGGGTACCATTCGCTTGACCGTTCTCGCGCATTCAACACTTCATTTACTCTGAATCCGGAAACCGGGTTCACCTTCCAGGAGCCAGAAATACGGGAACTCGTACCGGGCCGCGTGTATCAAGCACCCGGCTTCGACTTTATGGAGTATCAATTTGTGGTTTCAGCAGACCGCAGCTCACTCATAGCCATCGATGCAGGAGCGCGAGCAGAGGCTGCCGCTCAGGCCGAGGCTGCACTGAGGCAGGCCTATCCGAATCTGCCACCGGTGACCGATGTGCTCGTCACCCATGCGCATTGGGACCACGTCGGCGGGCATCGTCATTTTCGTCAGGCCGTGTTTCACGGCAGTGCAAACGGCACGGAGCAGCTCGCCCGCCAGGAGGGCAGTGGTGGGCCCTACCACTACTGGTGGGGTGCAGATTTCGATTTAGCTGCCGTCACATCCTACCGGAGCGACCGTACGTATGGCGCTCGCACGCGCATTTCCATCGGCGAGACTCCCATCGACATCGTGCCCGTTCCTGGAGGCGAGACCCGTGACGCCCTGCTGTTCTATTTTCCACAAGAGGGTGTGCTCTTCACCGGCGACATGATCATGCCGTATCTCGGCGCGCCGCATGCTCAGGAAGGAGATCCTCGAGCGCTGCTCCAGTCCATCCAGATCGCGGAGTCGCTTCGTCCCGTGCAGGTGCTTCACGGCCATCAAGGCATCCACCGCCTTTTCCCGACTCCCGCTGCACTTTTTGCAATTAGAGAGCCTCTTGCCTGGTTGGCGGGCGAGACAGAGCGACGTTTGGCTTCTGCAGAAGCTCCTGCAGATATACTGCATGCAAATTTGATTCCCGCGGACTTGCCCGCCAACTTGCGTGTTCCCTACCTCGTCATCCGGGAGCATTTGATCAAGCGCATTGCCGATGAGCGTCAAGGCTACTGGCGGGAGCCCTACGCTGGAGGAGACACCCTCACAGACAGAGAACTGGGATCGGTGCTGACCCACTACCTCGGTCTGGATCGGAGCGCGCAAATCGCGCTGGTCGAAAGGATGCTTGCGGCAGGGGACCACGAACTGGCTCTTCGCACCCTTTTGCAGCTGCTGCCGCATGCCCCCGCAAACCGATCACTGCTTCGCCTCAAACGCGAAACGCTCACTGCGCTTGCCGACCGGAACCAAAATCTCGACGCGTTTAAGTTTCTTTGGTTCGGGCAGGGCGCTGGGATCACCCTTGGCCCCATTGGCGAGGAGACCATCGACGACGGCCCTCCCAGCATGAATGAACGAGTCAATGCGGGGCGTGATGAACGAGCCTTATAGAAACGAGCCCTATAAAGTAGGGCGCCATAATAGGGGGAGACGGGCCAGCGGGACTTTCCGGCTTGCCTTAGGTGTTCTCTTCGTTTCTGCGGTTTTGGCTACGGCCTTTGTTGCACCGAGTTCGGCGCGAGCCTACTCCTGCGGCGTAGTTTTGAGCGCAGAGGAAGACTTGCGAACCTCTGAGGAAGAAGAGCTCGACCGCATTCTCAGAGAGGCCCAAGAGGCGGCACAAAGATGGCACCGCGCCTGGGCCGTGACCCTAGCCGGAGGAATCATCGGTAGCGGGGTACAACTCGCGCTGCCGCAGGATCGCGAAGACCGCTGGGGAAGCGCTCTTGGAGTGGTTCCGCCGATGACCGGCTTTACCCTGCAGTTCGCAACGCCGCTTGCGGCCCTTCGTTTGGATTCCGATCTTGAAGCGCTCCGCACGTCTCCTCCCGCCGATTGTGTTGCCGCCAAGCGTGCGCTCCTGCTGCGCTATGCCCGATCTGAACGCAAAGCGCGCAACTGGTTTGCTCACGCCGGCCCGATATTCCTGAATACGATGATCGCCGGGACGCGCTCACTCTTTTTTGATCAGCAGATTCCCGCTTTGGTGGCGCTGGGCATTGGACTCACCCTATCGGAACTCAAGGTGTGGACCTCGCCCCGCGTGGCCAGCGGTCATGAAGCGCGGCCGTGGGCTCGCGCGCTAAGCGGAGTGGTCCCGCTTGTGGCTCCCTCAACCTCGGCAGCTTCCGGGGTTTTTGCGGGACTGGGATACGTGCGGCCGCTTCCTTAGGAATCGCGCCGAAATCATGGCGAAGAGGGATGTTTCGCCCCACTCCCAGAAACCCCTGCAGCTGGTCGAATCGCTTCGGTCCGATAAGACACTCCCGGATGATGCGTGGATTCTACCAGTCGCCGGTTCGAATCCGGTTGCCCGCTCCGCGCAAGCTGCAGCTCGGACCTAGCCAGGAGAAGAGGCACATGGCAAGCCGCCACTCGCATGTCCTACCAGCAGGTCGCCCCCAAGGCCCATCACTCGGTGCAACCGCTCGAGTGATCTTTGTTCGCTTTGATCCGTCGGCTCTACCGTTTGACCCACCCGACCGAGTGAGTCTTACGGCCTACGACGTCCCTCGACGGAAGTACCCCATTTGCTTGGAAAAATGCCGACCTGGATCCGTACGACAATGTTGAGCGAGGTGATCAACCTCCGTACGGTAGTCCGCAAAGGCCCAACCCTGTGTTCTTGGCAGGAATCTACGCCTGCCAGCGTCCTCCTTCGTCCGGCCTGCGGTTTGCGACCAGGAGTGCTCCTGGCGCCTCTGCAGCAGATGACCCGCCGTTGTTGCACCTCGTTTGCTTTGAGTGCTACTCGAGGTTCCTCCGCACGCCGCCGCCTACCCTCAATCCGACGCTCCTCCACAATTGCCCATGTTGCAGGGCGCCCGCTACTCATTTAGGCGGTGCGACCCTCCGCGTCCTTCACGCTCTCTGCCAGAGCCCACAGGCGCAAGCTACACTTTCTCGGCTATCGAGGCTTCCGCTGCTGCCCGGTACGCCAGCGCCTGTTGAGTTCGTCTCGCTACCAGGGCAATCGCGCTTAACTTTTTTGCCAGAGTATATCGGCTATTCGATCGTTGTTGTTGGTGGGCTGTTACATGTTGTCACCCCCCGTCCTCACCCGAACCTGCTGGCCCTCGGCTTGTGGTGCCTTGGTTTTCCGCTCATCTCTCTTCCTCGCATTTTGCGACACTTTCGTAGCTCCCCCCCGTGTCCCGAGGGTCCCAACACTTAACGGATCCGCGCGTTTCACCAGTGGGACCCCGCATCCGGCAGCGACTTAGGTTCTGCTATTGGCGGAAATCGCTCGACCGGCGTTTATCTGCAAAATTACATCTCTCACAGCAGTCGCGCCCTCGTTTGCGCGATCTGCTTTCGGGCGGTGGCCGATGTTCGGAAGATCCCCAACACCACAACTTGTAGACGAAAACCGACGTGTTCTAAAGGCTATCGGCAATGGGAAAGGGTCTGCATACGTCATCATCAATCCCCACTGCGGCGAACGAGTCATCGTATGTGCCGATCAGGATAGTTTGACTTCAGGCAGGTGGCATCATCGAGCGTTTCCGGCCGCGCAGAACCGTTTTGCAGCAGAAGTTCAGGAGGCGTGCGCAGAACTAAGCGCCAGCTCAGATTTGATGCGGAGCACGGGCTCGAGTGTCCGGCGAAACACCGATTCAGCTGCATCGCTTAGTCCTGTTCCACAGGTCTCCCCGAGCTCAAGTTCATCGGTGGGCGCGCCGCCGCCGGAGATCTTCGTCTGGCGCTTCAAACGAACGTGCGGCGCGCGGTTGCTTCAAACCCAAAGCGGCAGCCTTCTTAGTGACTATGCCAAACGCTTGATCATCGACATGTTTGCCCCGATCACCCAAAAGAAGTGTGATTTTGCGCCAGGTATCGGCCGCACAGCAATCCCCCAAGGGCCCCCTCGCCTGGCATCACCTCCTCCAGGATCACCGCCCTCAAGCCGTCGGAGAAGACCGCCTGTGAACAGCAGGGACCTCTACGCTGATCTCATACACGTTACGGATGCCACGTGGACACAAGCCCCAACCAATCAGAGGAGACAGAACGTGCCTCCTGCCGTCCCCGTCCATGCAATGCGAGCAAGAAGAGCACCGCCTCCGCAGCTCCCCGGCCAGCCACCTCTTGCAAGAGCTCGGTGGGAGGATCCACAGCCCCCCGGCCAACCACCTCTTGCAAGAGCCGTCGTTATGGGCCCACGTACATACGAATAGTCTGCGCGGTGACCACCTCAAAAAAGGGACGGGCCGTCGTAAAGCCCTACGGTAGCGGAATGCCTCCGCGACACGGAAGAGCTTTTCATGGACCACGTAGATTCCACAGACGCAGGGTCGCATTCTGGCCTTATCGACGCGATCCACCGCTCGCAAGCGGTGATCGAGTTTCTGTTAGACGGCACGATTCTCACGGCCAACCAGAATTTTTTGAATGCGATGGGGTACGCGCTCGAGGAGGTTCAGGGTGAGCACCACCGGATCTTTGTCGAGGCGGGCTACGCACGAAGCGCCGAATACCGAGCGTTTTGGGAGAAACTTGCGCAAGGTCACTACCACTCTGGCGAGTTCAAGCGTCTGTCGAAGAGCCGCCGGGAGGTGTGGATTCAGGCCTCGTACAATCCCGTTTTAGATTCCTCCGGCAGACCTCATAAAATCGTGAAGTTCGCGACTGATATCACCGAACAGAAACTCAAGACGTCGAATACTGAGGGGCAAATCGACGCCATCCATCGCTCTCAAGCGGTGATCGAGTTTGAGGTAGACGGCACGATCCTCACCGCGAACGAGAATTTTTTGAATGCGATGGGGTATTCGCTGCAGGAAGTCCAAGGGCGGCACCACCGGATTTTTGTCGAAGAAGAGTTTGCGCGCGGGCCGGAATACCGAGCGTTTTGGGAGAAACTGGCGCAAGGCCACTACCACTCTGGAGAGTTCAAGCGTCTGTCGAAGAGCGGCCAGGAGGTCTGGATTCAGGCGTCCTACAACCCCATCCTGGACTCAGACGGGCGACCTATCAAAGTCATCAAGTTTGCTTCTGACATCACCGCGCAAAAACTGCTGCAGCGGGATACCGAGCGGATTCTCGCCGAGGCGCTGCGGGTCAGCGGTGCGATGGCGGAGGGAAACCTCAGCGACGAGATTCAGGGGGAGTTCAATGAACAGTTCGGTAAGCTTCAGCATGCGATGAACACCTCGGTGGGCAATTTGCGGCAGATGGCCGGGCAGATTACCGACGCCACCACGCGTATTCGGCAGGGCGCATCGGATATTTCTCAAGGCAACGTCAACCTCAGCGAGCGAACCCAGCAACAGGCGACCGCGCTCGAAGAGACGGCGGCAGCGGTGGAACAGATTACGGCAACCGTGCAGCAAAATGCGACTCGCTGCCGGCAGGTGAGCGAGCTTGCGTCCGATGCAAGCACTCAGGCTGCAAATGGTGGCAAGGTGGTCGGCAAAGCGGTCGCGGCGATGAACGCGATCAACGAGAGCTCAAAAAAGATTGCCGACATCATCGGCGTGATCGACGAGATCGCGTTTCAGACCAACCTGCTCGCCCTCAATGCCGCGGTGGAGGCGGCACGTGCTGGCGAACAGGGCAGAGGCTTTGCGGTGGTTGCATCGGAGGTGCGAAGTCTGGCCCGACGGAGCGCTACCGCGGCGAAGGAGATCAAGTCACTCATCAACGATTCAGTCGAAAGAGTTGGCGAAGGGAGCAAGCTGGTAGACGCGTCAGGCGACACGCTGCAGCAGATCGTCGAAGCGGTTTCGAAGGTGGCGAATCTGGTGGTGGAGATCTCGACGGCGAGCGACGAGCAGGCGCAGGGGATCGCTCAGGTCAACCGCGCTATCGGAGATATGGACGGCGCTACCCAGCAGAACTCGGCGCTCGTAGAAGAGGCCGCCGGCGCGAGTAAGGTGATGGACGACGAGGCAGAGCAGCTCACCGAGCTCATGAAGTTCTTCTCTTTTGAAGACGCTACTTCGTCGAAGTCGACGACCCATCGCCGCACAGCGACCCACAGATCCAATGGCGCTGCCTCAGGCCTGCGGCACGCGAAAAAGGTGCCCCATCGCCCGGCAGTTCAGAATCAGTGGAGCGATTTCTAATCTTTGCGCGAATCGCGGTCGCGCTGTGCGTGCGCGTGAACAGAGGCTCATCTGTGATGGTCGGCAAAGGCGCTCACCAGAAGCGCTCACCAGGGATGAGGTGTTGCTGCAATCCGTAGGCACAGGGCGCTGCCGAGGAGCAGCAGCATCAGCAGGGGGTAAAACTCCGGCGGCTTAAACTCCAGTTCGATCCTCTGCGTGCCCGCCGGAACATCGCGCACCGACATCAGCCCCTTGTAGTCGAATGCGGCGCCGATATTGCTTGTCCAGCCCCGGGCGTAGTTCTGATTGAAGGCGACGACGCCGGGCGCTTTGAGCGTTACCTCAGCGAACGCACGGGTGTTGCTTCGGTTCCAATCATGAACTTTGCCGCCGCCCCGAATTACCTTGGCCTGGGCCGTGTCGCCGACCCAGAGATCTTCAGCGACGCTCCAGTTTGTCGCATCGTAGCACTCCGTGACGCCCACATTGCGCCTCGGGTAGCTGGCGAAAACCCGATGAAAGTGTTCGCCAGGTATCAGGTGGTAGCGACCGTCCGGCATGTCTTCATGCAGAGGAGGGTGGTTCCAGCGGTTATTGGTTTTTACATTGACGGAGAATATATCGACGGTGATTCCAAGCGCGATCGTCCAGAGGGCGTACCGCATGGCGCGATGGGTCTGGTGCTGCCTTAGGCTCAAGTGGCTTAGGGCGTCGAGTGCAGCACCGGCGGCAAGTGCGAGATAAAAGCTCACGAATACGGCGAAGCGCGACGGGAGATGGAGTCGCTCATAGAAGGGTAGGTTGTGCATCAGCGACCAGGGCGAGTAGGGACCCAGGTCCCCAAGCATGATGGCGAATGCGATCAAGAATCCGGCGACCAGATCTCGACGTCTCCCCAGGCTGTGGATGAGGCCTGCGCCTCCCAGCGCAAGCGCGGCCCAGCCTATATAGGTTCCGTATTCCGCCCAAACCCAGACGTGGCCGGGCAGGTGCCATTGATGACTTCGGGCGGTGAACATCAAAAGTGCCTCGCTGAGGTTCAGGGAGTCCAGCGAAGGAACCTCTTTTGGATTGTCCACGACGGCGGCTGCGATGGGGACGAGGCGGAACGCGCCGAGCATGAGTGTCAAGACGCCGCTGACGAGTTCCGCTTTGAAGACGGTGGCGAGCTTGGAGCGATGCACGATGAGTGCACGAACCCCCTCAGACGCGAGCACCAAGACGAAGTAGGGGACGGGATAGTGCGCGCCCTCGAGCAGCGCCATGCCGAGGACGCCTGCGACCAAAGCGCAGTAGCGTCGATCGTACATCGAACGTCGATGCCCGAGCACCAGCCAGGGCAAGTAGTAGAAGGCGAAGTAGGTCGCGTGTCCACCGGTGCCATGCCAGGCAAAAAATCCGCTAAAGGCGAATACTACGGTCGCGATCAGGGTTCCGGCGGGATGCAATCGGTATTCCCGATGCGCGAGCAACACCATGCCGACCGCTGCTGCGAAGCTATGAACCACCGCCCACAATTTTGAGCCGGTTACGGTTCCGAGCGGGAGTGCCAAAAGAAGGTAGAGCGGCGAGAACACCTGACTCTGGGGTTGCGCCCAAAGGGAAGAGCCTCCGCACTGACTTGAATCCCAAAGAGGAAGTTCGCCAAACTTCAGATAGGCGATTCGCCCGAGTTCCCACTGCCGATGAAACCACTGCCAGTCTCCGAAACCGGTCAGATCGCTGGTCGCGAACCACGGCGCCCAAAATACGAGGGATCCGAGACCGCAGAGAAGAATCCATCCCCTCGGAAGCTTTGTCGAACCGGACTTTTGAGATTGCGCTTTCGGTTGCTGCTTCATCGGTTTGGCGCTGGCCGGAGTGAAGGTGCGTTGCGTCATGGCGTGCGGGCGAAGAGCACGAAGCCTTCCGGAACCGCGGGCCAGGGTAGGCGCTGCAGGGCTTTGGGAACCCGCTTCAGACCTGCCTGAGCACATCGCATAGCGAGGCGGAAGTTGTCGCCACGAGCGAGGATCGACGCGATGTATTCAAAATTGTAGACCCGCCACACGGGTTCGGTTGCGATCACTTCGAGGCCCGCCAGGCTGACGATTTTGCTCAGTGTTTCTGGGGTGAAGAACCAGAGGTGGGCCCGGTGAAAATGCGTCCAGCGCGGGCCGAGCAGTCGCGCGCCCAAGCTGCTGACGTCGTTGGTGGCGAGCATGAGCACCCCGTCCGATCGCAACAGTCGCGCAGCGGCACGTACCGTTTGAATGGGGTCTCGCACGTGTTCGATGACGTCGATCGCGGTCACTGCGTCAAATCGCTGGGTCAGCTCGACGGTTTCTAGGGTGTCTCGAAGGATCGTTCGATCCGCAAACCTGGGGTTTCCGACGGGCGCGAGCGGGTCGAGGCCCAGGGCCTGATAGCCCCGCGATTGAGCTTCCAGCAGAGAATAGCCAAGGCCGCATCCGATATCGAGCAGGTGACGAGGACGCACGCTTTCGGGTTGCTGTGCGTCCTTGGGCAGATGCGTTTGGAGCTGTGACAGCAGGCGCCCGTAGGTGGCGCGCTTGGTGGTCGACAGCGCCCGATCGTCCTGGTTTCGAGCGACGAAGCCAAATTGCTCGTAGTAGTGCTCATCGTAGATGGCCTCGAGCTCATCATCCGAAGGCTGGGGCTCTGCTCGGGTTAGCCCGCAGGTGTCGCAGCGAAGGATCCAAGGGCGCTCTTTCGGGAAGAGCGGGCGCGCGATTCGGCTACCGCACGCGGGACAGGGAGTGGTCTTCGATGCAGCTGGATTGCCGAAGTGGGTCGAATCGTCCGGATTCTGGACCGAGATGTCGAATATTTTTGAAGTCACTGTTTTTTCGACTGGGCTTTTCGATCGGGGACCTGGACCTTAATACGTGCGGGATCAAACCGTGTCGCGCGGCAGAATTGCCATCTTTTCAGCAGTATCGCCAGCTCGGAGCGACGTTTCCGGTCGCTGCCCGCTTGATGCTTCGGAGCGTATGCTACGACCGATCGATTCAGTCCGCGTCTACTCGCGGTGTGACTCTGGGGGGGGGGAGAAGATGGCATCTACACTCGCTCGTCGCGTGGATTTTGAGCAGGTTTGGACCGACCGGTCGCATAGCGAACTGTGTTGTCTCGTGTACGCCACACAAAATGGCTGGAAGCTTCCCATCCTCTTTGAGGAAATCGGTGCCCCTTACGACTGGGCGCTGGTTGATTTTTCAAAGAACGAGCAGAAAAGCGAGTCGTTTTTGGCGATCAACCCCAATGGGCGGATTCCGGCACTCATCGACCGCGGCCCCGGGGTGACGGTTGCCGAGTCGGGAGCGATTCTCGAGTACGTGGCGCAGCGATTCGCAAGTCCGCTCCTGCCGAGCCCGGCTGAGGATCTGAAGCTGCACCTCCAGGTAAAGCAGTGGCTGTACTGGCAGGTAAGCGCCCTCGGCCCCGCGATGGGTCAGGCGATGTATTTCCAGCGCATTGCCCGGGTACACGGTCAGGACGATCCCTTTGCGATCGGTCGGTTTGTCGCCGAAGCGGAACGCTGTCTAGGGGTACTCGATCGGCAGCTCGACAGCTCCGAGGGGCCTTTCGTTTTGGGCCGCAACTGCACCCTCGTCGACGTGGCTTGTTTCGCCTACTGTGCGAGCGCCTACTGGGCCAACGTCGAACTCATAGAGATGCCTCATCTCCGAGCGTGGATCGAGATGCTGCACGAGCGACCTTCGTTCAAGACGGGCCTCAGCATTCCCTTCGCCCGCCCGGCTTTTTTTGGGCCACCGCATGCCTCAGAAGAAGAGATAGAGCTGGAGATCGCCCGCAACGCGGGCCAGTTCAAGTAGCGCAGTCGGGCCTGGCTCGCGTGGTCGAGTGGTCGAGTGGTCGAGTGTGGCTCGCGCAGTTGAGTTTTGCGCCACACGCTCCAAGTGCCGAGCCTGCTGAGCTGTCGTGAGGTCGAGGTGACCGGTGTGTTATCCGCTGAAATCGCTTCCGGACTGTACTGCATCATACTTTCAGGCAGAACAGACTGAGCCGCCCAACAGAAGCGCTCGAGGTCGTGTTCGGACAGGTGACAAAACCATGGGCCACGGTGCAGAGAGTGGAGGCAAGCCTCCGCCTCGACTAAAACCTCTAGGTCGACGCAAGGGACCAGGTCGACGCAAGCATCCACCACGTCACTTACGCCCACCTCCAGTCCCATCCTACCTACACCGTGAGAACAAGCGGATCTTAGAAGCTTGCAATTGGCTTATGATACTGGTCGACGTGTGGCGCTCTCAGCCAAAGTCAGGTGCGCAACGTCCTCAAAAAAAATCCGGCGTGCAGAGCTCGACCCGCAAAGCTCATTATTTCGTAGTCTTCAATCCTAGTCCCGAGGTGTTTAGCCACAGGGCACACTGTTTGGGAAGGCCAAATCAATACGGCCTTAATCCCGAAATCCAGCGGCCATACGACGGTTACAACGGCTACGCCGGTTACGGCGAATACAAACTCCTTGCGAGCATTAAAGTAAGCCGCGACAGAAGTCCTTCCTCAAAGACAACCTATACAGCGCCCTCAAAGACAAGCTATATAGCGCGGTTTGCTGAATCGGGCCCACATGTTAAACCCGACCAAAGAGACGAAGTGTTGCGACAAGCAATAGACTTAGTCTGCGGTGAATTCCGTTCAATGGGCATTCAGCTTAACTACGGTGAAGACTTATGTTCTGCACCTGCAACCGGCCCCGTATTCGTTACAGCACCTGTTGTCGCACCCGGCCCAGCACCTGCGGCAGTTGATCGCGGTGATTTACCGAAAACATGGTGGTGGGAACGCCTATCCAGCAAGTGGTCGTGAAGGAGTGCATGGTCGACCACGGCTGCCCTGGGCCGTCTGAGCGCGTCTCTCGACTAGCAGAGCCGGTTTCGCTCTAGCGGTATTGCTGCAAAAGACGCAGGCCGCGATCGCTCTGCCGGGATCACTTTGCCGGAGTTGCTCTGCCGGAATCAGTCTGCCGGAATCAGTCTGCCGGGCGCCGGGCGATGAGATCGATGAGGGCCGGCTCCACTCCAGCGTGGTGACCTCGAGGCTCGGGACCACGGGAGTGCTATCGGGTGAAATCGCTTCTGAACAGTGGTGTGTAAAAATACACATCGGAGTGCGAAAGGGCGGCCAAGCAGGCACGCTCGATGAGGCTCTCGGATTGGACGTTGAAGGATGCACCACAATGCGCCCCCGCTTGCGTTGCAAAATCGAGCCCTTCTACGGCGTGAGAATACTCGGGTTTTGGGTGCGATGGGGCCGCGCGAAGCGATAGCGCGGGTGCTTCGGACACGGCAAGGGGAGAGCTACGTGATTCTCTCTGCGGTCCAAGCCACGCTCGACACCAAACCTTGGTGGGCTGGTGGACAAAATAAGTTCAATCCTCATGTAGAAGAGGCGCTGGCGCCAAGGTCAAGTGCCCAGGGAACCAGGTCCGTGGAGGTCGTTGCAGCATGCTCGTTTCTAATGACTCGCCCGTTGCGAACGACTCCGTTGCGAACGACTCCGGTGCGAACGACTCCTCGAGCCGCCTTCTACGATGCAGAGCTTTTTTGGTCATCAGTAAAAGATGACGCATCTGTGAAACAACTAAAAAATCTAATCGGACGGACGATTTGGAAAATCTCGCGGAAGTAGATTCGGTTCCAAAATACGGCATATCCCACCCAGTCGCCCGTACGTAGAACCGCATCTGCTGCTCCTCCTCCCGTCGTTGACGTACGTTGCGGATGGAGGGTGCCGCGGCGACGCTCCGGTTGAACCAGAGATGCTTTATCGATAATCCAGCAGTATTGATGCAAAAAAGACAGGCCACGATCGATCTGCCGGAATCATTTTGCCGGAGTTGCTCTGCCGGAATCAGTCTGCCGGGCGCCGGGCGATGAGATCGATGAGGGCCGACTGGCCGACGTGACCGGTGCCTTCTTCTAGGACGCGCTCATACGCCTCTAGGCGCAGCATTTGCCAGCCGGTAAATGACGCTTGAAGCAGCTCTTCGGTGTAGAGGTGATCGAGCACGGGCGGACCCCCCGTGCCGTATTCGAGCTGCTTTTGGGTATATCCGTGAAGAAACACGAGCCCTCCCGGACGAACGGCCTTTTGCATCTGGTCAAAGACGTAGGAACGCATCTTCGGCTCTGAGAACTGGATGAAGATCGCCACGACCGCATCGAACGCCGCCTTTGGCCACTCCCAGCTATGGATGTCCCGTTTGCGGTAGTCGACCTCCACCGATTTTGACTCGGCGAGTCTGCGCGCCTTGGCAAGACCGCGATCGGAGCGGTCGGTTGCGACGATCGAATGGCCCAGGCTGGCGAGGAAGACGGAGTTGCGTCCCTCGCCGTCTGCCGGAACCAGGATGTGCGACTTGGGGGCCAGGTGGTGCGCTTGCTCCCGCAGAAATACGGTCGCTTCTTCGCCGTATACAAAGTGATCCGGCTCAAATTTTTCGTCCCAGAAGCCCACGTCGAATTTCGCCATAGCGATTGGCCCTTACGGGCTGGAAACAGGCGCGTCCAGTCGAACTTGCCCGTGGGCTGCAGCCGCATGATTTTGTGTCCCCGCGGCGTTCAGGGTGGTCGAGGTGGGCCGTGCATCCAGGTTCCTGCCGCTGTCTCTCCCGCTGGCCGGAGAAATTTCGAAACGCTCTGCCCTGTGCACGCGACCTACGGGGACTCGATGAAAAGATGATCGTTGTTTCCAATTAAGGATAGAACGTCCCATCAAGGAGATTGAACGATGAAGATTCTCGCCATCGCCGCCACGAACCACAACGAGTCGATCAATAAGAAACTGCTGACCTACACGGCCTCCGTGATCCAGGAGCGGTTCGCCGAGTCGCAGATAGAGCTTCTCGATCTCGTCGACTACGAAATGCCGCTCTACAGGCAGGATCGAGAAGCGGAGGGAGGTATCCCTCAAAAGGCGCAGGAGTTTTTCGGCAAGATCGGTGACTCAGACGCGGTGATCATTTCATTTGCAGAGCACAATGGAGGCTTCACTGCAGTGTATAAGAACCTCTTTGATTGGATGTCTCGCATCAACCAAAAGGTCTTTCAGGATAAGCCGGTCGTGCTCATGGCGGCGAGTCCAGGGCCGAGAGGAGGCGCGGGCGTGCTTGCAGCAGCAGAGTCTGGAGCGCCGTACTTCGGTATGGACGTCAAAGCGAAAGTCTCTATGCCCGTTTTCAAGAGCAATTTTGATCTCGCTACCGGTGAAGTGAGCAATGAAGAGATCAAGGCTCAAATTCACCATGCGGTCGAAGCGCTGCAGTGACGGACAGTCACCTATTTTTGCAGCTGAGGGGAGTAGCCCAGGGCGCATATTGTTTTGATGCTCTGAGCACGCGGTAGACCTCGATGAGTGCGGGCTGGTCGGCGCTGTCTGTTTACAGGTGCATCCCAGCCATGATAAGGGTTCCGGCCATACACCGGGCATTTCAATCAGCAAATGCAGTAAACAAGCGAGGAAACGTGAACCGTCTCAACGTGAATCTTCTCTTAGGAGCCTCTTTGGTGATGGCGCTGTCTCTATCAGGCTGTTATCGCGACGCCATCGTATCGGGAGCAGTGCCCCAAGACCAACCTGCGGTAGACAAGTGGAGGAGCCACTTTCTCTGGGGACTGGTAAGAGGAGTGGATGATTTCGACGAGCGTTCGGTCTGTCCCTCCGGCATCGCCCGTATCGAGATGAGACAAAACGGTTGGCAAGGTTTGGTTAATGTACTCACGCTTGGGATCTACACGCCCTTCAAGCTGAAGATCTTTTGTGCGGTTACCGGCGAGGCTCATAGCCTGTCGATCGACATGGACGCTGAGCGTCTTTCTTCGTTAAAGCAGCAGTATCCCAATCTCGAATACGAGATAAAAAAGCAAGAACGATTGGACTATCTGGTAAAGAACGCCGCAGCGTCCCCCGCCATGTAGCAGGCTAGAGCCCTATCCGCGGAAGACGCCGTGTCTTTGCATTAAGCCGGAGTCCGCGAAGGCACATTGTGAATCGCCCTGGTCACCGCTACGACGCGTGGTTCTTTGGCCCTTAGCCCTTGTTGCGAACTTTGCGAAAGGGATGGACAAACGAAGCCAGGGCATTCGCGTTACGGGTGGAGATCCAGAGTCGCCCTCGACCCTGAAAGCGGCAGACCAGGCCTTCGCCACCGAGAAAGAGCGACTTCAGCCCCCCGACCTTGGTTACGTTGTAGTTGAGACCGCTGGTGAAACCGACGACGTGAGACGTATCGCAAATGTATCCGGCGGGACCGATGTCGACAGGGTGAATGCCGCCGCAGCTATTGAAGAAGAGCGAGCCTGTCCCATTGCACTTCAAGAGAAAGAAACCGGTGCCGCTGAAGAACCCTTTTGCACCGCCCCACTTGGTATCGAGAGAAACGCTGGGAGACGCTGCCAAGAACGCCCCAGAGTGAAGCATGATATCTGACCCGCCATCGAGCTCGAGCGCGAGCACGTCGCCTTCGGCGTTGGGCGCCAACCAAAGGGCTTGCCCCGGAGCGGTTGCGGTGAAGGTATTTTGAAAAAGGCTTTCTCCGCCGAGGACTTTGCGTTTTGCGGCAGCCATCCATCCGCCGCGCATGTGCGTTGACATGTCTACTCCGCTGTCCCGCGCCACCATCGCTTGCGACTCGACAACGAGCTGCTCGCCCGGCGCTTCAAAAGCCACCTTCACCATTCCGAAATCCGGTTTGTCCAAAAGCTCGTAGCGCATGTTATCGCTCTCTTGCCGGCAGAAGACGGCCGACCGCGTGACCAAATTCCTGCGGATTGCGCGTTTGAATCCAGATTCGTCCCTGACCGCGAAAGTGACATACGAGGCCTTCGCCGCTGAAGAAGGAGCTTAGCCAGCCGTCCGCACTCTTGCCGACGCTGTAGTCGAGCGTCGCATCCCAGGCGACCAGGTGACCGGTGTCGATGACCAGACTGCCGTCGCAGGCGAGCTCTTCAACACCCCCAAAGGCGCCGATCAAAATCTGAGCGGCCTTTGTCGCCGTGGCGTAAAGGACGAAGAGGCCTTCCCCTCCGAAAAAGCTTTTGAAGCCCCCGAGTTTTGTTTGAACATCCACGGCTTCTGCGCTTGCGATATAGCTCGATGATTGAATGAAGAGTCCCTGCTCCGGCATGTCGAGCGATAGGATGTCGCCACACAGTGCGTGGGCGAGCAACACTTCACCCGGCCCCTCTTCCGCGGTGAACGTGTTTTGGAAGAAGCTTTCCCCACCAAAGGAGCGTTTGAGGCCCTTGAGGAGCCCGCCGGTGGCGCCGGTCTGCATGCGTATGTTGGTGCTCATGCCCACCATCGCTCCAGCCTCGGCCCGAATCGACTCGCCAGCCTCAAGGGAGACGCTTGCCATGGCTTGGGCTGGTCTGTAACCGATCTCGATGTGCATCTGCTACCCGGGGAGAAGAGGTTTGAGCCAGCCCACAAGTGAACCGACGCTGCGTGACTGGAGATAGACGCGACCCGTTCCGCTAAACTCGCAGACCAAACCCTCACCGGAGGCCACAAAGCCCATGAAGCCGCCACCTGCGTTTCGAATGCGGTACGTCACATTGCCCTCAAAACCGACGATGTGGCCGTTGTCTACGATGAACGGCCCGTCGATATCGACTGCATGAATGCCGCCGTAGCTGGTGAACCAGAGCTCGCCGGAACCGCTGACCTCGAGAAAGAAGACCCCCTCTTTGGCGAGCAGCGCCTTGATCCCCCCGAATTTGAGTCGAATATCGAGTGGTCCTGTGCTCGCGACAAAGGCGCCGGTGGAGAGGGTGATGCGCTCGTTGTGCATCTTTCGATAGCCGATCTGCCCCGCAAACGTAGGGGCGATCCAAACGCTGCCTTTCTCGGGCGCAGAGAAGTGATTCACAAAAAAGGTTTCTCCGCCGACGAACTTGCGAACAAGAGCGATGAGAAAAGACGCGAGCTTAGGCCAGAAACCCGCTGACGTATTTGCGTTCATGCGCACTTGCATGTGCACTGAAGATTGGCGCGCGACCATCGAACCAGCCTCTGCAACCAGGGTTTGTCCAGCGGTGAGGTCGACCCGCAGCATGGCAAAGGAAGGACCGTGGGTGATCTCGTGACTGGCCGGCCGCTGCTCCCGCGATCGTGGATCCGATTGCGGAGAAGACTCGTCCGAGATGGAGAGGTTCTCTGAAGTCCGCGCATCGCTTTCGACCTGCACGCCGTGAGCGTATGGGAGAAGCAGTCATCCGGCCAGTTGGTTTTGTATCGACTCCAGCTGCCGGTGTTCACCCGTGCTGCGCCCGCCCGATGTTGTGGAGACCCGGTTGCGCCGCTCGTATCCCGCCTCCGAGTGAAAGAAGGTGTTGCCTGGCGCGTATTGGGCTCGTATTACGCCTGAGCCAATTCGTAGTAACGAGGTCCCGGTGCCCGAAAAAGAGCGCGTGAGTTTAGCCATTGAGCCCGAACTGCTTCGACGGTTTGACGCGTTGACCGAGCGCTCAGGAGGAAACCGCTCCGAGGCGCTGCGCGACCTCATCCGCAATCGTCTCATCGAAGAAGAATGGGTCTCCTCAGATGAAGGCGATGCAGTGGCCTCCGTGACCCTTGTGTACGACCACTCCAAGCGCGATCTGGCAGACCGGCTTCTCGAGGTGGGGCACGACAATCACGACGCGATCATGGCGTCCATGCACGTGCACCTGGATCACGACAACTGTCTCGAGGTGATCGCACTGCGCGGCAATCCCAAAGCGCTCCGAGGCATTGCCGACAGCCTCATCGGCATGAAGGGCGTGAAACACGGCAAGGTTGTCATCAGTCGTCCGGACCCATGATCAGAGCGCCGAGCATACAGCGACGCCGTGCGGCATCGGGGTTTTACCTCTATGCGCTTGCGCTTCAGGCGTGCGGCGATCTCGAGGAGGTGCCCCGGGTCGAGCTCCCGGTGGTGGTCGATCCAGGCGGAATCGAACGAAGCACCAGCGATCTCGGCTATGAGGTGATGCTCACAGGCGCACGGGCGATGATCGAAAATCTGGCGTTTACGATCGCCGGCGAGGCGCACGCTCGGTCGCTGCGGAGGCACGTTTCGGACCTTTTCGTTTCGTCAGCGTATGCGCACCCCGGTCACTTTCAGGGCGGAGACGTGACCGGAGAATTTCGTGGCCGCTTTCAGCTCAACTGGCTGAATGCAGATGCGCCAGAGTTGGGCCGAGCGACGCTGCTCGTCGGCACCTATGCGAGCGCCAACTTCACGTTCATTCAAGCGACCGAAGACGACGGGCTTGCCGCCGAGGACCCTTTGCTAGGGCACACGGCCGTGCTCGAGGGTGTTGCGACGAGAGATGCCAGAGCTGTCGTTTTTACGGCGATCATCGATTCCCCCGAAGGTCGGGAGCTCGTCGGGGCGCCATTCGAGTTTGAGGTGAGGCAGTCCTCTACCGAGCAGCTGGGCATTCGCCTACTTACCCTTGACCCGTTTGAGGGCGACACGCTGTTCGACGGTGTGGACTTTTTCGCGCTCGATGAGGATGCCGACGGTTCGCTCAGGATCGATGCGCAGGCCACATCCCCCGAGCTCATCGATGCCTACAACCAGCTCCGGCGCACATTTCAAACGCACGATCACTTCAGTGTCGATGCCTCACAACGCAAATAGATAGAGAGGAACTTTTCATGCGCACAGCTCCTTTTGTTTTGTCGTTTCTCGCCCTTGGCGCCTGCGGCACGGACGGTGAAGGCACGGTGACGGTCACCGCGTATGGCGAGTCGTTTATCGAGGACGGTATCCCGGCCTCCGAGGTGGGTGACGGATGGGCCGTAGAGTTCTCGCGATTCGAGGTGCGCATCGAGCAGGTCACGGTTGCCGGTATCGAGGTCAACGTTCCAGTGACCGTCGACCTTTCGGAGGCTTCTGCGGGCGAAGGCCACGAGCTCGGGTCGGTGTTGGTGCCAAGCGGTGACCATACCGATGCGGGCTTCACCGTCTCCAGGATCGAGGTAGACGGCACGGCGACCAAGGGTGCCGACACCAAGTCCTTCAGCTGGGTGTTCGATCAGCCATCGACTTACACTGAATGTGAAACCACTACTTCGGTGCGCGATGGGGACCAGGCGACGTTTCAGATCACGATTCACGCGGACCACCTGCTCTACGACAGTCTCGTTTCAGACGAGCCACAGGTGCTGTTTCGGGCGCTTGCCGACGCAGATTTGAACGAGGATGGAAGCATCACCCAGCCTGAGCTTGCCGCCACAGATATCGGTGCGTACGACCCGGGCAGTAGCGATGGGGTCGATGATCTCTGGGCTTGGCTCGTGGCTCAGACCCAGACCCTCGGGCATGTCGACGGAGAAGCACACTGCCGCGCCGCGCCCGCCAAATAGCCGCACGATTCACGAAATGGTCTGTATTCATCACCGCCGTGTCTTTTGCGCAAACGGCTTTCAGTCAGGGTGCAACACAGACCCTAGGTGGACGGCTCATCGATGCAGATCTGGGTGAACCTGTCGCTGGAATCGTCGTACGTGTGGTGGGGGTGCAGCTCGAGAGCGTGACCGATGAGCGCGGAGCGTTCCTGATCCGAGGCGTCCCCCTGGGTCACGCGGTTCTCGTCGCGGAAGGCGACACCATCGAGCCGGTTCGCGTGGAGGTTCGACCCGAGGCGCATCAAAGCCCCATCGTGATCGAGACCCGCTACGTGAGCCTACCGGAGTTCGGGGCCACGGCCACCATCGCCCGCCGTCGTCCTCTGACGGCGTCGACAAGTCAGATTACCTCCCGGGAGATCGCGTCGGTGCCGCGGCGTAATGCCGAAGATGCCTTGCGTCTCGTGCCCGGGCTCACGCTGGTGCAGCACGGCAGTGAGGGTAAAGGGCACCAGTTCTTTCTTCGCGGCTTCGACGCCATCCACGGCGCGGATTTCGAGCTGACCATCGAGGGCATCCCGATCAACGAGTGGTCGAATATTCACGCGCAAGGCTACATCGACCTCGGTTTCATCATTCCTGAAACCATCCAGTCGGTCGAGGTCACGAAGGGGCCGTTCACGCTCGATCAGGGCGCCTTTGCGATGGCCGGGTCGGCCGACTACCAGCTTGGTATTCCGGCAAACGATCGAGGCCTGCGCACGACGTACACCATCGGCACCACCAACCGTCACCGAGGTCTCGTGACCTACAGCCCGCGCGAAGGCGACGACCTCCTTGCGGTGGAGGCCATGCACGATGATGGATTTGGCATGAATCGCGGGATCGATCGTGGTGTGCTGCTCGGTCGCATCCGTTTGTTGGATGATGACGCGTACGGCACGCTTTCTCTGCTCGGCTCCGGGTATCTCGCGCGCTTTGAGCTGCCCGGCACGCTCCGCAACGAAGACGTCCAAGCGGGACGCATCGGTTTCTACGATGCCTATGATCGAGCGGGTGACGGACTCTCGGCCCGTGGTCTTGCTGCGGTATCGCACGATTGGGACAGGGGCGATCACTCCGTTTCCTCGACAGTCTACGGCGGATATCGACGCCTTGAACTGCTCGAAAACTATACCGGATTTTTGGTGGATCCGATTCGCGGCGACAGGCGCCGTCAGACGCAAACCACCTGGAGCTTTGGAGCCAAGATCGACTACAGCGTAAGGCTGACGACGTGGCTTGCCCTCGAAGCAGCGCTCGGCCTTCACGGCGACCGACTCGATCAGACTCAGCAGCATGTGGACCAGCAGCAGGCTCCGATCGAGACCGAGCGCGAGCTGCAAGGCGTACAGACCTCATCGCACGCGCGAGTCGGACTCAGGTTTCGACCGGTTGACGAGTTGCGGCTCACGGTTGGCGCGCGAATCGACGTGGCACACGTTTCTGTCCGGGACGGTCTCGACGATAGCCGCCTTTCATCGGGTGCGCCGGCAGCCTTTTCACCAAGGGCCACCGTCGAGTGGCGCGTTCTGACCCCGCTTCGGCTATTTGCTGCCTACGGCCGGGGCTTTCGTCCGCCTGAAGCTCGGTCGTTCACGACGTTTGAACCTGAGCGCATCGGGCTTTCAGAAGACGTGTTTGACGGGGGCGATCCGCGTATGACGGTGGTCGACTCCTTTGAAGTCGGCGCGCGCTGGATCCCGAACGGCTACTTTGGCGCTTCGGTTTCGGGGTTTGCTTCGTTTATCGAGCGGGAGACCGTCTTCGACCATGTCTCAGGAGTGAATCTGGCGCTGAACAGCACGAGGCGCCTTGGCGGCGAGCTGGAAGCCCGTCTGAGTCCGGTCGACTGGCTGATGCTGCATGCGGACGTGACCTACGTCGACGCTCGGTTTGTAGACTCGGGCAATACGATTCCGCTTGCTCCGTGGCTTGTCGGTGGCGTCCGTGCGGTGGTCACCCACAACAGCGGGGTGCGCGCGGGTCTGCGTTTCATGGGGCTTGCTTCGCGCTCTCTGCCTCATGGAGCTGAGGGTGCGCCGATGACGGCCTTAGACGCGACTGCTGGATACACTTGGGGCTGGATTCGATTGGATCTGGAGGTTGAGAACGTGCTGAACCAGCGCATTCGAGAAGGAGAGTATCACTACGCGAGCCATTGGCGCCCCGGTCAGGAGCCAAGCGAGATTCCGGTAGTGCACTACGTTGCCGGTCCACCATTCAACGCGCGGCTTAGCCTATCCGCCGCATTCTGATCGCGTTCGCCTGATGAATCCCGTGCCCGCATCGAAACGACGCAGTTTCTGCCATAGGCGCGTTATCTTTGATGCGTCAGGCTGGCTCTGGTTTGCTCCGGGATGCTGAAGCTTGAAGGTGCTACGGAACCCGGGAAAGGAAGGTCCGTGATGAAGTTTGTAGCGACGGCGTCGATAAGCCTTCTTCTCTTCTTCGGGACGAGCGCGGTTCAAGCTCAGCGGAGTCCAATCAATCGCAATGGAGGCGCGTACGCGATCGATGGCTATGATCCCGTGGCCTATTTCATCGAAGGCCGCGCCGTGAGGGGAACGCAGGAGTTTTCCTTCGAGTACCTGGGGAGTACGTTTCTCTTCGCCTCAGCGGAACACCGCGAGCGCTTTGAATCTCGGCCGAGCCGCTACGCACCTCAATACGGAGGTTACTGTGCTTACGCCATGGCAAAGGGGCAATTCGTGACGGTCGACCCTCAAGCCTTCACCGTCCACGGCGGCAAGCTTTACCTCAACTACTCGCGCACCATCCAAGAAAAGTGGCTGGAACATCGTGACGAATACATCCAGTCCGCCAACCAAAACTGGGCCCGGCTTCGACCTCGCTAGATCAAGGTATCGCCTTCGGGCTACCCCCCTTAGAGCCATCCACCGGATTCGAACCGGTGACCTGCTCATTACGAAACCGTTGCTGCGCCGGCCCTTGCCTCAGTCTCGCGGCTCTTGAGCACCTCTTTTTCTGGCGGACCGATCCTCGACCGGCACTTTGGTCTTATCGCGAATTGGCTTTGTCCAGCACCGCGATCGCGACAATAGCCTTGACTTGGCGCCTAGCTCAGGCGTCAGGGACGAGTCATACTTGCTCCAATTTGCGATCCGGAGTGACGCTTCTTGTCTCGACGCACTACACGCTGCTTCCTTTTTTTCGTTCTCTCGGCCTGCGATGGAGGAAGCTCTTCGACGCGGCCGATAGCCCCCCTCTTTGAAGACATCTACGAGTTCGCGAGCGGATGTTACACGATGGATGCGGCCGCTCCCGGCTCGTCTCGCTCGCGCTTTTTGACGATCGAAGAAGATCGCTATGCGTTTTCGGCGTCTCGAAAAGAAGCCGGCGCCCCTTTGCATTTGCGCGCCGCCGATCTCGGGACCTACCTCTTGCTCGACGAAAAAGGCTCCTTTGTTGTAGGGCTCGAGGGGGGCCTTGTCGCCCAGTCCGACCTCGATGATGCGGTCGAGCTAGGCGAGGCGGAGTTCACTTCTCCGGCTGAGTGGAATCTCGAACTATTCCCTGAGGATGAATCCCGCCTTCGCCTGCAGCACCGGGCAACCGGTCTTTACTTATCCGCCTCCGCAGAGCTGGTAGATGCGGACGAGAGCGGGTCGATCTCGCTCTACCCCGCCAGCGGGTGCGCTTCTTTCCCGGAGCTCACGCTCGATGCCGAAGGCACAGTGGATGGAGACGCCTGGGACGACGGTGACGTCTACGGCTTCGCGGACGCCCACACCCACCTCTTCATGAACCTGGGTTATGGCGGCTCGGGGATGTTTCACGGGGCGCCCTTTCACCGGCTCGGGGTAGAACATGCGCTGCCCGACTGCGAGCGCTCGCATAACGTCGACGGCAGCAGTGATATCATCGCGTACGCCTTCTCGGGAGAGCTCGCGAACATTGCGATCGAGGATTTTTTGCCCATCTTTTTGACCGGGCAAAGCGATGACTTCGTCCACCACACCGAGGGGTACCCCACCTTCACCGACTGGCCCAACGGGTGGAAGCACGTCACGCATCAGCAGATGTACTACCGATGGGTCGAGCGGGCGTACATGGCCGGCCTGCGCCTCTTGGTGCAGCATGCGACCAGCAACTCGGTTCTCTGCGAGCTTGGTGACGGCATCGGAGCGCAATCGATTCGCTACACCTGCAATGAAATGGTCTCGGTCGACCTCCAAATCGATGCAGCCTACGAGCTGGAGCGCTACGTGGACGCGCAGTCCGGCGGACCCGGTGAGGGATGGCTGCGTATCGTGACCTCACCCGCCGAAGCGCGAGCGGTGATCTCCGAAGGCAAGCTTGCGCTCGTATTAGGGATCGAGACTAGCAATCTCTTCGACTGTTTTCTCACGCCTCCCGATGGCTTCGAGGCGTGTGATGAGAGCGAAGTTCGCAGCAAGCTGGACACCTACTACGAGCGCGGGATTCGCGTTCTCTTTCCTGTGCATAAATTTGACAACGCTTTCTCCGCGGGCGACGGCGACCGAGAAGTCGGCCAGCTTGGGAGCTTCGTCAACACGGGTCACTGGTCCAACTTCGTGGAGGACTGCCCGGAGAACGAAGCTGTTTTCGATCGAGGCGACGTTCTCTTCGGGGGCCTGAATGAACCTCGAGACGAATTCGCGTCGGAAGCGCCCAACGATTTCAATGCCTTTTCCCAGAATCCGGCAGTGGCGCTGCTCCCTTTCCTCGAGCAGCTAAGCGAGCCACCGCTCGAAGGGGACTACTGCCAGGCTTCTGGCCTGACCGCTCTCGGAGAAACGCTCATGGTCGAAATGATGAGGCGAGGCATGATCATCGATATCGACCACCTGCCGCGCAGAGCCTATGCGCGTGCCTATGAGCTGCTTCGAGACTTCGACTTCCCGGCCACGGCCACGCACGGTACGAACAATCAGGGCGAGCTCTATGAACTTGGCGGCCTCTCGTCGAATCGGCACTTCGGCCGCTGTAGCGACAGCGAGGGAGCGTTTGGCACCCGCTATATCGAACGAATCGACTTGATTCGCTCCCGCGATGGATACCCGGCAGAAGGATTCGGCTTCGACCTCAACGGTTTCGCCCACGCGCCGCGTCCTCGCTTCGGGGATGAAAGTGTTTGCAGCGAGCCGCAAGAGCACGAGGTCGACTACCCCTTCGAATCGTACCGAGGCGATGTCGTCTTCATGGAGCCGCGCGTTGGGGACAGACTCATCGACTTCAACACCGAGGGCATGGTTCATATCGGCCTCGTCGCCGAGCTCATCGAAGAGGCCCGTCGAGCGGGAATGAGCGACTCCGACCTCGAGCCGCTCTTTCGAAGCGCCGAGGCTTACCTCCGCATGTGGGAGCGCGTCGAGTCGCGGGCTGCGGCGCTAGGCTCGGTGAAGGGGTCCTCGAGGTAAGCCCTCAGGGACGTTGGGCCGACGCGGGAGTGTCCGATGGCGAAGAAGAAAAGTTCAACAAAGACGAAGCGACCACGGCGGTAGTTCACGGACGAATTCAAGGCTGACGCGGTGAAGCTCGAGGGACTGTGGTCGCTAGCAAGAGAAGGCCTGCCGTAAGACGACCGACTCGAATCACGACGGGCCGATCGCCCCCAATCTGCTCGAGCGAAATTTCCGCCACCACCACGGAGTACTACCACGCCAAGATTGCGGCATCCGTCGTACACGCGTCGGGGCGCAAACTCGAAGACGTATGGACGGGGCGTCGCGCCCAACCTTGGCGAGCTCTACATCAGACTTCGCACCAATATGTAAACCCGATTCTCATATTTCTCCCACATGTTCTGAAACGGGACGTAAGAACGGTTTCACAGCGGCCATAGAGGCACCATCCTTGTGTTCCGGACGATCGGGCGAGATTTGCGGACGTTCGCGCATTCTCGATCTAGGTCCGTGTCTGCATGATGAAGACCATGAACATCTTTCTCACCGGGGGCACCGGTTTTATCGGAACGGCCATCATGCGCGAGCTCATCCAGGCCGGTCACGAAGTCGTCGGGCTGGCTCGCTCCGATGCGTCGGCAAAAGCATTCCGCGATGCTGGCTGCGGGGTTCGCCGGGGCGAGCTGCGCGACTTTGAAACGCTCACTACGGGGGCGCAGGAGAGCGACGGGATGGTGCACGTCGGCTTCGTGCACGACTTCACGAAGTATAAAGAGATAGCGGTTCATGGTCGACGAGCACACGACGGCCGAAGACGCGGCCTACCGCGCCGGATATCAGAGCCCCTCTCAGTTCAGCCGAGACTATGCGCGACTCTTCGGCGAGGCGCCGCTTCGCAACACGGTCCGGCTTCGCCGTGATGCCACGACGGGGTGATTCGCGTTTGCGTTCGGCGTGCTCTGTATTCGTCGCGCGTTTTTGAATGGTCGCGACTGGTTGAGGGCGAGCGCCGATGTTGATCATTCGCTGCAGCATAGGCCCGAAGACGTAGGATGTGCGAAGTGCAAACGAAACAAGCGAACCGTTAGGTCGGCCACCGCAACTTGGTTTCGTAAGGGTACGGGGTAGGCCTGCTCAGTGCAGTGGCCCAAGCGGCGCGGTATACGGGACACCCCCGCAGAACACACATGCGCGATGCGATCCTGGCGTGATTACGCACGCACATGCGCAAGAGCGCTAGTCATTCTTGCTCAAAGTCGCCAACGAAAAACGATCCACGAAGCGCAGCAAGGCAGTTCAAACTCGCCAACCACAGGCCATTGCCGCTGCTGTTTTTGCGATTCCGCGCCCGGCCAACGCGTCGCCGGCCAATCGAGATGTTGTTCTACAACCCCACATCACTGCGACCAGAAACTCAGCACGATCCTTGATCTCTCGATCCGTCGCGTCGATCTCACCGTCGCGACGCGCCTGACGTAGCGCCGAGGTGAAGGCTGAAAGTAAGTCTTTACGGCAGTGCATCACGATCTGATGCGCCTCGGCGGATATTCCATGAACGTCGAGTATCGAGTTCACCATCAAGCAACCAAAATGCTCCGGCGCGTCTTTCGGACGACGTTTCGCCATGCTCTCAAAAAGCGCCACGATCGAGTCGAGCCCGCCAGCGATAAAATCTTCGTTCAGGAACGCGTGGGCGATTTGGTGATAATTGCGCAGCGCCGCAAGGAACAAGCCTTCCTTATCACGAAACGCATTGTAGATGCTGATTCGCGATATCCCGGTGGCATCTTCGAGTTCACGAATGGAAGTGGCTCCGTAACCCTTCTTCCAGAACGCCAACATAGCGCGCGTAATCACTTCCTTTTCGTCAAACGTACGAGGCCGCGGCATCACTCGATACTAGGGCCATAGGCGTGGTTTTGCAATTATCGTTATAATATGTCTTGCGTTAAATACCAGTCGTTATATAACATGGTCGCGTTGGATAACGATCGTGGCGAAATCAGCTGCTGGAAACCGATCGCCGAATGAGAATCGAGGGAGCATGGCATCAGCATATGGAATGACGATGGAACTTTGGGCGCTTCTCGGCACGACGGTGGTGCTTTGGATGGCTATCTTCCTCCAACAGATTCACGCCGATCGCACTTCCGGGACTGCCTACGCACTCTCGAATCGAGACGGCCCGCCGCCGGGTGCTACCGCCACCACGGCCCGCCTTTCTCGAGTGGTGCGCAATCACGTCGAGGGTCTGGCGGTTTTTGCGCCGCTGGTAATCGTAGCTGCGGTTGCGGGCGTATCGAATATTTGGACCCAATACGCAGCGGTTACCGTCTTCGGAGCACGACTGTTGCATTTCGTATTCTATGCGGCGGGAATCACGCCGTTTCGCAGCATTGCCTGGGGAACAGGGTTTCTACTTGCCATCCCTGCATTTCTCTATGGAATCGCCGGATCTTGAAATGAGAGTTGAAACTATGGACCGTCGATCGATTCGCGTTCTTTTCCTTATTGCTGTGCTCTGCCATCTTTCATTGGGTTGCGACGAACGTTCCACATCCCTCGTCGACAACACGAGCTCGCTTGACGCCGTGCATCGGCGCATCGATCTGCGAAACGTGCCCGGTCGCCACGTTCAGGTGTGGGATGCAATGTTCGCCCTCGACACGGAGCGCGCACGTGCTCTGCTTGTGGACCACATCACCGACGACTGTTTCATCACCTTCAAGCTGCCGGAGGTTCTGGGCGGCGATCAGACCTTTGCCCCAGGCATCGAGGGTTGGATCAACGTCGTCACCGGTTCCGCAGAAGCAGGCAACTGGGTATCGCCGGCGCCCGGATACCCCCGCTCTCTTCACGTGATTGGCTCAGTTCTCATACAGAACGAGACCTCCACCACCGCAACCCTTCGCGCCTACGTTCGTGCGTCGCACTACGAGGAGACAACGACCGTCGACTTCAGCGAAGCGATTTTGAACTTTGACATGATCTATGACACCCCACGTGAAACGTGGCTGGTAGCCCATTTGGACCTGACACCGCTTTCGCTACGAAACGAGGGAGGCGAAGCACTACCGCCGGTCACTGCTCCGCCGGAAACTTAGAACTCAGAGCTGTGCGCCGAGCGCGGCCCATGCCGCCATCTCGCCATCGGCGATGGTGAGGGAAACGCGCCA
Source organism: Myxococcota bacterium (assembly GCA_039030515.1). Lineage (GTDB taxonomy): Bacteria > Myxococcota_A > Polyangia > Polyangiales > Houyiibacteriaceae > JBCCEA01. The sequence continues at coordinate 9,165 of JBCCEA010000027.1, read as the reverse complement.
GCAGTCGCCCGTGCGGCGAAGAATGTAGGTGTGCTCCCAGGTGGCGATGGTCGTGTCGCCTTCGCCCAGCATGCGATCAGACCGCGGCCGAGTTTGGCGTCAGCAAGCGTTCGGTGTCCCTCGCCGGTGGCGATCAAAGGCGCGGGGAAATCTGGCAAAGCAACCACGCTTTCCGCCACCTTGCCCAGCGAGCCGGATCGAGAGTCGACGGGCGTCCGGAAAAAGGCACCGGACGTTCCGAGACAAAGCCGCAAGCGGCGACGCAACAAGTCCCTTTCCGCCAAGTGTGTTACCGCTGCGGACCGACGCGCGCTCCGGGTGATCGACGAGGTGAATGTACCGCGGTCTCGCACGCGTGGCGACTGCATGGATGGCCCGCGCCCGTGTCCTTGGGTGGGTTGCCGACATCATCTCTACCTGGACGTAAAGCTGAACGGCTCGTTGTTGCTCAACCAACCCGACCTCAAGCCGTGGGAACTCGAGAGCTCCCGCTCGCTGGACGTGGCCGAACGCGGCTCACACACGCTTCAAGAAGTGGCCGACATCCTGAGCTTGTCCCGCGAGCGCATCCGTCAGATCGAAGCCCGGGCTATGCGCCGCTTGCGGTTCCGGCCCGAGACACATCGAGCGCGCGAGGCTGTCATTCGTGCGATGCCACGAGACACATTCGAAGAATGAACAAACTGGAATAGGGCCGGAAAATTCGGAGTCGTTCAGTGCCAGCCGATATTGCCGACCCAGACCTTTGCGAACGACTCGCCGCTCCGAACTGCCTTCGCGACCGGCATGATGAAATCGCGAATAAGTCGAACGGTTCCTTCCAAGGAGTCTGTGTTGCGCATCAGCTGGCCCTTGTCGACGAACGCTCGCCATTGAGTCTCTTTGTGGTCGTTCAAATAGAACTCGTCTGTAAGCGACAAGGGTTCGCGGTTCCGCACACTCGTTCGGCGACGTAAGAACGTTTCTCGAACCGCGTCTTGCAGACGTTGGCCGTCGAACTCGAACTCACCTGCCAGCACTGCGATATCGTAGAAGTCCTTCATGCGGCTTTTGTCGATGCCGAGGGCCACCATGGCCTCGAACTTCTCCGCGATAGCCGTCTCCCGTGGATAGGCGCGAAGCTTCGGAGCCGCAAAGTCGAGCAGCGTCGGGAACTCGATGAGCTCAGGCGGCGGAGTGGTTGCGTCGCCGAAGCCCACATCGACCTGCACATGAATCCGAGCACGGCCCAACATGGCAGTGAAGGTTGCCCGCGTACCTTCGTAGACCTTGTCCTCTCGAATGTGAGCGACAGATAGACTACGGGTGTCGAACTGGAGGCCATCCTCCTGGGTCTCTATTGCGCATATGGTTTCGATCACGTTCCGGAGTCGATCAGGAGACGGATCTCCAAACCCCAACAGATCGAGGTCGCGCGTGGCACGATGCCGATCGTTGCTCCACACGCTGAAGAGCATGGCGCCTTTCAGAATGAAGTCGTCCTGATGCTGCGAAACCGAGAGCCGGTACAGGAAACGTTCGAGGGCATACTGCGTGATCATCCGTTGGAAGTCGTCGCCACGTTCGCGAGAGAGGTTGAGCAGCCGCTGCCGCACAGACGCCGTGACGTTTTGGACCTTCTTCATGCGATGCTCTCCACATACGGACGCATGACGTTTGTCACCCGGCAAATGCGAGCGAACTTCTGGAGCTCATCGATCTTGCGGCCGCGACGTGAGAGGAAGTCGCGCAGGGCTTCGATGGCGACGTCCGTTCCGATCTTGTTTCGGAACTTGAAGCAGTCGGCCACCGTTTTCGCCGCGCCATAGACACGTACGGGGACTCCTTCGATCGAGTGCTTTTCCATGCCTGCGGTCACTGCCTCGCCCGTCATACGGACGACGCGGGTCGGCGGGTAGTCGATCACGGGTTTGTGCGCGTCGCCGTGAATGGCCACCCAGACTTGATGAGGAGCCTGCGTGGTGAGGCCGTGAAACCGCAGTGCGGTAAGGAGGCACATCACGCCGTGGTCCACGCTCTTCGCGACGAGGGCCAGGGTGTGGTTCTCGGTGATGTCGGGGTCAGCGACGGTGTACAGCCCACGACCCACCGCAGTCAGGAGGCCTTGATCCCGCAGGGCGTAGAGACGTGACCTCGGGATGCCTTGCTCTTCAAGGTCTCGGGGCCGAACAATCCCTTTGGCGGCCATTCGCCGTATTTTCTTGTCGAGATGCATCAGAAACAAAACATCCGTACTTATAAATATAACCGGATGAAATGTTTGGTCAATCGCGCTCTCGCGCAAGTGCTACGTGGGAAAATAACATTAGATTTCATTAGGTTAGCATTTACCAAGGCCTGATTCTAATGGGACGCTCAGTACATAAAACGGAAACCCGCCGCTGCGCCAACAGCGACAGGCTCCTGGACTCATCACCTTCTGAGAGGCGATGAACCCTATTTTTGACATGAGCGCGGCCGATCGGTGCCGTCAAATTTCTGAGGCGAGCGTGCGTACATTCGTCCCGAAAAGCGTCGCCCGAAAAGCTCGGGATGCAGCGACGCAAGAGAACGAATCGCCCGTCGCAAGGAGTAACCCCGATGTACGAGCCAACCACTGCGGGAGCCACCTGGCCACGGGGACCCGGGGCAAGCCGCTCTCGATGACGCGCATTCGCGACTGGCTCGGGCACCGGTCTGTCACCACCACGGAGTACTACCAGGCCAAGATTGCGGCATCCGTCTTACACGCGTCGCGGCACAAACTCGAAGACGTGTGGAGGGGCGTCGCGCCCAACCTTGGCGAGCTCTACATCAGACTTCGCAACATCAGACTTCGCACCAAAGTGAAACGCCGCGGCTGACGATGCGCGCATGGTGAGCCGCGGCGCTTTTCGTTGAGCCATCCACCGGACTCGAACCGGTGACCTGCTCATTACGAATGAGCTGCTCTACCAACTGAGCTAGGATGGCATGTCTGAACCGCTCTCAACTTCGTCTTCGGCTACCTTCGTGGATGTGAGAAAAAATGTGAGAACGTAAAGTCATCGGGACGCGTAACCCGCCGGAACTACGAACACAAACCAAAGCGCTACCACCTAACATCGACGAATTACGAATGAGCTGTTCTACCAACTGAGCTAGGATGGCCGTCCAAGTAGAGGGCATGTACCCGCGGAGAAGATGTTGTCAAGCAAAGCAGGAGTTTGAGTGTTGCGGAAGGTTCAGGCGTGGTGATCGAAGACCGCAGCGGGTACGGTCAAGATGCGGCTTAGCAAAGAATTCAGCTCGCGAGGCGGCCCAGGACCAAACTCCGTCTGCGCTTGCCGTTCAGCCTTTAGTTCGCGCTTCACGCTCGGTCTTGTCGTCCTAGGATGCTTCACTCTTTTGGGTTGCCCTCCCACGATCAGTTCCCCTCAAAGCCGCTCGTACACCGAGGCCTTTGCGGCGGGCAGACGCCACCTGCTTCACGAGCGCCATCCGGATGCGGAAGCCTCATTCCGCAAAGCTGCAGAGCACGCAGGTCGTCGCGTAGACGAAGAGGAAGCGCTCTACCTTCTTGCGCGAGTTCTGCAGCGTGCCGATCGAAAACTCGAGGCTTTGCGCGTGCTCGAGCGATTGGCCGCCCGTCGCCCCGTCGCGCGCCGCACAGTGCGTGCACTTTATGACGCGGCTCGTATCCAGCATGCGCTTGGATCGCACGCGGTTGCCGTAGACGCTTGGAAGGACCTGATCGCAACCTGGCCGAGCCATGGGCTTGCAAGCTCTGCGCTCAAAAACGTGCTCAGAGACTACAGGCGCCGCGAGGCGCTAGAAGCAGCCCAGAGTTACTTGGCCGAGATGTATGAAACGCTTGGAGACACCCCGATCGGGGACAATCTCTTGATCTCGCATGCGCGCTTGAAGCTTGAGGCGGGAGAAGATGTCGCGGCCACCGCGCTACTCGAGAGATTGGTGCGCGATCATCCCTATCCGCAGGGACATCTATGGGACGATGCGATCTGGATGCTCGTCGCTATGGAGATTCGTCACGAGCACTATGGCCGGGCGGTGCATCGACTGGATCGTATGCTGCAGCGTGCTGAGTCGACCACTCTTGTGGGGAGCTACACGCTTGCAGCCTTTCCTCGCGCGAGTTTAGAGATCGCCCGGATCTATCGAGATCGGCTAGAGAATTTCGAAAAGGCAGCGCGCTACTTCATGAAGACGTACACCGACTTTCCAAACTCCACGCTGCGAGACGATGCGCTTACCGAGCTAGGCTTGATGTCGCTTGAAGCCGGCAGAACGGAGCGCGGTTGCCGATATCTAAGCCGTGTCCTGAGTGAATTTGAAGTGGGGAGTGCGTTTCGCCGAGCCAAAGCAGTTCATGTGACGCGATGTCCCGAAGGTTTGCTTCGCGAGGCGCCCCTTCAGCGTTAGGAGGTTGAACAGCGTGAGGAGGTTGAGCGCGCAAGCGTGTGTTCAGAGCTCTTCCTCAGACTCGAAATCCTCTCCGAGTTCCTCCTCGTCGTCCTCTTCTTCTTCTTCTTCGTCGTCTCCCTCGGAAGCTGCATACTTCATGTCGACGTCCGCGTCGGCGAGTTGTGCCTCCAAGAGTTCGAAGAGCTCGTCGGCATCTTCCCCGCTCCACTCGTCTAAGATCTCAGACACAAAGTCGTAGAAGTCTCCCGAGTCGAGTCGCCGTTCAAGTTCTTCGATCTGCTCATCCGTGAAAGCGTCGATGACGTCTTCACGAAGGGTATCGCTGTCGCCCTCTTCGATCGCGTCTGCAATCGAAAGTCGCAACTGGCGAACCGAGCGCTTGTCGAGGTAGATCTCCATCTCCGTCCTCAGGGTGACGATATTCGCCGCTACTATAGAGGCGCCAAAGGGCCTGTCAACAATGCATGAGTTTCCCGTACTTACATTGAGCGCTCGAGCGCTTAGGCCCGCCGCCTCTGCTTTGATTTCATGTTGTCTGTGGGTTGGATGTTCTCACTCAAGCGCTCTGGCCCAGGACGACGCGTCCTTTCAGTTACCGCCTAAGCCGCGTGAGCAGCCGTCCGTGCTGGTTGGCGAGGTCCACACGCCACTGGTGATGCCCGTGTCTAACGATCAGCTCTGCCCAGGCACGGTGGGTGCGGGAGAAGACGCGCAGAGGGCACGCTGTCTCTTCCGGTTGGGAGGCGGCATTGGTGGATCGCTTGAGCGGCGGTGGAACAACGGGTTTGCGATTCTGACCGGTGCCGAGTTTTGGTTTCTCGACGGTAACGGCGTGTACGAGCTTGGCGTGCTTCAGTTGCTGTACGGGGGAGTTCGCTACGGGATGCTGCCTCATCGCATGGTTCATCCCTACGTCGAGATCATGGGTGGGGGGCTTCTTTTCGGAGACAGCTTCAGGGTGGATTCCGCCGGGGGGGCTTTCGGAGCGAGATTTGGTATCGAAATCGAGCTGTCGGCAGAGGTCTCCCTCCGCATCGGGAACTCTTGGTGGTTCTTCTCGACCACTGAGTTTGAGGCGGACAGTGATGGGTTGAAGCGTTCGGTGGGTTCTGGGCTAGACGTGGCGACGACCTTGCAGATCGGACTTGCGATATTCCAATCGCCCTAGGGAGGCTCCGGAGCATGTGGGCTCCGTTCTTCATGACTTGACGGCGCCACCAAGGCAGGGTCCACTTCTCAGCATCATGAAGTGCCCGAGCTGCGGTTATCCAAATCTGGATACAAGCATCTTTTGCCAAGAATGTGGGTGCAAGCTGGGAGTCTCGGACTCGGTGGAGCGTCAAGCCAAGCCCCTGAAGAAGACTTCGACGGGTGATCGGGTTTCAGGTTCCGAACCGCAGCGCGTCCCCGTCGTGAACCCGGCTTCGCTTACCGACACCCCTTCGGCGATGGTCGGCGGGCTTACCGGGTCAAGGCTGGTCGCCATCATGAAAGATGGCTCCGACGGTCAAGCTTTTCCGCTCTGTGTACCGAACACCGACATCGGTCGTGTTGCGGGTGAACTGATTCTTCGGGAGGATCCCTATCTTTCAGACCGCCACGCACGCGTGACGATCCGTCGTGATCATGTGGTTCTGCAGGATCTCGACAGTGTGAACGGAATCTACGTGCGCCTCCGGCGACCTCATGCGTTGAAGGATCGAGATATGATCCTCATCGGCCAGCAGGTGTTACGCTTAGAGGTAGTGTCGGATGATAAGCTTCCTCTTGGCCCCGCGCGTGCTCATGGGGTTTCTGTGTTCGGTACTCCGGGAGCACCCAGGTTTGCACGTTTGGTTCAGTGCACCACCGAGGGCATCGGACGAGACATGTATTACATCCACCGGAACGAGACAGTGCTTGGTCGAGAAATTGGGGAGATCGTGTTTACAGACGACCCTTTTCTCTCGCGGAGACATGCGATGATCTCTTTCGACCAAACGACTAGAGCCTTCGAGTTGGGTGATTTGGAGTCGTTCAACGGAACCTTTCTTCGCATCCGCTCAGCATGGAATCTCGAGTCTGGGGATATGTTTCGTATCGGTCGGCATTTGTTCCGGTATGATATCCATAGCGATTCGGGGAATCGATGAACGAAGTCGAACGAGACAGCCATCCTCCCGAGGAACGACCGACGCCGAACTCTATCGGTGGACCGAGTGACGACCCTAGTGGTGAAGACGGGGTCTGTGGTTTGCTGAACTCGGCGGCCTCGACGCCCGCGCCTGATTCCGATGATATGAAGAACGTCATCGATTTAGCGGTAGATAGGGATGACGCGTCTCTAAATTCTGCAAGCGAACCAGAGCGCTCTGGCCCCGCGGAGGAAACGACTGCGGAGGAAGCGGCCGCGGGCGCACATGATGAGGCTACTCAGAAAGAAGTCCCGCAGATTCTGTGCCGTTATTTTGGGAAGACCGACGTGGGGCTTGTCCGGGAACACAACGAGGACAATTTCCTCGTGGCAGACCTGTATCGTAGCCAGGCAGGACTGACTGACGGGGCTGAGCAGGAAGCGATCGTATGCGGCAAAGGCCTGGTGTTGGCCGTGTGCGACGGCATGGGTGGTGCGGCGGCCGGTGAAGTTGCGAGTCAAATGGCGGTCGACACGATTTACGAGGTCATGGAGTGTAGCGATCCTCCAGCAGATCGCGATGGCTTCGCCTACCGACTCATGCATTCGATCGAGGAGGCGGGAAACCGCATCTTTAACGCAGCAAGATTAGATCGATCGCGACGCGGTATGGGAACGACTGCAACGGTGGCCGGTATGGTCGACAAAGTCCTGTTCATCGGGCAAGTGGGAGACAGTCGGGCCTATTTGCTTCGGGGATCGACACTGTCTCTGATCACCAAGGACCAATCCCTGGTGAACCAACTCATCGAGGCGGGTCAGCTTACCGAAGAAGAGGCAGAGGCATTCGAGCATTCGAATATCATCCTTCAGGCGCTCGGTACGACAGAAGAAGTGAGTGTAGACCTGACGTTCCTGGAGATTCGCCAAGGCGATCGCTTGGTGCTCTGCTCGGACGGTCTGAGTGGGCTAGTCCACGCAGATCTGATCAAGGAGACACTCCAAGAATTTGCGAGTCTCGACGCGGTGGCGACTCGTCTCATCGAATTGGCCAACAACGGTGGTGGACACGACAACATCACGGTGATCTGCGCAGAGTTCCAAGGAGAAGGGCTGGCCGCCCCTTCGGATGATGTACCGCCCGCCTATCAGCAGTACCCGCTGCCTGCGGCCGCCGAAGAGGGCCGGAATTCAAGTCCTGCACCGGCGGGGCCCTTTTCGCTCAGAACATCCAGTGCCGACAGCGGACAGAACAGCGACCCTACAGGTGCGGTCTTCGACTCGAACCGAGCTCCTGCGGGAATACGAATCAACGGATTCTTTGGTCCTATTGGGCTCCTTTTCTTCTTGGTGCTCGCATTTGCGGCGTTGGTCTTCGCCCTCGCCTTAGGAGATGCCTCCGGCAACCTGGAAGATGCGAACCGCACCCCGACGAGCACCAACCCCGAACCCCTAAAACTCCTGCCTGTAACCAGACAGATTGAGACGTTGCCGCCTCCGCTCGAGGTGCGTTCCGAAGAATCTGATTCAGTACATGATGTCGAGCTGGCAGCGCCCACCCAAAAGAATGAGGCCCCTAAGGAACGTGACGAGACGGCACGCGGATCGAGGAAAGGCTATGTTTTGGATCCGCGACGCCCCTGAATTGGGCGGACCGACTTGAGAAAAGCCCAGCAAGGGCAGCACAGCACGCACTCCCCGGATTTCTAAGGGTAGAAGAAATGGGATCGCACCGGTCGAGTAGGTTGTCTGCCCAAACGCGCAAGTAGGTCAGGCAGACATAGGCGTGTTCATGTGGGCCATGAAATGCGCCTCTAGGGCGCTTTCAAGCGCGTCCAGCACGGAGTTGCCGTACTGCTCATGAAGTGCAAACGAATCGCGCTCGTTGAAATCCAGTCGAACATCAAAGTACAGCTTGATCTTCGGCTCCGTTCCGCTGGGACGGATCATCACTCTGTGGCCAGGCTCGAGAGAGATGCTGAGCACGTTGCTCCGAGGCAAAGGCACCTGCTCAGACTTGCCGTCCGGATACCGGCGAAGTCCAGTTTGCAAATCGCTTATCGAGGCTACCTTCCAATCGGCCATCTGATGTGGAGGACAGCTCCGGACCGCATGCATCATCTCGCGGATCGTTTGGGATCCTTGTTCGCCGTCGAGCACCCTAGATACTTGACGTGACATGAACAGACCTGTTCTTCGCCAGAGGTTCTCCAGCTCTTGAACGAGGGTTCTTCCCTCCTGAGTGCATCGGTCGACGAGATCCGCGAACGCCACGGCGGCTCCGATTCCGTCTTTATCGCGAACCAACGAACCTACCGAGTATCCGAGTGCTTCCTCGTAACCAAATACGACGTCGTATCCCTCAGCTTCAAGTTCAAGGGCTCGATTGGAGATCCACTTGAATCCGGTTAGGGTCTGCTCCACGCGGCACTGGTGGATCTTGCCGATCTCGTAGATCCACGGAGAACTCACGATCGATGAAAGAATGCACGGCCCTTTCGTCGATCGTGAGTTTTTTTTGGAGCGCAGGAGGTGATGGGCAAGCAGACAACCGATTTCGTTGCCGTTCAGAATGCGAAACCGGGTTTCGTCTTTACAGGCCACCGCCAGTCGGTCTGCGTCTGGATCGTTTGCGAGCGCCAAATCAG